>JAFULQ010000021.1 GCA_017473265.1 Erysipelotrichaceae bacterium | reverse complement strand
TTTTCCATTTTTATAATCTAGTACCGCCTGAACCTTTTCTTCTATTGTATACTTACTCTTTCTTCCCATAAGAAAAGATCCCTCCTTTCATAAACAACTTTATATATTTTAGTTGTCTACTTTAGAGGGATCTTATCATTTACTAAAGGGCTTTTTTGTTTTATTCGTTACATGATAAATTATTATACATAAGAAAGTGTGATAGTTATGAAGAGAAGAAGTATATATTTATTAAGTATATTTATAATCTTTGGTATATTATTGATTTTTTGGGCTAATAAAGCTTTAGAAGTGAATACATATACCATTTCATCCAATCGATTACCTAAAGCCTTTGATGGTTTTACAATTGCACATATCTCTGATTTTCATAATACGAATATTGGAGATAAAGTACTTGATAAACTAGATGATACAAATGTAGATATCATTGTGATTACAGGAGATATCATTGATTCGCGTAATACACAACCTGAAATAGCATTAGAATTTGTAGAAGAGTTGGTAAAGATTGCGCCTTGTTATTATGTGAGTGGTAATCATGAAGGTAGAATTGATGTATATCCTGCATTTAAAGAAGATATGAAAGCTTTGGGTGTTCATGTATTAGAAGATGAATGTATTGAAATTAAAAAAGAGAATGATGTTATTTCTTTAATTGGTGTAGATGATCCTAGTTTTCAAACGGATTATTTGTTTGGTGATGATATTACTGTTATGAGTACGAAACTTGAACAGTTAAAGAATGAGCAATATACCATTTTATTATCTCATAGACCTGAATTATTTGATGTGTATGTGGAATATGATATGGATGTTGTGTTTAGTGGCCATGCGCATGGCGGGCAATTTCGTTTGCCATTTATTGGAGGTTTAGTAGCTCCAAATCAAGGGTTGTTTCCTAAGTATGATGCTGGATTGTTTGTAGAAGATAATACGCATATGATAGTTAGTAAAGGGATAGGGAATAGTATTATTCCTATGCGGTTTAATAATCGTCCTGAAGTGATTGTGATAACATTAAAAAGTGAATGACAATAATAAAAGAAGTCGACTATTTGTCGGCTTCTTTGTCTTTTAAAAATTGTTCAAATTCTTCTTCTGTCATATTTTTGATTTTTTCAAAAATATGTTCATCACTATATATGATCATTAACTAAATATTCATCCGTAAGTTTTAGATAAATACTCGAGCTCTAATAATTCTTTAAAGATATTCACCGAATAATTTAATAAATTCTTCTTCGATTTCTTCTTTAGTCATATTTTTAATTCTAGGATTTTCAGGCAATGGTCCATCGTAACAAATATAATCATTTAAATTAATTTTTTCATCCATATTATTACCTCCTATAATTTCTTAAAAACAAAACCGTATCGTTTGGACAAAAGCTCTAATGCTTTTTCTATTCCTGTGGCTTCAGTATACATTGAAAAATGCTTTAATGCAATGTGTATTGTAATTCTGGAAGTATTGGAATTATTAATTAAATCTATTTAAGTAAAAATCATAATATGAATTAAAAAAGACCATTTACTAACAAATAAATGGTCTTACAAATATTATTTTATACTTTACTGTATTCAATTACTGTTTTAAACATATCACCATCTAATGTGATGTCAAAGGTACCACCAGTGACTTCTACATAACTTTTAACGATAGCTAAACCTAAACCATGACCTTCTTCTGATCTTGATTCATCACCGCGTTTGAATCTTTGCATAATTTCTTCTTTATCAAAGTCTAATGGATAGTTGGAGATATTTTTCATCTCGATAATTACTTTGTCATTTTGACTATATGCATCAATAAATACTCTTGTATGTGGAAGGGTATATTTACTGATATTAATTAATAAGTTGTTTATGACTCTAGACATTTTTCTACCATCAGAAAGGATGTGTAAGTTTTCTTCAATTTTAGTACATACTGTAAAATTTTCTAATTCTTTTTCGTATTCCGCTAATGATTGTGATAGTAATGTTTCTACATTTAGTGTTTCTAATACGATTTCTTCATTACCACTTTGTACTTTAGAAATATCGAATAAATCTTGTGTCAATGATTTTAGTCTTTGACTCTTCTTATCAATAATAGCAATATAATCTTTAGCTTCTTCTGGTAGATTTTCAACATTTGATAGTAGAGTTGTATAACTAATAATTGATGTTAATGGTGTTTTAAGATCATGAGAAACATTGGTAATTAATTCTGTTTTCATTCTTTCGGCTTTTAGTGTTTTGTTTACGGATGCTTGTAAACCACTAGAAATATCATTGATACCATCTTTTAACATATCTAAATCTTTATATTTGATTTTATCGATTTTATAGTCTAATTCACCATTTCTAATTTTGTTTACGCCTTCTTTAATACGATTTAAAGAAACTAAATAATTCATTACGCCATAACTTACAATGAGAAACAAGATAAAACCAACAATGACATAAAACTCATCATAATACGATTCATGACCCAATAGTCCAATGATAGCAGTATAGACAAATAGGATTACTGCTACTGCAAGACTCATATGGTTAGTTAAAATGGTTTTACATTCATTAATAAATGTTTTCATTACGTCTATAACTTTTTTAAGAATGATAAAGGTTAGACTATGTGAAAAGAATGTTCTATTTTTAAGATTTCTAACAAGTGATAATACAAGTGTTAATAAAACAGAAACTAAAATCATTACTGTAATACATGTAAAACGGTGTAATAATTCGAAAGGGAAATCTCCATGTACGTATTCTTTAATGAATAAGTGAACCACAAGAATACCACAACCAATGATAGTCGCAACTATTACAAGGTTTACTTCAATAAACATACGATCAATTGCATGTGTTTTTTTGTTTCCTTTTTCATCTTTACCAGCAACTATGAATAGATAAATCAAACAAGCAAGGGCAGCTAATCCCCAATAGGTAATATTAAGAATCGTTCCGTTTAAAAATGCTTTTTGTTCGTTCCAAATACTTTCACAAGTAGTAATGTATTCTTGTTTTAATCCTAGATACATTTCTATATGGTGGTTTTCTACTTCTGAAACATCAATATATATGCCATGTATATAGGGATGATTCATTTCTTCAATTTTTCCATCTTTGTGAATGGTTAATTGGTAATAGTATGGATGATCTTGGTTTTTATCTTTGGTATTAGTAAATTCTTTACCGTCAATGGATAAATAATAATCCATATGATTACTGTCGATATTGTTATCTAAATAGGTTTTGGGATTCAACGTTTTATCGTTAATATATCTTGTAGCCGCAATATACATATCATAAGAAGTGCTGTTTACTACATTTGATAAAAAGTAACTGTCTTCAAAACGACTTTCGAAAAGATAAACTTCACTATTATATTCATCCCATTTTCTTATGCCATGTAATCCAAAGGAAACTGCACTTAAAATGCTTACTACACATAGGATACTAATGGCTATTTTTGTATATGTTGAATAAAATATTTTTTTCATGTTTTGCTCCTAATCTACTTTGTATCCAATTCCCCAGACATTTTTTAAATATCTTGGTTCTTTGGGATTGATTTCAATTTTTTCTCGAATATGGCGAATGTGTACGGCAATGGATTTATCCCCAATGGCGATTTCTTCGTTCCATACGTATTTATAAATATCATCTAGAGAAAAAACTCTTCCTCTGTTTTTTACTAATAGTTCTAAGATTTTGTATTCTAATGGTGTTAGTCTAGCAATTTCACCATCTACTTTTACAATTTTTTTATCTGTATCGATAGTTAATCCCTCAATGGTGATTTCACTTTGTGTAGTAACCAGTGATCCTAGCATTGTGTATCTTCTTAAATGGGATTTTACTCTTGCGACTAGTTCTGATGGGTTAAATGGTTTGGTAATGTAATCATCTGCACCAATACTTAGTCCTAAAATCTTGTCAGCATCTTCTGATTTGGCAGATAACAAGATTACAGGTATATTCTTAGATTCTCTTAGTTTCATTAAGGTTTTAATGCCATCTAATTTAGGCATCATGATATCTAGAATCATTAAATGTACTTCTTTTTCATTTAGTAATTCTAGTGCTTCTAGGCCGTTATACGCTTTTAATACGTTATAACTTTCTCCCATTAAAAATAGGCTAATGCTTTCAACGATTTCTTTGTCGTCATCTACTACTAAAATATTCATTGATATCATCCTTTCTTTTTACAAGCCATAGTATAATTCCACTTCCTACTGTAAATCCTAGTACATAAATTATTAAGCTAATAGGATAGGGGACAATTGCTTGTATAGCACCAAATACTGGTAAATTTCCTTTAACATATGGACTAATGTAAAACATATTAAATGGATCTTTATTTACTATACCACTATAATAAGCGATTTCATTTAAAACCATAGCAATCAAAAAACAAACAATAAAGACTTTACATGCTTCTAGTAAAGTGTGTTTTTCACATTTTACATAGTCACTTACTAGTAAGTATATACCTATTGAAATCATTGTTCCATGGTTAACCATGGTTTGTATATTCATGATTACATTTTCGGTAAATACACTTGAAGGGTATAGCATGACACAAATTCCAGCCATTAACGCATATGTACATAAATAACAACATAAGCGATAATGCATGTTTTTGTTTTTTATAATAGCGGCTAATAGTCCAATATACATGGGTGTTGAACAAAACTGCCAAGGAAAGATATTCCATGGGTAGTCAAATGTAATAGTTGGGCTAGTGTTGATGCTATAGTATAATTGCTTGTAAATTTCTAGAATCATGACAATTATAGATGTAATTCCCACAATCCAACGAATGTTTTTCTCTGTTGTTTGAAACTGTAAAAGAATCACTATCAGTAGTATTGTTATTAGCAAGCTTGTTATATGAAACCATCCATATAGTTCAGGTTTTACCATATTTAAATTGAATAATTGAATCAACCAATCAATCGTAATCACCTCATTTCTTTTTACATGCTTTATTCTATGAAGTAATTATTAATATTTAGTTTAGGGAATTGTTAAGATTTCTTAATATTTTGATAATATGTACGATAGTTGTGTAAATGATAAGATTCCTTTACAATATAAGTAGATAGATACCGGTGAATAGGCTTATATAGTAGCCGGTTCATCGGTTTTTGTGCTTTTTGAGTATTATATATGAATGATTAATGATATGGATAGGAGGAAGACTATGATGAGTGTTAAGAAGCTTATTGTTGGTTTGTGTGTATGTCTAATGGGAACTATGTTTTCATTATCACATGTTTATGCTAATTCGGCTCAAACTCGTTGGACAGGAACAGATTCTACAGGGGCAATAGTTTTAGATGAAGATAGTCCAATTATAGTGGAAAAAGAATTATTAACTTTTGATATCCAGGAATTTCCACAGTCTTATTATCATGATGCGAATGAGTTTTTAGCATATTCAGCTAAGGTAACGGCTGAATACACTTTCTATAATCCTAGTGATTATCATGTATCCGCAACTCTTGCGTTTCCTTTTGGTGGTACTGCAGATTATGCATATGTTGAAGATACTGTAGATACTAATAAATATGATATTACTATTGATGGAGAAGTGATTGATAAACAAATTCGTCATACATTATTGTATTATGGTGATCAATTTGAATTAGAGAAGGATTTAGCTAGATTGCATGATGGATATATGGAAGATGACTTTTATTATCCAGAACAATTGGTTACTAAGTATACCTACAAAGTAAGTGATGTTGATTTAGAAACATATAAGGCAGCTACAGTAGCAATTTCTATTACTGAAGATACAAATCGTAAGTATTATATGGTGAATCAAAGTGGTTATACTACTAGACCTGATGAAGTGTTAATGAGTACATGGATAGAAGAGGATGGATTGCTTACTGTTTATGTAATTGGTGAAGTACTAGAAGAAGCACCTGAATGGAAGTTTTATGCGAATGGTGGTTGTAAAGAAGAAATTGATGGTAAAGCAGAAGTTGTTGAAGTGCATTGGATGTATTTAAAGGATTTTGTATTGTCTGAATATAAAGAAGAATATGGAGTTCTAGATTATGATTGGTATAATGCAATTGTTACGATGCTTATATATAATGAAGCGAGTAATGGTGCGATTCATGGTTTTGATGTGTATTTTGATCTTAGAGGAATCCTAATGAGATGGTATCAATATGAAATTGCATTAGAACCTAATGAACGTATTGTAAATACAGTAACTGCTCCAATATATCCATCTATCAATAGTGACTATAATCCAGCAATTTATAAATATACCTATCTTTTATCTCCAGCTAAAACGTGGAAAGAGTTTGGAAATTTAGATATTGTGGTAAATACACCATATTATATGATTGAAAGTGAAACGGAAGGTTTTGAATATAATAATCCTGGTTATACATTACATTTAACAGGATTGCCAGAAGGGGAATTGGTATTTATTTTATGTGAAGAAGCAAAATCAATAGCTCCTACTTATAATAATCCAATCATTCCATTTGTAATTGGTGGTGTAATAGTGTTTGTTATATGTGGTATTTTGCTTTTGAAAAAGAAAGTATAAGAAATGTTCTATAGAATATAGGAGGAATATGCAATGAGTGTATGTAGATTTATTGCATCAGATATGCCATTAACTATGTTTGAACCACCACAAGAATATCCATTTCATGTGAATATAGATGAGGGTATAATTGATGATGGTGGAGCAGATGATAATTATTTCTTATTAGGTTTTCCGGATGTAGATTTATATACCAATAAAGAGTATGGTGTTTCTCTTGAGTGGGAGTATACGGATGGTAGAGCTAAACAAATAATTGAGTATATTAAAAATGCTTTATTAGAAACAGACAGTGTTGAATTCTGGCTTGTTTGGTTGATGGATTACTATGAATATGAAGATAGACCTTATATTCATAAATATGAAATTTCTATTGATGAATTAACAGTAGATGATATCAATGAGATTAATAGTGCAAATGTTTGGAATCATCCTGATCCAATGTATCCAAATAGACCATCATTTTATTGTTTGACTATAACACGTTAAGTGTAGGAGGGTATTATGAAAAAGTTAATATTTCTACTATTTATTGTATTCATTATTTTGACATTTGTCGGAGCATTTTATGTTTTGAGTAATAAGGGAATGGTAAATGCAGGGTATGCGGTGATTCCTATGGTTTTATCAATTGCTTGTTTAAATGTCTATAATACCTTTAAAAATAAATGAAAGGCAAAGAATGGTTCTTTGCCTTTTAAATAATTCCAAATAATATACATCCAATGGTATTAATAGCAAAATTCGCAAACATATGAACTAACCATGATGGATAAATTGTATCAAATGTATCATTCAAATAGTTAAAGATACAACCACCTATAAATAGTCCTAGCATTGCCAAAACATAGATAAAACCATTAAACCAACCGGTGGTCATTCCTACATGATAGAATGCAAATAAGCCTGCTGAGAAGATATATGCAAGGGTAGTGTTTGTCTTTTGTTTTAATAAGATAAATGCATATCCTCTAAAGAAGAATTCTTCTAACAAGGAGTTCATAAATGAGATATAGATTGCAATAAATAAGAAGTTATCTGCATTTACTCCAACATTAGAAGTTAGAGATTTTTGAATTGCAGAAAAATCAATGAAGTTTTTAAATAGCATATAAGCAACTATAATAACGATATAAACTGCAATACCTAATCCAATTGATAAAACTAATGTTTTCTTTTTAGGAATGAATAGTTGTTTAAATTTTGAAAATTCATCTTTGTAAATAATAAAGTAGATGAATGGAACAATCATAAATAAGCAAATCTTAAATAATGATTTATAAAAATATGTGGGTTGTATAACTCCATCAATAAAACTCATTAATAGAGATGAAATAAGTACAGTTACTAAAATATATATACTTTTGTTTGTTAATTTCATAGTTTATCACCAATTACAAGATAAGATGAATTTTGTATATTGTCAATGAAGAATATTTTTTCAACTGATGGTTAAAAAATAACAACTAGAATTCAATTGTAAGTTGATGGATAGATGGTACACTTAAATTGTAAAAGATATGCGCAGATTTTCTATGAATTGGAGGAAAGTATATGAGTATTGGTACAAGAATTAAAACGTTACGATTGAAAAAAGGTTTATCACAAACTGAAATAGCTGATGTCTTTCATGTAAGTGCACAGGCTATTAGTAAATGGGAAAGTGAAACATCTCTTCCTGATATTAGTCAATTACCAGTGATTGCTTCTTATTTTGGCATCACTATTGATGAATTATTTGATTATCCAGTGGATTTGGAATATGAGAGAATCGATCGAATGGTTGAAAATGGAAAAGTATTATCTAATGAGTTGTTTAATCATTGTGAGGATTTCTTGTTGAATGAAATAAAGAAGGATCCTAAAAATCATAGAGCCATTTCTACATTAGCTGATTTATATCATTTTCATGCATGTAGATTAAATGATAAAGCGGTGCATTTTGCTTTAGATGCTTTAGAATTGAAACCAGATAATAAGTTTGATTTAAATACTTTAACAAATGCTTCTTATGGAAATAGGAATGATTGGAATACTGGTTGTCACTTTAAATTAATTGAGCATTATCAAAGATTGATTAAAAATCATCCAACAAATCAGAGAACAAAATTGTATTTATTAGACAATTTAATTGCGGATTGTCGTTATGAAGAAGCAAATCAAGTTTTAGATGCATCTAATTTAGAATTTGATGAATTCTATCGATTGTGGATGAAAGAAAAACAAGTAGGTTTTGATAGTGTTAGAAATGAATATGAAATGCTAATTCAAAAGCATAGTAACAATTGGAGAATCTTGATGGAAGTTGCCAATCGTTATGCTTATAATCAAAAATATGAAGAGGCAATTGTAGTATATGAACAAACTTTTGCGGTTGCGACAAAACCAAGATATACAGATATGCTAGCAAGTATTCGTTATTTACATAAGAGTTTAGGTAATTATGATAAAGCCATTGATGCATGTAATCGTGAGCTTCAATTGCTAAAAGAAGAATGGAATATAACAAAAGGTGAATTGGTTGATGAACTTAAGCAAGAGATAGAGGATTTACAAAATAAATGAAACTTGAAATTATTTGTTTAAAGCAGTAGCATAATAGTAGAAGTAACACAGGAGGTACTATTATGTTTAATCAATTCTTTGTTATACATGTTTTAGTTTCTACCTCAAGTGTGTTGCAATGCGAAAAATAAACTCTTTTTGTGAGATTGACTTTATAGATGCACTTGTGTGCATCTTTTTTTGTATAGGAGGATGTAGTTATGGATATTTTATTTAAAACTGAGGATTATGTGTTTTCATATAGAGTAGCAGGTATTTGTATCCAAAATGGGAAGGTGTTATTACAAAAGCCTAGTAATGATACAGCATATGCTTTTCCTGGTGGTCATGTAGCATTTGGTGAAACCAATGCTCAGACGCTTGTTAGAGAGTTTCAAGAGGAATGCGGTGTTGATATATCAGTAGGTGATTTGAAGTGGGTAGGAGAAGTTTTCTTCCCATGGGGTAGTAAACCATGTCATCAAATTTGTTTGTACTATTTGGTGGATATTATATCTAAAAATATTCCTTTGGATGGAATGTTTATTGGCAAAGAAAAGATGGAAGGTAGAAAGTTTGATTTGGGATTCCATTGGGTACCAGTAGATGAATTAAAAGATATTGAAGTTTATCCAACTAATGTTGTAGAACTTATGGATAAAATGAATAGTGGAGTACAACATTTTATTTACAAAGAGTAAGGAGGATACTGTTGATGGATTATTTGTATCATGGTTCTATTATTGAAAATATAGAAGTATTAGAAGCTAGATCAAAATTACATAGTTCAGATAGTTGTGTAGTGTATTTAACTAGTAGTATTCCTTATGCATTAGTTTATGTATGGGATGCTGAAAAGAATAATAATCATACAAAACATGTTACATGTGGTATACATGATGGTGAAGTTTTCTATGAAGAGAAATTTCCAAATCAATTAGAAACGTTTTATAAGGGTGTGTCAGGGTATTTATATTGTGTAGATAAAGAAGATACATATGAAGTAAATAATCGTGAGTATATGTATTATTCATTACATGATAAAGTAGTTGTTAAGAAGATTTTTGTTTTGGATGTATATGAAGAGTTGTTGAAATATGAAGCAATGGGTGCATTTAAAGTGTATCGATATAATGAACAAACTGCAGAAAAGAAACAACAATTTCTGTTGATGAATGCATACTATTTCATTAAAACTAACTTTTTTGATAATGATTTAGAACAAGTGGAATTCTATAAGAAGTATTATCATGATTCATGGGATTTATCATTGAAAGAAAAAAGTAATCCTGATTTTTTAAAGGAAGTAGAGGAAAAGTATTTATGAAATTAAATAATGAAGAAATACTAGATATTTTACAGTTATATGGTATTGATTCTTTTAGTGATGTAAATATGATTGATTCATCTCATGGAGATGATGATATTCGGCATAATTATATTCTTGATAAGAAGTATGTTTTGCGTGTGAATAATGCAAAAGTAATGACAGAAACAAGAATAAAAGAATTGAATACATTGATTAAACGATATAATGATTTTGGTATTCAGGCTCCATATTATCTTTCTTATGGCAATGAACAATATGTATATGAATATAAGGATTGTTATTGTTATGTTTCAGAGTATTTAGATTGTGTTATAGCGGATGATGTAAAAGAAGTTTGTAGAGAGCAATTACAAAAAGAAAGAGTCATTATGGTTGCTAAGTTTGCTCAAGCGTATAAGAATGTAGATTTAATTGAAACGTTGTCTATGTATTCTTTATTTGATTTATGTCCTTATGATCAATTGAGTGGTTTAGGTATTGATGAAAAACAAGATAACTTTAATAACTTGATTAAAGATGTAGAAGAAGTACAGGAATATGAATTAGTTAAAGAATTACATGCATTTAATGATTCTACTAGAAATGAATTGTTATCTTATTACAAAGAATTACCTAGATGTGTTTTTCAAGGGGATGAAAACTATTCGAATGTTTGTGTAGATGATAATTATCATATTTGTGGTTTGTTTGATTTTAATATGAGTGGTACAGAAGTGATTGCGAATTATTTGGCGAATATTGCTTTGCAGGGTAATTATTTTTATGAAGATGAAATCATGCAAAGTAGAAGTGCTAAAGAGATTTATGATATGGTCATTTCTTCATTTACAAAAAGTACAGATTTGATTAAACAATATTATGCATTTGAAGATAGAGAATACGAAGCGTATTTATTGTATGCGAAGATTGCGATGGTTTGTGGTTATTGGAATCAATATGCTTTTTCAGAATATATAAAGCGAAATGAGTATAAAGGTAAAATAGTAGAGTTGTTAAGAATGTTAATAAATGAATAAAAGGAACGATTGATTCGTTCCTTTTGTGTATTAGTATGCTTTCTTGAATAGGTTAATAATATCTTGTTTTGTACCTTTTCTTGGATTGCTACCAGCATTACCATCTAATAATGCATTTGTTGCCATTAAGTCGAAATCTTCTTCTTTAACGCCCATTTCTTTTAGGCTTGTTGGAATTCCGATATCTGTTGCTAATCGACGCATTGCATCAATTGCTTTTTGAGCAGCATCCATTACAGATAAACCTTCAATTTTTTCTCCCATGAATTCTGCAATATCTGCAAAACGTTGTGGATTTGAAATGATATTGTATTCTTCTACAACTGGTAATAACATAGCGTTTGCTACACCGTGAGGTAAATCGTATTGACCACCTAATTGGTGTGCCATTGCATGAACATAACCTAAGTTACCATTATTGAATGCCATACCTGCTAATAAAGAAGCATAAGCCATGTTTTCACGTGCTTTAACGTCTTGTCCATTTGCTACAGCTTGACGTAAGTTATTAGCGCATAGTTTGATTGCTTGCATTGCTACTGCGTCTGTTACAGGGTTGGCATCTACTGAAACATAGGTTTCTACAGCATGTGTTAATGCATCCATACCTGTAGCTGCTGTTAAGCCTGCAGGAATACCTAACATCATCATTGGGTCATTGAATGATACTAATGGTACGTTTCTCCAGCTTACAATAACGAATTTTAGCTTTGTATCTAAGTTAGTTAATACAGCGTGACGTGTAACTTCACTAGCAGTACCAGCTGTTGTGTTTACAGCAATTAGTGGTGGAAGAGGGTTTTCTAATTTTTCAATACCAGCATATTCTGTTAAGTGTTTTTCATGAGTAGCTGCGATACCTACACCTTTACCACAGTCATGTGCAGATCCGCCACCAACTGTAATAATTGAGTCACAGTTATGTTCTTTGTAAAGTGCTAAACCATCATAGCAGTTTTGTACTTTTGGATTTGGTTCTGCACCTGTGAAGATTACATACTCTAATCCTGCAGCTTCTAAAGAAGCAACAGATTGTGCAACAGGTCCATTTTCTAATTTTGCTAAGAATTCGTCAGTAACAATTAATGGTTTATGCATATTTAAAAGTTTACATCTTTCACCTAAAACTTTTACGCATCCAGGTCCCATAAAGTTTACTGATGGATTTAAAAAATCGTAATATCTCATTGTAAAGTCCTCCCATTATATTACTTGTTAATATTTTAACATATTAAAAATGATTTTACGATACAAATTGTTATAAAATGTATTATACTATTCATATGATACAGATGTTTTGCATACTATAGCTTTGTTTTACAAAATTATCAAATTGTAAGTTGTATTCATGCTAGATTAGGGTATAATAAAATTGAGTTAAGGCTCAAATGAGGGAGTAGTTGGCGTACCAAGGAATGTGTACGTGTTAAAGTCAACAACATGATCGAAGAGGTCTGGCTTTATCTTTAAATAACAAGACTCATGTATGTTTAGTGCATACGTGGGTCTTTTCTTATTTTCTAGGAGGATAAAAGATGAAAGAGTATCAAATGAAGAAAGATGAAGTATTGAAGATGTTGGAAGTTGATGAGAATGGACTAAGTAGTGATGAAGCTGAGATAAATCAAGCTTTATGTGGTCCTAACAAACTACAAGAAGCTGAGAAAGTGCCGTTATGGAAACGATTTATAGAAGAGTTAATGGATCCAATGATTATCGTTTTGTTGGCTGCGGCATTGGTGAGTGCAATTACAGCTATTTATGCCAATGAGCCATTAACCGAAGTATTTATTATATTGGCTGTTGTATGTATTAATGCTGGATTGGGTGTTTATCAAGAAAATAAGGCTGAAAAAGCAATAGAAGCATTGAATGAAATGGCAAGTAGTACTAGTAAAGTAAGACGTGATGGTAAAGTCGTTTCTATTCGTAGTGAAGAAATTACGGTTGGTGATATTGTATTACTTGAAGCGGGGGATGCAGTACCTGCAGATGGACGTATGCTTGTTAGTGCAAGTTTAAAAGTCGAAGAAGCAGCTTTAACTGGTGAAAGTGTACCTGTGAATAAACATGTGGATGCGATTGATGGTGAAGTTTCATTGGGTGATCGTAAGAATATGGTGTATATGGGTAGTACGGTGGTGTATGGCCGCGGTGAAATGGTAGTTACTGGGGTTGGTATGGATACGGAAATGGGTAAGATTGCGACTGTAATTGCGAATACTACGGATGGTCAAACACCATTGCAGTTGAAGTTAAATCAATTGAGTAAAGTGTTAACCTATTTAGTATTGGGTATTTGTGTATTTATGTTTGCTTTCCGTTTATTTATGGCGGATAGTATTGATGCGGTTGTGGTGGTAGATACCTTTATGGTGGCTGTTTCGTTGGCTGTAGCAGCGATTCCAGAAGGGTTGGCTGCAGTAGTGACGATTGTATTAAGCATTGGTGTAACGAATATGTCAAAGCGTAATGCGATTATTCGTAAATTAACAGCAGTTGAAACCTTGGGTAGTGCACAAATTATTTGTAGTGATAAAACAGGTACGTTAACCCAAAATAAGATGACTGTAGTTAAGCATTATGCAAGTGATGAGAAGTTATTAGCAAAAGCTATGGCTTTATGTAGTGATAGTGAAATTGATGAACAGGGGAATGTAATTGGTGAACCAACGGAAACAGCGCTTGTACAATATGCATATCAATTACAAATGCCGAAATATAAATTAAAAACTGTGGAACCAAGAGTGAGTGAAGTACCATTTGATTCCAATCGTAAGATGATGAGTACTTTACATAAAGTACAAGATAAAATTGTGCAATATACCAAAGGTGCACCTGATGTTTTATTACAAAGATGTACGCATATTTTAGATAATGGTAAAGTTGTGGAATTAAATGATAAGAAGCGTGAAGAAATTCGTGTAGCCAATCATAATATGGCCAATGAAGCATTGCGTGTATTAGCATGTGGCTATAGAGTCTATGATACTTTACCTAAAACTATTGATGAATCCATTGAACAAAAGATGGTATTTATTGGATTAGTTGGAATGATTGATCCAGTGCGTGATGAAGTTGTAGATGCGATTAAGAAGTGTCGTAGTGCGGGTATTCGACCAATTATGATTACGGGTGATCATAAGGATACAGCTGTTGCGATTGCTAGACAACTAGGTATCTTAGATGATACAACAATGGCAATTACGGGTGCTCAATTGGATAAGATTAGTGATGAGGAATTTGAAAATACCATTGGAAGCTATGGAGTATATGCTCGAGTACAACCTGAACATAAAGTACGTATTGTCAATACTTGGAAAAAGGTTGGTAAAATTACAGCGATGACAGGTGATGGTGTCAATGATGCACCATCTATCAAAAATGCAGATATTGGTGTTGGTATGGGTATTACTGGTACCGATGTAACTAAGAATGTGGCAGATATGGTATTGGCAGATGATAATTTTGCGACGATTGTAAGTGCAGTAGAAGAGGGCCGTAAGATTTATGATAATATTCGTAAAGCGATTCAATTTCTATTGTCTAGTAATTTAAGTGAAGTTGTTAGTGTGTTTGTAAGTACTTTATTGGGGTTTACTATTCTAAAACCGATTCATATTTTATGGATTAATTTAGTTACGGATAGTTTTCCTGCTTTAGGATTAGGTATGGAACATGGCGATTTGGATGTTATGGAAAGAGAACCAAGAGCTGCAAATGAAGGTATCTTTGCGAATGGTTTAGGAATTGATGTGTTATATCAAGGAATCTTGATTGCTGGGTTAACGATTTTATCCTATTTTGTTGGTCATTATTTAGAGTTTGGTATCTTTGGATTTGGTGATAGTGCTCAAGGTATGACAATGGCATTTATGACGATGTCATTAGCTGAAATTTTCCATTCCTTTAATATGCGTAGTCAAAGACAATCTATATTAAGTTTAAAATCACATAACAAGTATTTATTATTAGCAATGGCATTTTCCTTCGTATTAACAACCATGTTAATTTATGTGCCAGTGTTACGTACTATCTTTGGTTTAACAAAGATTACGATTGTTGAATATGTAATTGCGATTGGTATTGCATTTGTGGTGATACCAGTAGTTGAAATTGTGAAATTTATACAAAGAAAAGTTGGGTAACCAACTTTTTTTGTCGTTTACATATTATTGTTTTATACAGTATAATATTGTTAAGTATTTAACAAGTGGAGGTATATATATGCGATTATCAGTATGTGTTGGTAGTTCTTGCCATTTAAAAGGTAGTTATGAAATTATTCAGATTTTTAAAAAAGAAATTGAAGAACGTCAACTTCAAGATAAAATTGAACTAAAAGCATCTTTTTGCTTAGGACATTGTACAAGTGGTGTAGCAGTTCGTGTTGATGATGAGTTTTTAGATAATATTAATCCTGAAAATGCTAGAGAACGTTTTATAAATGATGTTTTAAGTAAAGTTGAATAGTTGGAGGAAGGATTATGAATATTTTACAGTATCGTAGTGCTAACTGTAAGAATTGTTATAAATGCATTCGTAATTGTCCAGTAAAAGCGATTCAATTTAGAAAAGAGAAAGCTAAGATTATTCATCATGAATGTATTTATTGTGGTACTTGTGTAAATGTGTGTCCACAAGATGCGAAGGTGTTGCGTGATGATTTACCGACTGTATTACAATGGTTACAAGAAGGAAAAAAAGTGATTGCGTCTGTGGCACCATCTTATGTTGCGGCATTTGGTGTGACCAGTTTTGAGGCATTGAAAAAAGCTCTAGTGCAAATGGGGTTTTATGATGCATTTGAAACTGCTCATGGAGCAAGTATGGTAAAGAGTGAATATGAGCGTATTCTTAATGAAGAAAAGCCAGATCTTTTGATTTCTTCTTGTTGTAGTTCTTTGAATTTGTTAATTCAAAAGTATTATCCAACGTTAATTCCTTATTTAGCAAAAGTAGCTTCTCCTATGCTTGCGCATGGCCAATACCTAAAACAACAACATGAAGATGCAATGGTTGTCTTTGTGGGGCCATGTTTTGCGAAAAAAGAAGAAGCCGAAAATGCGGAAGAACATTTTATAGATGCGACGATTACGTTTAAAGAATTATCGCAATATTTTGAGACCCATCAAGTGGTTTTAGAAGACTTGGATTGTGCAGATCAAAAATTGTCTCGTTTATTCCCTAAAGCAGGTGGAGTTATCCAAACAATGGAACCAAACCAGATGTATGATTATATTAGTGTTGATGGTGCTAAGGCTTGTATGGAAGTGTTAGATGAATTAGAACAAGGTAACATGAAACATATATTCTTAGAAATGAATATTTGTGAAGGCGGTTGTGTACAAGGTCCAGGTATGCCAGCTAGTCGTGTTGGTCGCATGGAAGTTCAACGTAAATTAACAAAAGTTAGTGGTAAGCAGTATCATTTAGATTTTGATCATTCTTTAGATACAGTTGCGAAAGTAACTTTTGAAAATTTACAAAGAGGAAATGTAATGCCTTCACAAGAACAATTACAAGAAATCTATCAACGTATGGGTAAAGTTAGTGAACGTGATTTCTTAAATTGCGGAGCTTGTGGATATGATAGTTGTAAAGAAAAAGCGATTGCGATTTATCAAGGAAAAGCTGATGTAAATATGTGTTTACCGTTTATGAAGGAAAAAGCAGAAACGGTTAGTAAACAAGTTTTAAAAGTTTCTCCAAATGCAGTTATTTCTTTGGATTTGGATTTTAAGATTCAATCATTTAATCCAACTGCTTATAAATTATTCGATATCAATCCAAATGTACAAGTATTGGGTGAAGATATCGAACATTGGTTAGATGTTGATCAATTTGTTGGTGTATTAACTGAAGGTCCAATGATGGATGTGATTAGTTATTTGCCTAAAAATCAAAAATATGTTGAAAAACGTGTTGTTTATGATGAAGATGTTCAAATGATTTTGATTATTATGAAAGATGTTACGGAACAACAACAAAAATTGGAACAACGTAAATCATTGAAAAATAATACTATTGAAATTACGGATAACATTATCAATAAGCAAATGCGTATTGTACAAGAAATTGCGTCTCTATTAGGTGAAACGACTGCTGAAACTAAGGTTGCTTTAAAACATCTTCGTGATTTTGTCATTGAAGAAGAGCAGGAGTAGTTTATGAAGTATTTTATTGAGACTGGCTATTCGAGTGCAAATCATATTGGTGAAGAATTGTGTGGAGATCGTGTAGAAACGATTAAAACGAAAGATTCCACGATTGTTGTTTTGGCAGATGGCTTGGGAAGTGGTGTAAAGGCGAATATTCTTTCGACGCTAACTTCTAAGATTATTTCAACAATGATGGCAAGTGGTTGTACAATTGAAGAGTGTGTAGAAACAATTGCGAGTACATTACCTGTTTGTAATGTGCGTAAGGTTGCTTATTCTACATTTTCAATTTTGAAAATTCACGAATCTGGGAAGGCATATTTAGCACAATTTGATTCGCCAAGTATGATTTTTGTTCGTGATGGAAAATTATATGAGTATCAAACGACAAGTCGTGAGATTAATGGCAAAATCATCTATGAAAGTCAATTTGATATTCAATTAGAAGATTTATTTGTCATGACTAGTGATGGTGTTATCCATGCTGGTATTGGTAATTTATTAAATTTTGGTTGGGAACATGAGAATGTAGCACAATTTATTGAAGTGGCGTATGAAAAGAATCGTTCAGCAAAAACAATTGCGGCGATGGTAGTAAGCACTTCATGTGAATTGTATAATCATGAGCCTGGTGATGATACAACGGCTGTAGCGATACATATTCGTGAACAAAATACAGTCAATATTATGTTAGGTCCTCCTGCAGATTCTTCAAAAGACATTGAAGTAATTGAAAAGTTTTTATCTATGGAGGGTAAACATATTGTTTCTGGAGGTACAACTTCAAAGATTGTATCCCAATATTTGAATGAAGAAGTTTATACGGATATTGAGTATTTAGACCCTAAGATTCCACCAATTGGATTTATGAAGGGTGTTGATTTGGTAACCGAAGGTGTTTTAACTTTTAATTATGTAATGGAGATTTCTAACAAAATTTTAGAACCTGATTATAAAGATTTTTTCTGGTTAGAGAAAAAAGATGGTGCTTCTATTATTTGTCGTTTACTATTTGAAGAAGCGACGGAAGTACAGTTCTTTGTTGGACGTGCAATGAATCCAGCGCATCAAAATCCAGCTATGTCTTTAGATTTAAGTATTAAACTACAGATTGTAGAAAGAATTGCTTCGAATTTACGAGCATTAGGCAGAAATGTCACAGTTGAATATTATTAGGAGGATGTTCATATGAAGGAAAGAAAATTCGATACTGATGTACAACGTTTGAAGTATTTGGCACTTCGTGAAGTGGCGAAATTGGCTTGGGAAGATCGTTTGATTGATGGATATTATGAAATTCCTAAGAAGGTTATTTCTGGAACTACGCCAAGCATGCGTTGTTGTGTGTATAAAGAAAGAGCGATTTTTGCGGAACGTGTAAAAATGGCTATGGGTGGTTATGATGATAATCCTCATGTTATTCAAGTTATTGATATTGCCTGTGATGAATGTCCAATTGATCGTTATAAAGTAACGGAAACATGTCGAGGATGTATTGCTCATCGCTGTATGAATGCTTGTCCTAGAGGCGCTATTAGTTTTAAAGATCAACGTGCAGTCATTGATCCTAAACTTTGTGTAGCTTGTGGTAAGTGTGCAGTTGCTTGTCCATATCAAGCAATTAGTAACTTTGTTCGTCCATGTGAACGTAGTTGTAAAGTCAATGCGATTTCAATGGATGAAAATCGTAAAGCAGATATCAATTATGATAAATGTATTTCTTGTGGTGCTTGTGTATATCAATGTCCATTTGGTGCGGTTGTGGATAAGTCTTATATTGTAAATATTATTAAGATGTTACAAGAGTGTCAAAAGAATGGTACGGATGTATATGCAGTCATTGCGCCTGCAATTGCGGCTCAATTTGATTATGCAACAATTGGTCAAATTATTACAGCAATTAAGATGTTAGGATTTAAGGATGTTATTGAAGCGGCATTAGCTGCTGATATGATTGCTTGGAAAGAATCTCAAGAAATTGTAGAAAAAGGTTTCTTAACTTCAAGTTGTTGTCCAGCATTCTTCAATTACATTCATAAACATATGCCACAAATGATTGAACATATTTCTCATAACAATTCACCAATGGTAGAAATGGGAACTATTTTGAAGAAAATGGATCCAAATGCGAAAGTGGTATTTATTGGACCATGTACTGCTAAGAAAACAGAAGTGGCTCGTAGTAATGGAAATGTTGATTATGTAATGACATTTGAAGAATTACAAGCATTGATTGATAGTAAAGATATTGAACCATCTGAATTAGCAGAAGCTCCATTAAATAATGCGTCTTATTATGGAAGAATTTTTGCTAGAAGTGGTGGAGTAAGTGAAGCTGCTGTACAAGCATTAAAAGAAATGGGTAGCGATTTTGAAATTATTGCTGAAAAGTGTAGTGGTATTGAAGCTTGTAAGATGGCTTTATTAAAAGCTAGTAAGGGTGTATTAAAAGCTAACTTCATTGAAGGTATGGCTTGTTTAAATGGATGTATTGGTGGACCTGCTTGTTTAACACACGAATTAAAAGATATGAATTCTATTGATAAGTATGGAAAACTAGCAAAAGAACAGAATATTAAACAATCTGTGGATATGTTAAATATGATGAATCCAATAGAAAAGTAGGAATTGTCTTGTACAATTCCTTTTTCTATTTTCATTTATCTTATAAAAAGGTATAATAATTAAGTATGAAGAAATGGAAACGTTGGATTCGCTTTATTGTAAGCATAATAATCTTAGGAATATGTATATGGTTTTCGGTTGATTTAATGAATAAAGATACTGTAACATATGAAGTATATGTATCCCAATGTATTGATGGTGATACAGCAGTATTTAAAAATCAAGATGAAAGTTTTGTGGCAAGATTTCTTGCAGTAAATGCGCCAGAAGTAGATACAAATGAATATTATGCGCAAGAAGCTAAAGACTATAGTTGTCAATTGTTGAGAGATGCACATACAATTGTAGTTGAAGAAGATCCTAAATCACCACTATTTGATCCATATTATCGTAGACTTGTATGGGTTTGGTGTGATGGAGAATTATTACAAGAAAAATTGGTTGAGAATGGGTATGCTAAGATAGATTATATTTATGATTACTATCTGTATATCAATCAACTTTATGATAAAGAAGAGATTGCGAAACAACAAAAGTTAGGTATTTGGAGGAATAGTGAATGATTGATTTTACATTAAAACAAGTCATTGATGCGGTTGAAGCAACTGGTTATCAACACATTGA
This sequence comes from Erysipelotrichaceae bacterium, assembly GCA_017473265.1. Taxonomy (GTDB): domain Bacteria; phylum Bacillota_I; class Bacilli_A; order Erysipelotrichales; family Erysipelotrichaceae; genus RGIG4607. Next base: position 114,074 of record JAFULQ010000021.1, on the reverse strand, counting down.
TATGAATAAACAAATTGATGGTGTGACGATTGATTCTCGTAATGTGGATCCGAATAATTTGTTTGTGCCATTAATTGGAGCACGAGTAAATGGACATGATTTTGTTATTAATACATTACAAAAAGGAGCGATTGCTAGTTTTTGGCAAGAAGATCAACCAAATCCTCCACAAAAGACACCATTGATTTTTGTTAAAGATTGTTTAGTAGCTTTACAAAAGTTAGCGAAAGCGTATCGTGATACTTTAGATGCGACATTTATTGGTATTACTGGTAGTAGTGGAAAAACTTCAACTAAGGATATTGTCGCAAGTGTTTGTGCGGTTGGTTATGAAACACAAAAGACTTTTGGAAATCGTAATAATGAAGTAGGGTTACCTTTAACTGTGTTATCGGTTCGTAGAAGTACCCAAGTTGCGGTTATTGAAATGGGAATTTCTGATTTTAAAGAAATGCGTATGTTGACGGAAATTGTACAACCACATATTGCGATTATTACAAGTATTTCTGAGTCTCATATTGATAATTTCAAAACAATGGAACATATTGTTGAAGAAAAATATCGTATTACAGAATGCTTACAAGAAAAGGGTATTTTATTATATAATGCTGATACACCAATGTTACATGATTATGCTCAAAAGCATCCATTAACTCAAAAAGTATTTGCATATGGTCAAGATAAGAGTTATCAAGCGGTGATTACAAGTCATCGTATTGCGACTGGTGGATTATATTTTACAACAAATGTATTTGAGGGTAGAGAGTTCTATTTACCGATGTTAGGTGTGCATCAAATTTATAATGCGATGTCTGCGATTTTATCAGCATTGGCTTTAGGATTGGATGCGGATGAAATTCAAGAAGGATTTAATCATATTGATTTAACTGGTAAACGTAATGAAGTGAAAAAAATTCGTGAATGTGTGATTATTGATGATACATATAATGCGAATCCTTCAAGTATGGTTGCTTCATTAGATACATTATCAAATTATCCTTTAGTGGTTAAAAAGATTGCAGTATTGGGGGATATGTTTGGTTTAGGTGAACAAAGTGCTATGTTGCATGAAAAGATTGGTCAAGACTATCATTTTAAGAATATCAATGAATTATGGGTAGTTGGTGATTATACAATGCTTTTAGCGGATGCATTGGAAAAACGTGAATTACCAATTGTGATTCGTCGTTTTGCGGATAAAGAAGAATTATATTGTGCCTTGAAGAAACAAACGGAATCTTTATGTTTGATTTTAGTTAAAGCTTCTAGAGGTATGCTTTTAGATGAATTGATTACAAAATTATAGGAGAATGAAGTATGAAAAAGTTAAAAGTTGCCATTTTATTTGGTGGAAAATCTAGTGAATATGGAGTAAGCTTACATTCAACAGCTTCAGTATTATACAATATGCCAGAAGAATTTGATGTGGTAACTTATGGTATTTCTAAAGATGGAAACTGGTTTAAATATACAGGTAGTATTGAAGATTTAGAAAACGATAAGTGGCAAGAACAAGCGACTCGTGCCGTGTTAAGTTGTGATCCTAAAGATCATGGATTTATTGTATTTGGAGAAAATGGTGTGTATGTAGAAGAAGTAGATGTTGTTTTCCCAGTTATGCATGGTCCTAATGGTGAAGATGGTACGATTCAATCTGTATGTGAATTAGCGGGTATTCCTTGTGTAGGTCCTGGTCGTTTGAGTAGTTCTATGAGTATGGATAAGGAATATACACATATTGTTTGTGAACATTTTAATGTGCCTATGGCTAAGTGGATGAGTGTTCGTAAGCATGATGTTAAAGATTATGAAAGTTTATATGAAACAGTTAAAAATACTTTAGGTATTCCATGTATTGTTAAACCGGCTAATGCTGGAAGTAGTTTTGGGGTTAATAAAGTAAAAGATTATGAAAGTTTTGTTCGTGGTATGAATGATGCTTTCTTATATGATTCAAAAGTATTAGTTGAAGAATTTATTACAGGATTTGAAGTTGGCTGTGCAGTTTTAGGTAATGAAGAATTAACTTTAGGTGAAGTTGATGAAATTGAAATGGGAACTGAAATCTTTGATTTTGCAGAAAAATACAACCATGTAACAAGTAAAATTCATGTTCCTGCACGTATTTCTAAAGAAATTAAAGAACAAGTATATGCATATGCGAAAGTTGTTTATCGTGCTATGGAATGTAAAGAGTTATCAAGAATTGACTTTTTTGTAAGTGGAGATAAGGTTTATTTCAATGAATTGAATACAATTCCTGGATTTACAAGTGCTTCTCGTTATCCTTCTATGTTAAAGGAAATTGGATATTCATTTACAGAAATTATTCGTTCAGTAATTACATTAGCAGTAAAATAAGAAAGTTGGGTGATTGGTATGCATCGTGCTTGGGTGCAAGTGGATACCAAAAAATTAGAGAATAATTATAAGAATCTGGTGAAGTATTTACCGGATTTTTGTGATTGTATTTGTATTGTTAAGTGTAATGGGTATGGACATGATGCCATTCAAGAAGCTTTGGTTTTACAAAATTGTGGAGCGAAATTTTTTGGAGTAGCAGCTTTACAAGAAGCGGTTAGTTTGCGTAAAGCGGGTATTGTTGGTGATATCTTAATTTTAGGACATACAGTTAAGGAAGAAATGGCTTTATTAGCTGAATATAATCTTATTCAAACTGTAGGTGATATAGACTATGGATATGCATTATTAGAACATGCGAAAGTACATAATCATGTATATCGTATACATTATAAGATCGATACAGGTATGCATCGTTTAGGAATTACGGATCATGTATCTATCTTTGCTTTAAGAGATTTGGCAAATGAAGAACATCTAACTTTAGAAGGTTGTTTTAGTCATTTTGCGGTAGCGGATAGTTTTGCTCATGAAGATATTAATTTTACCTATCAACAAAAAGCTTTATTTGATGCTTGGGTAAAAGAAGCAAAAGCAGTTGGTATGGATGTTGGGAAATTGCATCTTTCAGCTAGTGCAGCGATTGTGAATTATCCAGATATTGTATATGACTATTGCCGTCCAGGAATTTTGTTATTGGGCTTTGATAGTGGAGATATGAAATATCCATATGTTAGAGAACAAGTATTGTCTTTGTATGCACAAGTTGTAAAGATTGATGTCTTACCAAGTGGTCAAAGTTTAGGATATGGTCGTACGTTTGTTAGTGATTGTGATAAGAAAATTGCGACAGTATCGATTGGTTATGGAGATGGTATTCCTCGTAACTATAAAGATGGTGAAGTATTGATTCGTGGTGTTCGTTGTCCAATTGTTGGTCGAATTTCGATGGATCAAATGTGTGTAGATGTAAGTCATTTGGATACAGTTGAATTGTTTGATGTGGTTACCATTTTAAATGAAGAAATTACAATTATGGAAATGGCAAGTAAAGCGAATACAATTAGTAATGAAATTGTCACAAAATTAACCAATCGTTTAATAAGAATTTATAAATAATGGAGATACTATTTACAGTATCTTCTTTTTGTAATAGGAAATATGCATGAGTTTGAGATTTGAGATTACGATATGATATAATATACTGTAAATAGATAGGAGTGATGAATATGCGTATTATAAATAAATTATTCAATTTTTTTACGAGTCGTATGTTCATTATTATTTTGTTTTTGCTTGTTCAAGTTGCAGTATATGTTAGTTTTATTTTCTATTTGAATAATTATGTATTTTATTTTCAAATCTTGTCTTGGATATTATCAACCATTTTATTGTTATATGTATTAGGAAAATCGGGTAGTGCATCAGCTAAAATTCCATGGATTATTGTATTATGTACAATGCCTATTTTAGGTGCACCTTTATATATGCTTTGTGGTAGTAGTGATGTACATGTGCGTTATAAGCGTTCTTTGAGTCAATCGTTAGCACAAACGGCAAAATTACATGTGCAAGATGAAGAAGTCGCAGAACAATTGAAGAAGGAAAATTTACTACGCTATCGTGAAGCGGATTATATTTTCCATTCTACGAAAATGCCAGTGCATCAAAATACACGTGTGCAATATTATCCGATTGGTGAATTGATTTGGATGGATATGGTGGAAAAACTTAAGGAAGCGAAGCATTTTATCTTTATGGAATTCTTTATTGTGGAAGAAGGTAAAATGTGGAATACCATTTTGAGTGTTTTAAAACAAAAAGTACAAGAAGGCGTTGAAGTACGTTTTATGTTTGATGATATTGGCTGTTTGAAAACATTGCCTCGTGGTTATGATAAGAAATTAAGGGAATACGGTATTGATTGTGTGGTCTTTAATCCATTTTCACCAATATTAACGGTTGGTCATAATTATCGTGATCATCGTAAAGTTTGTATTATTGATGGGTATATTGGGTTTACAGGTGGCTTTAATTTGGCTGATGAGTATATCAATCACAAAGAGCGTTTTGGACATTGGAAAGATAGTGGCATTATGCTAGAAGGTGAAGGAGTTTGGAACCAAACGATTTCCTTTCTAGAAAATTGGGATTTTACTAAAAAGATTCGTAGTGATTTTTCAAAATATACACCATTTGTGTATCATCCGGATGCTTTTGATTTTTCAAATGATGGATATGTACAACCATATGCAGATAATCCATTAGACGAAGAATTGGTTGGAGAGAATGTATATTTGAATATGATAAATCATGCGACAAAATATTTATATATTACAACACCATATTTAATTGTCGATCATGAAATGGTACATGCGTTGTGTTTGGCGGCTAAAAAGGGTGTAGATGTTCGTATTGTTACTCCAGGGATTCCTGATAAATGGTATGCGTATTTAATGACGCGTGCGTATTATAAAGAATTGATTGTTGCGGGTGTTCGTATTTTTGAATATACACCTGGATTTATTCATGCAAAAAATTGTTTAAGTGATGATGAAGTAGCGACTTGTGGTACGATTAATTTTGATTATCGTAGTTTATATCATCATTTTGAGTGCAGTTGTTGGATGTATAAAGGTGAAGTCATATCACAAATGAAAGAAGATTTTGATAAAACATTTGCAGTAAGTAGAGAAGTTACGTTAGAATGGTGTAAGAGTCGTCCATTATTTACTCGAGTAGCGCAAAGTATCATGCGCATATTTTCACCATTAATGTAGGAGGTTTTTTATGAAGTATAATTTTGTACATCATTTACGCTGGATTTTAGGTATGTTAATTGTAGGTTTATTATTGGGAATCTTTTTATCATTTTCTATTCCTTCAGTTGAAGTTATGCAAGATGCTTTAGCCAAAGAAGGGGTAGCGTATACTATTGAAGAAATTAAAGAATTTATTAAGTCATTCCGTTTATTATATTTATTGGTTTTACCTATTTCTTTAAGTGGTATTGCGAATGGATTATTTGTATATTGGGATTATATTAAAACAAGAAGAACTTGGATTATTGTATCTATTATTATGTGGATTCCAGTTTTATTAGGTTGTTGGGCATTAGGAAGTATTTTCTTAGTTCCAGTGATTGCTTATGATGTATTAGCGATTTTCCAAACAAGAGGTGAACAATAAATGCGAGCTATTTAGCTCGCATTTTTTCTATAAATTCTGGTGTAATATCGATATAAATGGTTTTATAACTAGACATTGTGACCATACCCGTTTTGCCTCCTGGAATCTTCTTTAGATTTTTCACAGGGCAATAGTTTACGGGAATACTTGAAGAATCTTTACCACTAGAATGATAGGCTGCTAGCATAGCCGCAAAGCGAATATCTTCTTCTTGTGGATTATCTGCTTGTAAAATAAGGTGGGAACCATGCATATCTTTAACATGGAACCATAAATCTTGTTTTCTAGCTTTCTTAAAGGTAATGTACTCATTTTGTAAGTTGTTTTTTCCATAATAGATAGTATATCCATTAGGGGAAGTTGTTTCATTAAAGTTTGGCGCAACTTCTTTTTTCTTTTTACGAATTTTACTTACTTGGGCTTTGACATAACCATTTTGTGCTAATTCTTGTTGAATTTCTTTCGCATCATTAAAATTTGCAATGGTTAGTTGATATTCTAAATTTTGGAAGTATTCAAGTTCAGTTTTTGCTAGGTCAATTTGTTCTTGGATATAGATTTTTCCATTTCTTCCTTTGGTATATTTTTGGAAGCATTTCTTTGCATTCTGTTTTGCGTCTAGTTTTGGATCTAGAGGAATGATAATATCTTCACCAGTTATAAAAGATGGTAAAGAAATTTGGGTCATACCTTTTTTGACTTGGTATTGATAGGTGTAGAGTAAATCACCTTTTTCTTTCCAATGATCTGAATTTAAGGCTTCTTCTAAAGCATCTTCTAACTTATGAATTTTTCCTGTGTATTTCTTAATTTCTCTACGTACAAATTTGAATAGGTCACCTGTTTGTTGGCGGATACGATCTTTTTCTTCTTTTTCGTAGTATAGATGATCTAATCCTTCTTGTAATGGATATTGTGTACATTCTGTTTCAAATTGTAATAAAGGAATACAATGGAAATATGTTTGATTTTTGTGTTCAGTAATATAAACATGTGTAGAGTTTTGGATTTCTTGCATAATCTCTACAAATGTTTGTCCATGATGAATACGATATTCAATTTCTTTGCTTAATAATGGTGAAAATCCTTCAAATTGATGGGTTAAAGGAATGTTTTCATCATATGTAGTTGCCTCAAAAGGATTTGTTTGTCCTGTTTGTGGTTGAGTAAAGGTAAATTTAGCACCTGGTTGAATGATGCGTTTATTATTTTCAAATGGTGGGATGCGTTTTAAGGCATCTAAGATTTTACCTTCATTATTTACTAAAATCACATTCGCATATTTACCCATAAGTTCTACATATAAATGACAAATAATACGATCACCTAATTCGTTATATGTACTAATTTCTAAGTCTAAATAACGATCTAATCCACCTTGGGTAATATTGACTAATAAACCACCTTCTAAGTATTTTCTTAGTAACATAATAAAGTTACTTGGAATTTCAGGTGTAGGGTAGTTTAAGTTTGTAATATTGATACGATTGTATAATGAATGAGCAGATATTAATAATTGATATTTTGTGCGCTCATGGCGTAATTGGAATAGTAATTCTGTATCGGATACTTGATGAATACGATTGATTTTACAAGGTATATAGTCTTGTAATTGGCTTGTAATTTGTTTTAAAAAGATTCCATCAAATGCCATAGGGATACCTCCTGTTTCGAGTATTATTATAGCATGAATCATTGACATTACATTTTAAAATTATTATGATTATTAAAAGGGAGTGAGGGATAATATGAGCAGAGGTTTGTTGATCATTTTAAGTGGACCTAGTGGAGTTGGAAAAGGAACGGTTAGAGATGCATTTTTTGATAATCCTAAATTGAATTTAGCGTATTCTATTTCTATGACAACTCGTAACAAAAGACCTGGTGAAAGAGATGGTATTGACTACTATTTCACTACTAGAGATCGCTTTGAAGAGGCTATCGGTAAAGGGGAATTATTAGAGTGGACGGAGTTTGTTGGTAACTATTATGGTACACCATTAGAGGCTGTAGAACGTTTACGTAATATGGGGAAAAACGTTTTATTAGAAATTGAAGTTGAAGGTGCTGTACAAGTTAAACAAAAATGTCCAGATGCGTTAACAATTTTCATTGTTCCACCTAGTATGGAAGAATTGGAAAGACGTATTCGTGGTAGACGTACTGAGGCTGAAGAAATTGTTCAACAACGTTTGGCTAAGGCTTCTCGTGAAATGAATTTAATTTCACATTATCGTTATGTAGTATGTAATGAAAATGTACAAGAGGCTGCGGATATTATTACAGCTATTATTAAGAATCATATGTAAAATCGACTTTTATGTCGATTTTTTTATGTTAGAATAGTATGGGTGGTTTTATGAGAATTGCACACGTATGGATGGAGCATGCACGTTTAAATCAAACATTTACCTACGATTGTAGGTCTTTTGATGTGCAAGCAGGTATGCGTGTGTCTGTTGGATTTGGTAATCAAACATTGGTAGCCTTTGTGGATCATGTGGAAGTGATTCAAGATCGTTTTGCGTATGAACAAGAGTGTGGGTATCAATTGAAAAGTATTTTAAATGTAATTGATGTAGAACCTATTTTTAATTCAGAATTAATGGATTTAGGTAAGTGGATGGCGTATCAAACATTGAGTACGGTGATTAGTTGTTATCAAGCGATGTTACCAAATAAATTAAAGCCAAAAAGTAGTAGTGGAAATATTAAGAAAGATATCTTTGTGCATTTTGTTAAAGATGTAGAAGGGTTAACGAAAAAACAAATCGAATTATTGGATATGTGTCGTAATGGGGATGTATTACGTAAAGATATGCGTAGTGTATCAATTTCGGCATTTAAGAATTTATTGTTATCGGGTGCTATTTGTTTAGTTGAAAAAGAAGTGGAAGCGAAAGTTGGGGTTTTTGAACAATTAGAAAAACCATTGGCTTTAACTGCTTATCAACAAAAAGCTTTTGATGAAGTGTGTGCAAGTGATGCTATTTGCTTGTTGCATGGGATTACAGGTAGTGGGAAGACAGAAATTTATTTGCAGTTGGCGGATAAAGTGATTCGTAATCATGAGCAGGTATTAATCTTGGTACCTGAAATATCTTTGACACCGCAAATGGTGAAACGTGTACAACGTCGTTTTGGTCATCAGGTGGCGATTTATCATTCTGGATTGAATGATCAAGAGAAGTATGAACAATATCAACGAGTTAGAAAGAATGAGGTTTCTATTGTTGTAGGAACACGTTCAAGCATTTTTATGCCATTTTCTAACTTGGGTTTAATTATAGTGGATGAAGAGCATGATGCCTCTTATAAACAAGATTCTGTGCCTCGTTATCATTGTCGTGATATTGCGATTGAACGTGCGAAGTATCATGGTGCGAAATTGGTATTGGGTAGTGCTACACCATCCTTAGAGTCTTATGCCAGAGCTTTAAAAGGGGTGTATCATTTAGTTAGTTTAACGCGTAGAGTATATGGGGATTTGCCTACCTGTGAAATTGTTGATATGAGTAAAGAGATGCGTAAAGGGAATGATATTATTTCTAGTACGTTATATCAATCGTTGAAAGAATGTTTGGCAAATGGTAAACAAGCCATTCTATTATTGAATCGTAGAGGGTATACGCCGATTTTACGTTGTACAGAGTGTGCGCATGTGATGAAGTGTCCACATTGTGATGTAGCATTGAGTTATCATAAAGATGATCATGTATTGAAGTGTCATATTTGTGGTGAAAGTTTTTCGGCTAATCCAATTTGTCCAAGTTGTCATAGTAAAAGTTGGAGATTTTTGGGTGTGGGTACGCAAAGACTAGAAGAAGAAGTACAACGTTTATTTCCACAAGCTAGAATTTTACGTATGGATGCGGATGTATCTCGTAAAAAGGGTGCTCATGAAAAGGTGTTGAGTGCTTTTGAACGTCAAGAGGCTGATATATTAGTAGGTACACAGATGATTTCTAAGGGATTGGATTATCCAAATGTGACTTTGGTTGGTATTTTGCAAGCAGATGCCTTATTAAGTCATAGTGATTATCGTTGTGTGGAGATTACCTTTGATTATTTAGTACAAGCAAGTGGTAGAAGTGGTAGAGGAACGGATGAAGGTAAAGTTATTTTACAAGCCTATGATGCGTCGCATTATGTGATGCATACAGCAAGTAAACAAGATTATGTTGCGTTCTTTAGACAAGAAATGCAATATCGTCATTTGGGTCAATATCCACCATATTCCTATTTTGTTTCCATTGTAGTATCAAGTTTGGAACAAAATGTGGTATCGCAAGAAGCGTTTGAAATTAAATCTTGGTTTGTGGATAAAGGAATTTCGGTATTGGGTCCTAGTGAATTGTTGAAGAAGCAGGATTTATATCGTTATCGAGTATTATTGCGTTCTAAGAATTTAGAAGATATGAGACAATGGGTACATATGTGGTATGCTAGTTATCCAAATCGTAAGGTAAAAGTTGCGATTGATGTGAATCCGCTGTTTTTAGATTAGAGGTTTATATATGAATGAAAGACAAGAAGCGTTTTTAGTGTTAAAACAAGTATTATTGGAAGATGGTTATGCGTCTTTGTTGATGCGTAATCGTTTTTCACATGCTTCTAAGCAAGAAGTTGCATTGATTACTCAATTGGTATATGGCACCTTACAAAATCAATATTATGTACGTTATCAATGGGATTATTTAGTGAATAAAAAGGTAAGTAAAGAGATTGCGATTTTATTGGATATGAGTGTATACCAATTATGGAAGTTGGATAAAATTCCAGCGTATGCTTGTATTAATGATGCGGTAAATATTAGTAAGAAAATTGCGAAGGGTAGTTATAGTTCTTTAGTAAATGCGGTATTGCGTAATGTGGTTCGTAATGGTTTTAGAGAAGTTGAGGGTGATGAGTTTAAGAAATTGTCGATTATGACTTCGCATCCTGAATGGTTGGTACGTATGTGGAAAGCGCATTATGGATGGAATATTACAAAACAATTGTGTGAATATTCATTGCTTGTTAAACCGATGGTAGCTAGAGTGAATCCTTTATTAACAAGTAAAGAAGAGTTGTTAAAAAATCCATTGTTTACTAATGGTAAATTAGCTCCTAATGCTTTGTATTATGATGGAAATTTGTTAGATAGTGAAGAGTTTAAAACAGGTAAGGTTTCGATTCAAGATGAAGCGAGTCAAATGGTGGCTTGTTTAGTGGATCCTCAAGTCAGTGATTCTATTTTGGATATGTGTGCAGCACCTGGTACAAAGGGAATTCAGATGGCTCAAATGATGAAAAATATGGGTCGTATTGTTTGCTTGGATATTCATCAACATCGTGTGGAATTGATTAAAAAGGGTGTTGAAAAGCATGGGATTTCCATCATTGAAGCGAAATGCATGGATGCGACTAAGTGTCATGAATTAGATGAAACTTTTGATAAAGTGGTATTGGATGCGCCTTGTAGTGGTTTAGGTGTTTTAGGACAAAAACCAGATTTGAAGTTGCGTATTCAACCTGAAAATCTTGATGAAATCGTAGCTTTACAAAAACAATTATTAGATACAGCTGCGATGGTTTGTAAAGAGAATGGAGTACTGGTATATAGTACTTGTACATTAAATAAAAAAGAAAATGAGAAACAAATTGAGAGTTTCTTAAAGCGTCATGAAGAGTTTACATTAGTATCAGAAAGAAGTTATTTCCCTTATGAGTATGATACGGATGGCTTTTATATGGCGAAGTTAGTAAAAAGTGGTAAAATGTAGTATTATAGATATGGTGGTGTTTTATGAAGTCAATATATGATTTTAATTATGAGCAAATGGAACAAATGGTTCTAGATAAGGGTTGGAAAAAGTATCGTGGAAATCAAATTTTCCAATGGTTATATCGTAAAAGGGTGTCAAGTTTCGAAGATATGAGTGACATCTCTTTAGTCATGAAAGAAGAGTTGGAGAAAGATTTTTCAGCAAAACCTTTGAAAAAGTTATCTTGTCAAATTGCTCAAGATGGAACACGAAAATATCTATTTGAATTAGAAGATGGTTCAAGTGTTGAAACGGTATTAATGATTTATAATTATGGTAAATGTGTTTGTGTAACTAGCCAAGTAGGTTGTAATATGGGATGTAAATTTTGTGCCAGTGGCTTGTTAAAGAAACAAAGAGATTTAACAAGTGGTGAGATGGTTCAACAAATTCTTGAAGTACAAAAGGATTTGGATGAAACTGGTGATCGTGTATCGCATATTGTTATTATGGGTACTGGTGAACCATTTGATAACTATGATAATGTATTAAACTTCTGTAGAACTGTGAATCATGATCGTGGTTTAGGTATTGGTGCTCGTCATATTACCATTTCTACTTGTGGATTAGCTCCACAAATTCGTAGATTTGCGGATGAACAAACACAATTTAATTTAGCGATTTCTTTACATGCACCAAATGATGAATTGCGTAATGAAATTATGCCAATTAATAAAGCGTATCCTTTAAGTGAATTGATGGATGCTTTACGTTATTATGCAAGTATTAACAATCGTAGATTAGGTTTCGAATACATATTATTGAAAGGAAAAAATGATACAGATGCATGTGCAAAACAATTGGCACAATTAACACGTGGATTTGATGTATTTGTGAATTTAATTCCTTACAATCAAGTAGATGAACATGGTTTCCAAACAGTCGATGATAAAGGGGCTATGATTTTCTATGATAAATTAATGAAATTAGGTGTGCGTTGTACACTTCGTCAAAAACATGGTGTGGATATTGATGCGGCATGTGGACAATTGCGTGCGAAATATGAAAGGAGCAAGTCGAAATGAGATATTCAGGATTAACGGATCAAGGTAAAACTAGAGAATCAAATCAAGATGCGTATAATGTCTGTGAAAATCATCGTGGCGATTTGTTAGCGATTGTTTGTGATGGTGTTGGTGGAGCAAGTCATGGTGAAGTGGCAAGTTCATTGGCTATTAAGCATATGTTATCTAAATTTGAAGATAATGAAGATTTTCTTGATTTAGAAGATGCGAAAGCATGGTTATATACCAGTATTGTATCTACTAATGATTTAGTGTATAAAAAAGCGCAAAAAACAAGTGAATATAAAGGTATGGGTACAACTTTAGTGGCATTATTAAAGTGTAAATATGGTACATTGGTTGCGAATGTTGGAGATTCTCGTGCGTATGCTTTATATAAAAATCGTTCGATGCGTGCGATTACTAGTGATCATACATATGTTGCGAATTTGGTGCAACTTGGTCAAATAAGTATTCAAGAAGCATTGCATCATCCACAACGTCATGTGATTACCAATGCCATTGGTATTTGGAAAGCGATTGAAGTAGATATTTTTGATGTAGAAGAAAGTGTGCAAAGTGTTTTATTGTGTTCTGATGGTTTACATGGTTATGTTGATGAACGATTAATTAATAATATTTTAAAAGATCAACGTTTACATATTCATACAAAAACACAACGTTTAGTACAAGCAGCCAATGATGCTGGTGGTTATGACAATGTTACTGTAATTGTTGTGGATTTGAATGGAGGTGAGTCACATGATGAATGAGTTGCTTGCGAATCGTTATGCGTTAGTGCAATTGATTGGTGAAGGTGGTATGGCTTCTGTTTATTTAGCAGTGGATACGATTTTAAACCGTGAAGTTGCGATTAAGATTCTTCGTGGTGAATTAGCGAAAGATCCTGTGGCTTTATTACGTTTCCAAAGAGAAGCAAATGCGACAACAAAATTATCTCATCCAAACATTGTTGAAGTATATGATGTTGGAGAAGACAATGAGAAAAACTATATTGTGATGGAGTATGTAAAAGGTCTTTCATTAAAAGAACTTATACAAAAACGTGGTGCTTTAGAAAAAGAAGAAGCGGTTAATATTATGAAACAGTTAGTTTCAGCAATTAGTACTGCGCATGAAAATGGTATTATTCATCGTGATATTAAATCTCAAAATGTTTTAGTAAAAGATGATGGTACGATTAAATTAAGTGACTTTGGTATTGCATTGGCACAGGATGCTGTGCAACTAACTCAAACGGATGTAGTCGTTGGTTCTGTTCACTATTTGGCTCCTGAATTGGCTCGTGGTGAAAGTGCGACTGCTCAAAGTGATATTTATTCATTGGGTATTGTGTTCTATGAAATGTTAACGGGTGATGTGCCATATCATGGTGATGCGCCGGTGCAAGTGGCATTGAAACATATGCGTGAAGAAATTCCTAGTGTATGTGAATTTAATCCTTCATTGCCTCAATCAGTAGAAAATATTGTTTCTTTAGCGACTGTTAAAAATAAAGAAGCTCGTTATCAAAGTGCACAACAAATGTACGATGATTTGGTAACTTGTTTGGATTCAAGTCGTAAGAAGGAAGCAAAAATTGTTTTCCAAGAAGATGATGTCGTGAAAGAAATGCGTGGAGAAAATCCGAAGGAAAAACGTCGTTTGAAGATGATGTATTCTTTCATTATTGCGGGTATTTTAGCATTAGGTTGTTTCTTGTTTGGATTTATTATTATTTTAAATGGTGGATTTGATTTTGGACCTAAGATTGTAGAAGTTCCAGATGTATCACGTTTAACAGTGGAAGCTGCAACAGAAATGTTGGAAAGTTATGATTTAACGGTTTCTACAAGTCCAATTTATGAAATTACGGATGATATTGAAAAAGGATTAGTAGCTTATACTAAACCTGGTAGTAGTTCAGAAGTTGAAAAGAATACTATGGTAGTATTGGTGATTTCTGAAGGTACGTATTATATTATGCCGAATTTTGAAAATGAAAATATTAATGATGTGGAAGCTGCATTCTTAGATGCGGGTGTAAATATTAAGATTGTTAAAGATCCGGTTGCGGATATTACGAAAGAATCTGGTACAGTAACTGCTCAAAGTTTAGAGCCAGGTAGTAAAGTAGATCCGAATCGTTATACGGAAATTGTAATTACGTATACGATTTATCCTGAGTTCCAAATTCCACATAGTATTATGGGTATGGATATTGATGAAGCGAAGAAGACATTAAAAGAATTAGGTGCGGATGTTAAATTAATTAAAGAAAAAGTACCTACAAAAGAAGTTTGTGAATTGGTTCCTACTTATGATGAAAATGGCGTTTTAATTGGTGAAGAAACGCAGTGTGAAAAGGTGGAAGAGGAAGTAACTAAAGGTGTGGTTACGGGTGTGAAACCGGGTGCTGGTACTTTCTATACCCAAACAAAGAAGTCATATATTGAATTATATTATTATTAGGAGACATATGAAGCAAGGGAAAATTATTAAGATTGTTTCAAATCAATATACAATTTTAACTGAGGATCATCAAGAAGTGTTGGCGGTTGCAATGGGTAAGTTGCGTAAGAATGAATCGCCGGTTGTTTCTGATGAAGTATTATATGAGTGTGTTGATGGAAAGTATTTGATTCAAAAGATATTAGATAGAAAGAATTATTTAGTGCGTCCTTTGATTGCGAATGTGGATCAAGCAATTATTGTGATGTCATTAAAGGAACCGGATTTTTCATATACATTGGTTGATCGCTTGTTGTTTTTGATTAGTTATCAAAATATTGAACCAGTATTGTTAATTACGAAAACAGATTTGGCGGATGAAGCTTTGTTGAATGAAGTAGTGAATGAGTATCGTAATAGTGGATATCGTGTATATCTTACAGGTAAAGATACTACATTTGATATGCATGATTTATTTAAAGATAAAGTGAGTGTGTTAACTGGTCAATCTGGTGTTGGTAAGTCTTCGTTTTTGAATCGTATTGATCCAAATTTCCAATTACAAACACAAGAGATTTCAAAAGCTTTAGGAAGAGGTAAGCATACAACACGTCATGTTGAACTATTTAAAGTGTGTGATGGTTGGATTGCGGATACTCCTGGCTTTTCATCATTGGATTTTGGTTATATTAAATCAAGTGAATTACGTGAACGTATTTTGGATTTTCAAATTGAAGATGCGTGCCGTTTTAGAGATTGTACACATGTGAAAGAGCCTGGTTGTGCAATTAAACAAGCAGTTGAGGATGGACGTATTTCTAAAATACGTTATGAGAATTATTTACAGGTATTACCTTTGTGTGATCAGATTAAGGAGTGGGAAAGATGACAATTATTGCGCCTTCAGTATTATCTTTAGATTTTACGAAATTAGAAGAACAAATGAATGCTTTGAAAGCTAGTAAAGCCGAATATTTACATTTTGATGTAATGGATGGTCATTTTGTACCAAACTTAACATTTGGTCCTGATATTTTAAAGGCGATGGATAAAATGACAGATCAAGTAATGGATGTGCATTTAATGATTACCGATCCTGTAAAATATGCGGATGTGTTTGTTAAAGCGGGTGCGGATATTATTACATTCCATCAAGAAGCGGTTAGCGATGAAGATGGATTAAAGTTATGTGATCATTTGCATAAGAAGGGTGTAAAAGTTGGCGTTACTTTAAAACCTAAGACTCCTGTTGAGGCTTTATTACCATATTTAGATAAGGTGGATATGGTATTAGTTATGAGTGTTGAACCTGGTTTTGGTGGTCAAAGTTTTATGGCTGGTATGCTTGATAAAGTTAGATTTTTAAAGGCTTGTAGAGAAGCTAATGATTTACAATACCTAATTGAAATTGATGGTGGTATTGACGCAAATACAGCCGTTTTAGCAAAAGAAGCGGGTTGTGATATCTTGGTGGCGGGTTCTTATGTATTTAAGCATCCTAAAGGGATTGTAGAGGCTGTAGAAAGCTTATTATGAGTAAAGTAATTATTGTGCTAGGATATGTGGATGGTTTGCCTAACATTGATTGTGATGTGATTGGGGTAGATTATGGAGCGCATTTTCTAGCTAAGAATCATATACCTATGGTTTGTGCAATAGGGGACTTTGATTCTGTGGACACAATGGAAGAGATACAAAAGTATGCGAAAGAAATTGTTAAGTTACCACAAATGAAAAATGAGACTGATTGTGAAGTCGCAATACAATGGGCATTGGATAAATACGATACGATGGATATCTATGGTGGGTTAGGAGGTAGAATGGATCATGAATATGCCAATCTAGCATTGCTTATTCATCGTAAATACCCAGTTACATATTATAATGCATGTAATAAGATATATCGTTTAACTAGTGGAATGCATGAAATTCAAAAAGAAGATTATAAATATATATCATTCTTTCCATTAACTAGTGGTGTGATTTCTTTATCTGGAGTCGTGTATCCATTGGAAAATGTAAAAATAGATATCCAAGATATCTATTTGGTTTCAAATGAAATTGTAAATGATTGTATGCAAGTGGTACTTGATGGTGAAGTACTTGTAGTACAAAGTAATGATAGTAGGAATCATTTATAAGATGATTCCTTTTTTTTGATGAAAAAAACACTGTCCTATATATAGAACAGTGTTTATACTATCCGTTTGATTGAGCTTTCAATGTTTTTAAAGCACGGGCAGAAATACGGATTCTTTGTGGCTTGCCATCTACCATTACTTTTACTTTTTGTAAGTTGACATTCCATTTACGACGAGTTGCTCTTAATGAGTGAGAACGACGATTTCCTGAAAGTGCTTTTTTACCGGATACGGCGCAAGTTCTTGACATACCGTAACCCCCTTTCTTCAAAATTACTGCTTAAGAAGTATACCATGTTAATTTAATAATTGCAATAAGAATATCAACAATATTTGTAATAAAAATTGATAAAAAATGCGAATTATCGTATAAATAACTTCTTTTTTTGTTGTTTGAAATATGATACTATAAATATGTAATGTCAGGAGGCAATAGAATGAGTGAAAAACAAATTTTAGCAGCCCTTGAAATCACGGATCATGAGGTTCGTTTATTGGTTGCGGAATTCTTTAACTCTCGTTTAAATGTCATTCGAACAGAAAAATGTGAGAATAAAGGAATGGATGGATTAGCCATTAAAAATCCTAAAGAAGTAGTAATGGCAATCCGTAAAGTAATAGATCAAGCATCCGCTCAGGTGGGAACACGTATTGAGCGTGTTTTGTTATGTGTGCCAGCATATCGTACAAAAAAAGATGGTGTTCGTCTTTCTAAGACGATCGATAATTATGAGCGCAAAGTAACAAGTGATGATGTGCAAACTTTGGTGCGTAAAGGTTTTACGCATACTGCACCAAGTGATATGGTTGTATGTAATTGGATGTGTAAACAATATATTACTAATGGTATTGTTTCTCGAAGAGTTCCATTGAATGATGTGTGTGATATCTTAGATATTGATATGGATTTATTATATGCGGATAAAATGACAACATATGACTATGCATCTGTGGTAGAAAGTGCTGGATTGGAAATTATCGATGTTTGTCTTGATAATTATGCAGTATGCAAGGAAGCGACAATTTTTGAGCAATCTTTACATAAAAATGTGATTTCTATGCATGTTGAAAGAGATCGTACAACATTAAGTGCAATTGTGAATGGTTCTATTGAAGAAACAAAAATCATTTATCGTGGATATGGTGAATGGGAAAAGGCTTTGATGGATGCTTATGAAGTAAATGAATCGATTGCTCATAAGTTATTATTACAAAATATGGATAGTAGTCAAACGCCTAAAGATACGCCTGTGTATATGTGGACAAAAAATGATGAAATGTGCATGATTAAGGAAACAGAATTACATGCATGTGTTTTAGATAAAGTACAACAATGGATTGAAAGTATTCGTGTTGTATGTGAACCAATTTTACAATTTGGATTAACTAATATTGTATTAAGTGGTGAAGGTGCTGAATTAGATGGTTTAGATCAATTGATTGCGAATACATTTAAAGTGGATGCAAAGACATATTATCCAGATACAATTGGTGCTAGAAATTGTTGTTGGACAGTATGTTTGGGAATGGTTTATGCATATGTAGATCATTTGCAATTGATTCGAAATCATAAGTTTAGTGTAAATGAAGCTTCATTTATTGAAGCGATTAAGCGTAAAAAGAGGGAAGAAGAACCAGATGATAGTTTAACTACCAAATTGAAGGGTTTGTTATTCCAAGAACAAAAGAAATAGATAAAAGGAGATTATATTTATGAGTGAAATTAAACCAGATGTAGCGAAGATTAAAGTATTTGGCGTTGGTGGTGCAGGTTGTAATGCTGTTAACCGTATGGTTGAAGAAGGCGTTCAAAATGTAGATTTCTATGTAGTGAATACAGACTTAGCGGTTCTTCAAGTATCTAAAGCAGAAAATAAGATTGTTTTAGGTAAATTAGGCGCTGGTGGAAATCCTGAAGTAGGACGTAAAGCCGCAATGGAAAAAGAAAATGAAATTCGTGAAGCATTGAAGGGTGCGGATATGGTATTTATCACTGCTGGTTTAGGTGGTGGTACTGGTACTGGTGCTGCTCCTGTTGTAGCTAAACTTGCGAAAGAACAAGGCTCTTTAACTGTTGGTATTTGTACAAAACCTTTCAGTTTTGAAGGTCGTCGTAGAATGATGCAAGCATTAGCTGGATTAGATGAATTAAAACAATATGTAGATTCTTTAATTATTATTTCTAACAACCAATTATTAGAAGTAATCGGAGGAATTCCTATTGATGATGCATTTAGAGAAGCTGATAATGTATTACGTCAAGCAGTACAAACAATTACAGATTTAGTTGCTGTACCTATTAAGATTAACGTTGACTTTGCGGACGTACGTGCGGTTATGGAAGGTCAAGGTACTGCATTAATTGGTATTGGTATGTCTCAAGGTGATAATAAGGCGAAGGATGCGGCATTACGTGCTATCCATTCTCCATTATTAGAAGCACAAATTGCTGGTGCTAAATCAAGTATTATCAATGTTACTGGTGGTCCAAGCACAACATTAATTGATGCTCAACAAGTTGTGGATACAATTAGTGAAGCTGCTGGTAATGATATTGATGTTATTTGGGGTGTTGCTATTAATGAAAAACTTGGCGATAGCATTATTGTTACAGTTATTGCGACAGGTTTTGATTCTCCAAGTGTAGAGGAACCTCGTTTACAACAAGTGGTAACTCCTAGAAAAGAAGAACCAAGAACAAGTTATACAACAGTTAAGGAAGAGAAGAAAGAAGGATCTCCTCGTTTCTTCCAAGATTTAAGAGATTAATGAAAACTGTTTGGAAATTTTGGACAATGTTTCATTTTGGTAGTCTTGAAGCTTGGTTGAGTGAAATGGCTAGCCAAGGTTGGATTTTCCAAGGTGTAAGATTACGTTATGGTTTTATGTTTAAAAAAATGAAACCAAGTAATATTGTCTATCGTTTTGATTATAGGGGTTATTTGATGGATGATTATATGACGGAATTGATTCATAAGAACTGGGTTATGACGAAAATTAACAAGCATTGGTTAGTTTGGTCTAAGCCAAGTCAATCAAAAGATGTTGTATTAGATTCTTATTATAATGAAGACGTTTTACAAGCAATGAAGCGATTATCTGTAATTCAAGGCGTATTGTGTGTATTGTGTTGGGTTTTACCAAGATATGTGCTTGCGGATGAATTGCATATTCCTTTGCTTTTGGTTGTTTATTTTATTGCTTGTTTATTTATGACGTATAATGTTATTCGTTGTTTGTTTTATAAAGCAATGATTGAGATTCGTATGGAATCGCAATAGGAGGCTTATATGATTGATCAAGTGTTTGCTAGAGGGTTTAAAGTTTTAGAAGAGTTGCAAAATACGCAAAAAGAGGCCTTGTATAAAGCAAGTGAATTAATTGCGGAAGCTATTTATAATGGCCATAAGTTCTTTGTGACGGGTAGTGGACATTCTCATACAGTGGCTGAGGAGTTTTATGCTCGTGCTGGTGGTATGGCTTGTATGGTGCCTATTTTGACTTCTGAATTGACTTTGGTGGATCATCCAACAAAGAGTACCTATCTAGAACGTTTGGTTGGTTATGCAAATATTTTAGCGGATTTATATCATGTATCTGAAGGTGATGTGGTATTGATTGCATCAAATTCTGGCCGTAATGCTTTCCCTGTGGATATGGCATTAGAAGCTCATCGTCGTGGGGCTAAGGTGATTGCAATTACGAATATGAAGCATACTCTATCAACGACTTCTCGTCATCCTTCTGGTCAATTGTTATATCAATTAGCGGATGTAGTGATTGATAATTGTGGTGATATTGGTGATGCGAGTATGATGATTGAAGGTGTGGTTGCGCCTTTATGTCCTACAAGTAGTATGGCAAATGCTTTTATAGCTCAATCAATCGTTGTTCAAGTTGTGTGCTTATTAACAGAAAGAGGAATGGAAGTTCCGGTGTTTATGAGTGCGAATGCGCAGAATCAGGTGAATCGTAATGATGAATTCTTTGAAAAGTATACAAGGGTGTATTAAGATATGGCAGATGAATTGAAGTGTCGTACAGTACGTGTTGATAGTTTAGAACCGTATAAAGTATTAGCGCGTATTTCTCGTAAGCCGTATGCTAGTTTCGTTACACTATTAATGATTTCTGGATATTTATTTATTGTATCTGAATCTAAGGTGTTTCCAATTGCTTTAGCTATTGGATGCTTATTTATGATTTTTGTTGTTAAAGATAAAATTTTATTGGATGCGGCAGATCGCTTTATTGTTGTTTATGATACAAAGAATAAAGATTTAGGTACAATTGTGTATTTAAGTGAGATTGAAAACTGGGAATACATTTTTAAATCGAGTACAGAAGAAGTTATCTTTTATTTGGATGATGGTGTAGAAATTCATTGTCCTTTAGTGATGACGCGTAAATTTATGCGTTATTTAAAAGATAAGATGGAACATAAAGAGATTAAACGTGAAAAGAAATGGAAGAAGTGATTGTTCACTTCTTTTTTTCATATGTTGTAATGGTGAAGGTATGTTACAAATAGTTCGTGATATTGTGTGGTCTTTTCCGTTATTGGTGTTTTTGTTATTGTTTGGTGTTTGTTTACTATGGAGTTTGCGTAAGTATCCGATATTGCGTATTAAATGGGTATTTCAACAAACGATTGGACAATTATTTGAAAAAAGAGATACTAAAAAATCGTTACGTGTATTTTCGGTTGCTTTATCAGGTACTATGGGCATTGGCAATATCATTGGAGCATCGAGTTGTGTATTGTTATTTGGTGCGGGTTCTTTATTTTGGATGTGGGTATCTGCAATTGTTGGAATGATTATTAAGTATGCTGAGATTGTAATTGCTATGCATTTTCGTAAGAGGATACAGGGCAATTATTATGGTGGTCCGATGATGAATATGCAAGAAGGATTAAAAATGCCTAATATGGGTGTTGTTTATGCTATTTTGTGTTTTGTAACTTCTATTGGTATTGGGAATTTGGTTCCAATGAATGCCTTAGTTTCGATGTTGGATTATCGTTTAGATATTGATAAAAGTGTGTTTGTGATTGTATTAAGTGTGTGTCTTGGCTTTATTTTGTTTAAGGGTAAAGATGTTATTGAAAAAGTATGTATGTATATGGTTCCTTTGATGAGCTTTCTTTTTATTGGTGCAACATTTGTCATTGTTTGTATGCATTTAGATGGTTTATGGGGTGTTTTACAAGAAGTGTTTAGGGATGTATTTTCTACTTCAGCTATTTTTGGTGGTGTTTTTTGGACACAATTACAAATGGGTTTGGCTCGTGGAATTTATTCGAATGAAGCTGGAATGGGAACGTCTTCATTGGTTCATGTAAAAAATGAGAATGTTGATGGTTGTGAACAGGGTGCTTGGGGTATTTTGGAAGTGGTTTTAGATACTTTGGTATCATGTACCTTGAGTGCTTTGGTGGTTTTGTTGTTGCGAAGTGAATTTGTGAATGTTGATGTCTATCAAGCGATGTATTCGAGTTTTCAATTGTCTTTTGGAGTTATTGGAGATGTGTTGTATTTTGTTTCGATGTTACTATTTGCTTGTAGTGGAATGTTAGCGTGGTGCTATTATGCAAAAGAATGTATGGATTTTTTGAAAATTAAGTCTTGGTGGTATCCATATTTTTTTATGATCTTATTACTTTTGGGTGCATATGTGTCTACGGAAAGTTTGTGGGCTTTTACGGATATTTGTAATGGTTTTATGTTGGTTTTAAATGTTTCGAGCATGATTGGATTGTATGATATTGTAATCAATTGTACAAAAAAATATTTTATTTCGAAGGGGTATCATGTAAAATAAAATCAGGTGATATTTATGAAAATCATAATTGCGTCAGATTCTTATAAAGGTTGTTTATCAAGTTTAGAAGTTGCAGAAATCATGGAACAGGCTATTTGTGATGTGGATGCTTCAATTGAAGTTTGTAAAGTGTCGATTGCGGATGGTGGCGAAGGTTTTGTGGATGCGATGGTGCATGCATGTAATGGTAGAATTCGTAGTTGTCGTTGTGTGGATAGTATGTTAAATCCAACACAGGCGGAGTATGGAGTTATTTATAATGATACTGCGGTGATTGAAGTGGCTAAGGTTGTTCCTTTAATTAAGCGTAAGGGTGTGACATTACATCCTGAGAAGTGTAGTTCGTTTGGTGTGGGCTTAATGATTAAGGAAGTGCTTGCGCTAGGATATCATAAATTGTTTATTGGTTTAGGCGGTAGTTGTACTAATGATGGTGGTATGGGCTTGTTGAATGCTTTGGGTGTGAATTTTTATGATGCATATGGTAGTAAATTGTATCCGAAAGCTGAGAATTTGCAATATATTGCTTCTATTGATGCCTCAAATATGATTGATGTATCAAATGTAGAAGTTACAGTTGCTTGTGATGTGAAGAATCCTTTATTGGGACCTAATGGTGCTACCTATGTATTTGGACCACAAAAAGGTGTTTCTGAGTATTGGTTACCAACACTTGAACGTGGTATGGAGAATTATCGTAATCAAGTATATAAGGCTATGGGAGTGGATTTGGATAGTTTTGTTGGTGGCGGTGCTGCTGGTGGTATGGGTGCCGTATTGTTTGGTTTTTTAAAGGCAAATATGAAAATGGGTATTGAAGTTGTATTGGATGCTGTTAATTTTGATGACCAATTACAAGATGCGGATTACGTATTTACTGGTGAAGGGCAAACAGATGCGCAAAGTTTACAAGGAAAAGCAGTATTTGGTATATTAAGACATGCGAATGTTTATAATGTTCCAGTGTTATGTATTAGTGGGGCTTTAAAAGAAGGATATCAAAAATTGTATGATTATGGTGTTTGTGGTTGCTATAGTATTATTGGTAGTCCATTAGCTTACCCACAAGCATTCCAATTGGCAAGACGTAATTTGTATAATACAACGTATAGTTTAGTGAAGACATTGTGTACAAAACGAAAATAGAGTTAAGAAATTATTTAAGATGTTTTTATCTAAATAATTTCTTTTTTTACTTGGAAAAATAGTAATAGCCGAGTATAATTAATAAAAATAGTTAATAGGGGGATAAGATACATGGCGTATTATTTTAAAGAACCATCACACACATTTAGTGAGTATTTGTTAGTTCCTGGATATTCTGATGAGAATTGTATTCCAGCAAATGTTAGTTTAAAAACTCCATTAGTAAAGTTTAAAAAAGGTGAAACACCTAAGATTACGATGAATATTCCTATGGTTTCAGCAATTATGCAAGCTGTTTCTGATGACAACATGGCAATTGCTTTAGCTAAAGAGGGTGGTGTTTCTTTTATTTATGGATCACAATCTATTGAATCACAAGCAGCAATGGTTGCTAGAGTAAAGAATTATAAAAAAGGGTTTGTGCCTAGTGATTCTAATGTGACTCCTACAGATACATTAAAAGAAGTTGTAGAATTACTTGAAGAAACTGGACATTCAACTATGGCGGTTACTGAAGATGGTACAGCTAAGGGGAAATTAGTTGGTGTTTTAACTAGTCGTGATTATCGTTTATCTCGTATGTCTTTGGATACAAAGGTTGCGGATGTAATGACACCATTTGAAAAATTAGTTTATGGTGAAGAAGGTATTTCTTTAAAAGAAGCGAATGATTTAATTTGGGATCATAAATTGAATGCTTTACCAATTATTGATAAAGAAGGTTGTTTAAAATATTTTGTTTTCCGTAAGGATTATAGTTCTCATAAGGATAATCCTAATGAATTATTAGATGAACACAAGTCATTTATTGTTGGTGCGGGTATTAATACTCGTGACTATGCGGAACGTGTTCCTGCATTAGTTGAAGCTGGTTGTGATGTATTGTGTATTGACTCTAGTGAAGGATTTAGTGCATGGCAAAAGAATACAATTGCATGGATTCGTGAACATTATGGTGACAGTGTAAAAGTTGGTGCTGGTAATGTTGTTGATAGAGAAGGTTTCCGTTTCTTAGCTGAAGCTGGTGCTGACTTTATTAAAGTTGGTATTGGTGGAGGTTCTATCTGTATTACTCGTGAAACAAAGGGTATTGGTAGAGGTCAAGCAACTGCAACTATTGAAGTAGCAAAAGCTAGAGATGAATATTTTGAAGAAACTGGTATTTATGTACCTATTTGTTCTGATGGTGGTATTGTATATGACTATCACATTACATTAGCTTTAGCTATGGGTAGTGATTTCGTTATGTTAGGACGTTATTTCTCTCGTTTTGAAGAAAGTCCAACAAATAAGATTTTATTAAACGGAAGCTATGTAAAAGAGTATTGGGGTGAAGGTAGTAACCGTGCTCGTAACTGGCAACGCTATGATTTAGGTGGTGCTAAGAAATTATCATTTGAAGAAGGTGTTGATTCTTATGTACCTTATGCGGGTCCTTTGAAAGATAATGTGGCTGTTACATTAAGTAAGATTCGTTCTACAATGTGTAACTGTGGTGCATTGACGATTCCTGAATTACAAGAAAAGGCTCGTTTAACTCTAGTTTCAGCAACAAGTATTGTTGAAGGTGGAGCACATGATGTTATTGTAAAAGATAAAGAGAGTTTTAAATAAAGCTCTCTTTTGCTTTAGGAGGAAATTATATGGAATTAAAAGAAGTGTTTGAACAATCAAAATTACATCAAAAAACTTGTTATGTATGTCCCGTATGTAATGGTGTAGCTTGTAAAGGACAAATTCCTGGTATGGGTGGTAAAGGTACGGGTGCTAGTTTTATTCGTAATTATCAAAAGATTCATGATGTAAAATTGGTGTTGGATACCATTATGGAAGATAGTGATATTTCTACAGAAAGTTATTTCTTTGATACAAAGGTGTCTTTACCTGTATATGGGGCTCCAATTGCAGGCATGATTCAACAATATCAAAGTGATTTTAGTGAAACGGATTTTGCGGATGCCATGGTTGAAGGTTGCTTGCTAGCGGGTACGATTAGTTTTGTTGGTGATGGTAAGGATGTTACTACGTTTGTTGATCCATTACGTTCAGTAGAAAAGAATCAAGGTATGGGTGTACCTACTATGAAGCCATGGGAAAGAAAGGGTATTGATGCTCGTTTGGAACATGTTCGTGTTTCGAATTGTTTAGCATTAGCTTGTGATGTGGATGCCAGTGGTTTATTGTTTTTGCGTAATGTAGATCCTAGAATTACTAATTTCTCTGTATATGATATTCGTTATGTAAAAGAAAAAGCCAATAAACCGTTGATTATTAAAGGTATTATGAGTGTTAAGGGTGCCTTAAAAGCGTTAGAAGCTGGTGCTGATGGTATCGTGGTATCCAATCATGGTGGTCGTGTGTTAGATGATACATTGGCGACTATTGAAGTATTAGAAGAAATTTGTGATGCTGTAAAAGGTAAAATGAAGGTCTTTGTGGATGGCGGTTTTAGAAGTGGTGTTGATGTATTTAAAGCATTAGCATTAGGTGCAGATGGTGTATTGATTGGTCGTCCTATGGCGATTGCGGCATTAGGAAATCGTAAAGATGGTGTTAGTGAATATCTAAAGAAAATTCAAATTGAATTAAAAGAAACAATGATGATGACAGGATGTCATACGATTGCGGATATTACAAAAGATAAGATTATTTGTAAATAAATGAAAATAAATGAAAAACGTTTTCTTGCCTCTGAAACTTTCAGTAAGTTTCATTTACATTATTATGAAAAAGAGTATAATGGAGATAAGAGGTGTTTACAATGGAGTTAGAAAATAATGTCTTTTTTTGGCAAAAGATGGATACGATTGCTTTATCTAGCAAAATTCAAATTGTTAGACCTAAAGATACATCACATCCAGATTTTGCGAATTTAGTATATCCAGTAGACTATGGTTGTTTTATGGATATGTCAACTACAGAAAGTGATGCGATTCATGTGTATCGTGGAACAAAGAAACCGGCTATGGTTCAAGCTGTGGCTGTTTCGGTGGATATCTTGAAGCGTGACATGGATGTAAAAGTGATATATGGCTGTACAGAGGAAGAAGAACTTGAGATTTTACGTTTCTTAAATCAAACGGATTATCAAAAATGTTTCTTAGTTCATCGTGGAAAGTCGATTCCAAATTGGGCACTAAGTGAAAATTAAGAATATTTTGTTGGTTCCTTACACAAAATGAAGTGTGGAGGAATAATTATGAGAAGAATCTTGCTTATCTTATTGTGTATATGGTTAGTAGGGTGTTCAAAAATAAGTGATTTACAGTTGATTTATGATGAAGTAGCTGATGACTTACCATTGCTGATTGAAGTGAATGAAGAAATTGTTGAAGAAGTTTATGATTTAGAAGTTGATGATATAAAACAATTTGTGATATATCGTCCAATTTCTAATGTGGAAGCTGATGAGTTTATTTTGATTCATGCACATGAGGGTAAAGTTGAAGCTATTAAAGCGGATTTAGATGTTTATTTTGCAATGATGGAGGAGTATTGGAAGGATCATCTTCCTTTGCAGTATCAGAAGTTACATCATCGTAAGGAATTAATTATTGATGATTATTATTGTGTGGTTGTTTCTGATGATGCGGATAAAATCATTGATAAAGTGAAGGAACTTTTAGAAGCGTAATCGAAGGATTGCGCTTTTTTATGGTATGATAGATAAAAGGTGGGATTTTAATGGAAACTAAAATTGTTCGTTTGGGGATAAATGGTGAGGGTATTGGTTTTTATCAAAGAAAACCAGTATTTATTAAAGGTGCTTTGGTGGATGAAGTAGTTGAATTTCAAATTACTAAGCAATTTCCAAAGTATTATGAAGGTAAGTTAATTAAGATTGTTCAAAAATCTAAAAATAGAGTGAAACCAAATTGTAAAGTTCAAGGTAAGTGTGATGGTTGTCCTTTTATGATTTTGGATTATAAAAAGCAAGTACAAGAGAAATATAATAATTTAGTGCAAACTTTACAGAAGTATGCCAATCTTTCTAGTAAAGTGATTATGCCGGTTGTTGAAAATACAAGACCGTTTGGTTATCGTAATCAATGTAAGTTACCATTTGTGATGCAACATGGGAAATTAGTGAATGCTTTGTATTTAGAGAATTCGAACCATCCATATGCAATTGATACTTGTTTGGTACATGAAAAAGAATTAGAAGATATGCGTTTTCAAATTTTAGATATTTTAAATAAATACAATCTAAAAGCCTATGATCATAAGACTAAATTAGGTATGCGTTATTTAGTATTACGTCATTTACAAGGACAATATCAATGTACTTTGGTAACAGGTAATGATGTATTGGATAAAAAAGTGATTGATGAATTGTTACAATTACCAGGTATGAAGAGCTTGTATCAATCTATACAAACAACAAAGAATACGCCTGAAATCTTTGGTAAGAAAATGATTCATTTGGGTGGTAGTAAGTTTGTGCAGTTTACAATTGATGATTTAGTGATGCGTTTATCTGTACAATCGTTCTTTCAATTAAACACATTACAAGCTGAAAATTTATATAAAATAGTTAAAGAGATGGTACCATATGGACTACATAATTTAATGGAAGTATATAGTGGTATTGGTGGTATTTCATTATTGTTAAAAGATCATGCGAAGAAGATTGTAGGTATTGAATATATTGATAGTGCTGTACGTAATGCGAATGAGAATGCGAAACGAAATCATGCGGAGCATGTAGAATTCTATGCAGGTGATGCCGCAGAAGTAGCGACTCGTTTTATGAAGAAACAAGTGTTTGATGTTGTAGTTGTGGATCCTCCACGTTCTGGTTTGGATGATGCAATGGTACAAACATTAATGAATAGTAAAGCAAAACAAATTGTATATGTATCTTGTAATCCAAGTACATTGGCTAAGAATCTAGCAATCTTAACGAAACGTTATCGTGTGGAAAAGATTGTACCAGTGGATATGTTTTCGCAAACACAACATTTGGAGAGTGTAACTCTTTTAAAGCGTTTGTAGTATTTTGATAACAATGGTATAATAACAGTCGAGGTGGAATTTTTTATGACATTTTTAATTGTATTTTTAGTAGTAGTTGTTGTAATGTTCGTGTTGGATATTGTAATTACTTCAAAGATTTTTGAGTTTATTTTTAAACGTTCTGATGAAGAGGATGTAGCTTATGAAGATGCGTCTGATTTAATGAAGGGCTTTATTAAGCAAAAAGAAGAAGGTATTGCGATGTTGAATAGTAAGCCTTTTGAAGCTTTGGATATTACAAGTAAAGATGGTTTGTCTTTAAAAGGTACATTATATCGTTTACATGAAAATAATAATAAAGTGATCTTATCTGTTCATGGATATCATGGGGATGGTTTACGTGATATGGGACGTTTTGGTAAGATGTATGAAGCTTTGGGATATGATTTATTATTAATTGATCAAAGAGCTTGTGGTATTAGTGAAGGTGATTATGTTTCTTTTGGTTATCATGAACAAGAAGATGGTATCTTATGGTGTCAAAAGTTAGTTGAAATCTATGGTCAAGATGTGGAAATTGTTTTACATGGTATGAGTATGGGTGGTGCTACAGTTTGTAATATGGCTGGGAATGCGAATTTGCCTAAACAAGTTGTGGCTGTGATTTCTGATTGTTCTTATGATAGTATGAAGACTCAATTGCGTCATTCTTTACATACACAAACACAATTACCTATTGAATTTACTTTATGGTTGTTGGATATGTTCTGTAAGAAGAATTTGCATTTTAAATTTAAACAAAATCAACAAACAGAAGCTGTTAAAAAGGCTACAATTCCTATGTTGTTTATTCATGGGGATGCGGATGATTATGTTCCTTATGCTATGCAAGAAGTGTTATTTAATGCTTGTGCATCTAATAAGAAGAAACAAGTTTCTATTCCTAATGCGAAGTATGAATCTTGTTATGTATTAGCTAGTGATGTTTATGAAAAAGAAGTAAGAAAGTTCTTAGAAGCTTAGTGCTTCTTTTTTTAGATAGTATGAAGTATGCGAAGGTTGATTTGCATGTTCATTTTGATGGGTCTTTGGATTTGAAGTGGCAATATGAGCGTGCGAAATTGAGAAATGTGATAAGTGCAGATTGTTCATATGATGAATATGCTTATCAAATGTATCGTAATGATTATCCTAGTCGTGAAGAAAGAATGAAGCGTTTTGATATACCATTGGCAGTTTTACAAACGAAAGAGGATTTGTATGATGGTATTTATGATATGCTACGATATTTGAATGATTTAGGTCTTGTGTATGCGGAA
Source organism: Erysipelotrichaceae bacterium (assembly GCA_017473265.1). Taxonomy (GTDB): domain Bacteria; phylum Bacillota_I; class Bacilli_A; order Erysipelotrichales; family Erysipelotrichaceae; genus RGIG4607. Next base: position 83,877 of record JAFULQ010000021.1, on the reverse strand, counting down.
ATTCGTTTTGCGCCGCAGTTGCATTGTCTTAATGGTTTATCACAGTATGAAGTGGTAGAATCACTTTGTGAAGGGATGCGAAAGGCGAATGAAGATTTTATGATTCGTAGTAATCTAATTTGTTGTTTGATGCATAAGGGTGATAGTGCTAGATGTAATCATCAAGAGAATGTAGAGACCATTGAAGTTACTAAACATTTTTTAGGTAAAGGTGTAGTAGCGTTGGATTTGGCTGGATATGAAAATAATTGTTCTTTTGAGGAGTATGGATATTTGTTTGAAATGGCAAAAGAATATAAGATTCCCTATACCATTCATTGTGGAGAAATGGGTAAAGGAGAACATGTACCATTAGCGATACAAATGGGTGCTTCTCGATTGGGACATGGTGTACAATGTGTACAAAATGATGCTTGGGTACAAGAAGTAATTGAAACACAAATTCCATTGGAAGTATGTGTATCTAGTAATTGTTATGATAATAAAGATTTTAAGGGACATCCAATCCATATATTACTAAAAATGGGTGCGAAAGTGACGATTAATTCGGATAATATGAATTTTATTCAAACCAATGTAGTGAAAGAGTATGAATTATTAGCGGAATTAGGAATAACAGATGAAGTATTAAAACAATGTATGCTTAATGCAATAGAATGTGCATTTTGTGATGAAGAAACTAGGGAATGGATATATGAACAAGTGTGTTGGTAATATCCATTTTCTTTTTCATATAATTTGTTGTAGAATAAATATAATGTTGTATGAAGGGAGATCCTTATGTATAAAATTATAAAAAAGGTTAGTTTAAATCCTACAGTTACTTTAATGGAAATTGAAGCGCCTTTTGTAGCGAAAAAAGCAGAGCCTGGGCAATTTATTATTTTACGTGTAGATGAAAATGGAGAACGTATTCCTTTAACAATCGCCGATTATGATCGTGAAAAAGGTACAATTACCATTATTTTCCAAATTGTTGGGGCTAGTACATTACATTTGAATATATTAAATGAAGGAGATTGTTTACAGGATTTTGTGGGGCCATTAGGTGTACCAAGTCATGTAGAAGGTTTAAAGAAAGTGGCTGTTGTTGGTGGTGGCGTTGGTTGTGCTATTGCCTATCCGATTGCTAAGAAATTACATGCTTTAGGTTGTGAAGTACATTCGATTGTTGGATTTAGAAATAAAGATTTAGTGATTTTAGAAGATGAATTCAAACAAGTTAGTGATAAATATGTCTTAATGAGTGATGATGGAAGTTGTGGTCAAAAGGGACTTGTTACACATGCATTACAAGCGTTAATAGCTGCTGGTGAGCAATATGATGAAGTCATTGCGATTGGACCATTAATTATGATGAAATTTGTGGTAGAAACAACTAGACCGCATAATATTAAAACGATGGTTTCTATGAATCCAATTATGATTGATGGAACAGGTATGTGTGGTGGTTGTCGTTTAACTGTTGGTGGTAAAACAAAGTTTGCTTGTGTAGATGGACCTGATTTTGATGGTTTTGAAGTGGATTTTGATGAAGCGATTTCTCGTGGTAGAAGTTATGGTGATTTTGAGCGTCATGCGTATGAGAAAGCGTGTAATTTGTATAAGAAGGAGGTTCAGTAACTTATGTTTAATATGAATCCTAAAAAGTGTGAAATGCCTTCTTTAGATCCAAATATTCGTAATACTAACTTTGAAGAAGTGGCTTTAGGTTATACAGAGGAAATGGCCATTGATGAAGCAAAGCGTTGTTTACAATGTAAGAATCCGCAATGTATGAATGGTTGTCCTGTTCGTATTGAAATTCCTAAGTTTATTGCACTTGTAGCAGAAGGAAAATTTGAAGAAGCGTATCAAGTGATTTATGCTTCTAGTGCTTTACCTGCTGTTTGTGGTCGTGTGTGTCCACAAGAAAGTCAATGTGAAGGTAAATGTGTTCGTGGTATTAAGCATGAAAGTGTGGGTATTGGTCGTTTAGAGCGTTTTGTGGCCGATTGGCATAATGCCCATACGGAAATTGAAGCTAAGGAAATAGTTTCCAATGGTCATAAAGTAGCGATTGTTGGTTCTGGTCCTGCTGGTTTAACTTGTGCTGGTGATTTGGCAAAACTTGGTTATGAAGTAACGATTTTTGAAGCATTACATGTAGCTGGTGGTGTATTGGTGTATGGTATTCCGGAATTTCGTTTACCAAAAGCCATTGTACAAAGAGAAATTGATGGCTTAAAAGCAATGGGTGTTAAAGTAGAAACCAATATGGTTATTGGTCGTACGATTACCATTGATGAATTGATGGAAGAATATGGTTTTGAAGCGGTATTTGTAGGAAGTGGTGCTGGATTACCAAAATTCATGAATATTCCTGGTGAAAATTTGAAGGGTGTATTTAGTGCGAATGAATTCTTAACTCGTGTAAACTTAATGAAAGCCTATAAAGAAAATAGTACAACTCCAATTAAACAAAGTAAAAACGTGGCAGTTGTAGGTGGTGGAAATGTTGCGATGGATGCGGCTAGATGTGCTAAACGTTTAGGTGCTGAAAATGTATATATTGTCTATCGTCGTGGTTTAGAAGAGTTGCCTGCTCGTAAAGAAGAAGTGGAACATGCAATGGAAGAAGGCATTATCTTTAAACTATTAAATAATCCAATTGAGTTGCATGGAGATGAAACAGGTACAGTTTCTAAAATGACATGTGTAGAAATGACATTGGGTGAACCAGATGCGAGTGGTAGAAGAAGACCGGTTGTGAAAGAAAATAGTGAATTTGATTTAGATGTTGATTGTGTCATTATGTCTTTAGGTACTTCACCAAATCCATTAATCAAAGCTACAACTTCTGGTTTAAATACCGAACGTTGGGGTGGTATTATAGTAGATGAAGCAAGTATGACCAGTGTTGATGGAGTATTTGCTGGTGGTGATGCAGTTACTGGTGCGGCTACGGTTATTTTAGCAATGGGTGCTGGTAAACAAGCAGCTAAGGGTATTGATGAATATATTAGAAATAGAGGATAAGTATATGCGTATTGAAAATGGTTGGAAGTTATTAGAAAATTTATATTTTGAACGTTTAGGTGGTACAAGTGAAGAATTAGAAGCGGCTAAACGTATTCAACAAGCTTTAAAGAATGATTTAGGATTAGATAGTACAATTGAAGCTTTTGATGTGATTCGTTCAAATATCAAAAAAGTATCATTTGAAGTTTTAGAACCATATCAAAAAACATATCATGCGACAGCATATATGAATTGTGTAGATGTTGATAACTTAGAATTAGATTTACACTATTTTGAAGTAGATCATCCAGTATCTAGAAAAATGGTAAATGGTAAATGTGCTTTAATTAGTGGTTATTTAGGATTAAAGATGTATAAGGCATTGTGTGAATCAAATGCGAAAGCGTTTATTACTTATAATGGGGATGCGGATTTTGGTCCATATGATGTAGATGATCGTGAATTACGTGCATTATTAAAAGAATGTGGTGATTTACCTGGTGTACATATTTCTACACAAGATGCGATGGAACTAGTAGAAAAACAAGCTAGTAAAATTAGAATTACAGTTGAACAAGAAGTATATACATGTCAGTCTCATAATGTAATTTGTGATATCAAAGGTGAAAGTGAAGATTGGATTGTTTGTACTGCACACTATGATTCTGTTCCAAATTCTAAGGGTGCTTATGATAATGCGACAGGTAGTGTTTGCTTATATGGCATGGCTGAAAATTTAAAAGATAAGTCTTTAAAACATAATGTACGTTTTGTATGGTGTGGTAGTGAAGAAAGAGGACTACTTGGTTCTAAAGCCTATGTTCAAATGCATAAAGACGAATTAGAGAATGTAAAACTATGTGTCAATATTGATATGATTGGTACGATTATGGGTAGTCGTATTGCGGTAAGTACTGCAGATATGTCTTTAGTACATTTCATTGATTACTATGGTAAGATGGTTGGTTTCCCAATCAATTCTAGTCAAGGTGTGTATTCTAGTGATTCTACTCCATTTGCGGATGCGGGTGTTCCAGCAATGAGTTTTGCTAGATGGACAAATAGTGATACAGGAAGATTCCATTGTCGTTATGATGTAATGGAACATTTATCTAAGCGTATGTTAAAAGAGGATATTGAATTTATTAGTCAATTTACAGAAACTATGGCAAATGCATATGTGATTCCAGTGGTTCGTGAAATGCCTCAAAACATGAAAGATGAATTAGATAAGTATTTAGGTAGAACTTTGTTAAAGAAATAATTGAATGACAGGTATAGCATGCTATGCCTGTTTTTATATACATTTAATGTTACAATATATGTAGAGGTAGTATATGGAAAAATTACATGTGAATCAAAATGAATATACAGTTATTAAATTGTTGGGACATGGTAAAGGTGGTTATTCCTATTTAGTTGAAAAAGATGGTATGCAGTATGTATTGAAACAAATCCATCATGAACCTTGTGATTATTATACATTTGGAAACAAGATTGAAAGTGAATATCAAGATTATCAACGATTATTACAAACGGGTATTCGTATGCCTAAATTGTTAGATATTGATTTTGAGAATGAACGTATTCTTAAAGAATATATAGATGGAGATGTAATTAGTGATTTGGTTAAAAATCATGGAATGAAGGAAATCTATATTCTACAAGTGTATGAAATGGCACTGTTGGTATATAAACATGATTTAAATATCGATTATTATCCTACGAATTTTGTAGTTCAAGATGAATTGTTATATTACATTGATTATGAATGTAATACATATATGGATAAGTGGAATTTTGAAAATTGGGGTATTCAGTATTGGATACAATAATGCATGGACAAATGTTTATAATTAAGATATAATTAATCGACTGTGAAATAGAGGTATACATATGGGACTATATGATAAGGAAATAAGTAAACGTAGAACCTTTGCGATTATTTCTCACCCGGATGCTGGTAAAACTACATTAACAGAAAAATTATTGTTATATGGAGGAGCGATTCAGTTAGCGGGTAGCGTAAAGGGTAAAAAGAATAGTAAACATGCAGTGAGTGACTGGATGGAAATTGAAAAACAAAGAGGGATTTCGGTAACTTCATCAGTTATGCAATTTAACTATGATGGTTATTGTATTAATATTTTGGATACGCCTGGGCACCAAGATTTCTCTGAAGATACCTATCGTACGTTAATGGCTGCGGATAGTGCTGTTATGGTTATTGATGGTAGTCGTGGGATTGAGCCTCAAACTCGTAAGTTATTTAAAGTTTGTGCGATGCGTCATATTCCTATCTTTACATTCATTAATAAAATGGACCGTGAAGCGAAGAGTCCATTTGATTTGATGGAAGAATTAGAGAGTGAATTTGGTATTGGTACTTATCCTATGAACTGGCCAATTGGTTCTGGTGATCGTTTTAAGGGTGTATATGATCGTTCAAGTAGTCATATTTTGGCATTTGATAATGAGACTCGTGGTAAGGGTATTGCGGCTAAAGTGGAAGTGGATTTAAATGATACGGAAACTTTAGATGAATTAATTACTCCTGAATTACGTGAAATCTTACAAGAAGAAATTGAGTTATTAGATGGTGCTAGTTATGAATTTGATTTAGAGAAAGTGCAAAATGGACAATTGAGTCCTGTGTTCTTTGGTTCTGCTTTAACAAACTTTGGGGTTGAACCTTTCTTAGCTAGTTTCTTGAAATTAACACCTACTCCTTTAGCAAGAATTGCCAATGGAGAAATTGTGGATCCTTTACAAGATAATTTCTCTGCATTTGTATTTAAGATTCAAGCGAATATGAATAAAGCGCATCGTGATAGAATTGCGTTTATGCGTATTTGTTCTGGTAAGTTTGATAAAGATGTTAACTATTTCCATGTGCAACGTGGTAAGAGTATGAAATTATCTCAACCTCAACAAATGATGGCTCAAGAAAGAGAAATTGTTTCTGAAGCGTATGCAGGGGATATTATTGGGGTGTTTGATCCAGGTATTTTCTCAATTGGTGATACTGTTTGTTCAAATGGTATGAATATTGAGTTTGAGGGTATTCCTACGTTTGCGCCTGAACATTTTGCTTTGGTTACTCAAAAAGATACATTGAAACGTAAACAATTTGTTAAGGGTGTAACGCAAATTGCGCAAGAAGGTGCGATTCAAATTTATCAAGAACCTGGTACTGGGGTTGAACGTGTTTATGTTGGTGTAGTTGGTGTTTTACAATTTGAAGTGTTAGAACATCGTTTAAAAACCGAATATAATGTAGAAATTATTCGTGAAAACTTGTCTTATCAACATATGCGGTGGATTGGTAATGAAGGAATTGATCCGAAGTCTATTAAGTTGAGTTTAGATTCTAAATTATTACAAGATTTCAAAGGAAACTATTTAATCTTGTTTGATAATATGTGGAATATTAAGGGTGCAATGGATCGTAATCCAAACTTAATCTTAAAAGAAGTAAATAACAATTAAAAAGCAACTATGTTGCTTTTTTTGTGCTATACTAATTACAATGAATCGAGGGATTATTATGAGAAAAGCGGGAATCTTATTAGCGGTTAGTAGTTTGCCATCTAAACATGGTATTGGGGATTTTGGTCCTAGTGCTTTTGAATGGGTTGAATTATTGAGTCAATCTAATGTTGGTATTTGGCAAATTCTACCATTGAATCCATTAGGGTATGGAAATAGTCCATATCAACCATATTCTTCTTATGCTATGGATGATTTATATATTAGCTTAGAAGAATTAAAGAAAGAAAAATTAATTAAGAAGTGTCCATCTTTTAATGCTAGAAAAGATTTTGTGGATTACGAAGCAGTACGTGCATTTAAAAAGCCATATTTATTAGAAGCGTTTTCTAATTTTGTTGAAAATGATGAATACAATGCATTTGTTAGCATTCCTTGGGTAAAACGTTATGCAATGTTCTTATCTTGTAAGAAACATCAATATTTGAAATGTTGGCTTGAATGGGAAAGTGTTTATCAAAATTGGATTGAAGGGGATCAACAAGATTATTTAGGTTTAGATGAAGCGGTTAAGTATGAATGTTTTGTGCAATACATTTTGATGAAACAATGGAAGGCATTGAAGAATTATGCGAATTCATTACATGTAGAAATTATGGGGGATTTACCTATTTATGTAGGTATTGATAGTGAAGATGTATGGAGTCATCAACGTCATTTCTTATTGGATGATAAGAAGCATCCTTCATTTATTGCAGGTGTACCTCCTGATTATTTTAGTGCAACTGGTCAAAGATGGGGGAATCCGATTTATGATTGGGAATATATGGAAGAGCAAGGCTTTGATTTCTGGTTAGAACGTTTGTCTTATTCTAAGAATTTATATGATATTATTCGTATTGACCATTTTAGAGCGTTTGATACGTATTGGAAGATTCCGGCTAGTTGTCCTACTGCTGTAGAAGGTGAGTGGGTGGAAGCTCCTGGTTATGCTTTATTTGATACCATTTATAAAGAGTTACCAGATATTCATATTGTGGCTGAGGATTTAGGTGATTTGCGTCCTGAAGTATTAGAATTGCGTGATCATTATAACTTAAAGGGTATGAAGGTTGTGCAATTTACATTTAATCCAAAGGATAAGTTCCCTCATAAGGATGATAGAGAGTGTTCTATTTGTTATACAGGTACGCATGATAATGAAACGATGATGGGTTGGTATGCACATATGACACCTGCTCAAAAGCGTCAAACAAAGCGTTTTATGGATAAGTATGGTTTTGATGCGGATAAAGTATATCGTCGTTTTATCCAATTCTCTTTAGCTCAAAAAGCGGAGTTTACAATTCTTCCTATGCAGGATGTATTGGGATTAAAGAATACGGCTCGTATGAATACTCCTGGTACAATTGGTACTCCTAACTGGGAATGGAAGTTAAAAGATTTTAAAGATTATAAAGAGGAAATGTGTTTCTTAAAAGAAATGATTGAAAAATATAATCGCTAGAGGACAGTAGTCCTCTTTTTTTGTAAAAAAGAAAAGATTCTCTTAATGAGAATCTTGTAGTTCTTCTTTCTTAATGAATCTAAAGAAATAAATAATAAATGGTATACAGAATAAGCAAGTACATAAGTCAGCTCCAGCTTGTGTCATTTCAATACCCAATAAATCAAAGTGCTTAGGTAATAAGTAGATTAGTGGGAAGAAGAAGATCCCTTGACGACAACAAGAAAGAATGGTTGCTGGTAATGATTTTCCAATAGATTGGAAGGTCATATTGGCAATTGTACTTACTGGTTGAAACATAATCGCAATGCATTGGAATCGCATAGTAGTAATTCCAATTTGAATCATTAGTTGGTCAGTTTCTGAGAACCAAGATATAACCGTTGGAGCAAAGATGAATCCGGTGATTCCAACGGTGATAGAGATTACTAATGATGTGATAAAAGTAAACTTGAAGGATTCTTTTACACGATCGTAGCGTTTTGCGCCATAGTTGAAACCGACAACAGGTTGATAACCTTGTCCAAATCCTAATAATACTGAGAATAATAATTGGAAAATACGGTTGTTTACTGAAATAGCAGCTACTGCAGCATCTCCAAATAATGCGGCTGTGGCATTCATAGTAATACTTGCTAGAGATCCTAGTCCTTGACGACAAAGAGAAGGGAAACCAGTTACGATAATGGTTGTATAATCTTTGATGTTTTTAGATATGGATTTGATGCTCATATGTATTTGACTTTGTTTACTATATATCATTACAAACATAATTGAGAAACTAATGATTTGCGATAAAATCGTTGCATAAGCGGCACCAGAGATTCCTAAATTAAATGTAAAAATAAATAATGGATCTAAGAAAATATTTAAAATACCACCAAAGGCAATACCAATCATAGATAATGTAGCTTTTCCTTGAGCACGTAGTTGATTGTTTAATACAAAGGAACTACAAGCGATTGCGGCGTTAAATAGAATAATAGAAGCATAATCCCTAGCATAAGGCAAAATGGTTTCTGTAGCGCCTAATAAACGCATTAAACCATCGATATTAGAAACTCCAGCGATAGTTAATAGTAATCCAGCAACAATTGCCATAAATAGTGCAGTACTAGCAATCGAATTAGCATGTTCATAATCTTGTTTTCCTAATAATCTAGAACATACAGCACCACTACCCATACCTATCATAAAGCCAATGGCTTGAATAATGGCCATTAATGGATAAACAACACCAACAGCTCCTGTTGCACTAGTGCCTAATTGTGATACAAAATAAGTATCGGCAGTGTTATATATAGATGTCACTAGCATGCTTATAATGGTTGGAATAGCTAGTGTAGATATTAATTTGGGAATAGGGGTTTGGGTCATTTTGACATATTGTTTTTGCGCTAAATCCATAAAATACCTCCTAAAATACTTAATAATTGTAATCTTTTTCGTATGATTAGGCAAACAAAAAAGTTCCTATCATAGGAACTATTTGACTAAAGAATGTTTACGTTCTTAGCTTGCATACCTTGTTTTCCATTAACTACTTCAAAAGTAACTTTCATACCTTCATCAAGAGTTTTAAACCCATTGCCTTGAATAGCTGAGTAGTGTACGAAAATTTCTTTTGCGTTGTCTGTAGTAATGAAACCAAATCCTTTATCAGGATTAAACCATTTTACTGTACCTTTATTCATGTAGTGCCTCCATTTCTAGTTGATTCGTTTTACAATAGTTCAAAATCATTTAGAAATGGTAGTGAGTTTGTAGTACGATTACATATATAGAATAACATAGTAATAGTGAAATACCTAATTATATCGTTCGACAAATTCTGACAGTTTTTTACAAAGTTTTAACATATCAACAAATAGAATATAATATAATCAATATAGAGGTGGTCTTATGGAACATATTGTGGTTATTGAAGATGATGCGAATATTCGTAATTTAATTGAAGTAACTTTAGATGGATTTAATTATAAAGTAACTTCTTTTGAGAATGCGGAAGATGCATTGTCCTTTTTAGATAAAAATAAAGTGGATTTACTTATTTTTGACTGGATGTTGCCGGGTATGGATGGTTTAAGTGCGATTCAATATCTTCGCAAACAAAAAGAATATCAAGATTTGCCAATGATTATGTTAACGGCTAAAGATAAAGAAATTGATAAAATTACAGGATTGGATTATGGTGCCGATGATTATTTAACGAAACCTTTTAGTGTGTTAGAATTAGCGGCTCGTATTCGTTCATTATTGCGTAGAACACATAAAGTTATCCAACATGAATTTGTGATTGGTGATATGGTTGTGAATATGGATGCACGTAAAGTGAGTATTCAACAAGTACCTATCGAGTTAACGTATAAAGAATTTGAATTGTTGAAATATCTATTAGAAAATCAACAACGAGTGGTTTCTCGTAATGAATTATTTCAAACACTATGGGGCTTTGATTTTGTAGGGGAATCCCGTACCTTAGATGTCCATATTAATTCATTGCGTAAAAAATTAGGTAGTCCATATGATGATATGATTAAAGTAGTTCGTGGTGTGGGTTATCGTTTTGTGATGGAGTGAATCTATGTTTAAACGGATATTTAAAGAATTTACCATTGTAATGGGGATAGCATTATTGGTTTGTTCGATTATTTATTATATGGTTGTTAGTCATATTTTATTGGAGAATACTAAGAGTTCGATGTATTCGATTTTATATTTATTAGATCATATGATTACTGAAGAATCATTAGATGAAGATATTGATTTTTTGTATAATTTTTTAAATGATAAGCCAGAACGTTTTACAATTGTACATAAAAATGGTACGGTATTAATTGATACAGATGTTGATAAAGATGCTATCTTGGATAATCATATGTCTCGTGAAGAGATTCAAGAAGCATTTGATAGTGGAAAAGGATATGCAATTCGTTATTCTGAAACTTTGAATAAGAATATGTTATATACAGCTATCATTTGTGATGATGGTGAATATGTGTATCGTGTGGCTGTTCCTTATGAGGGAATTGCTAGTTATTATCCAACGATTGTGCCTTCATTTCTAATTGTTATTCTTATTTCATTTTTGATTGCTTTAGGTTTTTCGTATTCTTTTTCAAAATCGATTTCTGAGCCTTTAAAAGAAATATCAGATGAAATGTTGAAATTCAATCATGATGAACAAGTTTCTTTTAAAGTATATAAAGATGAAGAATTGCGTAATATTGTAAATACAACGGAAAGTATGATGAATGAGATTCAAATGCAATTGGTTCAATTGCGTAAAGAAAAGAAAATTCGTCAAGAATTCTTTTCGAATGCTTCTCATGAACTAAAAACTCCATTAACAAGTATTCGTGGATATGTAGAATTATTGGAAAGTGGAGTGATTACAGATCCAATAAAACAACAAGATTTCTATCAACGAATTATTAAAGAAGCAGATTCTATGACACAATTAATAAATGATATCCTGATGATTTCTAAATTGGAGTCAGCGGATGTTGAAGTTGTAGAAAGTGAAGTACATTTACAAGATATTTGTAATGAGGTGTTGGAGATTGTTTCTCCATTAGCTGATAAACAACAGGTTGATATTTATACTGATATAGAAAATAAATCTGTAATTACGGTATATCAACATGTTCATCATATTCTACAAAATTTAATGAGTAATGCGATTAAGTATAATAAAGAAAATGGTAGTGTTCATGTAGTTTTAAGTGTTAAAGATGGCATGTTGATGATACAGGTTGAAGATGATGGAATGGGTATTAAAGATGAAGACAAAGAACGTGTCTTTGAAAGATTCTATCGTCAAGATAAGGGCAGAAGTAAACGTATTGGTGGTACGGGATTGGGTTTATCGATTGTCAAACATATTGTCAATTATCACCAAGGAAGTATTCGTTTAACTAGTAAGGAAAATGTTGGTACAATTATTACGGTATTTATACCAGTGAAGGAGTGTTAGTTATGATGAAACATGTAGTTTGTTTTAAATTGAAAGATCCTAATGAGACTATTCTTAAGGAAACGAAGGAGTTGCTATTAACGATGAAGGGAATTATTCCTGAAGTTGTGGATGTGAATGTGGGGTTGGATTTTTTACATTCTGATCGTTCATTTGATATTTTGTTGGAAGTTACTCTAAATTGTAAAGAGGATTTGGATGTATATCAATTTAGTGATTATCATGTGAATGTGATTTTAAAACATATGAAGGCAATTATTGAAAGAAGTATTGCGGTTGATTATGAATTATAATGTAGAAGAGTTGCGTAATCTTTTGAAGGATTATTATGGTACAGCTATGTTTAATGGTTTTCCTATGGCGGTTATAGATTTAGGTAAAGTAGATCGTATGAGTGATGAGGAAGTTATTGAACTTGCATATAAGATTGGAATTATTGAATAAAAAGAGTTGGCTACTCTAACGCAATAAGCGTTATGGAGTTTACGCCAACTTCTTTTTTTATAGTTTCTATCATGTTTTCTATTGGTTGATTCATTTCTGTGATGTCTAAGGAGATTAGTACATTGGCTAAATTATGAATCGGTAATGATTGAGAAATGGTTAATATTGATGCATTGTTTATTGCAAGTATATTTAGTACTTCTGAAAGTATTCCTTTTTGATGGGGGAGTAATAAGCTTATGATTGCTTTCTTTTCTATTGTGTAAGAGGAATATCTTTTGACTGCATCTTTGTATTTGTAATAGGTGCTTCGTGAGATACCAACGATTTGTACGGCTTCTGAAACGCCTTTTACTTTGTTTTGGTCTAATAGTTCTTGTGCTTGTACCACTTTTTCAAAATAATCTGGTAGGATATCGGCTTTGACTAATAAATAATTATCTTTCATAGATTTGATATCCTTTCGTATCAACTTGTAATTGTACTATCTTCCATGTGTAAGTTGTATTTTGTAACATTGGTTGTAAGTTGATTTCCTTTGTTGTAACAATCATTATGGTTGGTCCAGCACCAGATAAGTAGACAGGTAGTTTGTTTGTTTTACAGTACTCTAAAATCGCTTGGCTATCATGAATGATAGGGAAACGATACGGTTGATGTAAGTTGTCATCTAATCCTAGTTGTAAGTAATCTTCATTTGCTTCTTCAAAACCTTTGATTACAAATGCTAGCTTAGATAGATTACTTACGGCTTGCTTGTAATCTATTTGAGAAGGGAGTACTTCTCTACTTTTTTTCGTTGATAATTCAAAGTTAGGAATGCATGCATAAAATTTCAAGTCAGGATGACAATTGAATTTTGTGCAAATCCATTGATTGTTGAATTTTGAGCTTGCAGTAAAACTACCAAACATACATGGAGCAATATTGTCTGGATGTCCTTCGATATCACTAGCCATTTGGAATACTTCATCAATAGTATATTGGTTATCTAAGAAATAGTTAGCTGCTAATACACCAGCTACAATACAAGTAGCAGATGAGCCTAGTCCTCTAGCTAGTGGAATAGGGGAATCAATGACTAAATGTATTGGAATAATCGGTGTATTTGCTTTAGTAAAAACATATGCATAGCTTTGATAAATTAAATTATTTTCATTCGCATATTGTAAATCACAACCTTCTATATGTAATGCATCACTTTTTTCGAAGGTGAATTTTGCATATAGATTTAGTGCAATTCCTAATGTATCAAAGCCACTACCTAGATTGGCACTAGTTGCGGGTACTTGAATGGTAATCATTAGAATTTCTCCTTTATGATAGATAAAATCGTATCGAATGCGTCTTCTTTTGTTGTTTGATTATGATGAAGAATAGGCATTTCTTTTAGTTTTGATAGATTTTCACTAATAGGTTGTTTAGATACTTGTTGTAGTTTGTTCATATATTCCCATTCAGATGGATATGGTTGATCATCTAGTGCAGAAAGAACATCTTTTGAGAATTTGTAACAAGATGCTGTTGATAAGATAATTGATTTATGTGTATCATTTGTATCTTTTAGATAGTCTTCTAATACTTTAGCTGCACATGATGTATGGGTATCCATGACATAGTTATTTGCTTCGTAATTGTAATTGATAGTTTGTTTACATTCATCATCATTTGCATAGCCACAATAGAATATGTCTTGAATTTTATCTAATAGTTCTTGTGGAATTTCGTATCTTCCATTTTCATTTAATTGTTTCATCCATTTGGCAATATCTTCTGTATTTGGATGTAATTCGTATAATAATCGTTCTAGATTACTTGAAATTAAGATATCCATTGATGGAGATATCGTTTTTTCTAAGTTGCGATTACGGTCATAAATACCAGTAGAGATAAAGTCTGTTAGGATATGATTGCTATTGGATGCACAAATTAATTTGTGAATTGGTAATCCTAATAATTTTGCATAGTATCCTGCTAAAATATTTCCAAAGTTACCTGTAGGAATAACGAAGTTTACTTTATCGTATAATTGGATTTCGTTATTTTTTACTAGTTGCATATAACTGTAGAAATAGTAAGTAATTTGTGGACATAATCTACCAATGTTAATAGAGTTTGCGCTTGAGAATTGGTAGTTCATGTTGTTTAATTCATTGACCAATTCATTGTTTGCGAATGCTTGTTTTACGATTCTTTGACAATCATCAAAATTGCCATGTAAGGAAATGACTGCAGTGTTTTTACCAGTTGTGGTAATCATTTGTCTTTCTTGCATTTCACTTACTAATTGATAAGGGTAGAATACTATGATTTTTATCTTATCAACGTCTTTAAAGCCTTCTAGTGCGGCTTTTCCAGTATCACCACTAGTTGCTGTTAGGATGACAATATCTTTGTGATTTGGCTCCATTTGTAATGCTGTTTGCATAAATTGTGGAAGAATTTGTAATGCAATGTCTTTAAATGCACAAGTAGGTCCATGAAATAATTCTAAAACATGATGTTTTCCAACTTTGACTAATGGTGTAATTTCAGCTGTGTCAAAATTTGTAGTATACGCATTGTAGACACATTGCTCTATTTGTTCATTTGAAAAATCATCTAAGAATTTAGATAACACGGCAATCGCCATTTCTTGATACGATGCATGTAATAATGTAGCTAAATCTATTTTGTCTTTTGCAATATCATCTTTAACAAATAAGCCTCCATCACTAGCGATTCCTTGTAAAACCGCTTCATGGAAGCTTGCTTGATTATGTAAATTTCTAGTACTGTGATATGTTTTCATAAACAATTCCCCCTTGTTTACTTCTATTCATCTATGATACAATGTATCTCGTGGAAATACAAGTGTATTTCATACAAAAACAGAGGTGAATTATATGAATATAGCATGTCTAGGATATGGGGTAGTTGGTAAAGGTGTTGTAGAAATGTTTACCAATGATTCTAGAATAAATATTAAACATATATTGGTTAGAAATTTAGAAGAATGTCCATTAGCTGTAGCAACCTTAGATATTCAAGATATTTTAAATGATGAAAGTGTTGATTGTGTAGTTGAAATGATGGGAGGTATTGATTTCCCTTATCATTGTATTAAAGAATCTTTACTTAGAGGAAAACATGTTGTAACAAGTAATAAAGCAGTGATGGCAGCTCATTATGAAGAACTATTAACATTGGCTAAAGAACATCATGTACAGTTACGCTTAGAAGCAAGTGTTGGTGGAGGTATTCCTTGGATTCATTCCTTATTACAACAAGTTAGAATTGGAAATGTCTATCGTATTGAAGGTATTTTTAATGGAACGACTAATTATATCTTTGATCAAATGCATACGCGTCATGAAGAATATAGTAAAATTTTAAAAGAAGCACAAAGTTTGGGCTATGCCGAAAGTGATCCAAGTAGTGATGTAGATGGATATGATATTCAAAGAAAACTAATGATTTCTAGTAGTATAGCTTATAAAACGGTAGTGGATATGACGAAATTTACTTTAGCTAGTATGCGTAATATTCAATTATCTGATATTTTATATTTTGAAAAGTATGGATTTAGATGTCGTTATTTTGCGACTAGTTTTGTTGAAGATGGTAAATATTTTGGTAGTGTTGAACCAACTTTATTTGAACAAACCACACAACCAGCCTGTGTAAGTGTTAACCATAATTTAACTATTTTGTACCATGATACTTTAGGTGTGTTACAATTAGTTGGTCAAGGTGCTGGTCGTTATCCAACTGCGAATGCGGTAGTACAAGATATTTTAGATGTATATGAAGAAAAATGGTCAAATATTCAAATGGAAAAAGAATTGACGTATGATGATTCTTTATCAAATACTCGTTTATGTATTTGTACTAGTGAAGAAGGATTGGATGTATTTGATGCTTATTTAGTTCGTAAAGAACAAGTTGGTCATCGTTATTATGGTTGGACCATGGATTTGGATAATGAAACGAAGTGTCAATTAGTAAATGAAGCAAGTAAGAAAGATAATTCTTTCTTCTATGCAGTAGTAAGATAGGGGATTTGTATGATTGTTACTAAATTTGGGGGAAGTTCTGTCGCTAGTAGCGAACAATTTAAAAAGGTTAAGCATATTATAGAGAGTAATCCAGACCGTCAAATTGTGATTAGTAGTGCGGTTGGGAAGAAGAATAGTGAAGATAATAAGGTAACGGATTTGTTATATTTGTTATTTGCTCATATTCAGTATTCAGTATCATTTGAACATTTATATAAGGTCTTAGTTGAAAAGTTTGTGAATATTAAAGAGGAACTAGGTTTAACTTATGATATTGAAGCAGAATTAGAAAAATTGTATAAAGAGTTGAAAAAGGGTATTTCTCAAGATTATTTAGTTTCTCGAGGAGAATATTTAACGAGCTTATTAATGGCAGAATATTTAGGATTTGCTTTTGTCGATGCGAAAGATGTTATTCGCTTTAGTTACAATGGTAAATTAGATATGGAAGAAAGTGAACGTGCGATTCGTCAAAAGTATGCGCAATATGGAAAGATGGTGATCCCAGGTTTCTATGGTGCTTTACCTGATGGTAGTGTACGCGTTATGAGTCGTGGTGGTAGTGATATTACAGGTAGTATTGTTGCGAAAGCTTTGGATGCGGAAGTTTATGAAAACTGGACGGATGTCTCTGGTATTTTGATGGCGGATCCTCGAATTATTGATAATCCGAAATGGATTGAAGTTATTACCTATAGTGAACTTAGAGAATTGTCTTATATGGGTGCGAATGTATTACATGAAGATGCAATATTCCCTGTTAAAGAAGCGAATATTCCAATTATGATTAAAAATACCAATGCACCAGATGATCCAGGTACTAAAATTGTAGATATAGTTGAAAATGAACCAAAATCTCAAAAGATTACTGGTATTTCAGGTAAGCGTGATTTTACAGTATTTACAATGTATCGTCATAATTCGAGTAATGAAATTGGTATCTTACGTAAAGCGTTGGAAGTGTTTGAAAAGTATAATGTATCAGTTGAACATGTACCTAGTGGTATTGATAACTTCTCAATTGTTGTAGCGACAAGTAGTATTGAAAGATGTATGTATGATATTGCTAGTGAACTTAAACAAGTATGTCAAACAGATTCTATTAAGATTACGGGTAATATTTCATTGATTGCGGTTGTTGGTCGTAATATGGCTAGCCAATGTGGTATGAGTGGTCGTGTATTTAAAACCTTAGGGGATCATGATATCAATATTCGTATGATTGCCCAAGGTAGTGATGAAATTAATATTATCGTTGGTGTTGAAAATGAAGATTTCAAGAAAGCGATTCAAGTTATTTATAATGAATTTAGTTAGGAGAATATCATGAAAACATATAAAGTTGGTATTTTAGGAGCTACAGGTGTTGTTGGTCAAATGATGCTTAAAGTGATGGAAGAAAAGCAATTACCTGTAGAATTACGATTATTAGCTAGTAAACGTAGTGTAGGTAAAGAATTTACTTTTAATGGTGAAACTTTGGTTGTTGAGGAAGCAACTGAAACGTCTTTTGAAGGATTGGATTTTGTTTTAGGCGCTGTTGGTAATGATATGTCAAAATATTTTGCGCCATTTATTAAAGAAGCGGGTGCGATTTATATTGATAATAGTAGTGCTTTTAGATTGGATCCAAATGTACCTTTGGTAGTACCTGAAGTCAATCCTGAACATGTATATGTTCATCAAGGAATTATTGCGAATCCTAACTGTGTAACAATCATTGGTTTAACAGCAATTGCTCCAATTCATCGTTTGAATCCGATTCAAAGAATTGTAGCATCAACCTATCAAGCAGTAAGTGGTGCGGGTATTGCGGGGATGAATGAGTTATTAAAACAGTTAGAAGATTTGTATTTAAATAATGAAATTGTACCGCAAGCATTTGCTAGACAAATTGTATGTAATTTGATTCCTCAAATCGGTAGTGAAAATGAATTGGGATATACTTCTGAAGAAATGAAATTCCAAAATGAATCTCGTAAGATTTTAAATAGTCCTGATTTGAAAGTGAACTGTACTTGTGTACGTGTTCCAGTGATTCAATCTCATTCTATTAGTATGACTCTTGAACTTACAAGAGAAATGGAAGTAGATGAAGTGAAGGAATTATTGGAAAAAGCGAAGGGTGTTGAACTTATGGAACCATATCCAACACCATTAGATACAACAAATCAAGATTTAGTTAAGGTTGGACGTATTCATAAGGATATTAGTGCAGATAGAAGTATTGTTCTTTGGTGTTGTGGAGATCAAGTTCGTAAAGGTGCCGCAACCAATGCGATTCAAATTATGGAGTTATTAATGAATTAAAAAAAGACAGCTGAGTTATCAGCTGTTTTTATGTGGTTCAATGAATGTTTGAATTTGTTGTTGAAGGAGTTGGTCATCTTCTTTGGATAATTCGAATGTTTGTTGATTGAATGAAAATCCTGTTCCTAAATCGTATACATTATTCATACCTAATCTTTGTAATAGTTTAGATAAAGCTGTTCGTACATGAAGTCCTTTGCTTCTACCCGCTACTGATGATATAGTAACTGCTTTGTTTTTTAATACGGAACCTGTTTCCCAATCATTTTTAATTTCAGGTCTACTTAACCAGTCTAATGCATTTTTTAATACACCTGGTATTTCTCCATTATATTCTGGTGAAATAATCCAAATACCGTCTGCTTTTTTGATGGCATTACGAATCATTTTTACTTGTATTGGTGTTGGAAATTCTTCATCTTCATTAAAAAATGGAATTTTATTTAGATTTACGATTTCAACATGGATATGTTGTAGTTTATTTTTAATTATTGTAGCTAATTGCTTGTTAAAGGAATCTTTTCGTAAAGATCCTACTAGAATAACGATATGTTTCATATAATCATCCTTTCTTTGATTATATTGTAACAATGCATTTAGGTTTATTCATCTAATATGCTTGTAATAATCTTTTGTGGTATACTAGTTTACAGAAAGAAGGTTTGTTTATGACAAAAGTAAATATCATTTCTGGTTTTTTAGGAGCAGGAAAAACAACGTTAATTAAGAAATTATTAAAAGAAGCATTTGTGAATGAACAAGTGGTATTAATAGAAAATGAATTTGGAGAAATTGGTGTTGATGGCGGTTTTATGAAAGAAGCTGGCATTGAAATCAAGGAAATGAATTCTGGCTGTATTTGTTGTAGTTTAGTTGGAGATTTTGAAGAGTCTTTAAAAGAAGTAGTGAATACGTATCATCCAGATCGCGTAATTATTGAACCATCTGGTGTAGGTAAATTGAGTGATATTGTTAAAGCGGTTGAAAAAGTACATGATGATGTGCATTTACATATTGATGGGACTTTAACAGTAGTTGATGCGAAAAAGGTAAAGATGTACCAAAAGAATTTTGGTGAGTTCTATAATGATCAATTAGAAGAAGCACAAGTAATTTTAATGAGTCATACCCAAAATGTATCGCAAGAAAAATTAGAACAAGCGATTGCTTTAATTCGTGAGCACAATGATCATGCGAAAATTGTAACTACGGATTGGGATAAACTTGATGCGGATGATATTTTACGTTTAGTAGATGCTGAGGATTGGGTATTTGATATGCATGAAGATCATCATCACGATCATGAATGTTGTTGTCATGAACATCATCACCATGATGAGGAATGTTGTTGTCATGAACATCATCACCATGATGAGGAATGTTGTTGCCATGAACATCATCACCATGAAGAAGAATGCTGTTGTCATGAACATCATCACCATGAAGAAGAATGTTGTTGTCATGAACATCATCACCATGATGAGGAATGTAGTTGTGGACATCACCACCATCATCATGCGGATGAAGTGTTTGAAACTTGGGGTTTAGAAACAGCGAATGCATTTAATGTTGAAACTGTAAAAACGGTTTTAGATGGTTTGGCTAATTCTACTCAATATGGAAATGTGATTCGTGCGAAAGGTATTGTTGAAACGGTTGATGGAACATGGTTATATTTTGATGTGGTTCCTGAAGAAGTGGAAGTTCGTGAAGGTAAAGCAAGTCATATGAGTCGTATTTGTGTAATTGGTACAGATTTAGATAGAGAAAGATTGCATGAGGTATTTAAATAATGTTAAGTGATCGTAATGTCTTAGTGTATTTGTTTACTGGTTTTTTAGAAAGTGGTAAAAGTACATTTATTAATGATACATTGCGTGATCCTGATTTTAATGAGGGTGAACGTAATTTGTTATTATGCTTCGAAGAGGGTGAAGTTGAGTATGATCATTCATATCTAAAGAAACATTGTAATACGGATGTGGTTTATGTAGATAGCTTTGAACAAGTTACATTGGAGTATTTAGAGCAATTAGATACAATGTATGCGCCTGATAGAGTCATTGTTGAATTTAATGGTACTTGGCCGGTTACGCAATTCTTAGATATGGAAATGCCATTGGATTGGATGGTTGTTCAAATTGTCGCAACTGTTGATGCTGGAACATTTATGAATTATGTGACGAATATGAAGTCTTTGATGTATGAGCAATTAGTGCATGCGGAAATGATTATTTTCAATCGTTGTGATGAAAGTACTAAGAAGAGTTTCTTGCGTGGTAATATCAAGGCAATGAATCGTAATGCACAAATCATATATGAAGATATTTATGGTAATGTCAATCAATTGGCTGAAGATGATTTACCGTTTGATGTAAGTAAAGATGCTTTAGTTATTGAAGATGATGACTATGGTCTATGGTATATGGATGCTTTGGAACATCCAACTAAATATGAACATAAGCAATTAACGATTAAGGGTATTGCATTTCATACAGAACAATTTGGGAAACCAATTATTGCTTTAGGTAGATATGCGATGGTTTGTTGTGAAGATGATACTTCATTTATTGGTATTGGAGTATTAGATGGTGATACTTCTGGTATTGAAGATGGAGATTGGGTTGTTGTATCAGGACGTGTTCAGGTGGATTATGATGATGAAAGTAATATGGATTATATTTCACTTGTGAATGCGGATATTTCTTCTTGTGAGGCTTTAAAAGATCCGCTAGTGTATTTTAATTAAATAGTGACTCCTTTATCGTAAGATAAGTAGTCTTTTGTTGAAAATTATAACAAAATGAGGTAATATACAAATATATTCGATGATAGGAATAAGTAGAGTATTATGGATTTTGTAGAGAGATAATGGTTGGTGAGAATTATCAATGAAGTAATATTTGAAATCATCCTTGAGAAGTAAACTGAAATAAGTAAGTGAGCCGTGGTCAAGCTACGTTATAGGTGATGCGCATTGTTGGATGTGAATGAGCTAGGAAACTAGGAATTAAGGTGGTAACACGATTTTAGCATCGTCCTTATGGATGGTGTTTTTTTGTGTATTAATGGGGGAATTAATGATGGGATTATCTAAAAGACAAACAGTATTAGTAAGTTTTATGTTGTTTTCGTTGTTCTTTGGTGCAGGAAATTTAATTTTTCCGCCATTTTTAGGACAAAATGCAGGTGAGTATACAGTACAAGCAATTTTAACCTTTTGTATTACTGCAGTTATTTTGCCTGTATTGGGTGTAATTGTTGTAGCGAAGTTTTATGGTTTACAAAATTTGGCGAGTAAAGTGCATCCTAAGTTTGCGATTATTTATTCTGTTTTGATTTATTTATCAATTGGGCCAGGATTAGGGATTCCTCGTGCAGCGTCTTTACCATTTGAAATGGCAGTAGCACCATATTTACCTGATGGTAGTAATATAAAACTGTATTTATTTATTTTCTCATTGTTGTTTTTTATAATTGCGTATTGGTTGGCTTCAAATCCTAGTAAACTTGTAAATCGTATTGGTAAGGTATTAACACCATCTTTGCTGTTTTTAATTGTTGTTTTATTTGTTAGTTTTGTGTTTAAAGGTGAAAAGGTGATTGCGCAAGCACAAGGTGCATATCTTGACAATCCACTTGTAAAAGGGTTTTTAGAAGGATATATGACTATGGATACAATTGCGGCATTAAACTTTGGATTTGTAATTTCAACAACATTAGCTTCATTAGGAATATCTGATGATAAGATGAAAATTAAACAAATTATTAAGTGCGGTATTATTGCTGGGACAATTCTTGCTTTAGTATATTTTATGTTGTCTTTTATGGGAATGTGTAGTTCTGGCGTTTTTAGTATTCAAGAAAATGGTGCTTGGACACTTCGTTGTATTGTGCATCAAGTATTTGGTGAAGTAGGTGCTATTTTATTAGCGGCTATCTTTACTATAGCTTGTTTGACTACTTGTGTTGGATTAATTACCTCTTGTAGTCAGTATTTTTCTACTTTAACAAAAAAGATTACATATATGCATTGGGTAACTATAATTACTGTATTCTCATTTTTGATTTGTAATCAAGGATTGAATACCTTATTAAGTTTATCGGTACCATTGTTAGATATGATTTATCCTATGTCTATTTTACTAATTGTGATGGGGTTATCTCATAATTTAATAGGACATATTAACGGAGTGTATCCTGTTACTATTGGTTGTGTTGGTTTTGTTAGTGTGGTTTATGCATTACAAAATGTGGGGATTACTTTGCCAATTGTGAGTAGTTTATGCCAATATTTGCTGTGGTATTCTTTAGGCTTGGGATGGGTAGTTGTTGCTGTAGTAACAATTGTTGGTTGTTTTATAATGAATCGATTGCAGAAATCATAAATGGTGTATAATATAAAGAATGAAAAGAGGGATATTGTGATTGAAAGAAAGTTTACAATTACATCTAATTTTGATGGTTTACAAATAACTGGTAAAATTATTGGTCCTAATACAAATCCTAAGGGGATTTTTCAAATATGTCATGGTATGGCAGAAAATCGTAAACGTTATTATGATTTTATGCGATATCTAGCAAATGAAGGGTATGTTTGTGTTTGTCATGATCACCGAGGACATGGAGAAAGTGTAAAATCTAAAGAGGATTGGGGTTATTTTTATGACGATAGTGGTCAAGCAATTATTGATGATGCTTATCAAGTAGGTTGCATGATGAAAGAAGAATACCCAGATTTACCATTGTATTTATTTGGACACAGTATGGGTTCGATGATTGTTCGTCGATACTTACAAGAGCATGATGATATTTTAGATAAATTAATTGTATGTGGTTCTGTGAGTGAACAAAATCTTACTGCAAAAGCTGGTATTGCTCTTGTGATGTTTATGCGTATGTTAAAAGGGAAACGACATCGTGGTAGATGGTTACGTCAAATTGTTTTGGGTCGTAATGATGGCAAATTTGAAGGTGATGTAACGAATCGTTGGTTGTGTGCAAATTTAGATAGTGTCTTAGCTTATAATGAAATTGAAGATTGTGGCTTTTTATTTACAAACAATGGCTATAAAAACTTATTTACTTTAATGTATAAAACATATGATAAGAGTTTGTTTCAACTAAAGAATAAAGATGTATCTATTTTATTTATAGCAGGGGAAGAGGATCCGATTATTTTATCTGAAAAGAAATGGTTAGAGTCACAAGAGTTTTTAAAAGAACTTGGCTATCATGATGTAAGTGGTATTTTATACCCAGGATTGCGTCATGAAATTTTACAAGAGAAAAATAAAGTAGAGATATATGAAGATATCATAAAATTCATAAGTAAATAATGAAAATTATTATGTATTATTAATAGAAAAGTGTTATAATAACACAGCGAATGTACTACGCTTAAAGCGTAACGATATATTAGGAGGAATATAAAATGAGTAAAGTAAGAACTAGATTTGCTCCAAGTCCAACTGGCTATATGCACATTGGAAACCTTCGTACAGCTTTATATGAATACTTAATTGCTAAGCATGATGGTGGAGATTTCATTTTACGTATTGAAGATACTGACCAAGAACGTGAAGTTGAAGGTGCAGTAGATATTATTTATGATGTATTAGAAAAAACTGGATTAAAATATGATGAAGGACCAGATAAACCTGGTGATTGTGGACCATATATTCAATCTGAACGTTTACCTATGTATAAAAAATATGCGGATGAATTGGTTGATTTAGGTGGTGCTCACTATTGTTTCTGTTCTGAAGAAGACATCCAAAAACAAAGAGATTTAGCTGCTGAACATGGTGAAGCATTTAAGTTTATGGATCCATGTCATGCAATCAGTAAAGAAGATGCAAGAGCAAGAATTGCTAATGGTGAAAAATATGTTGTTCGTCAAACAATTCCTAGCTATGGAACAACTTCTTTCGATGATGAAGTATATGGTCATATTGAAGTAGAAAACTCTATTTTAGATGAAAATGTATTATTAAAATCTGATGGATATCCTACATATAACTTTGCGAATGTAATTGATGACCATCATATGCATATTACTCATGTAGTACGTGGTAATGAATATTTATCAAGTACTCCTAAGTATAACTTAATTTATAATGCATATGGTTGGGAAATTCCTACATATGTGCATGTTCCACCTGTAATGAAGGATGAACAACACAAATTAAGTAAACGTAATGGGGATGCGTCTTTCCAAGATTTATTAGCTAAAGGATATTTAGCTGAAGCTATCTTGAACTATATCGCATTATTAGGTTGGTCTCCAGAAGATGAACAAGAAATCTTTACTTTAAAAGAATTAGAAGAAAGATTTACTGCTGAACGTATTAACAAGTCTCCAGCGATTTTTGATATTAATAAGTTAACTTGGATGAATGGTATGTATATCCGTAATTTAAGTGTTGAAGAGTTTAATAAAAAGGCTATGCCATATTATACTCAAGCAATTAAACGTGATATTGATCATATGTATTTAAGTAAAACAATTCAAGCTCGTGTTGAAACTTTAGTGGATATTTTAGAAGCAGTTGATTTCTTAGATGAAGCTCATGCATTTGATGCAAGCTTATATCAAAATAAGAAAATGAAAACTACACCTGAAAACTCATTAGAAGCGTTACGTTGGGTTTTAGAAAAAGTGGAAGCTTGTGAAGAATACACAGAAGAAGTATTACATGATGTATTTATGAACTTAGCTGTTGAAAAAGAAGTTAAGAATGGTCGTGTAATGTATCCTGCTCGTGTTGCTTTATCAAATAAAGCTCGTACTCCTGGTGGTGCTGTTGAAATTGCAGTATTATTAGGTAAAGAAGAAACAGTTGCTCGTTTAAAACAAGCAATTGCGGATTTAGAAGCTGCTTTAGCTTAGTATTTTAGGAGGGATGATGAATGAAGAGTGCTAAATGGGTCACTTTGGTTGCTTTGTTTAGTGTTTGGTTTGTCATCTCTTTTTCTTTGCAAAATGAGGTGTTATTGCCAATGCCTCAAGATGTAGTATTCCAAATGATAAGTGATTTACAAAATCCTGTATTTTATAGTAGTGTTGGAATTACCTTGTATCGAATGTTAAAGGGGTTAGTGTTTGCCTTTGCTTTAGGAATTGCTTTTGGTTTGGGATGTGGATTGTCAAAGTGGTTTGATGCATTCTTTTATCCGATAGAAGTGATTTTAAAAACAGTACCGAATATATCGTATATTATTCTATCTTTGATTTGGTTGGGCTCTGAAGCGAGTGTAACAGTTGTTAGTTTCCTTGTTTTATTTCCTGTGGTATTTGGTAATGTAAAGCAGGGGATATTGGCAATTGATACTGGCTATATTGATGTGATTAAAGTGTATCCTACTAGTTTTAGTTATAAAATTAGGAAAGTATATTTGCCATTAATTTCTCCATATCTTAAAGCAGCGTTACAAACGTCTTTGGGATTAGGATTTAAAGTAAGTGTAATGGCAGAAATACTGGGTAGGGTACAATCAGGTATTGGCTTTAGACTTGATTTTTGTAGAGTGAATCTTGATTATACGGGTGTATTTGCTTGGACAATCTGGATTGTATTATTGGTTGTTGTTTTGGATAATTTTATGAAAATAGTTAGTAGGAAAGATGGATAAGTCTTTCCTTTTTTTATGGAAAAAGAAAAGAAGATTCGTGCGAATCTTCTTATTTCTTAATCAATTCTAATGCTTTAGCAACTGCATCTTGAGCATCTAATGTTTCGGCTTCTTGAGCAGTACGTAATTTGTATTCAACTTTTCCTTCACTAGCTAATTTACCAACTGTGATACGAACAGGAACACCGATTAAGTCCATATCTTTGAACTTAACACCAGCTCTTTCATCTCTATCATCTAAGATAACATCAATGCCTTGTGCTTTGAATGTGTCATATAATTCGTTAGCCAATTTCACTTGGTCTTCGAACTTGTTGTTGATAATAACTACTGCTACTTTATAAGGCGCAACACTTACTGGCCAAATAATACCATTGTCATCGTGTTTTTGTTCAACTAACGCAGCCATAACACGTCCTGGACCTAAACCGTATGATCCCATAACAACTGGTTGTAATTTGTTGTTTGTATCTGTGTAATATAAATCCATTGCTTCTGAATATTTAGTACCTAATTTGAATGTATTACCAATTTCGATACCTTTTTTGAAGTAAATCTTACCACCGCAAACAGGGCAGATGTCATTTTCTTGAATTTCACGTAAGTCCATAACTTTTGTTGGAGTGAAATCAGACATATTTACATTTGTATAGTGATAATCTGTTTGGTTAGCACCTACAATGAAGTTTCTCATATGAGCAATTTCATAGTCCATAATTACTGGAATAGTTAATCCGATAGGACCAGCAAAACCAACGTTAGCGTTTGTTACACGTTTAACTGTATCAAAATCAGCTAAAGCAACTTCAGTAGCACCGAATGCTTTTTGTAATTTTGTTTGGTTAACATCACGATTTCCTCTAACCATACAAGCAACTACTTGATCATCTACTTGATAAATTAAAGTTTTAACGAAATCAGTAGGTTTTTTACCTAAGAATTCAGAAACTTCTTCAATTGTTTTAGCATTTGGTGTAAATACTAATTCTTTTTCTAACATTTCTTCAGTTGAATCTTCATAGTTATCAGGACATGGAGAAATTTCTAAGTTACTAGAATAGTTACATGAATCACATAATACTAATACATCTTCTCCAATATCAGTAACTGCTTGGAATTCTTCTGATAATAAACCACCCATAACACCTGTATCTGCACGTACTACTTTATAATCGATTTCCATGCGATCAAATGACTTTTTATAAGCATCAAACATTTTTTGATAAGATACATCTAATCCAGCTAAATCAGTATCGAAAGAGTAAGCATCTTTCATAATGAATTCACGTACACGGATTAAACCGAAACGAGGACGAGCTTCATCTCTGAATTTAGTTTGGAATTGATATAGGTTGAATGGTAAATCTTTATATGAGTGAATACCCATAGAACCAGCCATAGCAAATAATTCTTCGTGTGTTGGACCTAATACATATGGTTTTAAGTTACGGTCTTTTAATGAGAACATACCGTTACCAAATCCAGCACGACGTCCGCTATTTACATAAATTTCTTCAGGAATTAATGCAGGCATTAATACTTCTTGAGCACCTGTTGCGTCCATTTCTTCTCTAACGATGTTTTGAATGTTTTGTAATACTTTATATCCTAAGGGAAGGTACATATACACACCTGCAGAATTCTTTTTAATCATTCCGCTGCGTGCTAATAAATTACCGCTAATGGAATCTTCGTCTTTCACATTTTCCCTTAATGTGTAAAAATAACTGTTTTTTAATTTCATATATATGTACTCCTTTACATCTTTAAGATTATAGCATAAATCATTGACTAGGGGTAGATAAATAGCTATAATTAATAAGCAAAAATAGGGTAAATATCTGTTAAAAAGTAATTGACTTTTGGTATGGATATGGTAAACTATATAAGCAAAGAAAAGTACGTGGAAAGAAGAAGCACCCCTTCTCACCTGATGACCTAACGTGGACATAGGTAATATGCTACTACATATTAAGAGATTAATGTGAATGTAAGCGGGTGTGGAATCCGCTTTTCTTGTGTAATAGGAGGTGTTGTTTATCAACAAGAAATTTTCAACAGATGAATTGGTGAACGAAAACATTCGTTTCAAGGAAGTACTAGTAATTGCGGACAATGGTGAGCAATTAGGTATTTTAACTCGTACTGAGGCTTTAAATGCAGCTTACGATCGTAATTTAGATTTATTATGTGTGGCTCCAAATGCTGTTCCACCAGTATGTAGAATTTTAGATTATGGAAAATATCGCTATGCTCAACAAAAGAAGCAAAAAGAAGCGAAAAAGAATCAACATGTTACTGAAGTAAAACCTATGCGTTTGTCACCAGTTATCGACATTGGAGACTTTAATACAAAGGCTTCTCAAGCTCGTAAGTGGTTAGAGGAAGGTAAAAAGGTAAAAGTAGACATGAGATTCCGTGGACGTTTAATTACTCGTCTGGATGTCGGAAAGAAAGTTATGGATAACTTTATTGAAGAATTATCGGATATTTCTATCGTCGAAAAACAACCATCATTAGAAGGTAACACCATGTATTGTATCATGGGACCTAAACGTAATAAGTAGGAGGAAAAATCATTATGCCAAAAATGAAAACAAAAAAAGCATTAGCTAAACGTGTTAAAAGAACAGGTAGCGGACAATTAAAAAGAGGGCGTGCGTATGTATCACACTTAGCACCTCATAAGACTCAAAAACAAAAACGTCATTTAAGAAAAGCATCATTAGTTTCTAAGAGCGATTACAAACGCATTAAACTAATGTTACAAGACTAAGGAGGAATATAAGGATGCCAAGAGTTAAAGGTGGATATACAACACGTCAACGTAGAAAGAAAGTTTTAAAATTAGCGAAAGGTTACTTCGGATCTAAGCATGTATTATATCGTACAGCTCATGAACAAGTAATGCATTCTTTACGCTATTCATATGCTCACAGAAGAACATTAAAACGTGAAATGCGTAAATTATGGATTGCTCGTATCAATGCAGCTAGTAGAGCTCATGGAATGAGTTATTCTCAATTAATGCACGGATTAAAATTAGCTGGTATTACAGTTAACCGTAAAATGTTATCTGAAATCGCTATTCACGATCCAAAAGGTTTCAAAACTATCGTTGAAAAAGCACAAAAAGCACTTGCTAAGTAGTTTTTATAACTTCCCACTTTGGGAAGTTTTTTTATTTTAATACGTGTGTACTTATGTTAAAATGTAACATGAGGTGAAATGTGTGTTTAAACTATTGTTACCGAGGTTATATTTATCAAGTGCATATGCATTGCCGATTGATGATTTAATTAGAAATGGTATTAAAGTATTGATTTGTGATGTAGATAATAGTTTATTACCACATCATCAATTGTATATGAATGATAAAATGCGTAATTTTTTATCATTGCTAAAACAAGCGGGGATTCAAGTTGTATTTGCTAGTAATAATACAATGAAGCGTTTGCAGTTTATTGCTGAAGAAACGGGTTTAGAAACACATAGTTTTTCTTGTAAACCTTTTCCGTTTGTATTTAATAAAATTAAAAAGAAATATGGTGTAAATGGTCATGAGATTGCGATTATGGGTGATCAGATATTTACCGATATTTTAGGTGGGAATTTGCAAGGTTCATTAACGATTTTATGTGAACCATTAGAAAAGAAAGATTTGTTTTACACGATTCCTTTTCGAGTAGTAGAATCATTTGTATTTTATATATTTGAAAAGAAAGGTTATATGAAGAAAGGAGAGTATCATGAAACAATGTAAGGGTTGTGGTGCTTATTTGCAAAGTGAATCAAAGGATTTACCTGGATATACACCAAAAGAGGATGCAATTTATTGTCAGCGTTGTTTTCGTATTCAACATTATGATGATGTAACGGTTTCTTATAGTACAAAGATGGATACTACACAGATTTTAAAGACAATTGCGGATATGGATGCATTGGTATTATGGGTAGTTGATTTGTTTGATTTTGAAGCGAGTATGATTGAGGGCATGAATCGTCATTGTGCTGGCAAGGATATTGTAATGGTAGTTACAAAACGTGATTTATTACCAGATACTTTATCTGAGAATAAATTAAAAGATTTCTTATTAGGTCGTTTGAAAGAGTACGGCATTGTGGTGAATGGTATTGTAGTTACTGGACATCAAGGTAAGGATGGTATTGGTGAATTAATTCGTGCTATTGAAATGTATGCGAAGAATAAAGAAATTGTGGTTATGGGTACAGCAAATGCTGGAAAAAGTTCAATCTTGAATACGTTATTACGTTTGGATCAAGGTTTAACGATGTCTAGATATCCTGGTACTACATTAGGTTTTACGAAATTGGAATGGAATGGTTATACCATCTATGATTCTCCTGGTATTCATAAATATGATAGTGCAATTTTCTTATTAGATGATCATGAATTGAAGTATGTAATTCCGTCTAGTACACTTCGTCCTGTAGTGTATCAATTGTATGGTGATCAATCTTTGGCATTAGGCGGTTTGATGCGTGTGGATGCTGTGAATTGTCGTGATAATGCATCGATGACGGTATATGCTTCAAGACGTTTGCCATTGCATCGTGGTAAGGTTGAAAATGCTGATCATTTGTGGGAATCTCATTATAATGAGTTATTATCTCCTACAATTGATTTATATCCTGATTTTGTGAAGGAACGTATTTATACGAAAGGTCGTGCTACTGATATTTGTATGTATGGCGTTGGTTGGGTATGTTTTAAAGGAAGTTGTGATTATATTGATATTCGTTACCCTAAGGGTGTTAAAGTAAAAGTTAGAAAGGCGATGTTGTAATATGTTAAATAATAAACAAAAGAGTTATTTGCGTTCACTAGCGAATCCATTAAAGGCTGTTGTTATTGTTGGTAAAGATGGATTAAGTGATACAGTATTAGAAAGTTTGGATGTTTCTTTGGAAGCGCATGAATTAGTGAAAGTGAGTTTATTAAAGACTTGTGCTTTGAGTGTTAAAGAAGCTGCGATTGAATTAGCGGTTGGTACTAAGAGTGAAATTATACAAACAATTGGTCGTACAATTGTATTATATCGTAGAAGTAAAGAAGCGAAAATTGAGTTACCACGATGAGAGTAGGGATTATAAAAGGTGCGTTTGCACCTCTTTTGTGTAGTCAATTGTCTGAAATATTGAAGTTTAGAAAGCAGTATTCTTTAGATGAAATCTGGTTTGTGTTTGAAGAACATACGGTTTCTTATGAAAACCGTAGCCATATGTTGAAGTTGATGATTGCCCCATATCGTAAATTGAAGATTATGAAGGGTGATTGGTTATATGAAGGGATTGATTATGTACAATTACCTTTTGTAAATATTGAATTTGATTTTGATTTACATTGGAAGGATGTTTCTAGTGTGGTGAAAACATATATGATGGAACATGGTATTTATGTTGAAGATATTGCTAGAAGTTTAGTGAAGCCTAAACGTTGGTTACATGTATCGAGTATGACACAATTAGCAGTAGATCTTGCTGTATCTCATCATATGAATGCATATGAGGCGTTTTTAGCAGGGATGTTTCATGATTGTACAAAGAGGTTGGATTATGATGAATCAAGTTTTTGGATGCGTTTAAATGCGTCTAATAAACTTGATGAGGCTTTTGCCATTCATCATCAATATACTGGTGAAATCTATTGTAGAAGAGTATTGAAAATACGCAATCAAAATGTTTTACATGCTATTTTACATCATGTAAAAGGAGATTCGAATCATCCGTTAGCTCAAATTATTTATTTAGCGGATAAATTAGATCCATCAAGAGACTATGATAGTTCAAAGGAAATTGCGTTAGCAAAAAAAGATTTAAACCAAGCAATGAAAGTTGTAAAAGAACAACAAATTGCATATTTGCGTAAGGAAGGTGTAAAAGTATGATTTATCAAACATTAGCTCCATTTTATGATTTATTAGTAAAAGATGATGAAGCAACTCAAATGTGGGTAGACTTTACACAAAAGTATGCAAAAGGCACTAATATTCTTGAATTAGCTTGTGGTAGTGGTGAAATTACAATCGCTTTAGCGAAATTAGGTTATTCAATGTATGGTACTGATTTATCACAAGAAATGATTGATGAAGCGCAAGAAAAAGAAGGTAGTGAACTTGTTCAATGGGAAGCATTGGATATGGTACAACTTCCATTAGATAAAAAATATGATTCTATTTTGTGTTATTGTGATAGTTTAAACTATGTAGTTCAAAATCAAGATGTGCTTACAGTATTTGAAAAGGTATATGCATGTTTGGAAGATGGTGGTGTTTTCTTATTTGATATTCATAGTTTAGATAGAGAAGTAGAATTTGCGGAAGAATATATTGAAGAAGGATTTTTAGACGATGTTGCTTATCAATGGACGATTCGTCACGAAGATCATTTCTTGTATCATAGTTTTACTTTCTATGATGCAAATGGTAAATTAGAACAAGAACAACACGTTCAAAAAGTACATAATCCTTTATGGGTCAAGGAACAATTAGAAAGAATAGGATTTGATGTTTCTATGTATACGGATTTTGATTTAGAAGGTATACAAGAAGGCGAGAAAATCTTTTATGTAGCGAAGAAAGTAGGGTAGTAAGATGATTGGAATTATGGGTGCGATGAACATTGAATTGAATGAAATTCTAAAGTTCATGACAATTGAAGAAACATTTGAGAATAGTGGTTTACCTATTTATAAAGGTACAATTGAAGGAAAAGAAGTTGTAGTAGCATTAAGTGGTGTTGGTGCTGTTAAAAGTGCAATGATGATGACTCAATTATTAGAAAGATTCGATTTGGATTGTTTCATTAATATTGGTACTGCTGGTGGATTACAAGAAGTTGAAGAAGAATTAGATGTTATTATTTCTGATAGAGTTGTAAAATATGATTTCGATTTTGAAGTTGTTTATAATATTCCATTAGGTTTTACGGATGAAAATCCATATATCTTTAAAACAGATAAAAAATTACAAGATTTAGCCAAAAATGTGATGGAACAATTAAGTGATTCACGTGTATTCGTTGGTGATATTGTAAGTGGAGATAAATTTATTTGTAAACAAGAGGATGTTAATTTTATTAAGACATATTATCCTAGTGCATATTGTGGAGATATGGAAGCTGCTTGTATTGCACAAGTTTGTGATTTCTATAAAGTTCCTTTTGTAATCATTCGTTCTTTAAGTGATATTGTCTTAAAAGAAGGTAATGAATTATCATTTGAAACGTATGCACAATTAGCGAGTGCTCGTAGTGCGAAGTTTGTTAAAGAGGTTGTTAAAGCATTATAAGAAAATAACGCAGAACATTTAGTTCTGCGTTAATAGTTTGTGTTCATTTAACCAAGTTTTTACTGTATCCATTGTATATGGATTTGTTCCATCCCATTCTAATAAATCTGAAATTTGTACTTTATTGTTTTCGATTCTTAATCCAACAAAACTTGGAAGGTTGTAGAATCCCCATTGATTTTTAGTATATTTATCAGATGTATCTGCAGGTAATGTTGCTAAATCTACATAATATAAATCATCAAAAGTTTCTAATTTATTTTCTTGTAAAATAGGATTTAAGATATTATTGATAACATATGTACTATCAGCTTCTTTACTAGAGAAGAAAAATAAATATACAGTGTTGTTTTGATTATATACAAATTCATTTACTTCATCATAGGATAATTGACCAGATACTGTGTTTCTAGTAACAACTGGCATTTCTTCAGGTTTTGTTAAATAATGGATAGAGAACAGAATTGCTAAACAAGCAAATATTGCAATGCAATAAAATAATAGTTTATTTTTCATATTTTCACTCCTACTGTAGCATTTTACCATATTTACAAAAAATAAGCAAATTTGCTCTATGTATGCTATAATCAAAACAGGTGATTTTTATATGAAACAGTTTTGGCAAGAGAGTTATTTTAATCGGAAAAATTGGTTAATGGAGAATATAGTTTCTTTAAATTTAAGCGAACGAGAGTTTATGTTATTAATGTTAATTACGTTATTTATGGAACAAAATCGATTGATTACAACCGAATCTTTAAGTGCTCATAGTAATCTTTCTATACAAGATGTTGATGATTGTTTATCACAATTGTGTTTGAAACAATATTTACAAGTAACATTTACAAATGGGATTATGTCTTTTAATATGGATGGTATTTTTCAACAAAAAGAAAAGGATGTTGATGCGCTGCCTATTTTCCAAACATTTGAACAAGAGTTTGGTCGTCCTTTAACACAAAAGGAATTAATGATGTTGAGTGAATGGAATCGTAAATATGATAATGAATTAATTATATATGCTTTACGTGAAGCGGCTATTTATCGTAAATTGAATATCAAATATATTGATACAATATTGTCTCGTTGGGAAAAACAAGGAATTACAGTAGAAAAGTTAGTTGAGGATGTTCAACGTGAAAGTGAATGAGATATTAGATATTATAGAAACGATGTTTCCGAATGCGGATTGTGAATTGATACATCGTAATGCATATGAATTGCTTGTAGCGGTTGTATTATCAGCGCAAACAACGGATGTGGCTGTTAATAAGGTTACACCTGCGTTGTTTGAAAAGTTTCCTACAGTGAATGATATGGCTTTAGCAACTCCTAAAGAAATTGAACCTTATATTCAATCGATTGGATTGTATCGTAATAAGGCTAAAAATTTAGTAAGTTTAGCTAAATCTTTGGTTGAATCATATGATGGTGTTGTACCAAATACGATGGAAGATTTAGTTAAATTAGATGGAGTCGGGCGTAAAACAGCAAATGTCATTTTATCTGAATGGTATAAAATTCCTGCTTTAGCTGTAGATACCCATGTAGAAAGGGTAAGTAAACGTTTAGGAT
Source organism: Erysipelotrichaceae bacterium (assembly GCA_017473265.1). Classification (GTDB taxonomy): domain Bacteria; phylum Bacillota_I; class Bacilli_A; order Erysipelotrichales; family Erysipelotrichaceae; genus RGIG4607. Next base: position 48,594 of record JAFULQ010000021.1, on the reverse strand, counting down.
TCGTTAAAAAGGATGCGTCTGTATTAGAAGTAGAAATGACTCTAAAAAAGAAAATTAAAAAAGATCGTTGGAGAAAAACACATCATTTATTAATTTTCTTTGGTAGGTATCATTGTAAAGCATTAAAACCGGATTGTAATCATTGTCCGTTGTTTGATGTTTGTAAAGATAAAAAGATGAAAAGTAAAAGAAAAATGGATATCGTGTGATATCCATTTCTTTTTTTATTCTTGAGGTGTTTCTGGAGTAACAGGAGTTTCAGGTACTTCAGGAACAACAGGTGTTTCTGGAACTACAGGAGTTTCAGGAATGACTACATTTTCAACATGTACATTTACATATTGATCAATTACACCACTTTGAACAGGGGCAATAGTGTAACTATAGTAACCACGTAAGCGTAATGTATGAGATCCATTTGTAAGTGCTGATAAATCAAGAGTTAAACTTTCATTTGGATTTTCAAATGAATAAACACCTAATAAATCACCATTTTCATCTGTAACTTCTACGAAATAACGAACAACGCCATCAACCCAAGTTTTAGAGAATAAGCGTTTTGCTTTTCCATTTTGTTTCCATACTTTTTTATCCCATTCAAATTCCTTTTCTTCAACTACAGTAGGCATTAATTCACTTAATGGACTATATGATAATTGTACTGTAGCGCTTGTTGAGGCATTTGAAGTTAACGTTGCTGTAAATGAAGTAATGTTATCAATAGTAGGAGTTTCCCACGCAACAACATTAGCAGTACCAGCTTTAATTTGACCAGTTACGATATATTCTTTTGGACACCATTCAGGTGCTGCAGTATATGGCCATGTACCTTGAATGTAAGTTACTGTACCAATACCTTTAGGCTTAGCAATTGCTTTTGGTTTACCATAAGATTTTGCTAGAGCATCTAATAAACGGTTTGTAATCTTAGCAGGAATATTCATCTTGAATGTCTTATTTGTGATATGAGATGTTTGGCCTTTAACACCTTTGTCGTATCCTAACCAAGTAGCCATTGTAAATTGACTAGTAGAAGCATTCATCCAGCTATCTTTCGCAGCTCCAACAGGGATACCATATTGTTTACCATTGCTACCCCAGTCAGATGTACCAGTTTTAGCGTAAACAGGATATGATTTTTTAATTGCTTTAACATTTCCTAAATAAATATCATTACTTACGTTTTTCTCCATCATATGTGCAATTAAGTAAGCACTTGCTTCTGAAATGGCACGAACAGGAGTGTAGGTTGGTGTATATGGTTCTTGTGAACCATCGATATACTCAATACGTGTAATACAGTGTGGTTCAATATATAGACCGCCGTTAAATAACATTGCTTGAGCAGCAGCCATTTGCAATGGAGATGCTGTTAAGTCAGAACCACCAATTGAATACTGTTCATTGAAACCTTTAACTACACGTTCATCAAAGCCTAGGGTTCTTAAATACTCACGAATCTTTTCATTACCTGCTGTATCAATTACTTTACGTAATACTTTCAATGCAGGAATATTTAATGAAGCAGATAGGGCATGTTGTAAAGTTAAATCACCTAAGAATTTGCCACTAGCATTTGTAACTGCAATTTTTGTACCTCTCCATGTAGTCTTTTCATCAAATTCAGTATGTGTGGTTGCCATACCAATGTATTCAAATCCTAATGCATAGTCAATAATTGGTTTAATAGAAGAACCAGGTTGTTTACGTGCATCAGTTGCAAATGAGAATGTTCTTTCACCTTGACGAGCACGTCCACCACCTAAGGCTACGATTTGACCAGTATCATTATCAACAACCGCGAAACCAGTTTGAATATGTCCATCAGGGAAATCAAAACTTTCACCACGACAAATTGTATCCGCTGTATATTGTACTTCTGGATCCATTGCTGTATAAATACGCATAGCCGTTGTATAAGGATCTTCACCAGTAATATCTTCAACTTCATTTAATACTTCGTCGATATATGATTGTAAATACTCAGTTTTATGAGAATCTAAATCTTGTTTATCTCCAACTAATAAGTCTTCTACTTTAATCTTTTTAGCAGCTTTCATTTCAGTTTCTGAAATATAACCATGTTTATACATTAAGTTTAATACTTCATTACGACGTGTTGTCGCATAGTCGATATTGTAATATGGGTTATAAACGTTTGGTAAGTTAATAACACCAGCTAAAGTAGCAGCTTCAGATAATGTTAATTCACTACATGACTTTCCAAAGTAATATTGAGCACCAGCTTCAATACCACGAGCAGGGCCACCGAAATTAATCTTATTAATATATAATTCGAAAATTTTCTTCTTATTAATTAATTTTTCAATTTTTAATGAGAAGTAAATTTCTTGTACTTTACGTGGAATGGATTTTTCAGCTAACGATTCAGCAGTAACGAAATAGGTATTTTTAACCATTTGCATCGTTAATGTAGAACCACCTTGAGCAAAAGACATTGATTTAATATTTTCTAAGAATGCTTTTGTAAAACGCGGAATATCGAATCCATTGTGTTCAAAGAAACGTGAGTCTTCAATAGAAACAAAGGCATCAACAACAACTTGTGGTAATTTATCATAAGTTACGTTAATACGATTTTCTACACCAACTGTTCCAATTAAATTGCCATGACGGTCATAAATTAATGTAGACTCTGGACTCTTGAAATCATCTACGTTTAATACAATACTGCTTCCTTTAATCATAGAGTAAATCATCGTTACTCCAGCGCTGCAGCATAAAATTCCAAGAACAATACAGCTAATAACTAATCCATTAAGGATTTTTCTTCTTCTTTTTTTCTTTTGAAAAGTAGTTAAAACTTTTTTAGTTTTTACTTTCTTTACTTTTTTCTTTTGAGAATCACTCATATTAGACCTCCTTTAAAATGTATTTATCAATAATTTTTAGATAATCTACTGGCGGTGTTAGAGAAAAGGGAATAAGATATCCATTTTCTTTAAACCAAGTATAGGGCAAAGATTGATGATCTCGATTAGAATATGCATCAATCATTTTTTCTGCTTCTATATAGTATGTCTCATCGTAATATGTAAATCGAATAATTAGAAAACCAATTCCACCATGACGAATTACGCGTTTTAAGTGTTCGATTTGATGAGGATGAATTAATTTAAAAGGAAAAGAAGTTTTAAGTTTCGTTTCTTTTGCTTCAAAATCAACTGCCTTACCTTTATAAACACCATTGTAATCGGTTGTAGATGGTATTTTAAAATATGCTTCCGTAATCTTTGCAGCACTACGTTTTGGATAGTCTACATTTACAATTTGAACTGGCGTTGGTTTTTTGTAAATCACCGCTTTGTCTAACTCTAAATAGTATAGGTTAGTTTGATTTAAATCTTTTTCTAATGACATACCTCGATTACTAGCTGAGCTTTTTATCGAAGTTGTGTTCATTCTTGGTTTTGCGTTTGGATAACCAATCATAACATCACCCAATTTATTATAAACTATCTAATTTTTTAATGCAATAAATTCAAAGTGAAGCTTAAGTGAATATACTTATATTATTATATATAATATAAAATAATTATATTTTTACTTGTAAGGATGTTAATAACGATATCCTCATATATGCTATAACTCTATTGAAAAATAAGTGTTTGTGGTTGCTTTTTGTGTGTAAATTATATAGAATTGTTATTGTAGGAAGGTGAACAAAATGGATAAAATGATTAATTTAAGTATTGACGATATTTTTAATAAAGAATTTAGTGTAGACTTTAAGGGGTATTCTCCAATTGAAGTGGATCAATTTCTTGATACAGTAATGGCTGATTATAAAGCTTATGATGATATGATTGCTGAATTAGGAGAACGTTTAGCTGAATATGAAAAGCAAATTGCTTCTTTAAAAGCAAAATTACTTGAAGCAGAAGGGCAAGCAATGTCAAGAACAATGACAGTATCTACACCTTCTTCAATGAGTAACAATACTCAAGTTGATATCTTAAAACGTATTGCTCGTTTAGAACAAGAAGTTTTTGGTAAAAAGAACTAATAATATCTAACTGGATAATCGCTGCAACTTTTATTGTAGAGGAAAGTCCATGCTCGCACAGTCTGCGATGACTGTAGTGTTTGTGCTAGATTAATAAATAAGTCTAGGCAGTGAAAACTGACGGCTGACTCAAGACCTAAGGGAAACTATGGTTAAGAGCTATAAAAGTGCCACAGTGACGTAGCCTATTAGGAAACTAGTAGGGTGGAACGAGGTAAACCCCATAAGCGAGAAACTCAAATTTGGTAGAGGAACTTCTAGAGGCGAAATGAAGCTAATAGAAGACAGTAACAACTGTAGATAAATGGTTATCCCTTCGTAAGAAGGACAGAACATGGCTTATATGTTAGGTATTTGAAAGGAAGCGTATGCTTCCTTTTTTTGTGCATACTACTAATGGTGATGTTTATGAAACTTAAACTATTTATGTTTTTAAATTATTGTATTTGTGCAGTTGGAACTACACAGCTTATTCCTTATATTACATATTTAGGATTTGATACAGAATCAAAAAGTTATTTATTAGCTATGATTGCCATTTTTACGATTGTTTTGCAATTTTGTAGTGGGTATATATCGGATAAATTACGTAAGATTAAAATTGTATTTTTAGGAATATATGTTGTTTATTTAATAAGTAATATCATTTTATTTAAAAGTGTAGATTATGAATTTATGTATTATTTGTTTGTGGTTGGGTTAGTAGGAGGGTGTTATCGTTGTTCGCAAGGGTTGTTGGATAGTTGGATAGTACAATTAGATAAAGATAATTTTGCTAGTATACGTGCTTATGGTGCTTTGGGATGGGGTGTAGGTAGTATTTTATTAGCTATGATTATAGAGAAATATGGTTTTGATGTCATTCCATTGATTTTAATTATAGTTGGTGGATGTAGTTTTATTTTAAGTTTATCTATTCAAGATAGCAAAAGAGATAAAGCAAAATTAGCTATTTCAGATTTAAAAATAATTGTGAAAAATAAAAAATATATGATCTTTGTTGTGATTGTTTTTCTTTTGTATGCTTTGGGGTGTGCAGATATGTACATTGTTGTAGATAAGGTTTTAGCCATAGGTGGAACTAAATGGATAGTGGGTATGAAATGGGGATTGCAATAATTATTTGAGATTCCTATTTTATTAATTGGAAATCGCTTGTTAAATAAGTATGGTGTTAATAAACTTATGTTATTTTCGTGTTTGATGTTTTTAATTCGCTTTTTACTTTATGCTTGGATACAAATACCTATTTATTTCCTATATGCAAGTATATTACAATTAGTAACATTTCCGATTGTTGTATTTTGTAGTAAGGAAGAATTTGATGAACTGATTGATGAACGATTGAAGACTACAGCACAAATGTTTGCGATGAGTATATATATGGGTGTTTCTTTATTTGTTATGCCGATACTTTGTAATTATTTGGTTCAATCATTTGGTTATGATGTTTCTTTATGTATTGTTTCACTATTTTCTATTTTGACAATCATTTTATTATGTATATATAAAAAGTTGTAAAATGTGTTATACTTACTATGTTATGTATTGAAAGGATGTATATTCCATGAATTTACCAAATAAAATTTCGATGTTTCGATTGTTTTTAATACCAATTATTGTATTTGCGAAGTTATTTCCATTTGCACAATTTGGTATTATGATTCCATATTTACGAGTAGGATTTGTAACTATTTCTGTATTGAATTTAGTACTACTTTCTTTGTTTTTAGTAGCTAGTATTTCTGATTTCTTAGATGGTTTTATTGCAAGAAAGTTCAATCAAATTACAACGTTAGGTAAGTTTATTGATCCAATTGCGGACAAAGCTTTAACAACTACAATGTTTATTCTATTTGCAATCGATGGAATTATTCCACCATTAGTTGTATTAATTATGGTATGGAGAGATATTTTGGTTGATGGTATTCGTATGATGTGTGCTGAACGTGGTGTGGTTGTTGCGGCTGGTTTGTTAGGTAAAGCTAAAACAGTGGCTCAAATGGTTGCGATTGTATTTGTATTATTAAATAATTTACCATTTGCTTTAGTTGGTGTGCCATTTGCGGATATTATGATTTGGTTAAGTGTATTCTTATCAGTGATTTCTGGTGTTTCTTATTTTATTCAAGCCAAAGATTTGATTTTTGAAACAAAATAGGTAGGATTATTTGTGTTATTTAGCGTATAAGTATAGTGAAGGGAGAATTTAATTATGGATGAAAAGAAAGATAAAGCCTTGCAGGATACTTTAAAAGATATTGAGAAGCAATATGGTAAAGGATCTATTATGAAATTAGGAGATCGTGCAAATGTAGATGTTGATGCGATTAGTAGTGGATCTATTGCCCTTGATGTAGCTTTAGGTATCGGTGGTTATCCTAAGGGACGTATTATTGAAATTTTTGGGCCTGAATCTAGTGGTAAAACAACGTTGGCTTTGCATGCGATTGCTGAAGTTCAAAAGAAGGGTGGACGTTGCGCCTTTATTGATGCTGAAAATGCAATTGATCCGATGTATGCTAAAAAATTAGGTGTTAACATTGATGAATTGATTCTTTCACAACCTGATAGTGGTGAACAAGCATTAGAAATTACAGAAATGTTAATTCGTAGTGGTGCAATTGATTTAATTGTTATTGATTCTGTAGCTGCATTAGTTCCTCAAGCAGAATTAGATGGTGAAATGAGTGATTCTAGTATTGGCTTACAAGCTCGTTTAATGTCTAAAGCAATGCGTAAGTTGAGTGGTGTTATGAATCGTAGTGAATGTACTGCAATTTTTATTAACCAATTACGTGAAAAAGTAGGTATTATGTTTGGCAATCCTGAAACTACTACTGGTGGACGTGCGTTGAAGTTCTATTCTTCAATTCGTTTGGATGTTCGTAAGAGTGAAGCGATTAAGAATGGTTCTGATATTATCGGTAACAAAGTAAATATTAAGGTTGTTAAGAATAAGGTTGCACCTCCATTTAAAACTGCAGCTGTAGAAATTCGCTATGGTGAAGGTATTTCTAAGATGAGTGAAATTATTGATCTATGTGTAGAAAAAGATATTATTCACAAATCAGGTGCTTGGTTCTCTTATAATGGAGATAAGATTGGTCAAGGTAAGGAAGCGGTTCGTAATTATCTAGCTTCTCAACCTGAATTAGTCGCAAATTTAGAAAAACAATTATTAGATGAATTGTTTCATAGAAATGAAGTAACAGAAGGCTAGAAATAGCCTTTTTGTTTGTGTAAAATAGTAAAGTAGATTGTGAGGATATTGTATGTTAGAAAAGAAATATTTGCCTTTACAAAATGGTAGTGATGTACGTGGGGTTGCCTTAGAGGGTATTGAAGGGGAACATGTGAATTTAACGGAAGAAATTGCTTATTATATTGTTAGTGGTTTTGTGCATTTTGTTAGTGAAAAAACTGGGAAACAAATTTGTGATTTGAAAATATCTGTTGGTCATGATTCTCGATTATCAGCTAATTTTTTAAAAAATGGAGCGTTAAAAGGTATTCAAGATTGTGGTGCGATGGCCATTGATTGTTCTTTGGCAAGTACTCCTAGTATGTTTATGTCTTGTATATTGGACAAACTACAATATGATGGCGCAATTATGATAACAGCTAGTCATTTGCCTTTTAATCGTAATGGATTAAAGTTCTTTACTAAAGAAGGTGGATTGGAAAGTAAAGATATTAAATGGTTACTAAATAAAGCAATTGTTTTAGAAAGTGAATCATTTGTTAAAGGTGTAAATCATGAAATTCAATCATGTGATTTATTAGGATACTATAGTGCAAATATGCGTTCTATTATTTGTAGAGAATTACAATGTAATGAACAAGATTTACCTTTAAAGGATATGCATATTGTTGTGGATGCTGGTAATGGTGCTGGTGGATTCTTTGCTAGTCGTGTTTTACAACCTTTGGGTGCTAATATTGATGGTAGTTTATATTTAGATCCTGATGGTTCTTTCCCTAATCATATTCCAAATCCTGAAAATGCAAAGGCTATGGAAGCGATTCGTAAGGCGACTGTAGAAAATCATGCGGATTTAGGTATTATTTTTGATACAGATGTTGATAGAGCGGCTACTGTGTTAAGTAATGGTAAAGAAATTAATAAGAATGCTTTAATTGCGTTAATGAGTGCAATTTTAGTTAAAGATTATCCGAATAGTACAATTGTTACTGATTCTGTAACGAGTGATCAATTAGAAGATTTCTTAGTGAATCGATTGGGTTTACAACATCATCGTTTCAAACGTGGGTATCGTAATGTAATTAATGAATCGATTCGTTTAAATAATGAAGGAATTGTTTCTCCTTTAGCAATTGAAACATCTGGTCATGGTGCGTTAAAAGAAAACTATTTCTTAGATGATGGTGCTTATATGAGTGTTAAGATTTTGATTGAAGCGGTTCGTTGTAAAAAAGAAGGTAAGTCAATTGGTGATTTATTAGATGGCTTAGAAGAAGCATTAGAGACCAAGGAATGTCGTTTGCGTATTTTAGTGGATGATTTTAAAACATATGGCTTACAAGTTTTAGATGATTTCAAAGTGTTTGCGAAAAATAATAACTTTATCGTAGTGGAGCCAAATTATGAAGGAGTTCGTATTTCATTTAACAATGATCAAGTACAAGGGTGGTTGTTGGTTCGCATGTCTTTACATGATCCAATTTTACCTATGAATATTGAAGCAAATACTGAAGGTGGAGTAGAAATGATTTTATCTTTAGTAAGACCATTCTTTAAAAAGTATGAACATTTGAATGTTGAAAGTTTAGGCTAATATGAGTGATAAAAATAAGGGAATATTATTTGTAATTATTTCTGCGGTAGCATATGGATTAACACCGCTTTTATGTCCATTGGCTTATGATGTTGGAGCAAATCCTGAAACGGTTGTTTTTTTGAGAAACTTTTTTGCTTTACCAATATTATTGTGTATAATCTTGTCTAAAAAAATAGACATTCGTTTGCCAAAAGGGATATTTTGGAAAATTTTAGTTGTCAGTGTATTGGGGATGGCGACTACTAATGTATTGTTATATAGTGGCTATACCTATTTACCTGTAGGTACTGTAACAACATTACATTTTATGTATCCAGTGTTTGTGGCTTTATTTGGAATTGTCTTCTTTAAAGAGAAATTTGGTAAGTTAAAAGGAATTGTTTTAACAATTGCGACTTGTGGTATTTTCTTCTTTATTGAAACAGGATCTAGTGTATCGATGCAACAAGCATTAATTGGTATTTTGGTTTCTTTAGCAAGTGGTGTTACTTATGCTTTTTATATGGTAGCTATTGAACGTATGAAACTTAAGGATTTAAATAGTTATGTTTTAACGTTTTATATTACTTTATGTACTTGTGTTTCTGTAGGTATTTATGCAATTTGTATTGATAAATTTACGGTATTTACAATGCAACCAATTGGTTTTATTTATACATTTATTATTGCTTTTGGTGCAGCTTTTATTGCAGTATATACATTACAGTTGGGTATTAAATATTTAGGTGCTTCAACTGCAGCTATCTTTTGTACCTTTGAGCCAGTGACTGCAGTGATTGGTGGTATGATTTTCTTACATGAATCAATGTCAGTGAATAAACTGGTTGGATGTATTTTAATTTTAGGTGCAGTTACCGTTTTATCAATCTTAGATAATAAAAAGAATTAGTGGTGATATTCACTAATTTTTCTTTTCTTTTATAGAAAGCTTATGTATAATAGTCGTGCTACAAGTTAAAGTGAATTTTGAACAAAGCTTTTTTGTTTTTGCTATATTGGAGGTCTTTATGAAGAAAAAAGATTGGATTGTAATCGCAATTTTGGTATTAGTTGCTGCTATTGCGTTTGGTGGTATGTATTTAAATAACATGAATAACAAAGGGGATAAAACTGGTGCTGTTATTTATGGTAGTGAAGTATTATTTTATTTTGATGTGAATAAAAATGCTACATATGAGTTTACTGGTGATTATGGTAAAATGCATTTAGAAGTAAAAGATGGATCTTTTAGAGTGTATGATGTAGAGTGTCCAAATCAAATTTGTGTGAATATGGGTTGGTTGGATTATGATAGTGTGTTTGCACAAGTAGGTATTACTTGTTTACCTAATAATATTGCGGTTATTTGTGAAACTGGAGAATAGTATGAGAAAGAATCAAACAAAACGTTTAATGTATATTACAATGTTGTCGGCGATGGCGATTATTATTAATATTTTTGAATCTACGTATTTACCAATTTTTCCTTTTGGAATTCGTTTTGGTTTAGCAAATATTATTGCATTAATTGCTATTGAATTATTGGATGTAAAAGCAATGCTTTCTGTTAACTTAATGCGTGTTGTGATTGGTAATTTATTGCGTGGATTGATTTTTGGTTCTACGTTCTGGATTTCTTTAAGTGGAGTCGTATTAAGTTCAATTGTATTGATTTTATGTAAAAAAGTATTAAAGATGCCTATTATGTCGATGAGTATGTTGAGTGCGGTAGGGCATTCAACAGGTCAAGTGTTGATGGTTATGTTGTTTTATAATCAAGAAAGTATGTGGATGATTTTACCATACTTATTGTTATCTGCTATTCCTACTGGATTATTAACTGGTTTTACTGCAAAAAGTGCTTTGCGCTTATTAAAAAAGAATATTCGAATGTAAAAAGGAGTTCACTTTAGTGTGAACTCCTTACTTTTTTAGATTGCACGACGATTGAAGTGTGCTTCCCATTGGTCAGCGAAAACTTTTGTTGCGTCATTTGTTAATTTGTTATTGATTAATTTTTCAAATAAATCAAGAGGGATAGTTACTGCTTCAGCACCAGCTACTAATAAACGAACCACTTGGTTTAAGTTTTTGAAACTTGCTGCAATAACTTTAGTTTCGATTTTTTGAGAAGCGAATGCACATACGATATCTTCTACTAATTCGCATCCATCAACTTCTGTATCACTCATACGATTTACGTATGGAGCAACATAATCAGCACCACAAGCAGCAGACATTAATGCTTGTCCAACTGTGTAAACAGCTGTTGCTAAGATGCCGAATCCTTCTTGTTTTAATGTATACATTGCACGGTAACCATCAGGTGTGCATGGGATTTTTACATAAATATCATCACGCATTGATCTTAATTTTCTTGCATCAGCTAAGATTCCTTCGTAATCTTCAGCGATAGCTTGAACGAATACACGTTTACCTGGTACTAAGTTTACTAATTCTTCAACTGTACGGTTTTCTTTTGTTACGATTGTTGGGTTGCATGTGAATCCTGCTAAAGGATATTGTGCACAATATTGTTCAATTTTTTCTACATTGGCTGTATCGATATATAATTCCATAAGTATCTCCTTTTTTTTACCGAATTTATTATACTACAATTTATAATTTTGAAAAGATAGAATTGCAAATATTTTCTCTTGTTATATAATGATTTATGAGGTGAACACGATGAAACAATACAAAACAAGAATTAATGAGAAATTTGATAATGAGTTAGAAAATTGTTATTTTCCTAAATATATGCAAGAGCTGAAAGATTCAATGTTGGATGAACCTCGTTATGCATCGATTGAACAAGCTCTTATTATTACCAATGCGTATAAAGAGCATGAAAATGAGTCTAAAATTATGAAACGTGCATATGCGTTACATGATGCTTTATGTAATATGAAGATTCGTATTGAACCTAGTGAAAGAATTGTTGGGAATCGTACTAGTGGTGTTCGTGCGGGTGTTGTTTTCCCTGAGTCTGGTATTTCTTGGGTTGAAAGAGAAATTGATACATTAGCTACTCGTGTACAAGATAAATTTAATGTACATGAAGAAGATGCTCGTATTTTTAGAGAAGTAATTGTACCTTATTGGAAGGGTCATACGTTAGAAGATATTGTTTATGATAATATTGGTGAAATTGAAACACCTGTTAAAAAGGTAGTTAAGATTAACCAAAAGGATCATGCGCAGGGTCATATTAATCCAAATTGTGAACGTTGGTTACAAATGGGACCTGTTGGTATCTTACATGAAGCTAAAGAATATCTAGCTAGTTGTAATGAGGAAACTAGAGATTATTATACGGCTACAGTGATGGTGTATGAAGGTGTTTTAACATTTATTCGTCGTTATCGCGACTTGGCGTTTGAGATGGCGAAAAGTGATGATACAAATCATGATAATTTAGTAAAAGTTGCTCGTAATTGTGATGCTATTTTACATCAAGAGGAACTAGATTTTCATGGAGCTGTTCAGTCTTTGTGGTTTTTATTTGTTATCTTGCATATGGAAAGTAATGCATCTAGTTTTTCGCCAGGAAGAATGGATCAATACTTGTATCCATATTATAAAAAAGCCATTGAAAGTGGTGTAAGTAATCAAGAAATTTTTGAAATTTTATGTGGTTTCTGGTTAAAAACAAATCAAATTGTATATATGCGTAATAAAGAGGGTGCTAAGTATTTTGCGGGGTTCCCAATTGGTTTTAATGTGGCTTTAGGTGGTAAAGATATCCATGATCAAGATACGACTAATGAATTAAGTTATTTATGCTTGAAGGTACAAGAATATATTGGATTACCGCAACCAAACTTATCGGTTCGTTTACATGCGAATAGTCCTCAAGAATTCTTAGTTGAGGTTAGTCGTGTTATTGGTAAGGGTAGTGGTATGCCTCAAGTCTTTAATGATGAAAGTATTATTCCTGCTTTGATAAATAAGGGTATTTCTGTTGAAGATGCGTATAATTATTGTATTGTTGGTTGTGTTGAATTAACAACAAGTGGTAATAATTTGGGTTGGTCTGATGCGGCGATGTTTAATATGGTAAAAGTATTGGAGTTAACTTTAAATAATGGTAAATGTTTGCTTGATGGTTCACAAATGGGCTTGGATTTAGGTAATCTTACAACCTATAAATCATTTGAAGAATTAGAAGAAGCGTATGCGAAACAAATGGATTTCTTCATTGATAAGATGATGACTATGTGTGGTATTGTGGATCGTTTACATGGTGAAATTGTACCTTCTGTATTCTTATCTGGTGTGATTGATAATTGTTTAGAAAAAGGTTTGGATGTAACTCAAGGTGGTGCACATTATAATTTAAGTGGAATTCAAGCAATTCAAGTTGCGAATGTTTCGGATTGTTTGGCTGCGATTAAGCAATTAGTATTTGATAAAGCTATTATTTCTAAAGAAGAAATGATGGAAGCCTTGCATAATAACTTTGAAGATGAAGTGTTACGTCAAATGTGTTTAAATAAAGCGCCAAAATATGGTAATGACGTAGAATGGGTTGATGCCATTGGTCAAAAATGGGTTAAATTCTTTGCGGATGCTTTGAGTAAGTATACCAATGTTCGTGGTGGCATTTATCATGCAGGATTGTATACAGTTAGTGCACATGTGCCTATGGGACACAATGTAGGTGCTAGTTGTGATGGAAGACGTGCAAAAGAACCATTAGCTGATGGCGGTATGAGTGCAGTTTATGGTCGTGATGTGAATGGTCCTACAGCGTTATTACGTTCAGTGAGTCATATTGATGGTTCTTTAGGTACTAATGGTACGTTGTTGAATATGAAATTCTTGCCAAGTGTTTTTGCGAAAGAGGATACATTATTAAAGTTTGTAGGTATTTTACGTTCCATTGTTAAATTAGGTATTAATCATACACAATTTAATGTAGTGAATAAGGAAGATTTATTAAAAGCTAAGGAACATCCAGAAGAATATAAGAGTTTGACAATTCGTGTAGCTGGTTATACTGCATATTTTGTAGAATTATCACCAGACTTACAGGATGAAATTATTGCTAGAACGGAGTATCAAGTATAACTATGGGTATCGTATTTGATATAAAACGTTATGCTATTCATGATGGAGATGGTATTCGTACAACCATCTTTTTAAAGGGGTGTCCTTTGCGTTGTAAGTGGTGTCATAATCCTGAAGGATTGGATGCGTCTTTACAATTGGGATATATTGCGAATACTTGTATGGGATGTATGCGTTGTATAAATCGCTGTAAGAAACAGTGTCTATCTATGGTAAATAATCAGATTCATATTAGTGAAGATTGTGATGCTTGTGGTGCATGTGTAGATTTTTGTCCAACGAATTCTTTGAAAATTATTGGACAAGATATGAGCTTGGAACAATTACGTAAAGAAATAGAAAAGGATCGTATTTTTTATGAAACTACTAAAGGAGGGGTTACCTTTTCGGGTGGAGAAGTATTTATGCAACCAGAGTTTTTATATGAAGCATTAAAGATGTGTAAAGATATGGGAGTTCATACGACGATTGAAAGTAGTTTTATGACATCATTTAGTCATATTGAAAAGGTAATTGGATTGGTGGATCAATTTATTGTTGATATAAAATTGATGGATAATCAATTGCATAAAGAATATACTGGTGTGGATAATTCTTTAATACTGGATAATATTTTTAAATTAATGAAACATGATGTTTCTTTATTGATTCGTACACCACTAATACCTAATATTACAGCCACAAAAGAGAATTTATCTGCCATTGGGGAATTTGTACGTAATCTAGAACATACAGTTGAAATAGAATTGTTAAACTATAATCCTCTTGCTGAAAGTAAGTATCCTATGATACAACAAGAATATACCTTAACAGGTTTAAAACCGTTTAGTGATGCAGAAGTACAAGTATTTTATAGTTATTTAAAAGGGGAGTAATTATGTGGTTTGATTTACATGCGGATATCGGATATGACATTTATAAAGAACATCTTTTAGGTAATGACAATCGTTTTCAAGAGTATCATCTTCCAAGACTATTAAAAGATAATGTAAGTGGTGTTTGTATTGCTTGTTTTTTTGGTGATTATGAGTCTTGGGAAGTGATGCAAGATTGTGTTTTATTTGCTCGTAATCAAATTTTAAATAGTGATGTACAATTTGTATTGTCTAAAGAAGACTTGAAGAGTGATAAATTTAAAGTGATTTTAACTATTGAGGGTATGTATGGTATTCAAGATGATGTCGCTAACAAGATTCAGTGGTTATATGATCAAGGTGTTCGTATTGGCTCTTTATGCTGGAATGAAGAGAATGCATTAGCTACTGGTGTTCGTGGTACAGTTGATCATGGTATCACAGCTTTAGGTAGAGAAGCTATTTTGAAGATGCAAGAATTAGGTATGATTTTAGATGTTTCACATTTAAATGATAAGAGTTTCTTTGATGTTATGGAATATGATTTACCAATTATTGCGACACATAGTAATGCACGTGCGTTGTGTAGTGCTTTACGTAATTTGAGTGATGAACAATTAGAAGTATTAAAGAAAAGAGATACTTTAGTTGGCTTAAATGCCTATGGTAATTTTGTTAATGATGATGAATCTTTACGTGATTGCAAACATTTAGTGGAACATGCAAAGTATTTTGAGTCTAAATTAGGTTTATCTAGGATTGCATGTGGTTTTGATTTTATGGATTTCTATGATCCAAATACATTTATGTTAGCGGATATGCAAAATAGTTCTGAATTACATAATTTAGAATCTGCATTATCTAAAGTGTATAATAAAAAGGATATTCTAAGAATTGCGTCTTTGAATACCCTTGATTTTCTTAAAAAATATTTATAGCTCTCACAACTATTATTATATCACTTAATTCTAGTGATGACTAGTCTTTGATATTACTTGTATAGGACTATAATATAAGTATAAGGAGGCTATTCATATGAAAGTTAATGTACATGGAAAAGACGTTGATGTGAGTCCTAAAACCATCGCTGTTATTGAGGAAAAATTAGAATTCCTTGATAAGTACTTGTTAATTGAAGACGATGATGTTGCTAACACAGTCATTCAAAAGGTGGGCAATAAAATTAGGGTAGAAGTTACGATTGCTACTAAGGTTGGTTTCTTACGTGCAGAAGTAACAGATCTTGATTTACGTTGTGCTTTAGATGAAGTGGGTGATCGTTTAGAAGCTCAATTGAAGACGCAAAAGAATCGCTTGAATCGCCGTCATAAAGATAAGTTGTCTAAAGCATTTATCGAAGAGGATGAAGATGAATATGGAGATAATGATATTCCAGTTCGTACGAAGACGATTGAAGCACAAAAAATGAGTTTGGATGAAGCTATCCTTCGCATGGAAATGTTGGGCCATTCATTCTTTATTTACACCGATGAGGAATCTGATATGATTTCGGTTGTTTATCAAAGAGTTAATGGTGGATATGGTTTAATTGAGGCTGAGCCTGCTAAATAATATAATTTGAGGTTGCAATGCAACCTCTTTTTTTATAGATACCTTTACTTATTTCAATGTCCTAAATTGTTTTGTGATTTTTGTTTTAGATGAAAAATAAGTTGTTATTAGCATATAGATATAGTAATCTAACTATTAGATAGGAGGTTTGACTATGGATAAGATTTTACAATTAAAAAATGTGTCAAAGTATTATTATTCCAATAATCAAGTCAGTGCTGGTTTTTCTAAAGTATCTCTTGATTTATCCATGGGAGAATTCGTTGTCATTGTTGGGGAATCTGGTAGTGGAAAGAGTACACTATTAAATGTTATTTCTGGATTAGATTCATATCAAGAAGGTGAAATGTATATTCATGGCGAAGAGACTAGTCACTATGGAGATTTAGATTTTGAAGAATATCGTAAAAAATATATTGGAAATATCTTCCAGAATTTTAATTTAATTAATAGTTATACTGTTTATCAAAATGTTGAATTGATGATGTTGATGAATGGATATAAAAAGAAGGAAATTAAAGAAAGAGTTTATGCGATTTTAGATGAAGTTGGGTTGCGTAAGTTTGCGAAACAAAAGGTTTCTAAATTGAGTGGAGGACAAAAACAAAGAGTTGCGATTGCTCGTGTGTTAGCTAAAGATACACCAATTATTGTAGCGGATGAACCTACAGGTAATTTAGATGTTGAAAGTGCAAATCATGTTTTCGAACTTTTACATGAAATTAGTAAGAATAAGTTAGTTGTCATTGTTACGCATAATTATGAACAAGTAGAAAAATATGCTACGCGTAAGATTCGTATGCATGATGGACAAATTATTGAAGATGAAGTAATTAAAGAGACGGAATGTAAAGAACCATATACGCCAAAAGAACAAAAGAATATTCGTTTATTCTCTCGTTTGCGTTTGGGCTTACGTAATACGTTTAATTTACCAATCAAGTTTAGTTTAATTTTGATGGTGTATTTATTAATTTGCAGTTCAGTAATTGCTGGTTATTCTACTATGGCCCATCAGGATACAGTGGATGCGGCTAATGGTTATAGTTACTTTTTTAATGATACAAGTAGTGAACGTGTGATTTTACAAAAGAAAGATGGTACGTATTTTACGGATGAAGAATTTGAAAGTATTCAGAATTTGGATAATATTGATTATGTTGTAAAAGATGATGTGTTAATTGATTCGATGATGAACATGTATTCTGATAATTTCTATTTTTGGGGTAGTGCGAAAAGTTTTGATGCGATTGATTTAGTAGATATTGGTCGTTTGCCTGAGAATGACTATGAAATTGTGTTATATGGCTTTGAGAATGATTATTATTATACAGATGGTATTGATCAAGTATTAAATAAGTCTTTTAAATTACAAGATAATTATTCTGGTGGTCTATTGATGGAAGATGAAGTAACCGTTGTTGGTGTTAAATTATATTCAATGGATGAAAATCCAAGTTATCGTGATGCGGCATATGTTTCTGATGTTGTATTGTCTAAAATTCGTCAAGGTGTATATCGTCAATATAGTAAGATTACAAGTACATTCTTATCACAAGAAACTCTTAGTGAACCTTGGTCTTATTTTAATCAAGTAGTACCATCAACAAAAGTTCCTAAAGGTTCTGTATATGTTGGTGAAGAGTATTTGTATTCTTGTCCAAAAGGAAAGTGTGCAAAACAGAAATTTAAAGTTACGGCTAGTAATTTATATTATACGGAAACATTAAATTTAAAAGTAAAGGGTACGTATAATAAAAAAACAATTAAGAAATATACTGGATTTAGTGATTATGCGACATATCAAGGTGCGTTTTTTGTGAATGCGGAAGACTATAGTTCTTTATTTAGTGAACAAAGTTATCAAAGTAGTGTGTATGTTAAAAATGCTAGAGAAATTGATGCAACATTACAGTTGCTAGAAGATATGGGATATAAGACATTACGTGTACAAGATTCTTTAGTGGGTGCGTATGAGGGATATAATCAGATTTCACGTATTTTCTTGGTATGTGTTTATATTACAATGGGAATTGTTTTATTCTTTATCGCATATTTCATTATTCAATTGATTTATCGTTCTCGTAATATTTATTATTCTACTATTCGTATTTTAGGTGCTAATAAACATGTAGCGAAACAATTATTGACGATTGAATTGTTTACGGTTGCGAATTTAGCATATTTTGTGGTCTTTGGTTTTATTCAATTATTAATTAAGGGAATTATTGAATTACCAAAGGTATTAGAATTAATTGAGTATTTAGAAATGAAGGATTATGTCGTTTTATATGTTCTTATTTGTGCTATATCTTTATTAATTTCTAATAAATATGGGAATAAATTGTTCCAAAAGAGTGCGATGGATACATATCGTGCAGAGGTGTAGATTATGATTCAATTAAAACGAGTAAATAAATATTATAATCGTCACAAGAAAAATCAAATTCATGTTATTGCAGATACGACTCTTAATTTTGAAAAGCAAGGTCTGGTTGCTATTTTGGGTGAAAGTGGCTGTGGTAAGACGACTTTATTGAATGCAATTGGTGGATTGGATAAAGTAAATAATGGCCAAATTATTGTAAATGGTAAAAAGATGAATGGTATGTTTACCCATCGTACTGATAAAATTCGTAATTTGAATATTGGATATATTTTCCAAGATTATCATTTAATTGATAACATGAGTGTTTTTGATAATGTCGCATTAGCTTTAAAAATGGTGGGCATTAAGAATAAAAATGAAATTAAAAAACGTGTAGATTTTGTCTTAGAAGCAGTGAATATGTATCGCTATCGTAATCGTTTGGCTTCTAATTTATCTGGTGGAGAACGTCAAAGAGTAGGTATTGCTAGAGCGTTAGTAAAAAATCCTCCAATTATTATTGCGGATGAGCCTACTGGTAATTTAGATAGCAAAAATACGATTGAAATCATGAATATTATTAAAGCGATTTCTCAAACAAAATTGGTTATTTTAGTTACGCATGAAAAGCATTTAGCTCATTTCTATGCAAGTCGTATCATTGAATTGAGTGATGGTAAGGTTGTAAATGATTATGTAAATGACCATGAAAATAAATTAGATTATCGAATGGATAATAAATTGTATTTGAAAGATTATGCTTTAAATGAGCATGTCGAACAAAATGGATTGATTGTTGATTATTATCATAATGAACCAAGTGATTTAAAAATTGAAGTTGTTCTTCAAAATGGTAATTTATATATCAAAACCAATGGTATTAAAAATGTAGAAGTTGTGGATGAGCATTCAGCAATTGAGTTTGTGGATGATCATTATCAAATGATTTCAAAAGATGATTATTTAAAAGATCAATTGGATATGCAAATGATTGAAAATAAGAAACCTCTTCGCTATGCATCAATTGTGAATCCGATTCAATGCTTGATTCAAGGGTTTAAACGTGTGAATACCTATTCTGTAATTAAAAAAGTATTATTGGTAGGCTTCTGTTTTGCGGCTATGGCAATGTTATTTGCGACAAGTCGTGTATTTGGTGCTTATAATTATACAGATGCGGATTTTATTACAACTCCACATAACTATTTAACGGTCAAAGATAATCAAGTGACACTTGATGATTATCAAATGTTTAATACGATGGATGGTGTGCAATATGTTGTAATAGGAGATGGAAAAGTTACATTGGATATTCCAATGGATTTCTATTATCAAACTTATAATACTATTGATCAATTAAGTGGTACATTAGTGGATATTTCTATCATTAGTGATGAAGATATCATGTATGGTAGAATGCCTGAAAATACGAAAGAAATTGTTGTAGATGCATATGCAATTGAAAAGATGTTTGATTACAATGAGTATGCACAACAAGTGGGTATTCACTCTGTTGAAGATATGCTGGGTATTGAAGCTGAGGTTGAAAAAGTTGGAACTTTGACCATTGTAGGTATTGTTTTCAAAGAAAGTCCTGGAATTTATATGGATAGAAGTATGTTTACCAATATGCTTTTATATGCTAAAGGTCAAGGGGATTACTTTATTGATGATTCTATGAGTAATAGTACAGTAGGTATTGTTGAATGTGTAGATTATCAATTGTATGTAGATAATGGAAGTATTTCTTTGAAGAAGGGACGTTATCCTACAAATGATTATGAGGTTATCATTCCATATAGTCAAAGATATGATTATAAGATTGGAAAAACAATTCCATATAAAGTGAATGATAAGAAATTAAAAGTTGTTGGATATTATAATACCAGTAAAGGTATTAGTGAATATTTAGTATCAAATACAACTGTTATGTATGACTTGATTACAAAAACTGAAAACGTATCGATTTATACAGTAGATAAAACATTGGTTATTGATCAATTGCATGCTTTAGGAATGAATGTGGAAGATCCTTATGAAACAAGTAAATTGAAGTTTTTACAAGGTAAAGAGGAAGGAATTATGAGTACACTGATTATTAGTGGTGTGATGATTTTTATTTCTTTAATTGAAATCTTCTTAATGTTACGTTCTTCTTTCTTATCTAGAGTAAAAGAAGTTGGGGTATATCGTGCGATTGGTGTTAAGAAAATGGATATCTATTTTATGTTTTTAGGTGAAATCTTAGCTATTACCTTAGTTTGTAGTATTGTTGGTTTTACTTTGATGGGATATATCATTGATGCCTTAGCAAATATGCCATATATTGGAACAGGATATGTTTTAAATCCTGAAGTATTTGTTTTAAGTATTGGATTGTATTATGCATTTAACATTTTGGTTGGATTATATCCTTTATATATGACATTACGTAAGACTCCAGCTAGTATTTTAAGTCGTAATGATGTTGATTAAGTATGTTATTTTCATAACATACTTTTTTTGTTAAAATAATAAAGAGGTGATATCATGGTTCGTTTATTTGCGACAGATGTTGATCATACATTATATGATGCGAAAAGAAATTGCATTTCTAAGCGTAATATAGAAGCTATTAAGAAAATGCAAGATAAAGGTATTTATGTTGTATTAGCAAGTAGTCGTGTTTTACAAGGGATGAAGGTCATTGTTAATGAATTAGCTTTAGAAAAGCCACTTGAATATATGATTGTGAATAATGGTGCTGAATTGTATGAAGTGAAAGATTATCAATTGTTTTTAGATCATCCATTTGCTATGGAAGACTTGGAATTGTTAGAGGCGTTTTCTAAAAATCACAATGTTAATTTTAGTATTTGTCAGGATACGTTTACTTTAACTACTGGAATTGATTCGAGTATTTCTTATGATTTTCTTAATGTTGGAATTGATTTGCACTGGGTGCATGATATTACGAAAAAAGTTGTAAAACCTGTATATCGTTGTGCATTTACTGGTGATAAAGAAACGATTGTTTTATTAGAAAAAGAGATTAAAACGTTATACGGAGATCGTTATTTCTTCAATATTCCACATCCTGGTTATTTGGATGTCTCATTATTAACTGTTAATAAAGCTAATGCAATCATGGAAATTGCAAATCGTTTAGGGATTTCTAAAGAAGAAATTGCATGTATTGGTGATGGTAATAATGATGTGCCGATGTTGAAGTTAGCTGGTATTTCTGGTTGTGTAGGTAATGGTAGCGCATTAGCAAAAGAAAGTGCTACTTATGTAGTAGATTCATGTGAAGAAGATGGATTTGCTAAATTTGTTGAAACATATATTTTAGGAGAATAGTTATGAAAGTTATTGATGTAATTAAACATTTAGAATCTGTTGGTTATTGGGTGAATTGGGATAAAACACGTGATGTTGTTTTGCATGGTTCAGTTGATAAAGAAATTACTAAGATGGGTGTTTGTTGGGTTGCGACCAAAAGCGTTGTAGAGCAAGCTAAAGCAGTTGGTATTAATTTTATTATTTCACATGAGAACATGTTTTATGAAGCTTCTACAAGTCCTCAACGTCAATTATTAGAAAGTGCAAATGAAAAGAAACGTATGTTAGATGAAGGGGATATCACGGTTTATCGCTGTCATGATGTTTGGGATATGATGCCTACTTATGGGGTTGCGGATATTTGGTCTAAAGATATTGGATTGGATTTTGAGCCAAGAGTTGTAAATTCTTATAATTCATATGCGAATGTAGATTGTACTGTAAAAGAGCTTGCACAAAAAGTGGCGAATGCAGTTTCTAAATATGAACAAGAAGGTATCCAAGTCATTGGTAATTTAGATAAACCTTTGCGTCGTGTTGCAATTGGTACTGGTGCTGCAACTAATATTTTTTCAATGTTAAAGGAAAAACCAGATGCAGTTGTTGTTAGTGATGATGGTGTAAATAACTGGATTGCGATTCAATGGTGTATTGATAATGGTATGCCAATTATCATTGTAAATCATGCAAGTTGTGAAATTGGTGGTTTACAACATATGGTAGAATATTTTAATGATGTGCTTCCTTCACTAGATGTACAATATTTATATGAGGGATACAAGATTCATACAGTATTAGGAAAAGAAAACTAAAAGTTTTCTTTTTTTTTAGGAAAAACTGGAATTTTTGGAGAATAAGTATAGTGAGGGGGTGAAAAAATGAAGCTTACTAGTTTACAAATGCAAGAAATGAAAGGAGGTGCGCTTACACCGCAATTGGTGTTGGTGTATTTGATGTTGGCTGCTGGTGCTAGTGGCATTTACAAGATTTTAACATCAAAATCTGGTCGTTTGAGTTTTAGTGGTTTTTCATTTCAATGGAGTAAGTAAGTCTATTTGTTTTTCCTAATCAATATAGTAGATTAGGAGGGGTGTTTATGAAACGTTCTTTTGTTACAGTTATGGCATTATCTCTTACTTTACTATTTTCATTTGTATATATGAAAGTGTTTGTGGATGATCAAACAATTTCTACAAGTACATCGAGTGCTATTGTTTACTATTTACAAGTAGGAGTGTTTGGTAATGAAGATAATGCTAAAAAAAGAGTAGATCAACTAAAAAGTGATAATGTGGAAGCGATGTATTATGAAAATAAGGATATGTATTATGTAATCACTGGTATTAGCATGGATATACAAAGTAAGGATGATATGAAAGAGGTTCTATTGAATAAAGGATATGGTTCATATGAAAAACAAGTCGTAATAACCGATGAAATGATTATTTCATCGATTGAACAACAATCTTATGATTTATTATTGGAGGTGATGGCATCCAAATAAGAGAAATTCCTGAAATGGAGCGTCCAAGAGAAAAAGTAATTTTATATGGTGTGGAAACTTTATCAAATCGAGAATTGTTAGCTATTTTATTGCGCACTGGCTACCAAGGAAAAAGTAGTTTAGAACTAGCGGATGAGGTTATACATAAAAAGGGCGGTATTGGGCAATTGCCAAATATGAAATTACAGGATTGGATGGAGTTTAAGGGTATCAAAGAGGCTAAAGCTATTGAATTGATGACGGTTTTTGAATTGGTACGTAGATGTAGTTTTGAATACACGAAAAATGTAAATGTAATAACAACACCTCAAAGTTTAGTTGATTGGTTAAAAATTGAATTGGGTCATTTAGAACAAGAGCATTTTTTCGTTGTATTTTTGAATGTTAAAAATCATATTATTGGATATAAAACGATTTTTGTTGGTGGATTGGATAGTGCAAATATTCATCCAAGGGAAATCTTTAAAGAAGCCTTTACACGTAGTGCCAGTAAAATTATCTTAGTACATAATCATCCTAGTCAAGATGTCATTCCATCTAGTGAAGATCATAAGGTAACAATGTTATTAGAAGATGTTTCTAAAATTATGCATATCCCGATTATGGATCATATTATTGTATCGACACATAGTTGGTTTAGTTTTCGTAAACAGGGTTTATTATCAAATGCGGCAGAGTAATTCTGTCGTATTTGTTTATTGTTTGACATATTTTGACAAGATTCTCTCTTTCTATATGGTACATCTTTAGTAGGTGATGTTATGTATGTTGAAATTCGTGGAAGACAAGATCAATTACAGGTCTATATTAAAAATAGTAATAGAAGTTTACCAATGGAAGAATTGGGTCAACGATTACAACCTTTACAGGGTTTACAAGTAGAAATGATACATATATTTTTAGAAAAGATGATAGACAGTCATGAAGTGTTATCATTAATTACACTTGTAAATACGTGTGAAATGTTGGTAGCTTCTATTTCTTATACGTTTCAAAATGCTATGATTGAAACGTTGGATTCGATTGGTATAGGGCATTATGACTTTTATCATGATGTATTAATATTGAATGATATACCACTTCATACTTCAATTACTATGTATCATGGAAATATGTATGTATTTGGAAAAGTTTCAGGTGAAATTGAATTTTATAGTAAGAAATCAAAATTATATGCATTATCTATTTATAAATTGCGTTTGAAAATGAATGATATGCCAATGCAATATATTCAAGAATATGATAAATGTGTACTCCAATATCAATATCGAAAGGAAAAAGGGATATGGCAAGATCAATTATGATTACCTCTGGTAAAGGGGGTGTAGGTAAAAGCACAATATGTGCAAATTTGGGTATGATGTTTGCACAAATGGGATTGAAAGTTTGTTTGGTAGATATGGATTTAGGCCTAAGAAATCTAGATGTAATTATGGGTTTAGAAAATCGTGTGATTTATGATATAAAGGATGCGATTGAGGGTAAGTGTGAATTACATAAATTATTAATTAAAGATAAACATCAGGCGAATTTGTTTTTACTGCCAGCGTGTAAATCATTGGATATATATTCATTTCGTTTTGAGGATTTGAAACGGGTTATGCAAGCAATGGAACCACTATTCGATATCATATTATATGATTGTCCTGCTGGTATTGATCGAGGTTTTTCTTTTGTAACAAAATTGGCATCAGAAGCGATTGTTGTTGTGCAATTGGATACTTCCAGTATTCAGGATGGAGATCGTGTGATGGGATTGTTGTGGAAAGAAGATATACATAATATTCAAATTGTGATTAATCGTATCAATCCGAAATTAGTATCGAAGGGGATATCATTAAAAATTAAAGATGTTGTACAGTGGTTAGGGATGGATGTTTGTGGAATGATTTATGAAGATGAATTGCAAATGAGTGCGAATAATCGAGGGGTTTTACGAGTACTCGATCAGTATTCTTTTACATATAAATGTTATTATGCAATGGCAAAGCGTTTATTGGGTGAAGATATTGTATTACCGAAGATGGAAGAAAGTATAATGAAACGAATTTTTGGATAATACCGTATTTGCGGTATTTTTCTTTTATGTTTAGCATAGTTTGTTGTAGGGGTGGATATGATGAATGATATAGAACGTATTCGTAAAAAAATTTATCCTAAAAATAGGAATACTTCGTTTTTGTGGATGTATCGGATGATGATTGTCTTTATGTGTGCTATTACTTTTGTTTTATCTGGTTTAATCATTACTGAAACATCTTTTGAAGATGCTAAGCAATCATTGTTACAATATATGAATAAACTCGAACTAGGGAATATTGTTGTATTTGAAAATTGGTTTTTGCCATCGAATAAGGCTGTAAATAGTACGATTTCCTATCAAAAAATAGATGATCATTATTTTACGAATAGTACCAATATGGTATATGCCATCGCAGATGGTGTATGTGTTTATTTAAATGAAAGTGAACAAGGATATCAAATAATAGTTAAAAATGATAATGATATTTTGGTTACCTATGCCAATATGAATGATGTATCAGTCAAGGTGGATGATCGCATTTTAAAAAATTCAATAATTGGTACGTATCAAGATAAATTGTATATGGATTTTATGGATAATCAAAACTTTATTTCGTATGAACAAGCTATTGGCAAAAATTAGGGTATCCATATTGTGGATACCTTATCTATTGTTTCTAAGTTATTTTAAAGTTGCGCAAATGGTATGGATTGTCTTTATGATGTTGATGATTCATGAATTAGGTCATCTTTTCATGGGATATTACTTAAAGATTCCTTTAATATCTTTACGTATCTATCCGTTTGGGATATTTGCTGAATATGAGAACTTGGATTATTTGCCTAGTAAATATGAAATGTATATGGCAATTAGTGGTCCATTGTTTCAATTGTTTAATTTTATAATTTTGAATATATTCTATCAGTATCAGATGATATCACTAAATCAATTGGATTATTATCAATTGTTAAATATACAAATGGCCATATTTAATTTATTACCTATATATCCTTTAGATGGTGGTAGAATTTTAAGGGCAATTTGTATGCATTTTTTTCCTTTTGGTAAAGCATTGAATATTACATATATTTTATCTGTTATTGCATTCATTTGTAGTATGTGTAATATGACCTCTATTTGGATGTGGTGTTTTATCATTGTGTATGCATTTTATTTGTATAAAGAATATCAAATGGTATTAGAAAAGAAGTTAGAGTTTTATTTTCAACGATTTCAAAGTAAAGTTGTATTTAAAAATAAGATTCATAATCACAATGATTTATATAAAGATTTTCATAATATAATTGTTCATCATAATAAGCGTATGACTGAGAAAGAGTGGATATCTCGTTACTTTGTAAAGAAATCCAAATGATAAAAAAGTATCTTTGCTTTTTTATGTGTGCTATAATATTACAAGTAAAGGAGATCTGTATGAAAAAATTATTGATTCTTTTATTAGTATGTCTAATGTTTTCTACATCTTTAACGGGTTGTAGTAGTGAAAAATTACATGTGGTGTATACCGTATATCCAGTGGAATATATTTTAGATCGTATTGCGAATAATCGTATTACGTATTCTAAGTTATCTACAGAAGGTCCAATTCAAACAGCAAATATTGTTTCTGATTATCAAACGAAAATTGATAATGCAGATTTATTAGTTCATTTGGGGGATTTGGAATCGTATTGGAAGATTTATGCATCTGATTTTATTAATAATGAAACGACAATTATTGATTTAACGGGTACAAGTGCTTTATATGACTTTAAACGTTATACGACAGGTATTGTAAGTGGCAATGCGGTTGTAGTTGAAAGTGCGTATTATGATGGTGATATTTTTCAATCTGTTGATGTGTATTCTAAAGATCCAAATTTATGGATTGATCCGATTGCGATGACGAGTATGGCTCGTACAATTAAAGATTGGTTGGTTACAAATTATCCTCAGGAAGCTGCTTATTTTGAAATGAATTTTAAGGCTTTAGAAGCTGATTTAGTTCGTTTGGATGCGGAATATCGTGATTTGGTTGGTAATGATATTAAGATTGTTACAATTACTCCATCATTTGGTAATTGGCAAAAAGCATATGGTTTTGGTGTGTATCCGGTAATTTTATCTCGTTATGGTGCGATGCCTTCTGATGAACAATTAGATGTTATTATTGCTCGTATTAAAGAGGATAAAGTTAAATATATTGCGAAAGAGGCAAATTTAACGGAAGATATGTTAGCGTTGTATGAAAAGGTTAAGAAAGAGTGTAATTTAACTGAGATTTCGTTGAGTAATATTTCTTCTTTGACTAAGGAAGAGTTTGATAAGAATAAAGATTATTTAACGATTATGTATGACAATTTAACAACTTTAGAAAAAATAAAGTAGGGAAGATTAAAATCTTCTCTTTTTTTTGGTACAATACTAGTATTAGAAAATGTGGTGATCTCATGAAGAAATTATTATTAATTGATGGAAATTCATTGGTGTTTAGAGCATATCATGCGACGATGTATGGCAAGATGATGACAACGTCGAATGGTATTCCTACCAATGCTTTATATGGTTTTGCATTAATGATGCAAAAGGCCATTGAATTAATTACACCAGATCGTATTTTGGTGGCTTTTGATGCAGGTAAAAAGACGTTTAGACATGATGTTTATGCGGAGTATAAAGGGACTCGTAAACCTGCAGATGATGAATTAAAGATTCAATTCCCAATTGTGCGTGAGTATTTAGATGCGATGAATATTTCTCGTTATGAACAAGAAGGAATTGAAGCGGATGATATTATCGGTTCTATGGTTAAAAAGTATCCGGATTGGCAAATTAATGTGTTAAGTAGTGACAAGGACTTGTTGCAATTAATTGATGAAACAACGAGTGTTTGGTTAATGAAAAAAGGCTTAAGTGAAATTGAAGAGATGGATATTGAAGCATTATATGCTAGATATCAATTAACTCCTAAACAAATCATTGACTTAAAAGGTTTAATGGGTGATGCTTCGGATAATATTCCAGGTATTCCAAAAGTTGGTGAAAAGACTGCATTAAAGTTATTAGAACAATTTGGAAGTGTTGAGAATTTATTAGCGAATACTAGTGAATTAAAAGGGAAGTTGAAAGAAAATGTAGAAGCGAATGCGCATTTAGCATTATTGTCTAAAGATTTAGCAACTATTCGTACAGATTTTAATTTACCTATAGATATTGATTCTTTAACTTATGAAGTTGATGTAAAGAAAATATATGATTTTTATCGTAAATATGAAATGGAAAGTTTCTTGAAGAAGTTGGATGTTCCTGTTGAAAATACGGATACAAAATTGACCTATGAAATTGTAGAATCAATTGCAAAATTACAATTAGATGAACCTACAGCTTTATATTATGCGTATGATTTACGTAATCCAGATATGATTTATGGGTATGCATTAAAGAATAGTAGAGGATGCTATTACATTCGTTATGAGGATACACTAAAAGATACTGCTTGGGATGCATGGTTAGCTAGCGATTCTATCAAAATTGTTTATGATATTAAAGAATTGTTACATATACAAGATCGTTTTGGATTAACGAAGCTTTCTAAGTACTTTGATGTGATGTTAGCGAGTTTCTTAAATCATAGTCAGACAAATCATTATGAATTGTTGTTAGAACAAAATAATTTGCATATTTCTTATACATTAGAAGATTTATTTGGTAAAGTAAATAAACCAATTTTAGTTGAGGAAGAGCGTGTTGTGCAATATGCTTGTGAACAAGCAAATGCATTATTTGTTTTATATCCGATTGTTAAAGAACAAATGAAACAATTGCAATTAGAATCTTTATATTATGATGTAGAATTGCCGTTAGCTTCTGTTTTATATGAAATGGAAAAAACGGGTATTCGTATGGAAGAAGATGTATTGGATCAAATTGCGAAAGAAACCTATCAAAAATTACAGGATTTAAGTGCGGTAATTTATGAATATGCTGAAGAGGAATTTAATATTAACTCTCCTAAAAAATTAGGTGAAATTTTATATGATAAATTAGGTTTGCCTAGTGGTAAAAAACGTTCTACTGCAGTTGATGTGTTGGAAAAACTACGTTCAGCACATCCGATTATTGAGTATTTAATGGAATATCGTAAATATCAAAAGTTGTATAGTACATATGCTGAAGGTTTGAAAAAATATATTCATGAAGATGGCAAAATTCATACCAAATATAATCAATGTGTAACGCAAACGGGTCGTTTAAGTAGTTCTGAACCAAATCTTCAAAATATTTCGGTTCGTAGTGAAGAGGCTAGAGAGATTCGTAAAGCGTTTGTACCTGAAAAGGGTTGTGTATTAGTTTCTGCGGATTATTCGCAAGTGGAATTGCGTATTTTAGCGCATTTAGCTAATGAACGACAATTGATTGATGCTTTCTGTAGTAATATGGATATTCATACTAAAACAGCGATGGATGTATTTAAAGTTTCTGAAAATGAAGTTGATAGTAATATGCGTCGAAAAGCGAAGGCTGTTAACTTTGGTATTGTATATGGTATTAGTGATTTTGGTTTGAGTGAACAATTACAAATTACTAGAAAAGAAGCACAAAGTTATATTCAAAGTTATTTTGAAAGTTATCCAGGTATTAAAAAGTATATGGATGATGTTGTTAGTTTCTGTGAAGAAAATGGGTATGTGGTTACGATGTTAAATCGTAAGCGTGATATTCCAGAAATTAAAGATAAGAATTATATGGTTCGTGAATTTGGTAAGCGTGCTGCGATGAATGCGCCTGTACAAGGTACTGCAGCGGATTTAATTAAAGTAGCGATGATTCATATTGCGAATAAGATGAAAGAATTGAATTTGCAATCACAAATGATTTTACAAGTTCACGATGAATTGATATTTAATGTGTATGAAGAAGAATTAGAACAAATGCGTCATTTAATTGAATATGAAATGGAACATGCATTTACGTTACAAGTTCCATTAGTAGCTCAATCGGTTTGTGGTGCTACTTGGTATGAGGCAAAATAATGCCTGAATTACCAGAAGTTGAAACCGTTGTTCGTACATTAGAATATCAGTTAGGTAATGTTGGGATTGCTTCTTGTGAAGTATTGTATCCAAACATTATTGATAATGTTGAAGTGAATTCTTTTTGTGAATTATTGAAAAATGAGAGATTTACTTCCTATTCTCGTAGAGGGAAATATCTAATTTTTACATTAGATACTAAAGTATTAGTTTGTCATTTACGTATGGAAGGTAAATTTTATGTTGAGAAAGATTTAACACTAGTAGATAAACATACTCATGTTATATTTACATTAGATGATGGTCGTTATCTTTTGTATCATGATGTACGTAAATTTGGCAGAATGTATCTTTATGATAAAAATGAACCATTAACTTGTTTATCAAAATTAGGTTTAGAACCTTGGGATTCTAAATTGAATGTAGAGTATTTAAGAAGTAAAGCAAAAGATATGCCAATTAAACAGTTTTTATTGGATCAAAGTATTATAGCTGGTATTGGTAATATTTATGCGAATGAGATTTGTTTTGCATTGAATGTTCTTCCTATGTGCAGTGTATCATCATTTACGAATGAAATGTTTGAACAAGTCATTGTACATACGCGTAGGATTTTGGAAAATGCGATTGCTAGTGGAGGAACAACGATTCGTAGTTATACTTCTTCATTAGGAGTTGATGGCCGTTTCCAATTGTCATTGATGGTACATGGAAGAGATAAAGAAGAATGTAAAATATGTCATGAGAAAATCGTTAAAATACAATTGAAAGGTAGGGGGACATATTATTGTCCAAGGTGTCAGAAATGAAGGTAGCTATTACAGGAACTATTGGATCTGGTAAAAGTACAGTTTTAAAAATGTTAGCTGATGAAGGCTATCCTTGTTTGAGTGCTGATGCTATTAATAAAAAATTATTAGAAGATGCTACCATTCAAGATAAGATTGTGTCTTTACTTGAATTACCATCTTTTAGTAAAGAAAATGTTAGGGATGTAATTTTTAAAGATAAAGAAAAGAAACGTTTATTAGAATCGTTTTTGCATCCATTAATCTTACAAGAAATTCAAAATTGTAATGAATATAAAGATGGAATTCAGTTTGTGGAAGTACCATTATTGTTTGAAAGTGGATGGGAAAAGTATTTTGATTACACGGTTGTTGTGTATGTTGATGATGAAATTGCAAAGCATCGTTTAGTCACATATCGCGGTATGAATTTGGATGATGTAAATCAAAGAATTGCGTCACAAATGCCTACGCAAGAAAAGCTAAATCGTTGTGATTTTAGTATTAATAATAATGATAGTGCTTTCATTTTGAAAGAGCTTGTGAATAAGTTGTTAATTGCCTTGCGTGAAAAAAATCTTTGAGATATAATTTAACGGAAATGGCTAGGAGGGATTGTATGGAATTAAAAGCAAATGATATGTATCGAATTGAATGCCAAGATTCCATTTCGGCAAATGAATTGTTTTCTTTGTCGGTGTTATATGCGCCATTTCTTAGTTCATTGGCTACGCAGTTATATTGTTATTTAGTTGCGGAAGCAAATCAAAGTGTAGTTGCATTACCACATGAGCGTATTTGTACGATTTTGAATGCGAATATTGTGGATGTTGAAAATGCTAGAGGTCAATTGGAAGAGGTATTATTATTAAAAACGTATTATCGTCAACAAAATGAAGTTGATTATTATATTTATCAAGTAGTGATGCCATTATTGCCAAAAGATTTCTTGAAGCATGATGTGTTTGGTAGAATGTATGCTCAAGCAGTTGGTTTACAACAATATGAAATCACAAAACAAATGTGTATTCATCCGGATGAACAAAAAGAGAATTTTGTAGATGTTTCTAAACCGTTCCAAAATCGTTTCTTATCGAGTTGGAATCAACAAAAGGAACAAGAATTCCATCGTGTTCGTCCAAGTTTTGAACAAACTAATGAGATTAGTGATTTACAAATTAATTTTGATTATGATGCATTTTTGCAAGATTTAAGTTTTTTAGCAGTTCCTGCTAGTGCAAGAAGTAAACAAAGTTTAAAAGTAATAGGTGAGTTGGCTACGATTTATGGTATTGAACCAAAGCGTATGGGAGTATTGGTGAGTCGTTGTATTAATCTAAAAGATAAGACATTGGATGAACAAAAACTTCGTAGTCGTTGTCGTAGTGAAAAGAGTGCGTATGTAAATCCAAATACACCGAAGACAAAGTATGATGTTGCACCAGTTCAATTTTTGAAGAATATTCAAAATGGTGTTACGGTTACTGCAGCTGATACAAAATTATTAGAAGATTTAGTTCGTAATATGAAATTATCACCTAGTGTGGTAAATGTATTGGTTGAATATGTATTGAATACTTACGATATGAAATTAAGTCGTAGTGTTACGGAAAAGATTGCGGCTAGTTGGGTTCGTTTGCATATTGATAGTGTAGAAGATGCATTGACTTTGATTCAATCGCAGTCTGTTAAGAAAAAGACTGTAAAAGAAAAACCACTTCCTCAGTGGTATAGTGAACAACAAGAAGTTAGTTCTAATGATGAAGATAAAGAGGCATTGTTACGTAGTATTCGTAACAAGGAAGGAGGATTTTAATGGAAAAAATTCGTATTGATATTCAATTAAATCCTGCTCAAGTATTGTCTCGTCAACAATTGATGCAATCATTAAAAGAAAATGAAGATGTATTAGCATTTTTATCAAAACATCAATTAGATCCTTCATTTGTTGAAAAGTATGTTGGAAAATTTTCAGATTATGTTGAGGTTTGTAATACTTGTAAAAAGTGTTATGGATTAAAGAATTGTCCATATGGTATTCAAGGTGAATATCGTGATTTGGATGTTCAAAATGGAAAATTAGTGATTACAAGTAAAATGTGTTCGTATTTAAAGGAACATAATAATCGTTTTGCGCATATGAAACAGTATGTGATGAATCATTTGCGTGAAGATTTGTATGAAGTTGATTTTAATAAGATTGCTTTAGAGAATGAATCAATTGATTATCTAAAAGCGTATGCATTAATTAAAGAGTGGTCTATAAATCCTACAAAAGGTTTATATTTCTATGGTGGATTTGGCGTAGGTAAAACGTATTTGGCTGCTTGTATTAGTAATGGTTTTGCTAGAAATGGGAAGACGGTAGCGTTTATTAATTCTAGTGAATTTTGTAATGAGATGCGTATGAATTGGAATCAAAATGACTATTTGCAAGATGCAATTCGTACATTAAAGAATGTGGATTTGTTGGTTGTGGATGATATTGGTTCTGAAATTGTAACAAATTGGGTACGTGATGAATTATTATTCCCTATTTTTGATGATCGTATGGGGAATCATAAACTTACGATTTTTACAAGTAATTACAATTATGATGAATTATTAAATCACTTTATGTACAATAATAAAGGTGAGAAGGATGAGATTAATGCGTTGCGTTTGATGGAACGAGTGAAGTCAATGTCGACGCTTGTACAAATAAAAGGAAAGAATCGTAGATTCTAGGAGGTTTATTTATGGCTCATAAGATTGGTATTTTAACTAGTGGTGGCGATGCGCCTGGGATGAATGCGGCGATTCGTGCTGTGACTCGTGCTGCGTTAAAACGTGGTATGGAAGTTTATGGGATTATGGATGGCTACAAAGGTTTAGTTAAAGGAAAAATTGTAGAATTTGATCGTGGTAGTGTTTCTGATATTATGATTCGTGGTGGAACAATTTTGGGTTCTGCTCGTTTGCCTGAATTCAAAGATGAGGAAGTACGTAAGGAAGCGGTTGAACAATTAAAGAAATATGAAATTGATTCTTTAGTTGTTATTGGTGGAGATGGTACATATCGTGGAGCATTATCTTTAACAGAAATGGGAATTAATTGTATTGGAATTCCTGGAACTATTGATAATGATATCGTTGGTACAGATTTTACCATTGGTTTTGATACAGCTTTAAACACAATATTGGATGCTGTCGATAAATTAAGAGATACATCTAGTAGTCATCATCGTTGTTCAGTTGTTGAAGTGATGGGGAATCATTGTGGTGATTTAGCGTTATATACTGCCATTTCTTGTGGTGCTGAAGTGGTTATTTCACCAGAAACAGGATTTGATGAAGATAAAGTTATTAAGAGATTACAAGAATTAGAAAGAATTAAGAAAAAACGTCATGCGATTGTAATTTTATCTGAGAAAATTACAAATGCGCATAAATTGGCTGAAAAAATTACAGAAAACACTGGTTTTGCTGGAAGAGCTACGGTATTGGGTCATATCCAACGTGGGGGTTCTCCTACTGCGAATGATCGTATCTTAGCAACTAGAATGGGTGATTATGCGGTTAAATTGATTGAAGAAGGTAAAGGTGGCCATTGTGTTGGTATCATTGATAATGAAATTGTTGGTGTGCCAATTGATAAAGCGTTACATGAAGAAAGACAATCAAGAAAACGTATGTATGATATGTTCGATCGACTAGTTTAAGGGAGGATAAATATGAGAAAGACGAAAATCGTTTGTACGATTGGTCCAAAGAGTGAATCTTTGGAAATGATGGAGAAGTTAGTATTAGCAGGGATGAATGTTATGCGTATGAATTTTTCTCATGGTGATCATGAAGAACAATTGAAACGTGTTTTAAACATTCGAAAGATCAACAAGAAATTAGGAACACATGTAGCTACTATGTTGGATACAAAAGGACCTGAAATTCGTTTGGGAAAAATGGATGGTAAAATTCAATTTAGAACTGGGGATTTAGTTACTGTTACTCCTGAAGAAGTTATGGGAACACATGAACGTTTCCAAATTGTTTGTTCTGAATTATTTAAGGATGTTGAAGTGGGAACTAAAATCCTAATTGATGATGGTAAAATGACAATGACTGTTGTTGAAATGTTAGAAACAGATATGATTTGTCGCGTTGAAAATGATGGTATCCTATCTAGCAAGAAAGGTGTAAATGTACCTAATGTTGTATTAACTATGCCTTTTATTTCTGAAAAAGATGAAGCGGATATTCGTTTTGCGGCTAGAAATGATTTAGATTTTATCGCGGCAAGTTTTGTTCGTCGTGCTGAAGATATTTTAGCAATTCGTCAAATTTTAGCTGAAGAAGGTAATTTCAATATTGAAATTATTGCGAAAATTGAAAACCAAGAAGGTTATGATAACTTACGTTCTATTTTAGAAGTAAGTGATGGTGTAATGGTTGCTCGTGGTGATTTAGGTGTGGAAGTTTCATTCCAATTAGTACCAAGTTATCAAAAGAACATTATTAAAGTGGCTAATGAAATGGGTAAACCAGTTATTACTGCAACACATATGTTAGAGTCTATGATTCATAATCCAAGACCTACACGTGCTGAAGCAGGAGACGTTGCGAATGCTGTATTAGATGGTAGTGATGCAATCATGTTATCTGGTGAAACTGCAGCTGGTGATTATCCAATTGAAGCAGTTAAAACAATGGCTTCTATTGCTGAAACAATGGAACCTATGATTAACTATCGTGGATATATTGATAGAGCTACTCAATTTAAACATCGTACATTCAATGATGCAATTGGTATTGCAATCAGTGAATCTTGTTTAGCATTAGATAATGTTAGTTGTGTATTAGCATTTACTGAAACAGGTGGTACTGCTAGACGTTTGTGTCCATTTAGACCAAGTGTACCTCTAGTAGCAGCTACTAACTCTAAGCATACTGCTAGAAAAATGAGCTTATATTGGGGTGTATTACCTGTATTAGATCAAGATATTACAGATGATACTTTATATGATGAAACTGCTCAAGTAATTGCTAAACAATTAGATTTACCTAAAGGCAGTACAATGATTATTGCGGCTGGATGGCATGCTGGTCGTGGTAATACAAATACTATGCGTTTTGAAGAAGTTCAATAGTTTATTAAGCAAAGACATGTATATGTCTTTGTTTTCTTATATCTTAATTGATTCGTAATTAAAAGTTTTAAAATAGGTAATTGTTGAAAAAGCATAATAGTTATGCTAAACTATAGGCAATTCGATGATGAAGAGGGTATATTCTGTACAGTCTTATTAGAGAGGAAACTATTTTGGTGAAAGGTTTCTTATGACACTGGATATCGGACACTTTTGAGAAGTTATTTGATGAAGAATAACCGTATGTCGGCGTTAACGATTTGAGTGTACAGTGATGTAAACTAAGGTGGTACCACGCAAAAGCGTCCTTAGAGGGATGCTTTTTTTATTTATAAAAGGAGGAAATTGTGATGGCTAGTTATCAAACACCTAGAGGAACACAGGATATTTTGCCTAGTGATTCTAGAAAATGGTTAGAAGTTGAAGAATTGATTCGTAGTGTATGTTATTACTATGGTTATGATGAAATTCGTACTCCAGTTTTTGAAGATACGAAAGTATTTAAACGTGAGAATGATAGTTCCGATATGGTAAATAAAGAAATGTATACATTCTCTATTAACAATGAAGATAGTTTAACTTTACGTCCTGAAGGAACTGCTGGAGTTATTCGTAGTTTTGTTCAACATAAGATGTATGGAATTATGGAAATGCCTGCGAAGTTATATTATATGGGAGAAATGTTCCGTTATGAACGTCCTCAAAAGGGTCGTTATCGTCAATTTAATCAATTTGGTATTGAGAATATTGGTGTTAAGAGTCCTTTAGTGGATGCGGAAGTAATTGCATTGGGTTATAGCATTCTTAAAGCATTGGGATTAAGTCAAATTAAAGTAGTATTAAATACTTTAGGTGATGATGAATCTCGTGCTAATTATCGTGCGAAACTAAAAGAACATTTTGCGCCTTGTTTAGATGAATTATGTGCAGATTGTAAACGTAGATATGAACAAAATCCATTACGTTTATTAGATTGTAAAGTGGATAAAGATCATCCAAGTATGATGAGTGCTCCTAAGATGGAGGATTCATTAAATGAAGAATCTAAAGCCTATTTCAATGAAGTTCTTAAAGCATTAGATGCTTTAGAAATTCCATATGAAATTGATGATCGTTTAGTACGTGGATTGGATTACTATACACACACAGTATTTGAAGTTGTAAGTACACATCCTGAAAGTGGTTCTCAAGCTACTGTATTTGCAGGAGGACGCTATGATGGTTTAGTTGAGTACTTTGGTGGAC
This sequence comes from Erysipelotrichaceae bacterium, assembly GCA_017473265.1. Classification (GTDB taxonomy): domain Bacteria; phylum Bacillota_I; class Bacilli_A; order Erysipelotrichales; family Erysipelotrichaceae; genus RGIG4607. Next base: position 10,879 of record JAFULQ010000021.1, on the reverse strand, counting down.
CTCAAATGAGTGGTGTTGGTTTTGCGATGGGTATGGAACGTTTAATGATCTTAGCTGAAGCTGAAGGTATTGCTTTAGGTCAAAGAGAAGGCATTGACGTATATGTTATGGGCTTAGGCAATGTTGGTACTGTACCACTAGAAATTGCGACAGCTTGTCGTGCAAATGGCTTTGTGAGTGAATTCAATATTACTCCTAGAGGTTTAAAAGCACAATTCAAATCTGTAGATCGTAAACAAGCAAAATTTGCGGTAATTGTTGGTGAAACAGAATTAGAACAACATATGTGTAATGTAAAACATATTGCATCTCAAAAACAAGTTTCTTGTGATATTGATGATGTAGTGGATACAATCGAATTATTAATGAAAGAAGGGGAATAATCATGAAAAGAACACATAACAATGGTGAATTACGTTTATCTCATGTTGGTCAAGAAGTTACTTTGATTGGATGGGTTAGTAAACGTAGAAATTTAGGTTCTCTTGTATTTATTGATTTAAGAGATAGAAGTGGTTTAGTACAATTAACTTTTGATGAAACTATGGCTGATAGTGTAAAAGAAGTTCGTAATGAATATATTTTACAAGTTACAGGTATTGTAGCAGCTAAAGATGTACCTAACCCTAAATTAGCAACTGGTGAAGTTGAAGTTAGAGTTAGTGAAGTGAAGATTGTAAATAGTGCAGAAACTACTCCAATTATGATTGCGGATGAAACAGATGCATTAGAAGATACTCGTTTAAAATATCGTTATTTAGATATTCGTAGAGAAACAATTCAAAAGAATTTGATTTTACGTCATCAAGTTTGTATGGTTGTACGTAATTTCTTATCTAGTTTAGGATTTATTGAAGTAGAAACTCCTATTTTATGTAAATCTACACCAGAAGGTGCTCGTGACTATTTAGTTCCTTCTCGTATTAGTAAAGGTAAATTCTATGCTTTACCTCAATCTCCACAAATCTATAAACAATTATTAATGGTTGGTGGAATGGAAAAGTATTTCCAAATTGCTCGTTGTTTTAGAGATGAAGATTTACGTGCTGATAGACAACCTGAATTTACTCAAATTGATATTGAAATGAGTTTCATTGATGAAGAAGATATTTGGGGTGTTGTTGAATCTTTAATGAAAGAAGTATTCTTTAAAGTTAAAGGTATTGAATTAGATTCTTTCTTACGTATTCCTTATACAGAATGTATGAGTAAGTATGGTAGTGATAAACCGGATTTACGTTTTGATTTACCTTTACAGGATGCTAGTAAAGTATTTGCGAATACAACATTTGGTGTATTCCAATCTGTATTAGAAAATAAAGGTATCGTAAATGCATTAGTAGTTGAAAATGGTGCTGATAAATTCTCTCGTAAAGATTTAGATAAATTACAAGAATTTGTAAAAATCTATGGTGCTAAAGCATTAGCGAACTTAAAGTATACTGGTGAATGGTCTGGTAGCATTGCGAAAGTTGTAAGTGAAGAGGAAAAAGCGGCTTTAATTTCTGAATTAGGTGTTAAAGAAGGCGATATCGTATTCTTTGTAGCTGATAAGAAGAAAGTTGCGCAAACAGCTTTAGGCGCATTACGTTCTAAATTAGGTAAAGATTTAGGCTTAATTGATGAAAATAAATATAGTTTCTTATGGGTAACTAACTTCCCAATGTTTGAATATGTGGAAGAAGAAAACCGTTATGTAGCTGCTCACCATCCATTTACTTCTCCTAACTTAGAAGATGTAGATAAGTTGATGACAGATCAAGAAAATTGTTATTCTAGAGCTTATGACTTGGTTTTAAATGGTTATGAATTATTAAGTGGTTCTATCCGTATTCATGATCAAAAATTACAAGAAAAAGTATTTGAAGCAATTGGTATGACAATGGAAGAAGCTCATGAAAAATTTGGTTTCTTTATTGATGCATTCCGTTATGGAACTCCTCCTCATGGTGGTGTAGGTATCGGACTAGAACGTTTAATTATGATTTTAACTGGTACAGATAACATTCGTGATGTTGTGGCGTTCCCTAAAACAGCTAGTGCTTCAGATTTAATGAGTGAAGCACCAAACTTAGTTGATGAAAAACAATTAAGAGAATTGAGTATTAAGATTGTAGAATAAGAAGACAAAAGTCTTCTTTTTCTTTTGTAAAAGTTACACGAAAAATGTAAACGATTTCTTTTGGATAAGTAGAAGAAAAGTCGATTGTCAAGAATGTACATTCAAAATTTATATGTTATTATGTAGTTGCCTAGAAGGATAATATATTTCCTACATGCGATATACGGGAATCCGGATGTTGTCTATTGGTGTTGAATGCCTACATTTATGTAGGAATCCTAAAATTAGACACAGGATACCCACCTGGGAAGCCAGGAAATAATATCGGCCTTCTAGGTTTTTCTATTTTTCAAAATATGTTCACATAATGGACACATTGATTATGCATAATAAAAATGAAAATGAGGGATGTTTATGAAGAAAATTATTGTTTTATTTATTTGTATTTTATTATTTGTTGGATGTTCTAATGGTAGTAGTGTGTCTTATGATGATGCAATAACTATTACATTGAGTGATAATGAAATTTTAGTTAATGATAATAAAATTTCTATGAGTACTAGTGATGATGTATATCTAGCTAACGATATTATTTACTATGAAGAAGGTAAAGACAGTAGCTATGGTGAAGGTACTGAGAGTGATTCTCATAGCATAGAAGAAGCTAAATCGCATTCTGTAGTACATATTACTAAGGCGGGAACATATCGTTTAAAAGGTAGTTTATCGAAAGGGCAAATAGCAGTTGATTTAGGTGAAGATGCAAAAGAGGATCCTAATGCTATTGTTACTTTAGTATTGGATAATGTAGATATTACATGTACTGTTGCGCCTGCTATTATTTTCTATAATGTATACGAAAGTGAAAGTACTGATGATGCTGGTGCAAATGTTTATATTGAAGATGGTAGTAAAAATACTATAAATGGATCCTATGTAGCGAAAATTTATAAAGATGGTACAGAAAAGAAATTGCATAAATATGATGGAGCTTTTTATTCTAAGAAAAGTATGATTGTAGATGGAAATACTGGGGTTTTAAATATCAATGCTCAAAATGAAGGTTTAGATACAGAAATGCATTTAACAATTAATGGTGGAAATATTAATATTGTGGCGCAAAATGATGGTATTAATGTGAATGAAGATGGTGTATCTATTTTTACAATGAATAATGGTTTATTAACTGTTGATTCAGGTTATGGTGAAGAGGGAGATGGTATTGATTCTAATGGTTCTATTGTTATTAATGGTGGGACAATTGTAGCAATGCCATGTAATACTAGTGCTGATGGTGGTATTGATTCTGATTTAGGAATTACAATTAATGGTGGTACAGTTTTAGCTTTTGGGATGAATGGTCAAATTCAACCATCTAGTTTACAAGACTATATCTCTGGTAATGTTTATGCTAATATAATTGAAATTAAACAAGATAATAAGGTTATTTATGAATATACTACAGCTCGACGTTATTCTAGTTTATTATTTTCTTCTAGCGATATTAATGAAAATGGTATCTATACTATCAATAATGCGGATGTGAGTATAAATCAAAGTAAAGGTATGGGTGGTTTTGATCGAAATAATATACCAAATGGTATGCAAAGACCTGATGGTGATTTTGATCCTAATCGTTTGCCTGAAGATTTTGATCCGAATAATATTCCTGAAGGTATGCAAAGACCAGATGGAAAATTTGATCCGAATAATAAACCGGATGGAGAATTTAATCCAAACACCAATGTGTAGGTATTCCTTAGTGAATACCTTTTTTTGACATATAATGACAAATAGTTATGATATTGTTTATTTGGGTGATGATATGTATTATTTAGTGGGTATTCAAAAAGAATTTGTGCATGTAAAAAATGAATTACAACAGACGATATTACAATTAATTGATCAGAAAAGTGATAAACAATTAAGTCATATAATTGAAATGAAATATGATGAAACTATGGTTAAGTTTTATGAATATTTAAAAGACTGGGAGTATATTCAGGCCTATCGAAATGCATTTTATTATACGCCTAGTGGTAGTAATAGTAGTGTAGAAGCAAAATTAACTGCGTATGGAATGTTGATTAGTGATGTTCCTAATAATCCAATGTATCGATGGTTTCATTATTGTTATGAGGATGTATTGATTATGGAAATACCACAATGACTTGAAAAAATATTAAAAAGTGGTAATATATATTGCAAGGAGGCATCTATAATGGAAGTTTTGACTAATCTTATTTATTTAGTAGTTGGTCTTTTAATTGGTGCAGTAGCAAGTTATTTCTTAACTCGTAAATATTTCGAAAAACAATTAAGAGAAAATCCACCTGTAACTGAAAAAATGATTCGTGCAATGTTCTTACAAATGGGTCGTAAACCATCTGAAGCACAAATCAAGCAAGTTATGAAAAGCATGGGTCAAGCAAAATAGCCTACTAGAACACAGTGCATACTGTGTTTTTTCTTTATATAAAATGTGATAATATGTAGATGTTGGAGGATATTTTATGAAAAAGATTCGAATTGGTGTAATTGGACCGGGTACAATTTGTCATCGTTTTATTAAAGGTGCACAAATGATTCCTAGTTGTGAAGTATATGCAGTCGCTGGTAGAAATAAAGAAAGAGCAGAGAAGGTAGCTTTACAATACAAAATACCTTATCATGGTTTAATTGATGATTTAATTATGGATGAACATATTGATGCAGTTTATGTATCAACACCTAATGATACCCATTATGAGATTGTTAAGAAGTGTTTGTTGCATGGAAAGCATGTTTTGTGTGAAAAGCCAATGTTTACTACAATTGAGGAATTAGATGAATTATATCAATTAGCATATAGCAAAAATTTAGTATTAATGGAAGCTATGAAAGCATTATTTTTACCATTAACGCAAAAAGTAAAACAAGTTATGGAAAGTGGTAAGATTGGTGATATCTTATACATGGATGGTAAATATTCATATAAGAGTGATTTGGAAATGGATCATTGGGCATATCATTATCCAAGTGGTGGAGGAATGCGTGATGTTGGAGTGTATCCTTTAGGTTATTTTAACTATTTAGTGAATAGTGATATTAAAGAAATTGTTTCTATGTCTCGTAAGGCTGAAACAGGTGTGGATGCTTTTACACAGGCTTTAGTTCGCTATGAAAATGGTGTGATTAGTTCTAATGTAGGTGGTTTAGATTTACAAACAGAGAATAAAGCAATGATTTATGGTACTAAAGGTACGATTGAAATTGTGAATTTCTGGAAAGCTAGTGAAGCGATTGTAACAGTTGATGGTATGAAGCGTGTTATGAAAGCAGAAATGGTTAGTGATTTTAAATATGAAACAGAGCATTTTGTGAATTGTATTCTTAATGGTGCTAAAGAAAGTGATGTTATTGGATATCATGAATGTTTAGAAATCATGAAGGTGTATAAGGCTAAAGATGATGCGATGAATAAGGAATAGGTGACTATTCCTTTTTTAGTAAATGAAAAGAGGTTATTAAACCTCTTACCATGTAACTTTACTTTCTGTGCCATTTAATAATTTTTTTACATTTGGCCAATGTCTAAATACAATGAATATCCATAAGAATGTAAATGAAATAGATAATACAATATTTGGTTGAATAAAATATGATAATACCATTGCGGTTAGGAATGATGTCATCGAACCTAATGAAACATATTTTGTTGTTTTAACCACTAAATATAGAATCAATAATGGTAGTAACAATAATAAACCAAAATGTAAAAAGTTTGTGACAGTAATTGCGCCAACATATCCAAAGGATGTTGCGACAGCTTTACCACCTTTAAATTTCGCAAAGATTGGATAACAATGTCCAATAGCTACAGCTAATCCAATAACGATGGCTTCATCATAACCAACTAAAAATTGCATAAGTAGTACTGGAATAACGGCTTTTAATACATCTAATGTGATAACGATTGCGCCAACTTTTTTACCTAAGACTCTACCAGCATTGGTTCCTCCAAGATTACCAGAGCCATGTTTTCGAATATCAGTTTTATAAAATACTTTACCAACAATTAATGCCATAGGAATAGAGCCAATGATATAACCTATAATGAATGGTAAAATCAAATTTGTCATAGTATCACTTCCTTATGTGTGTTATTATATCACATGTCAGTAAAAAACATGGAAGAATTTGAAATGAACATGTTAATTTTGATATAATATATAACGTATTGGGGTGATTTTAATATGGTTTCAAAAGACTATAATGAAAATAGTATTCAAATATTAGAGGGATTAGAAGCGGTTCGTAAGCGTCCGGGGATGTATATTGGTTCTACTGATGGACGTGGTTTACATCATTTAGTTTGGGAAATTGTAGATAATGCAATGGATGAAGCATTAAATGGTTTTGGTAATGAAATTACTGTTGCGATTGAAAAAGATGGTAGTGTAACAGTTACGGATAAAGGGCGTGGCATGCCTGTTGGTAAACATGCCAATGGTATGAATACTTTAGAAGTTATTTTTACGGTTTTGCATGCTGGTGGTAAGTTTAGTAGTGAAGGCGGCTATAAAACAAGTGGTGGATTACATGGTGTTGGTGCTAGTGTAGTTAATGCTTTAAGTAGTTGGTTAGAAGTTACAAGTCACTATAAAGGGACTTGTTATAAATTGCGTTTTGATAATGGTGGTAAAAAGGTTGGCAAATTACAAAATCTTGGTCCTACAAAATTGACAGGTAGTAGTATTCGTTTTATGCCGGATAAAAAGATTTTTAGTACGATTGATTTCCATTATTCTACGATTGTTGAAAGATGTAGAGAAGCAGCATTTTTGTTAAAAGGATTGAAGATTGAATGTTTTGATCGTAGAACAGATAAACATGATGTGTTCTTTTATGAAAATGGATTGGAAGCCTTTTTAGAGTATTTACATGAGGGGCATACAACATTAACAAGTCCAGTAACATTTAGTGGGGTTGTGAATGATATTAAAGTGGATTTTGCTTTCCAATATCTTGATGAATATCAAGAGAATACCTATTCTTTTGTTAATCATGTTCGTACAAAAGATGGCGGTACGCATGAAGTTGGTTATCGTACTGCGTTTACGAAAGCATTTAATGAGTTTGCGCGTTCTCATGGTTTATTAAAAGATAAAGATAAAAACTTTGAAGGTAATGATGTTCGTGAAGGTTTAACAGTTATTGTTTCTTGTAGTATCCCAGAAAATTTATTACAGTTTGAAGGTCAAACGAAAGGTAAACTAGGTACTCCTGAGGCGAAAGTGGCGGTTGAAAATATCGTAAATGAACATTTGGGATATTTCTTGAAGGAAAATCATGAAGTTGCGCAAATGTTGGTTCGTAAAATTTTACGTGCTTCTCAAGCGCGTGAAGCGGCTCGTAAGGCTAGAGAAGAAGCTCGTAAAGGGAAGAAGACGGGTAAGTCTGAAAAGGTCTTAAGTGGTAAATTAGCGCCTGCTCAAAGCAAGGATGCTCGTAAGAAAGAATTGTTCTTAGTCGAAGGTGATTCTGCTGGTGGTAGCGCTAAACAAGGTAGAGATAGTAAATATCAAGCAATTTTACCATTGCGTGGTAAAGTGTTAAATACAGAAAAAAGTACATTAAGTGAAATTGAAAAGAATGTGGAATTGAATACGATTATTCATGCGATTGGTGCTGGTGTTGGTGATAATTTTGATTATGAGGCTAGTAACTATAGCAAAGTTGTTATCATGACCGATGCCGATACAGATGGTGCTCACATTCAAGTATTGTTATTAACATTTTTCTATCGTTATATGCGTCCTTTAATTGAACAAGGTATGGTGTATATTGCTTTACCTCCTTTATATAAGATTCAAAAGGGTAAAGACGTTTATTATGCCTATAGTGATGATGAATTACATGCTTTACGTCAAAAAATGGGGAAAGCCGAAATTCAACGTTATAAAGGGTTAGGGGAAATGAATGCCTCTCAATTATGGGAAACAACGATGGATCCAGCAAATCGTACATTGATTCAAGTAACGATTGAAGATGCATTTACGGTAAGTAAACGTGTGAATGTATTGATGGGTGATAAAGCCGATGTTCGTCGTGCATGGATTGAAAGCAATGTTGCCTTTACGTTAGAAGATGAATATAGAATGGAGGGACATGTAAATGAGTAAAGTATTAGATCAATTACAAGTTCTTACATTAGAAGAAATCATGGAGGATCGTTTTGGTAAGTATTCGAAATATATTATCCAAGAACGTGCATTACCTGATGTTCGTGATGGTTTAAAACCAGTTCAACGTCGTATTTTATATGCGATGCATAAAGATGGAAATGTTTATGAAAAACCAACGCGTAAAAGTGCTAAGACTGTTGGTTTAGTTATTGGTAACTATCATCCTCATGGTGATAGTAGTGTATATGATGCAATGGTTCGTATGTCTCAACCTTGGAAAATGCGAGAACCATTAATTGATATGCAAGGGAATAATGGTAGTATTGATGATGACCCTGCAGCGGCTATGCGTTATACAGAAGCTCGTTTAGGGAAAATTTCTAGTTTATTATTAGAAGATATTGAAAAAGAAACGGTTTTATTTGCGCCTAACTTTGATGATACAGAAATGGAACCAACCGTTTTACCAGCAATGTATCCTAACTTATTGGTAAATGGTTGTACAGGTATTGCGGCTGGTTATGCGACCAATATTGCGCCACACAATTTAAATGAAGTGTTGGATGCGGTCATTATGCGTTTGCGTCATCCTAATTGTGATGTGGAAAGCATTATGGATATTGTTCAAGGACCTGATTTCCCTACAGGTGGTATTGTACAAGGTAGAAAAGGGATTATCGATGCTTTTAAAACTGGTAAAGGAAGAGTAGTTGTAAGAGCAAAATGTGAAATTGTTCAACAAAAAATGATTCAACAAATCATCGTTAGTGAAATTCCTTATGAAGTAATTAAGAGTAATTTAGTCATGAAATTAGATGAAATTCGTTTATCTAAGGAAATTGATGGTTTACTAGATGTTCGTGATGAAACAGACCGTAATGGATTACGTATTGTCATTGACTTAAAGAAAGATATTGATGCAAATAGCGTATTGAACTATTTCTATAAAAATACCGATTTACAAACCTATTACAACTACAATGTAGTAGGTATTGTTAATAAACGTCCTAAATTATTAGGTATTTTAGAGTTGATTGATGCCTTTATTGCTCATCGTGAAGAGGTTATTTATCGAAGAAGTTGTTATGAACTTGATAAAAAAGAAAAGCGTTGTCATATTTTAGAAGGTTTGATGAAGGCTGTATCTGTTTTAGATGAAGTTATTGCGATTATTCGTAAATCAAAAGATAAAGCGGATTCTAAGAAACGTTTAATTGAAGCCTTTGGTTTTAGTGATGAACAAGCGGAAGCAATTGTTACATTGCGTTTATATCGTTTATCAAATACGGATATTACGTTATTGCGTCAAGAGTTTGCATTATTGTTAAATGAGATGGAAGACTTAAAAGAAATTATTGAAAATAAGAAAGTCTTGCATAATGTAATGATTAAAGAATTAAAGAAAATTAAATCTGATAATCCTAGAATTCGTTTAACTAAAATTGAAGATGAAGTTCAAGAAATTGTTATTGATAAGACAAGTATGATTGCCAATGAAAGAGTCATGGTAACATTATCTCGTGATGGTTATGTAAAACGTGTTTCTATGCGTTCATTTAATGCGGTTGCGGATGCGATTACAGGTATGAAAGAAAGTGATCATATCATTGGGCAAGCTGAAGTGGATACATTAGACACAATGCTAGCTTTCACAAATCTTGGTAATTATGCATGTTTGCCTGTATACCAATTAGATGAAGCTAAGTGGAAAGAAGTAGGGAATCATGTTAGTAAGTATTCTAAAATGAATGCGAATGAAAAGATTGTGGATGGATGTATTGTTAAAGACTTTAATACCTATGCATGGATTGTAACTGTATCTAAATTAGGTATGATTAAACGTACTCCTATGAGTGAATGGTATTTACAACGTAATTCTAAAGTTTCTACAGCTATGAATTTAGTGAAAAATGATGAAATTGTTAGATCTTTTGTAGCTTATGAAAATGATGAGGTTGCGATTATTACGCAAGAAGGATATATTGCATGTTATCCAGTTAGTGATATCCCTGTAACTTCTTGTCGTAGTAAAGGGGTAAAGGCTATTAATCTATCTAAAGAAGATGTGGTTGCTAGTGCAAGTATTTTACGTACAAATGATACAGGTATGCTTGTGTTTACTGAAAAATCATTAGTTAAACGTATTAAAGCTAGTGATATTACGCGTTGTAAACGTACCAATAAAGGAGAATTGGTTGCGAAGAAAGTGAAATCGAAACCAAATGTTGTTCGTTATCTTATGAATTGTACATTGAATCAAAATGTATGGTTCCAAGATAAGGAATTGAAAAAGTTCTTAGCTAAAGATATTTCTTTAATGAATAAAGAAGCTACATATTCTAGTGCTTTAACTAGTGAAAATGATTGGTTTGTTTATAGAGGATTGGAAGAAGTTAAGATTTTAGATATTCCAGAAACAGCAGAAAAATTACCATCTAATGATGATTATGATGTAATACAATTTAATTTTGAATAAAGGAAAAGAGCCAATTAGTTAATTGGCTCTTTGTTTTTGTTGTAAACAAAACCCCCAGATAGTCTGGGGGTCCCTACAAAGTTTACTGGAGTGATAATGAAAATAAAAAATCCTCTGAGTTATAATGAAATCGTGGTCTGCGAAACTACGAAATAAAATAACGAGGAGGATTTT
>JAFULQ010000020.1 GCA_017473265.1 Erysipelotrichaceae bacterium | reverse complement strand
TCGTTACTTACGAGTTCATCATAATGATGTCTCAAAACTAATTTCATTTAACCTTCTCTTCGATGTTATTTTAACATATGTAAATAATATATTAACTAGAAAAATTATATAAATAACTTCTAGTTTTATAATACGAAAAAGGATCTTAAATAAGATCCTATTTAGGTAATTTTCCTTGTTCAATAATTTCACCATTAGAAATTTGTGTCATTACATCTTTAACAAATGTAATTTGATTTTTCTTAGGATAAGAAACATAGTATTTATTAGTCATACCCATAGCTGGACAATAATCATAAGCACCAGTACCACCTAAAGAATACAATACAACATTCCACATTGCCATATCATCCAATTGCATTTGCGCTAATGCATAAATTTCATCCATAGTGATATTTGTTTTAAATGTACCACTAATTGCATTTAAAATATCATCAATCTTTGTAATCATTGCAGGTTGTGTTAATTGCTCAATTAAAGCATCCAATACAATTGCTTGGTGTTCCCCACGACCTACATCACCATTATCAAGAGATTTACGTTCACGAACATACGCTAAAGCTTGAACACCAGATAAATGAATATCTCCTGCCTCAAAAGTACCTTTCCAAGATTTAATACTCTTTGTTGTAAATTTGTATGGATTATGTACATCTAAACCACCAATCGCATCAATAATTTTAACTAATGAGCTAAAGTTCAATACAACATAATAGTTAATATCGATACCAAAATAATTTTCAATTGTCGCTTGCGTACAATTTACACCATTTCCATAAATACCAGTATGAGTTAACTTGTCCTCATTATCATAATAACAAGCATTTGGTAAATATGAATCACGAGGAATACTAATGAAAGATACTTGTTTTGTTGTTGGGTTAATTGATGCAATAATATTTACATCTTTTCTTCCCCAAATATTAACATCTTCGCCCCATTTATCTGTTCCTAAAATTAGGATATTAAAAGGTTTTGTTGTCACATCAACTTTTGTAGCTTCAGAAGGCACAATTTGTAATTTTTTATACACTGTATAAACGATATCTACTTTTTCTGAGAAATCATCATAACCAGTAATATCTTCAATCATTGGAATATATGATGAGTTCATAACTAATACATCACCATTTCCAGCATATAATTCATCTACAGCAACGAAAATATCTGCAGTAGCCTTTTCACTCAAACCATAGTTTTCTAACTCACGATTCGCAACTAACATTGCATATTCTTGATTTTCAATATCAATTGTTTCTTGTACCAAGAAAGAACCATCTTTATAATCTTCCAAAGTTTCACCAGAAATTCCTAGTTTAACACTTCCATCTTCATTCAAAGGTTTATATTCATCTTTTAATACATAGAAATTAATTTCAGCTTCACCTTCAGTAGGAATATCCGTAAATGCTTTTTCAATTTGTGCACGAACATGTGGTAAATACCAACTAGCTAAACCTAAGCAAACACACAATAAAATATTCAAAATCATAGATAAAATTCTTGTAAAATTAGGTAATTTAGGGAAGAAACAAATCAATCCCATAACAGCAGTTACACCAATCAAACCATATAATAACCATTGTCCCCATTCTGCTGGAAACATGTCGAATGTCATAAAAATTTGATAGAAATAAACAGCTAATCCTACTAATACAAGAAATACTAGTCTAGATATATATTTCGCAAAGAAATTAGCAACTTTATTTTGTTTTTTCATTTTTTTCAACTCCATTTCAATCATTAGAATACTACCACAATTTATTACATTAAAAAAGACCTCAATTAAGAAGTCTTCCTATTCTGGCAATTTTCCTTGTTCCAATATTTCTCCATTAGTAATTTGTTGGATAATATCTATAACATAATTAATTTGTTGTTTCTTTAAATACACAACACTATATGTATTAGCCGCATCCAATGATGCCACAACCTCAAAACCACTTGTTCCAGTTAAAGCATACATATTCACATTCCACATAGCCATATCATCTAATTGCATTTGTGCCAATGCATAAATTTCATCCATAGAAATATTGGTAGCGAAAGTTCCATTTAATGAATCCAACAATTTATCAATTCGTGTAATTACTGATGCTTCTGTTAACTTTTCAAGTAATGCCTTAATAACAATCGTTTGATGTTCACCTCTAGCATAATCACCATTTTCAAGGCTCTTTCGTTCTCGAACATAAGCTAAAGCTTTATTACCATCTAAATGAATACTACCTTCTTCAAATGTTCCTTTGAAAGTTGTTGTACTATTTGTTGTGAAAGTATATGGATTATCAATGTCCACTCCACCCAAAGCATCTACAATTTTTACAAGAGAACTAAAATTAACTACTACATAATAGTTAATATCAATATCGAAATAATTTTCTAGCGTTTCCTCTGTACATTTAATTCCATATACACCTGCATGCGTTAATTTATCATAATTATTATATAAACAGGCATTCGGTACATAAGCATCTCTAGGAATAGAAATAAATGAAATTTGTTTCGTAACTGGATTCACACTCGCAATCATATTTACATCGGTTCTACCAGTTGTTAACACATCATCACCCCATTTATCGTTACCAATAATCATAATATTAAATGGTTTTGTTGTGACATCCACCTTATCCGCTTCGTTACTTAACTGCAATTTCTTATATACCGTATAAACCACTTCTACTCGATCTAAGAAATCTTCATATCCCGTAATATCTTCAATCATTGGTATATAAGAAGTATTTAAAACCATAACATCCCCACTTTGGGCATATAATGCATCAACTGCATCAAAAATACTTTCAACTGCTACTGTTTGGACACCATCACTATATAATTCACGATTCGCAACTAACATTGCATAATCTTGATTTTCTAAATCCGTACTTTGTTGAAGAATAAATTTCTTATCTTTATAATCTTCTAAATGAATAGGTGTCGCTACACCCGTTGATTCTGTTTTATATTCATTTTTTAGAACATAGAAATTAATTTCTGCTTCACCTATCATCGGCACTTCCGCAAACGCCTTTTCAATTTTTGAGCGTACATGTGGTAAATACCAACTTGCATATCCTAAACCACCACTGAATAGTATCGCAAATACCATCGTTACTATCTTAACTGTTTTAGGAACCTTCGGTAAAAAACATAACAATGCCAATATGAAAGTCATCACTAAAACAGCAGCTAACACATACACATTCCAAATCAATGGAAACATATCAAATGTACGGAAAATAAAATAGAAATATAAACCAATTCCAAGAAATAGAATCACACTAAATTTCGCTACATAACTAGCCAAAAATGTAGATACTGTCATTTTTTCTTCAGTATACATATTAAATCCTCCTTACACATGAAATTATATTTTTATTATATCCTAATTTCTCTTCTCTTTCACTAACAGAAAAAGGTATAATACCTTTAGGTGATTATATGCGTATTAAAATGGAAGTTGAAAATACAATTGAGATTGAACGTTCTCGTTTTATTTGTTATATGGAAAGAGTTTTTAGTGAACAAGAAGCAAAAGACTATCTTCAAATTATTAAAAAATTACACCCAAATGCGACACATCACTGTTATGCATACATTATTGGCGATAGTATCCAACGCTCTAATGATAATGGAGAACCAGCAGGCACTGCTGGTATTCCTATCTTAGAAACACTTAAGAAAATTGGTGTAGAAGATTGTATTGCTGTTGTTGTTCGTTATTTTGGAGGTATTAAATTAGGTGCTGGTGGTTTAATTCGTGCATATTCTAAAGCTGTTAGTGAAGCTACTAAAGTCGCAATATTCACTAACATTGAAACTCGTCATAAATATAAAATTACCTTTGGTTATGATTTAATTGGTAAAATGGAATTTCACCTAAAAGATGATGTTGAAATCATTGATAAAGAATATGATGAAAAAGTAACGTTCACATACTTATGTAAAGAACCTATTGATACACGTATTCAAGAACTAACTAATGGCCAATTTACACCTGAATATATTGAAACACTAGAAGTTGAAGTCACATTAAAAGAAGCGTAATAATTACGCTTCTTTATTCATTATTTCTTCAACAACATTTTTTATATCTTGTTCTAATACCGGGTCATTTTGCCCTGTTCTCCATAATTCACTATAGGAAACAAAAGGAATTGCATCCGCATATTGCTTTGCGGCCTTTCTTTGCGCTTTAATGTCTCCATCAAAACGAATTTCTAATAATGTTTTATTCATCATAAATTGCACATATAAACATTTTTTAAGTAAAAAACATCTAGCAACTGTATCATAAATCACACTACCACGATCCTCTAATTGACTCAATTTATTTCTAACACTCGCAAACACTCTTTGGCTTTCATTCACACACATCATCTTCATCGTATCGATATCTTTTAAATATTTACGATCAAACATTCTTTGAATCGCTCCTGTGCTTTTTTCACCTTTTAAAATAGCTTCAATACTATTTTGAACATCTAGAAGATTTGTTTCATCCACATATAATGCGACCATATTATTTCTACAAGTATCAAAGAAGCCATCTGGTTCTGTTAAACAATAGTATAAACCTTTCGCATATACATATCCAAGTTCTACATTAGGAACTAGAATAAAGGCGACTTTTTTATCATCTTGTATGTCATATAAAACATAGGGGCACATTAATGCAGGTTGTGGAATTTTAAACGAATCCTTATATCGAATGAGTTGATTAGTTATGTTCTGCGTGATAGGGAATTTTAGATTAGTACAAATGCGCATGCTTGTAGTCGTTGAAGTTAGCTGTTGTAGTAGTTTGGTTATGACCGAGTCTTTAGAAGAAGATAGATAGTCTTCTAATGTACCATCGAAATCATATAGTAGGGAATGCTCCTGATTTTTAGTTACTAAAAATGCAGAGAACAATTGATTGATAGCCATAGCTATTCCTCCTCTACATATAAAAATAATTGTAATGCCTTTCTATCTATATCATAATTATACCGAAATTATCAAAATTAACAATCTTTCAATATTATTTCTTTTTATTTTGAACAACGAAAACAACAAAAACCCTTTTATAATCGATAGTTTTACAAATTATTGACAACTTTTACCAACGAAACTGACACTTGATTTCCTACTTAAGCATTATATAATACGAGTATAGAATTGAGGGATTCATATGCATAAACAAAACCATATCATAGCACCAATGCATCTACATGATTTTTTATATGAATCATTATTAGATAAACAAAACGCACCTATTTTATTAGGTACAAATATGCATACATTTGAGCAATTAATGAGTCAAGATATTGATGATAACCGTACAATTGAATTTTGTTACGTATATAAACATTTACAAACTTTACAATTATCACATCTACAAACAATGATTACCTATCCAGCCTTTGTAGAAAACTTATTGAAGATGTATATAGAGTTTGTAAAATATGAAATAGACATAAATACATTGCCAGAGGACACAATTATTGAAAAAGAAATCAAAATTATTTATCAAGCAATGGATTCTCTAAATCTATCTATTCATCAAAAAATGAATACATTAAACCACTTTACATTTACAGATTATCAAGCAGTTGTCGATTATGCTAATGTATTCGAAAAATCATATTTTCAAAAATGGAATATCTCTCAAATTGAACTATCTTGGGTTGAAAATCCTAATGTATTTTTATATAAAGCCCAAAACACACGCCAGGAAGTTGAAGGTGTTTTTCAATATATTCTGCAAAAACAAATTCCTGTTCAAGATATTCAATTAGTAGTATTAAATCCTAAGTATTATTATCATATTCATCAAATTGCAAAACGATATAATATTCCAGTATCTGGAAAGCATTTTACTATGTCTTCTTTATACATTCAAAAATTAGTATCAGCAATTTCATTTATTCAAAATCCAAATATGGAAAACCTTTTATCCATGTGTAATCATGCATTTTTTAACATAGATACTACTGCATTTGTGAATTATCTAAAACAACAGCCTTGTTATCCACAAGATTGTTTATTAAAGTTCAATAAACTACAAACGTTAGAGAACCCATATTTTAGAATTCAAAAATTACAAGAGTTAGAACAAGAGGCTGAACAAGTTCGTTTACAAATCTTACCAATACTTGAAATGTTATTAAGCGATCATTCATATAAAGATAAAATTGTAGCTATTTTTGACTATCTTTTACTTGATGACATTTTAAATGATGAACAAGAAGAAAAGGTATATTATCAAGCAAAAGCTTTGTTGGAAGACTTATTAAAGGAAGATGCTCCAATTGCACTGATTACCTATGAATTAGGGAAATTAATGAAGAATTATCCTGAAAATAATGTTGAGACTATTCATGTTACTACATTAGACACACTATTACCTAATTATCCAATCTCTTTTGTATTAGGTGGTTCACAAAACCATTTCCCTACTATTAAAGAATATACAGGTATAATTGATGAACATTATTTAGCGAAATTGACTAAATTTCCATCAAAAGCATCTCGTGCTTCTCATTATTATCAATTAGCTGAAAAAATATATCATGTGTCAAATGATATCTTTTTCTCGTTTAGTTGTAGTGATTTACAAGGCAAATCCTATGAATTATCTGTTGAAATTGAAAAACGCTTTGGCAAAGATGCGAAAGAATGGCCATTATTACAAGTAGATTATCAACATGTAACATCACATACACTTTCTGAGAATTTAGCTGAAGATTTATTTTTAAATCACAATAAGCAGTTAGTAGGTTCTGTATCTTCTTTAGAAAGATATCAAAACTGTAATTATGCATATTTCATTGAAAGAGGATTAAAAGTCAAAGAATTAGAAACTTTAGATATGGACCACCGTATCATGGGTACCTTACAACATGAAATAGTTGAACACTTTGTTGCTCAAAATCGTTTTGTATCTAAAGAAGAACTAGAAGCATTTTTACATCCAATTTTTGAAAGTTTATTACCATTATTCCCTCAAAAAGAGAATTATTTACTTACTTTAGAAAAACAAACAGTAGAACGTTTTACACAACGTCTTCAAGATATTTATTATTCTATTCAAGGTGGCGTTATGCAACCAAGTCACTTTGAATATCCTATACAATCTACAATTGATGTGAAACCTTATTCTATTTTATTAAATGGTGTCATTGATAGAATTGATACTAGTAAAGATTATTTACGTATTGTAGATTATAAGAGTTCTAAAAAAGAATTATCAGATGGGCAATTTGAAGAAGGTCTACAATTGCAATTATTAACCTATTTGATGATTGCGTCTGAATTATTACAGAAACGTCCTTATGGTGCGTATTATCAATCTGTAAAAATAGAAAATACGGATGTAACTATTTATGGCCCTAAAGATAAGAAAACCAAAGAATGCTTACCTTTAACACCAGAAATATTACAACAAGAATATATTAAGAATAATGCAGCCAAAGGTTGGAGAATGGAAACAATTGATGATGATGCGTTTAATCAATCTACATATTTTAAATATAAAGACAAGGATTTCAATGAATTGAAAACAATCTTATTAGAAAAATATCAAGAAATTGTAACCAATATTACATGTGGTAAGATTGCGCCTAATCCTACTGAAAATACTTGTGGATATTGTCCATATTATGGAATTTGTCGTTATCATGGGGAAACACGTAAAATATCTAAGAAAGGAAAGGTGAAAGCAGATGCCACAATGGAGTAAACAACAATTAGATGCTATTGAAACTGTTGATAAGAACATTACTGTGTCTGCTTCTGCTGGAGCTGGTAAAACAACTGTTTTAGTTAATCGTATTTTAAAACGTATCCAACAAGATCATTTACAAGTGAATCAAATATTAGCAATGACGTTTACTTCTGCTGCCGCAATGGAAATGAAAAAGCGTTTAATGAATGAATTACAAAAACGCATGGATGCTAGTAATGATGTAGAAATAAAGAAAACGCTACAAGAACAATTAGACATCTTACCAACTGCAGATATTTGTACCATTGATGCCTTCTGCTTAAAAATACTTAAGAACTATTCTTATGTATTAGAACAAGATTCAGCACGTTTTCAAAATATTTTCGATGAAAATGCATTATTTCACTTTAGAAAACAAGCATTAGATTTAGCGTTCACTAAACAATACCAATTGCAAAATCCTGCTTTTGTTCAATTATTAGAAACGCTATCAAGCGTCAATGATCAACACGCTTCACTAAAAGCTTTTGTTGAACAATTAGCTAAAGAAGCAAGCAAACAAGAACAACCACTTGTATGGTTAGATTCTTTAACAAAGTATTATCAATCGTTTGATCAAATTGCAGAATTACCAAACAATATTCATAATTATTTCTACTCTTTCTATATTGAAGATATTTCATATCTAGAAAACTTAGCAAATGACTTTTTATCATTTGTAAAACACATTAAAGAAGATGTAGATTTATTTGAACAATACATTCAATCTTTACATCTATATTTACAACAAATGCTTGTAGCATTACATGCTAAAGATTATTTCAAATTTAGAGAAACCGTTGAGAATGCAAATACCGTTCTTAAATGTCCAGATTGTCGTAAAGTTACAGGCAAACCAATGAAAGATTTACCTGAATATAAAGAATTTCGTGATCAAATTCATAAATTCTTAGATACTTTATGTATGGAAGAATTAGAAAGCGAAAAATCGATTGTTTCTGCTATTTCTAATCAAAAAGAAATGGCAACTGTACTTATTACAATTACCAAAGATTATTTATTAGCATTTAATCAATTAAAGATGGATGCGAATGGGATTGATTTTGAAGATATGGAAAGATATGCCATGGAAATTCTTCATAAGAATAATGGCGAAATTGCTAGTATCTTAAGAAATCAATATGTAGATATTATGGTAGATGAATACCAAGACTCTAATGATTTACAAGAAAATATCATTCAGGCCATTTGTAGAGAAAACAATGTGTTTAGAGTTGGTGATGTTAAACAATCGATTTATAGTTTTCGCAATGCAAAACCATCTTTAATGCGTGGTATTATTCAAAATAAAGGAATCCATGATAAAGTCATTTATTTATCTAATAATTATCGTTCTAAATTTCACATTGTAGATTTTAATAATGCCATCTTTGATGGATTAATGAACATTCCAACTTTCCAAGACACGTATTCTGAAATGGATGCAGTTAGTATTGGAACGGATTCTCAAAAGGAACATGACCATTCTATTGAATTAGATATTTTATGTAAAAAAAGCATTCATGAAGATGATGATTCTTATGGAGAAAATGAGTTAAAAGCTGAATATATTGCACATAGAATTATTGAAATGCAAAAATATTCTGAATTTACAGATTGGAAAGACTATGTGGTATTAACTAGAACACATGCACCAAAAACCTTTTTAAAGAAAGCTTTTGATAAATACCATATACCTTATCATATAACAACAACATCAGGATATTTTGATGATGAAGCTGTTCTTGCTGTTTTAGCATGGTTAAAATACTTACAAAATCCTAATGATGAAATATCTTTATTATCAATCTTAACAAGTGCTTATTATCAAATGAATGATACTACTTTAGCTGAAATCAAATTACACAAAAAAACTTTATCATATTATCAATATTTACAACAAATACATCATCCATTTATCAAGGATTATGAAGTATTAAAAGATAATTTATCCACATGGTCTGTTGTAGATGTTGTAAATGCACTTTTCTGCTTAAACAATTTCTATAATCAATTAACATCTGAAACCCAAAAGAATAACTTAGACTCTTTATTTGAACTAGCTGTTAATTGTTTAGAAAAACAAGAATCTTTGAATGATTTTATTCACTTAATTACAATTAGTGAACAAAAAGATATGGGAGATGCAGTGGCGATTTCTGATAGTGCAAATGTTGTAAAAGTCATCACTGTACATGGTTCAAAAGGATTAGAATTCCCTGTGGTATTCTATTGGTCAAGCGATATTAAACGTAGAAGAGTACAAACGATTTTTACTGATGATGAAATTGGTTTTGCCTTTGATGACATTCAATTACCACAACGTTTTAGAAAGAAAACACTATTACGCAAAATCATTGAACGTAAACATTTATTATCTTCATTAGAAGAAGAATTACGTATTCTATATGTCGCATTAACACGTCCAAAGAAAAAATTAATTATGGTAGATGTTGTGAATGAACCAAAAATGATTCCATCTAAATTATCATATCAAGTATTAGTAAATCATCCACAAATCTCAACGTTAGTATTAATTGCTTTAAAGAAAAATCCTAGAGATTATGTAAAAGTAGAACATGTTTCTCATATGTGGAAAACACAAGCTATTCGTTATAAAGAACAACAAGCAAAAGTTGTTTTACCAGTATTTACACAAGAGGTGCAATCCATTGAAACCATTCGTCCTTCTATGTTAGAAGAACATGAAAGACAGGGTTTATCTTTTACCAGTATTTCCGCAACAACGCGTGGTACTTTACTACATAAAGCAATGGAACTATTAGACTTTAATCATGTGGATATGACTAGCTTACCATTTACGTTATCTACATACGATCAAAACAAAATTAAAAAATTCTTTGAACATCCACTGTACAAAGAAATCAAAGATATGGAAATTCACAAAGAATATCCATTCTACTATAAAGATCAACAAATCATTAAAGGTATAATGGACTGTGTCTGTATTTCAGATGATAAAATCATTATCATTGATTTTAAATCAGATCGTAATATAACAAAAGAAGAATTAATCAATCGTTATATGCAACAAATTTCTATTTATAAACAAGTAATGATGGTTGCTTATCCTACACATAGTGTTACTTGTTATATCTATAGTTTTGAATTAAATGATTGGATAGAAATTTAAAAAAGAGAACCATCTATTGTAGATGGTTCTTCATTTTTTATTCTTGGTTAAACAAATCGTATACGATACTTACTGGTTCATTATTAGTAATAGCTTCAATAACTTTTGCTAACATGAATCCAACAGATAATACAACAACTTTATTTGCTGTATTGTCATTTGCTTTATCTCCTAGAGGAATTGAGTTAGTAATAACGAATTCTTTTACTGGAGAATCATTAATACGTCCAATAGCATTGTTAGATAATACACCGTGTGTACATGCACAGTATACTTCTTTAGCACCTTTTTCAGCTAACATTCTAACACCACCCATTAAAGATCCACCTGTATCTACGATATCATCAATAACGATTGCTGTTTTTCCTTCAACATCCCCAATTAAGTTCATAGCTTCAGCTACGTTTGGTGCAGTTCTACGTTTATCAACGATAGCAACTGGAGCTCCACCTAAACAGTCAGCTAATTTACGAGCACGTACTGCTCCACCATGGTCAGGTGATACAACAACGATATCTTTTAAGTTTTTATGTCTGAAATATTGACCAATTAAAGATACTGCTGATAAGTCATCAATTGGAATATTGAAGAACCCTTGAATTTGAGTCGCATGTAAATCAATTGTTACTACGCGATCAGCACCAGCTGTTTGTAATAAATCAGCTACTAATTTTGCTGTAATTGGTTGTCTAGCTCTAGCTTTTCTGTCTTGACGAGCATATCCATAATATGGAGTAACAACTGTAATTTCACCAGCACTTGCGCGCTTACAAGCATCTAAACAAACTAAGATTTCCATTAAATTCTCAGATACTGGACCACATGTAGATTGAATAATAAATACATGTTTACCACGAACTGTTTCACCTGGTTCAATCAAAATTTCTCCATCAGCGAAATGACGAACAGAAATATCCCCCATTGGAATTCCTAAATAATCAACGATTTCTTTTGCTAAATCTTTACTTGATGATAATGCAAATACAATAATGTCTTTAACCATATAATCCTCCCTATTTATTTTTATATTTATCGCCAAAACCTTTTTTCACTTCTTGTCTAGGTCTAGCGATTGCCATGTCACCATCTTCTACATCATGATTGATTGTAGAACCTGCGGCCAACAAGGCATTTTTCCCAATTTTTACTGGAGCTATAATATTAACGTTACTGCCAATGAAAGCTCCATCCCCAATTTCTGTACGGAATTTATTTTTCCCATCATAATTAACAGTAACCACTCCACAACCGAAGTTAACTTTTTCTCCAACTGTAGAATCACCAATATAAGTTAAATGTGCACATTTGGTATTATAACCCAATTTAGAATTCTTTAGTTCAACAAAATTACCAATTCTTACTTTATCAGCAATTTCACAACCATTTCTTAAATGAGAATTAGGACCAATTGTCACATCATTTCCCACTTTAGTATCCGTTAATCGAGAACTATCAATCGTGCATCCATCTCCAATAACAACATTTTTCAAATAGGTTCCTGGTAAAATTGTACAATTTTTACCAATCGTAACATGACCTTCCATATAAACATTTGGATAAATCACACTATCTTCACCAATAACTGTATCCGTAGATAAATATGTGTGTTCACTATCAATTAAAGTAACTCCTTGATTCATAATTTGACGATTTACATGTCTCTTTAACCAACAAGTTGCCTCTTCTAACATTACACGATCATTAACACCAATCATTTCATCTGGATCAGATGCTACCATAGCATTAACTGTATGACCATGTTTCTTAAATATTTCTACTAAATCTGTAATATAGTATTCTTTTTGTGCATTATCATTTGTTAATTCTGGTAAATATTTCCACAATAACTCATTATCTACACAATAAATACCAACATTAATTTCTTTAACTTGTAATTCTTCTTCATTACAATCTTTAAATTCAACAATCTTTTCTACATTATCATGTTCATCACGAATGATACGTCCATATTTTAATGCATCATCTAAAACTGTTGTTAATAAAGTAAATTGTGCATCCTGTGCTTTTTCAAATAATTTCTCAATAGTTTCAGGTTGAACAAGAGGACAGTCACCATTAAAGATAATTGTTTTTCCTGTTTCACCTTTTAAACATTCTGCTTGCATAACTGCATGTCCTGTTCCTAATTGAGGCATTTGCATTGCATATTCTACTTTATCTTTTAAATAATTTTGAATTTGTTCTGCACCATGTCCAACAACAACCACAATATGAGCAACACCCGCTTTCTTAAGGTTATCATATACATGCTCAATCATTGGCTTATCAAATACTTGATGCATTGTTTTTGTTTTTTCTGATTTCATGCGCGTACCTTTACCGGCCGCCATAACTATAGCTGATTTCATATTTTCAACTCCCACCAATATTGTATATAAAAGTTAGTTATAAATAAAGTCAAATTACAGTTTTATTTGTGTTTTTACTACATAATCATAGCTATCACAATATTTCGCATATGCTTTTTCTACAAATTCTTTATCTTCACTTAACGCAAAAACTGTAGATCCACTACCTGACATTAATACATATGGGAATCCATACTGAATTAATTCATTTTTAATATCTTCAATCTTAGGCAATATTACAAAAGCACTAGATTCTAATGTGTTTTGCATATGCTTATAAATTTCATCCGCATCTTCATTCACTAATGCATTTTTTAATGCATGACAATCTGGATGAATGGCCGTTTGCAAATTAAGAGATTCAAAACATAATTTTGTACTAACACCCTCTTTTGGTTTTACTAATAATACATAGTAATTCTTAGGCATTGTGAAAGTTTCAATCTTTTCTCCAATACCTTTCACAATTGCAGGTGTATTGTATACACAGAATGGTACATCTGCACCAATTTCTTTACCAATACGTGCCAAAGTCTCAACATCTAAGTTTAAATGCAAAAGTTCATTGATACAACGTAACATAGCAGCACCATCACTACTACCACCAGCTAAACCAGCTTGCATAGGTATTTTTTTATCCACATTAATTTTGAAATTCTCTGTAAATCCATAATGCTTTTTCATTACTTCGATAGCTTTAATAATTGTATTTGAAGAATCTAATGGCATATCTACATTACTAGTTAGTGTTGTTTTATCTGCAACTTCAACTTCTAAAGTATCATGCAATTCTAATGGTACCATAATCATTTCTAACTCATGGTATCCATCGTCTCTACGACTTTTAACATTTAAACACAAATTTAATTTGGCATTTGCTTTTTCTAACATGACATCACCTCATATAATTCAATAAATGTATCCAATGTACATGTTTCCGCTCTACGAGCTGGATCAATGTTTGCTTTTTCTAAATATTCTTTTGCTTTATCTTTATCTTTTAAATAAACAGATAAATTATTTAGAATTGTTTTTCTTCTTTGTACGAAACATCCTTTAACTAATTCAAAGAATTCTTCTTGTTTTACAACTTGTTTACTATATGGTCGTAATCTAAATTGAATAACAGCACTATCTACATTAGGTTTCGGTACAAACACTTCTTTTGGCACTTTCATTACCATTTTTACATCCGCACGATATTGTGTAATTACACTTAAAGCATTGTAATCTTTAGTACCTACTTGCGCCGCAAAACGATCTGCCACTTCCTTTTGCATCATTACTGTAATACTTGTAATTGGCACATCACTTTCTAAGATATGGAATAATAATGGTGTAGTAATGTAATATGGCAAATTCGCTGCAATTGAAATTTCATAACCATCATTCATAAATGGAGCTAACTCTTCTTTTAAATTTACCGTCAAGAAATCCTGATGGCGAATTTCTACATGAGGATATTCCGCTAAAGTATCCGCAAGCACTGGAATTAAATCATCATCAATTTCATAAGCAATAACTTTATCTGCAACTAATGCTAGTTGTTCCGTTAAAGCCCCAATACCAGGACCAATTTCAATTAACAAACGCTTATCTGCCATCGGAACTGATTGTGCTATTCTTGTTACAATTGATGGTTCTGTTAAAAAGTTTTGCCCAAATTTCTTTTTCGTATGTAATCCATGAGCTTCCATAATTTCTTTTGTTCTAGAAATTGTCGCAATTGCTTTGGCCATCTTTTATCATCCTCTCTAATTCTTCATATTTTGCATGTATCATATTTAATCGATTATAAAAAGTTTTTGCATTCGCTTGACCAATATTTAATTGCTCAGCCAATACATCTCTTCTTTCTTTACTATCACTTCTACCAATTAAGACTAAGTCTAAGAATTCTTGCCAACT
>JAFULQ010000019.1 GCA_017473265.1 Erysipelotrichaceae bacterium | reverse complement strand
TTCGCAACCTGCATTGCTTCTAGGTGTAATCCCTAAAGGCTTAAAAAGGTATTCATTAGCAAAATCAAGTACATTCATACCACTTGTAATTCTGATAATTCCCAAAAGGATTTGAACACCGAGAGTATGATATCTGAATTCATTAGTAATACCATTTCGGCCACCTAAAATATCCATTGTTGTTAGTGTCCAATCTTGGGATGTGCAAACCTTTTTCCAAGGTTCACTCTTTCCTTTATAGGGTGCTGTCATGGTAAGTAAATGTTTGATAGTGACTTTATAAATAGTTTGCTCACCTCTTTTAGGAGTGTAAGTTTCCTTATAATAGTCCATCACAAAGTCATCAACGCTTTTTATCAAACCTTGGTCTATAGCAATACCTATCAATAATGATGTTATAGATTTTGTTACACTCATTACATTCATTGTTGCTTCTTTAGTAAACCCATCTTTATACTCTTCGATTTCAAGTATGTTGGCTTTATAAGCTACAATCTGCTTTATATTAATATCATTTTTACTTGAATAAGTATCTAAAACTTTCTTCATTGTAATTTCCTCCTGTAAAACAGTAAAATCATAGTATTTGGACGTCCTATGATAAGCGTAAGTGAATTAAAAATTAATTTCAATGTTTTTTTTAGGTATAAGTAATGTTTAAATATGTATTTAATTAAAGTTTTTTGTATTGTTAATATATTAGAAGAATATAATGCTATAATTTGATTGGTGATACAAACTATGAAAGAATTTATGACATATTTTTTTGGTGCAGGAACGGAAATTGAATTTGAAATATTTACATTAGCTCATATTTTGCCAATTGTCATTATGTTTGTGTTAATTTATTTAATGTATCGATATAAGGATACACTTCGTGATTCTAAAATGGATATGAGTATTCGATATATTATTGCATTTACTTTAATTATTTCTGAAATGTCGTATTATTGGAGACTTGTGGGTATGCCTTCGTTGGGACCTAATCCAGTAGAGCATTTACCTATTGCTGTTTGTGGGTGGGTAGCTATATTTTGTAGTTTTATGGTTATTGGAAAATCACAAACATTGTTTGACATTTCATACTTTTGGTTATTTGCTGGATCTGTTTTTGCTTTATTAACGCCTGCGGTTATATCATACACAGGTCCAACAAGGTTTCGATATTATCAATTTTGGATTGAACATATTGGAGGATTTATTGCGATTTTCTACATGATGTTTGTTCATAAAATGCGTCCTACGATTCAATCGATGGTGAAGTCATATGTTGCTTTAGTAATTATGGCAATTATTGCATATAACGCGAATCAGATAATTGGATCTGGAGCGAATTATTTGTATATGGCTCGTCCTGAAGCGGCTCCATCAATTTTGGATATATTACCACCTAATTTTGTATTGAGACTTTGTATTATGGCATTTGCTATAACGGTATTGTTTGGTGTGGCGTATTTGCCATGGTATCTTAAAGATAAAAAAGAGCTTGATAATTGATAATTTAAACATAAGAAAAAGTAGACATACTTTAAGTTTTTGAACTGTATGTATGTCTACTTTTATTTTTTTACTAATTTAGTGGTTTTTATTGAAGTAACAAGCATCGATATGACAATATCCTGTTGGGTTTTTGTCTAAGTATTTTTGATGATAATTTTCTGCTAAGTAGTAATTTTTTAGTGGTTCAATTTCAATTACAAATGGTTTATCGTATTTTGCTTGTTCTAGATTTGTTATTTCTTGAATGGTTAATGAATCTTTTTCATCTGTATAATAAATTCCACAGCGATAGGATGAGCCTTCATCTTCACCTTGTTTATTTAATGAAGTTGGGTCGATTACTACATAAAAGTGTTTTAAGATTTCTGCTAATGTAATTACTTGTTCATTGTAGTCGACTTTTACTGTTTCGCTGTGTCCTGTTTTTTGTGCTTTTACATCTTCGTATTTTGGATATTCTGTAAAACCATTGGCATATCCGACGGTTGTTTCGATTATACCTTCAAATTGATCCATATATTTTTGAATGCCCCAAAAGCATCCTCCTGCTAAATAAATTGTTTTCATGAGTCCACCTTATTTCATTACTTCGTCGATAGCGTTAATAATTGTTCCTCTGAAACCATCTTTTTCTAATGAGGCGATTCCTTTGATAGTTGTGCCTTTTGGAGAGCATACTTCATCTTTTAGGATGCCTGGATGTTTTTGAGTAACTCTAGCCATTTTTCCTGTTCCTTCTATCATTTTAGCAACTAAACGGTATCCTACTTCTCTTGTTAATCCGTATTTACAAGCAGCATCACCTAGTGCTTCTAAATACATGGCTGTATATGCAGGTGTGCAGCCTGAGATTGTAGTCGCAATATTCATTTTTGCTGTTTCTACGTATTCTAACATGGCTACTGTTGATAATAATTCATGTACAGTATGTAATTGTTCTTGTGTTAGTGTATGTGTTTGTTCAACGACGATTACGCCTTCTACTACAGAAATAGCGGTGTTAGGAATGCAGGCAATATGGTGAGTGCCTGGAATGATTTCTTCATAATCTTGATTGTATTTACCACCAACTAAAGATACGATAATTTTGTTTTCTAATGATAATTCACTTAATACATCTTTTACTTGGTATGGTTTTACGCAAATGAATACTAAATCACAATTGTCTACAGTTTCTTGATTTGTTTTGCATGGATGAATTCCATATTTTGCAGTATTTCTTACTAGTTTTTCATAATTATAACTAGAAGCGTACATTTGTTGTGTAATGTTTTCGTGTTTTTCGATTAATCCTTGTGCCATTGCCTGGGCAATATTTCCAAAGCCAATAAATCCTATTTTCATAAAAAAGTCCTCCGAATATAAGACAATGGTATCATAAAATAGTGAATTATGCATTTTATTTTGTATGAGAATACTGTATAATAATGTGCTTGTTAGGGGTGTGATAAAATGACTTTAAAACAATTGTTTGCGCCTTCGGATATGACGGAAGGTACGCCTTGGAAAAAGATTGTTCTGTTTGCGATTCCGATGTTAATTGGGAATATTGCTCAACAGTTATATAACACAGTAGATAGTATTGTGGTTGGTAAGTATGTAGGTGATAATGCATTGGCTGCAGTAGGTAGTGCAAGTCCTATTTTTAATCTATTACTTGTTTTGTTTGTTGGTATTTCTACTGGTGCGGGTATTATGGTATCTCAATATTATGGTGCTGGTAAAAGGGAAGAGTTGTCTAAATCGATTGGTACGAGTATTACATTAACAGCAATTTGTACAGTTTTTATTATGTTATTATCAACAGTAGTGATTCGTCCGATTTTGGAAATTTTAAATACTCCAGTAAGTATTATTGAATGGTGTGATAGCTATTTAACAATTTTACTAATGGGTGTTGGTGGAATGGCTTATTATAATATTCTAGGTGGTATTCTTCGCGGTTTAGGTGATTCAGTGTCTGCTTTAATTTATTTATTAGTAGCGACTGTAATTAATATTGTCTTAGATATTTATTTTGTGGCTATTTTAGGAATGGGCGTTTCTGGAGTAGCGTGGGCTACGGTGATTGCACAAGCTGTGTCTTCGGTTTTGTGTTTGTTTAAATTATTGCGTATGCATCATTTATTTGATTTGCGTTTAAAGGAATTGGTTCCATGTATGGAACAAACTTCTAATTTAATTCGTTTGGGATTGCCTTCTGGTTTAACGCAAGCGATTATGTCAATGGCTATGATTGTTGTACAATCTTTAACAAATAGTTTTGGAGAAATGGTTATCGCAGCGAATGTAATCATTATGCGTGTTGATGGTTTTGCGATGATGCCGAACTTTAGCTTTGGGAATGCAATGACAACATTCTCAGGACAAAATGTTGGGGCAAAGCGTTATGATCGTGTAATGGAAGGTAGTAAGCAAGGGACTTTGATTGCGGTTGGGGTTTCTACAGTGATTACGATTGCGATTTTGTTGTTTGGGGATATCTTAATGTATGCATTTACGGATACTCCTGAATTAGTGGAATTAAGTATGCATATGATGCGTATTTTGGCGGTTGGTTATATTGCAGTAGCGGTTACGCAATCGTTATCTGGTATTATGCGTGGTGCTGGGGATACAATGACACCTATGTGGATTTCTTTAATCACAACGATTATGATTCGTGTTCCTTTAGCATATACAATCGCGTGGTTTACTAGAAGTGCTTCTTTACCAAATGGTGCACCAGAAAGTATGTTTATTTCTTTATTAACATCTTGGTGTTTAGGGGCTGTAATTACAATGATTTTCTATTATAAAGGAAATTGGAAGTCAAAAGCTTTAGATTAAAATAGAGGTCATCCGAATGGATGACCTTTTTCATTTAGTCAATAAGTACACTACCACCAATGAATTCTCTTAAAATAGAATTATTAGCAATACAACTATCATCATCTGCAACTTTGAAGAAGCGTAAAAATGATAACATTCGTTGTGCTTCGGCATATTCCTTTTCATTTGGTTTGACACTTGCTAAAAGTGGTTCTGCATATTTTTTTAATACGGCTAATTCATAAATATAGTTGGTATTAAAGAAAACGTCTGCTTGGCTTATATATGGGAAGATGTTTTGATCTTCTCCTTTACGAACTTTAGGCCAATCTTGAATGGTATAACTAGCAGGGCGTCCTCTAAATTGATAGTCTCTAACGAGTCTTCGTAACATTCTAGCATCGGTTGTTGGAATACGATTTAAGTGGTCAATGTTTAAAGAAGTTAATGGACTAATATAAATTTTGAATTTTTCTTCTTCTGGAATGTCACTTGTTAAGATTTCATTTAGTGCATGAATGCCTTCTATGACAATCGGTTGATTTTTATCAATGGAAGTAATGCGATGTCCATATTCTTTTGATCCAGTGATAAAATTGAATTTAGGAATATCTACTTTTTGTCCAGCTAGTAGTTCTTTCATATGTTTATTAAAGAGTTTTACATCAACGGCGCGAATGCTTTCGAAGTCTTTTTCTCCATTTTCATCTAATACAGTTTCATGTCGTTCTACAAAATAATCATCAGTTCCTAAATATAATGGCTTTAAACCAATGACTTTTAATTGGATACATAGACGATTAGCGAAAGATGTTTTACCACTACTAGAAGGACCACAAATAAGAATGACACGTTTATTTTCTTGCTTGATGCGATCTGCTATATCACTGATTTTCTTTTCGTGTAAAGCTTCTTGTAACATGATTAAGTCTTTGTATTCATTTTGTTGTATACGATGATTTAAGTCAACTACATAATTGATTCCCATCAAACGTTCCCAGCGTGTTGCTTCTGAGAAGGCATCGTATAGTAATTTTTGGTTCTCATAGACTGGGATTTCATGTGGATCGTTCATATGTGGATAGCGTAATAATACGCCATTACGATATTTAACGAGTTCAAAGTGTTCTAAATAGGATGTATTTGGAACTAACAAGCCATAGAATAATTCTCTAAAGTTATTGATAGAATAAATTTCTACATCTTCTAGATTTGGTAGAGATTCAAGTAATTCGATTCTTTCTTTTTCGCTTGATTGATGACTCATATCTAAAATATCTTGTCTAGATACATGTTCTTTTACAATTGGTATTTGTTGTTGCACCATTTCTTTCATGCGTTGTTCAATTCGTTGGATAACTTCTAGTGTTAGTGGAGCCTTGATGATAGTGTATAATCCTTTGTTTAAAGAATTAAGTACATCGACTTCTACATTACCCAATACATCATGAATTGCTTTTTTATATAGTAAGACTAAACTATTTTGGTAGACTAACCAAGCATAGTTGTTATGCATATCTAGATATTCAATGGTACAAGGACGTGTAATTTTGTGTGGCAGTCCTCGATAACTATTGTCTACTTTGCATAGTAATACACGATATGGTAAGGTTTCGTTTAGGTCTAATAATACTTGTTCTGCACTGATGCCTTTGGTAATCTCTTTTTGGAATTGTTTGCCGTTATTTAAAATGATTGTTACTTGCATAGTGTTCACCTCTACTTATATTTTAATTCATAAAATCATTTTTATAAAACATTTATTTCTTTTTTTGAATACGACACAATAAAAATAATAAGAGGTGGTAAGTAATGCCTGAAGTAGTTCAAATCAATAAAGATACGTATCGTATTGAAGATGTTAAATCTAGGTTTTATTTATTAGTGGGTGATGAGCGTGCGCTATTGGTAGATAGTGGACGTACTACAATGAATGCAAAGGAAATTGCTGAACAAATTACAAAATTACCAGTTGTGTTATTGAATACGCATGCGGATTTTGATCATATTGCAGGAAATGATGCGTTTTCTACAGCGTATATGCATCCAAGTGAATATGTGAATTACTTTGTGGGTGGACAAAAGCATCCAAAACCAACAGCTATATGGGATAAGCAAATTCTTGATTTAGGAAATCGTGAAATTGAAGTAATTAGTATTCCAGGGCATACCCCAGGAAGTGTTGCTTTATTGGATAAAAAGTATCGTGTATTAATTAGTGGTGATTCGATTCAAAATGGTCGTATTTATATGTTTGGTGTGTTTAGAAATATGGTTGCGTATAAACAAAGCTTACAGAAAATTGTAAAATATATCGACCAATTTGATTATGTATATGCGGCACATGGAACCTTTAATTTGCCATCAACTATTATTTATGACTTATTGGATGCGGTGGAAAAAATTGATAAACAAGAAGTTGATTGTGAAGAAATTATAGTAGATAATCAAGTTGTGAAGCAGTATAGTTTTGATGTAGCTAAGTTTTTGTTAGATTAAAAGTGGGGTGAAAACATGTTGGTTATCGGTATTGTATTATCAATTGTTTTTATTATATTAGGAATATGGATGATTTTTAATCCAGAAATGTTTTGGGCGTTTGATCATATGTTTAGTGTAGAAAATGGAGAACCTACCGAAATGGCTATCATATTTCTAAGAATTCGTGGAGTTTTACTAATTGTATTAGGCGTAGTAGCCATTTATGTATTATTAAGTAGATAGAAGAGGTAATTTATGAAGTATCGTACATTAGAAAAGTTAAACAAGGAAGTTTCATTATTAGGGTTTGGTTGTATGCGTTTTCCAACTACGGAAGATGGTCATATTGATGAAGAACGCGCAATGAAAATGGTGGATGAAGCGATTGCCAATGGTGTGAATTATTTAGACACTGCATATCCTTATCATGATGGTGAAAGCGAAGTATTTATTGGTAAAGTATTAAAGAAATATCCACGTGAATCTTTATATTTAGCAACAAAAATGCCATTTTTCTCTATGATGCAAACTAAAGAGGATCCAGAACGTTTGTTTAATGAACAATTACAAAAGTTAGATGTGGAGTATTTTGATTTCTATTTATTGCATTGTTTAAATCGTGAATTTTGGGAAAAGAAAGTGTTAGGATTAGGTGCATTGGATTTTTGTTTAGAAATGCAACGTCAAGGTAAGATTAAGCATTTAGGTTTCTCATTCCATGATGATTATGAAGTATTTGAAGAGATTTTAAATTATCGTGATTGGGATTTCTGTCAAATTCAATATAACTATATGGATACTAATATTCAAGCTGGTGATAGAGGATATGAGCTTGCGACAAGTAAAGGTGTTCCTGTGATTGTTATGGAACCTATTAAAGGTGGTTCTTTAGCAAATCTTCCTGAAGATATTTCGAATATTTTTAAAGCATATGATCCAAGTGCTACAAATAGTCGTTGGGCATTACGCTGGGTAGCTACACATCCAAATGTAAAAATCATTTTAAGTGGTATGTCTAGTGAAGAACATGTGAAAGATAATTTAGAAACTTTTGCATTAGATAGAGTGGAATTAAATGATGAAGAAATGGAAGTTGTAACAAGTGTTCGTAAAGCAATTGAAGCAAGAGTGAAGAATGGATGTACAGGTTGTGCGTATTGTATGCCTTGTCCTTTTGGTGTAGATATTCCTCGTAATTTCTCTTTATGGAATCAAGCGAGTATGTATGGAAACTATGAAAAAGCGAAGAAGCGTTATGCTTCATTAGATACAGCAAAAGCTAGTTTCTGTAAGGAATGTGGTAAGTGTGAAACACTTTGTCCACAAGCTATTAAGATTCGTGATAATTTAAGACAAGTAAAAGAAGAATTAGAGTAAAAGAGACCGTTAGGTCTCTTTTAATGTTTTATTTAATCTAATCGTTTTGTTTTTAATGTCATAAGTAAAGCAATAGCAGTACATACTAGTGTAATGATAAAGATCATATGACTACCAAACATTTGGTATACAAAACCATAGGCTTGTGCTTGGATTGCATAACTAATTACTGTAAAACCTCCATAAACAGTCATTGCACGAGCCATCATGTGACTTGGAATTTTCTTGTGAATATAATCCACAACTCCAACTGTACCAACACCAATCATTAATCCATGAACTAAGCTTCCAATCATAAAGATTGGTAATGAAGTACTTGTCGCATAAAGGATACAACGTAAGATTTGTGTAATAATGGCAATCATGAAGCTTTTCTTTAAACCAATCTTACGAATCATTTTATGAATATTCATAATAATAAATACTTCTGGTAAAACCATTGCACAAGTATTTAAACCAATTGCTGAATCTGGTAATTGTAATGTAGATACCAAGTGATTACCTAAGTAGTTGATGGTACTATCATTAACAATAATCGTAAAGAAACATAAGAATAAGATGAATACATAATCTTTGTTCTTGAATAGTTCTAAGAAGTTTCCTTCTTCTTTTACTGTTTCAGATTTTTGATGACTAATTGGCTTAATGAATAATAAGCAAAGTACTAATAATACATTTCCAATGGCTAGGATTTGAATGTATGGTCCTTGTAATTGGAATTTCTCAAATAAGAAGTTACCAATACCGAAACTTGCTATTAAATAACCAAGAGATCCCATTGCGCGAACAAAGGAGAATTCTTTGTTGTTTTCTTTACAAGATTGGATAGCTAATGCATCTAATAAGTTACCAATATTACTTCTAAAAATATTCAATAATAAACTAAAGATGAATATAAATAAGAAGAATGTTTGTTGTTTCCAAAGAATGGTTAATAGTGTTGTTGTTAGAGATAAAAAGGCAATCATACTTTTGTATTTATGATTTTTATCTGTAATAGCACCCCATACTGGTGAAAACAACATGGCCACAATATATCCTGCAGAAGTGATAAATCCAATTTGTGAACCGCTCAATCCAATTCGTTCATAGTAAATATTTAGAAATGGTGAGAATGCGCCTAATGAAATATAGTAAAGTAAATAGCTGGCGCATAAAGCTATATAAGAATATCTATAATTTTTCATAACGTGTATATTATAAATTAATTATTTTGGTATGCAAGATAAATGTAAAAAAGAATTGCATTTTATGCAATTCTTTGAAAATCATATCATTGAAATAATGTTATGACATATAGAAAATAGCAATTGAAAATAATAAAAAATGAAATTAAATGCAATTTGATGGAAGATTTTTTTCAGTATGTGGTATAATTTTGACGTAAACAAGGAGGACAAGGGAAATGAAAAAATTGTTTACTTTATTAATGTGTGCTCTACTTGTATTCTCATTAGTAGGCTGTGGCGGAAGTGATGCTAACAAAGATGAAAATGGAAATACTATCGTAGAAGAATTGAACATTGCGTTCGTACCAAGTAAAGATGCTGATGCTATCTTAACTGCTGCTGAACCATTGAAACAAATCTTGAAAGATCAATTATTAAAACGTGGTTATAATGTAACTCAAGTGAATATTGAAGTTGGTAATAACTATGAAGTAGTTGGTGAAGGATTAGCTGCTGGTTCTATCGATTTAGGATTTATTCCTGCTGGAAACTATGTAACTGCTCATGATACATATCCTGAAGATGTTAACTTATTATTAGTTTCTTCTCGTGCTGCTGTAAGTGTTGATATTGAATCTCCATCTAAAGGTGCTGATTGGAAAGATTGGAACGATGTAATCGTTACTGATTCTACTGAAGTTGCTGGTGGATACCGTTCATTAGTTTATGTAAATATCGGTACAGATAAAGGTGCTGATTTATACCAAAAAGCTACTGAAGGTACATTAAAATGGGAAGATATCAAAACTGCTGTAGTTGCTAGTGGTTCTGCTACTTCTGGTGCTTCTTTCAAATATCCAAGTGCTTGGTTAAATAACAACTTTGGTGCTGAAGCTGGTAAGAAATTAACATTAGCTGATGTTGATCAAGTAATTCCTGATGGAAACTATGCTGGTAACATGGAATTATTATTACAAGGTAACTGTGATATTACTTTCGGTTATGCTGATGTACGTAAAGATAAAGCTTCTACTGATGCATTAAATGCTTTAAAAGCTAGTGGTTTCTATACAGAATATGAAACAATTTTTGATTTAGTTAAGGTTATTGGTGTTTCTGATATGATCATGAACGATACAATTTCTTATGGTTCTGATGAAAAATTAACTGATGACTTCTTAAAAGCTATTCAAGAATCTTTCTTAGAATTAATTCAAACTGATGAAGGTAAAGCATGTGTTGCTCCTTATAGCCATACTGGTTATGTATTAGGAACAGACGATCAATATGATGGTTTCCGTGCTGTTACTGCTTTATTTACAGAAGAATAATTACTAGGTGATTAGATGTGGGGAGCTAATTGCTCCCCTTTTTTCAAATAAGGAGGATTTCGTATGATTGAGTTTTCTCATGTTTCCAAGGTGTATTCAAATGGTGTTAAAGCCATGGATGATGTTTGTTTACAAATTGAACAAGGTGAATTTGTAGGAATTATTGGTTTATCTGGTGCAGGTAAATCAACTTTGATTCGTACAGTTAATAAGATGATTGATACAACGGAAGGAACGTTAATGGTTAATGGTGTAGATGTGTCTACATTAAAAGGAAAAGCATTACGTAAGTTTAGAAGAAGAATTGGAATGGTTTTCCAATCATTTAACTTGGTTACTAGAACAACAGTTATTAATAATGTTCTTTCTGCAAAAGTTGCTGATATGTCTTTATTCCGTACACTTTTTGGTCTTTATTCGAAAAAAGATAAAATTGAAGCTTTAGAAGCGTTGGATAAAGTTGGAATTTTAGATAAAGCGTATACACGTGCTGATCAGCTTTCTGGTGGTCAAATGCAACGTGTTGCTTTGGCTAGAACGTTGGCTCAAAACCCTGAAATTATTTTGGCGGATGAACCAGTTGCTTCTTTGGACCCTGTTATGGCAGATGTTGTTATGGAAGACTTCCAAAGAATCAATAAAGAAATGAATATTACCGTTATTATTAATATTCACCATGTGGATTTAGCATTACAATATGCAGATCGTATTGTGGGTATTCAAGCAGGTAAAATTGTGTATGATGGACCTGCTAGTGGTGTAACAGATGAAGTGTTACGTATGATTTATGGGCGTGATTTGAAAGATGATGAAAAGATGATGAAGGAGTCTGCGGATGCTTAAGGATTTACTTCATGTCTTTGTGCCAGATACTCATACATTGAGTAATGGTAAAAAAGTAAAAGAGAAATTCAATAACACTCCCTATATCATTATCTTTTTGATTTTATTAATTGTTGTTTGTGCTGTTTTTACAGATGTAGATTTTATTAAATTTTTTAAACGCTTTACTAAGGGCTGGACATTTGTTGTTCGTATGTTGCATCCTCAATGGTCATATTGGGATACAGCAAAACAAGCTATGATTGATACCATCATTATTTCTCTTGTTGGTACTGCTTTTGGTTCGTTGATTGCTTTACCAATGAGTTTCTATCTATCTAGTAATTTTAAATTAAATAAAGCGTATTTAGCAGTGCATCGTTCATTTTTAAGTATTTTTAGAACATTACCTACTTTAGTATATGCATTATTATTGTCTTTAGTTATTGGCTATGGAACAACTGCTGGGACTTTAGCTACTGCTATTTTTACATATACAGTTGCGGTTAAGATGTTGTATGAAAATATTGAAACGGTGAATATGGGGGCATATGAGGCTTTAGAAAGTACAGGTGCTTCAAGAGCGAAGTGTATGATTAAAGCAATTTTCCCTCAAATTAAAGCATTCTATTTATCTACGGTGTTGTATTGTTTTGAAATGAATATTCGTAGTGCCGCAATTTTAGGATATGTTGGTGCTGGTGGTATTGGTGTTCGCTTGAATGATACAATTGGTAATATGGACTATGAAAAAACGGGCTTGTTGGTTTTAGTATTAATTATTGTGGTAGTGATTGTTGAAACAACTTCTCGTGAAATTAGAAAGAAATTGGTGAATGGATAATGAGCGAAAAGTTAACGGTTAAAAAGCAATATGAAAAATATCCAAACTCACTACCATTCTTTATTGCTTTGTTTATTGGTATTGTTGTCTTATATTTATTAACAGATTATATTTGTACCTTCAAAGGTATGAGTGAAATGGGATGGGTACTTGCTAAAAATGCTATTAATGGTATTTTGCATCCGAATGTAGATAAGTTATTCTCATTGGATGAAAGTTGCGTTCCATATTTGTTAGCAGAAACTTTCTCAATTGCATTTTTGGGTACATTGGTAGGTGCTATTTTAGCTTTACCATTCGCATTCTTCTCTTCAAGAAATATTACGAATAATGTATGTGCATATACAGGTTTGACAATTATTTCTATTTTAAGAGGTTTCCCTACAGTATTATATGGTATTATCTTTGTTAAAATTGTTGGAACAGGACCATTTGCTGGGGTATTAACTATGTCAATTTCTTCAATGGGTATGTTAACTAAACTGTTAATAGAAGCGATTGAAGATGTGGATAAAGGTGTTATTGAAGCGTTGGATGCTTCTGGTTGTACAACTTTCCAAAAAGTTCGTTATGGAATTATTCCACAATTATCAAGTAATATTTTATCTACAATTATCTACCGTTTAGATATCAATGTTAAAAATGCTACTGTTTTAGGGCTATGTGCTGCTGGTGGTATTGGTGCTGAATTGATTTTCTCTATTGGTGGAAGAAGATGGAATGATTGTGGTGCCTATTTGTTGGGATTAGTTATTTTAGTTCTAGTTCTTGAATTTGTTTCTACAAAGATTCGTAGAAAATTGGCTACAGGTGAATAAGATTCTAGTTTTATCTAGAATCTTTTTTTATTTAAACGTATAATAAAAAAGTATATAGAAAGATGAGTGATAATGATGAGTAAAAAGTTTACGATTTTAGCAACTTCCGATGTGCATGGTTATGTTGAACCTTATTTATATAGTGATCAAAAGGATATTGCAATTGGTTTAGCTAAAGTAAATACATTATTCAAACAATTAAAGGATGAAAATACAATTCTTATTGATAATGGAGATTGTATTCAAGGAAGTCCACAAACTTTTTATTTTAATTTGAATTATAAAGGGAAAGAAGTTCATCCAATGAGTAAGATGTTAAAGCTGATGAACTATGATTATATGAATTTAGGAAACCATGACTTTAATGAAAGTATTCCTGTATTAAAAAGACATATGGAAGAATGTGGTGTTCCATGTATTTGTTGTAATATCAAAATGGATGGACAACCAATTTCTAAACCATATGAAATTCATGAATTCCCTAATGGTGCTAGAATTGCATTATTTGGTGTAGTAACTCAACACATTCCATATTGGGAAAAAGCAGAAAATTTAGTAGGTGTTGAAATTGAAGATGCTTATGATTGTGCAAAACGTACGGTAGAAATGATTCGTGCAAATGAAGAAGTTGATGCAGTGGTTGGAGTATATCATGGTGGATTTGAAAAAGATTTAGATACTGGAGTAAATACAGAAAATCAAACTGGTGAAAACTGGGGTTATCGTATGTGTTCTACAATTGAAGGATTGGATATCTTAATTACAGGACATCAACATCGTTCTTTAGGCCAATATTGTTGTAATACATTAGTTTCTCAAACTGCGAATAATGCGAAAGAAATTGCGAAATTGGTCTATGATTGTGAAACGAAAAAAGGGTATGTGGAATTATTAAAACCAGATTGTGAACCTGATGTTGAAATTATGGATGCTGTAAAAGAATTAGAGGCAGAAGTACAAACTTGGTTGGATAAACCATTGGGTGAAACAGAAATGGATTTATTAATTAAAGATCGTTTTGATGCTCGTTTACATAAACATCCAATTGTATCATTTATGAACCAAGTGCAATTTGCACAATATGATGCGGACTTTTCTGCAGTTGCGTTATTTAATGATGCTATGGGTTTCCCTAAACAAATTACAATGCGTGATATCGTATCTACTTATGTATATGCGAATACATTAAGTGTAATTAAGATGAGTGGTCATACAGTGAAAGCTTTCTTAGAAAAGTGTGCTGAATACTTCACAGTTGCTGGTGATAAGATTGTAGTAAACCCTAGATTTGAAGCACCTAAACCTGCTCATTATAATTATGATATGGTGGATGGTTTAGAGTATACAATTAAAGTATCAAATCCAGAAGGTAGTCGTGTTATTTCTATGACACGTAATGGAGAACCATTGGATTTAGATAAAGACTATACAATCTTATTAAGTAACTATCGCGCTGGTGGCGGTGGTGAATTTGATATGGTCAAGGATGGAGAAGTTGTTAAAGATATTCAAAAAGATATGGTTGAATGTATTGCGGACTATATCTTAGCGAATCCAAATATTCAAATTGATCATAAAAATAATATTACAGTTATTATTTAGAGATTTCGTTATGAAATCTCTTTGTTATAAGGAGATAAGTATATGAAACATTATAGTGAAAGTATCAAAAAAACAATTCAACAAAAACGCTTATATAACTTAGTAAAAGAAGTGTCTAGTTATCATCGTATTCAAGCATCAACTGGTTTTAGAGAAGCAGCGAATTATTGTAAGAAGATGTTTGATAAATTGGGTATTGAAGCGAATATCTTAAGTTATGATGCCAACCCTGATATTTGGTATCTACAAAATAAGATGTTTATGGAATGGGATTTGAAACATGGATGGTTACAATTACAAGATCCAGAAATGGTATTAGCAGATACGAGTGCAGAACCTGTTTCGATTATTCAAAAGAGTTATCCTTGTGATTTTACAGATGGTGTTGATTTTGTGTATTTAAATAAAGGAAATAATCCTAAAGAATATGAAAATTTAGATTTAACTGGCAAATTAGTGTTTGTTCGTGGCCCTTTTGCGCAATATATGTGGGCAGTAAAAGATAAAGGTGCTGTAGGATTTGTGACGGATTTTATTAATGCTGGTTTTGGTGATCGTACCAGAGAACAATTGTATGAGTCTATTAATTATACTTCTTTCTGGTGGAGTCATACGGAAGATGAACCAAAGTGTTTTGGATTTGTGTTGTCTCCTAAAATGGGTGATTGGTTAGCGAAACAATTTGAAGGCAAAGAAAGCTTACGTTGTACATGTAAAATAGAGGCTTCTTTATATCCAGGTAAAATTGAAGTGGTTGAGGCGAAATTACCAGGTGAAACGGATGAAGAAGTGTTGATTTGTGCGCATTTATGTCATCCTAAGAGTAGTTGTAATGATAATGCTAGTGGTGTGGCGGCCGCAATTGAATCATTAACGGTTTTAAAACAATTGATGAATGAAGGAAAATTGCCTAAGAATAAACGTACAATAAAGGTAATTTTAGTACCAGAATTTACAGGAACCTATGCGTATTTACATGATCATAATGAATATCAAAAATGTGTTGGTGCAATTAACTTGGATATGGTTGGTGGTAAACAAACACGTTTCTATGGTCCGATTACGTTAACTTCTTTACCATATTCGACTCCATCATTTATCAATGATTTGTCAGCATTGTGTATGGAGTATGCAAGTAAGGAAACTCCAAATTTATCAGATGATATGGTAGCGTATACCAATCATACAGTGGAATGTTTTACAGGTGGTTCTGATCATACAGTATTTAGTGATCCAACCATTGGCATTCCTTGTTGTATGTTAGGTCAATGGCCAGATTTAAATTATCATACTGCAACGGATACTTTGGATGTAATTGATTCTGCAGTATTAGCATATTCTTGTCATATTGCGACTTTATACGCATATACATTATCTAATTTAGATGAAAAGACATGTTTAGAAGTGCAAGTAAAACAACATGAACTATTAAATAAACGTTTAAATCAGTTTGTGAATAATTATCAAAATGGATTAATAAAATCACAAGAAGCGTACACACATTTACAACACATCAAAAACTATTTCATCAAGAGTGTAGATGATTATGCTAGAGTGATTCATTTGGATGAAACAATGATAAATAGAGAAAAGAAATGGATTGAAGTTTCCATTGAACAAGTCCAACAATATTTGAATATTGTTGATTGTGAATTAGAATGCAAAGATGAACGTGTATTCAAACGTACGTATGTTTCTCCAATTCAATCATTAGCAGAGTATTTACATAATCACGAAGATGCGAAAGATTTACATAAAGCATATACGGATAAAATGTCGAAATTAGGTTTCAAAGGATATGGTGCCGCATCATTAATTGAGTACTATATTGATGGTAAACGTACTATTAGTGATATTATCCAATGTGTAAATTGTGATTTGGTGATGGATAGTGAAGAGATTGTAGTGGCATATGTTGCTTTATTGGAAAATTTAAATTTGGTAGAGAATTGTAAATAGCAATTCTCTTTTTTATGCTTAACAGTTGTATTGTAAATATGTGAATTCTTTACAATTTATCTTATATGTAAAAAATGCGTAAATTATTTCTTATTACTTTGCATTTGGTTGACTATTTATTTTTTAGGCGTATTATAATAATGGTTTAGGATATTAGGGAGGGGCAAAGTATGTTCGTTTTATATTTCTGCTTATGGGTTATATTTAATGGTACATGGACAACTGAAATTGCAGTTATTGGTTTAGGTGTAGCTGCAGTTATTTTTTGGTTTACATGTAAGTTTATGGATTATAGCTTAAATAAAGAAAAGAAATTATATATCTCACTATGGTTGTTGTTGCAATATGCTGGCATCTTATTTTGGGAAATCATTCAAGCGAATTTAGCTGCAGTTCGTTTGATTTTGTCTGAAAAAGAAATTGTTGAACCAGTATTAGCACATTTTACTGTAGATTTAAAAACACAAACGGGGAAAACGTTGTTGGCAAATGCAATTACGTTAACTCCAGGTACGATTACTGTTAATATTGATGGTAATCATTTTGCTGTACACTGTTTAGATAAGAGTATAGCAGTAGGAATGGATAGTTCTAGTTTTGTAAAGGTAATTACTAAATTAGAAAATCTATGGATTAAGGATTAGGGGGTAGGAGTATGTTTGATCAATTTCCAGTATTGGCGCAAGTTGTTGATGTATTTACAACAATTGTATTGGTTTGTTTAGGTATTCTTGCTATCTTGTGTTTGATTCGTGCGATTTTAGGACCTAAAGTAGCTGACCGTTTAGTTGCGGTAAAT
The DNA here is from genome assembly GCA_017473265.1 of Erysipelotrichaceae bacterium. Lineage (GTDB taxonomy): Bacteria > Bacillota_I > Bacilli_A > Erysipelotrichales > Erysipelotrichaceae > RGIG4607. The sequence continues at coordinate 36,327 of JAFULQ010000019.1, read as the reverse complement.
ATGCTCGGAACAATGGTTATGGTTATGATTGCGACATTGGCTGTTAAATTGAATGAAGGTTTTTTAGCAGACGTGTGTTTAATTTATGCCATGATTAGTTTCTTAGCGGTTATTGTTGGTACAAGAATCTATATGGAATCATATTTAGAAAAATTAGAGGGGGACAAGTAGTATGGAAATCTTAGCTTGGATTCGTTTTATTGCTGGGGCTATTTTCATGATTATTGGCCTTTTGATGTTTATTTTGGAAGTGTTTGGAGCATTCCGTTTTAAATATGTATTAAATCGTATGCATTCTGCAGCGATGGGGGATACATTAGGAATTGCGTCTTCACTAATTGGATTGATTTTAATGTGTGGTTTTTCATTCACATCATTAAAGTTATTTTTAATCGTTGTGTTCTTGTGGTTGGCTTCTCCTACTTCTTCGCACTTAATTGCGCAATTAGAAGTAGTGACTAATGAAGATCATTCACAATATGAACATGTAAATTTAGATGAAATTGGGGAGGATGAATAAAATGACTAATATGATTATGTATATTTTATTAATTTTCCTAGTAATTTGTGCATTGGCAGTAAGTTTTTCTAAGAATTTATTAAACTCTATTTTGATTTATATGTCATATAGTTTAATTATTTCGGTTATTTGGGTATTACTTGAATCTCCAGACTTGGCAATTACGGAAGCAGCTGTAGGTGCTGGTGTAACAAGTTTATTGTTCTTTGCGACATTGAAGAAAATTCAAGCGATTGTGAAGACAGATAAGAAGGAGGAGTTAGATCATGAGTAAAAAAGTTACAAGTGAAAAGTATAAAAAGACTCTTTCTCATAAATTAGAAACATGGTTTTATGGTACAGAAGATGTATATGTAAACCGTGTAGAAATGAAACCTCAACGAGAATTCTTAGAGAGTGAAGAAACGATTCAAACTCGTGAGAATGAAAAACAAAAGTTGTTGAAAAATATTTATGATGTTAGTAACAACAAAGAATTAAATTTATTTGAAAAGTCATATAAGCTTTTCTGTGTGTTCTTTTGTTGTGTAGTTATCTTTACATTATTAGTAGCTGTATCTTATATGCCTACTTTTGGTGATTCAAACAATCCAGTACACAATGAAGTGTCTGAGCGTTATATCGAAAGTGGTATGCAAGAAACTGGTGCAGTAAATATTGTTACGGGGATGATTTTGGACTATCGTGCATTCGATACATTAGGAGAATCTCACGTATTGTTTGTGGCTACTTGTACAGTATTAATCTTATTGAGAGATGATAAGAAGAAGTTAGTTGAAAAAAGAAAAACTCGTTTATATGAAGACAAAATCTTACAAACGGTTGCGAAAGTATTGGTTCCGCCGGTATTGATTTTTGGTATTTATGTAGTATTAGCTGGACATTTAGGACCTGGTGGAGGATTCTCTGGTGGGGCTATTATTGGTGCTGCTTTAATTCTATATTCAAATGCTTTTGGTTTTGAAAAGACAAATAAATTCTTTAATGCAAATACATATAAGTGGACAAGTTTCTGTGCTTTAGCTACTTATAGTGTTTCTAAATGTTATTCTTTCTATACTGGTGCTAACCATATTCATAGCATTATTCCATTAGGTATTCCAGGACACCTAATTAGTAGTGGATTGATTTTAGTATTAAATATTTGTGTAGGAGTTGTTGTTACTGGAACAATGTATACTTTCTATGTAATGTTTAGAAAAGGAGGATACTAGGATGGATTTCGCAAATTTGATGAGTAATTATGGCGAAGCGGTTGCGATGATTTTATTCGGTATCGGTTTCTCTAACTTATTATTACAAAAGAACTTAATTAAAAAGATCATTGGTTTCAATATCATGGATACTGCGATGTATATGTTCTTGGCTTTAAAAGGATTTATTGTAGGTCGTACAGCTCCAATTGTTATCAATGGTGTGCAAAGTATGGAAGCATATATTAACCCAATTCCTAGTGGATTAGTTCTTACTGGGATTGTAGTATCCGTATCTGTTTCTGCTTTGATGTTATCTTTGACAATTCGTCTATATGAACGTTATGGTACGTTAGATTTAGATGAAATTTCTACAATTTTGAAAAAGGAGGGAAAATAGATGGCTTTTGTACAAAACTTTCCATTCTTTTCAATTATCTTAACGATTTTCTCTGGTCCGTTAAGTACAATGTTGAGCAATAAAAAAGCAAAAATCTGGAATATGATTTTAATTGGTATTGTTTGTGCATTGAATCTTGCGGTATTAGCTTTCGTTATTTCTACTGGTGAAAGTTATACTTACATGATGGGGCATTTCCCTGCACCTTGGGGTAATGAAATTCGTGTCGGTGTTCTTGAAGCATTAATGGCTGTATTCTTCTGTGTTGTTATGTTTTTGTGTGTAATTAGTGGTGGACAAGAACGTGCAAGAGAAATTGAAGAATCTAAACAAAACTTATTCTATGTAATGGTTAACTTATTGTTATGTTCATTAATTGCTTTAGTTTATACAAATGATATTTTCACAGCATATGTATTTGTAGAAATTAATACATTATCTGCTTGTGGATTAATTATGATTAAAAATAAATTGCATGAAGGACGTACTTTAGAAGCTTCTGTTCGTTATATGATTATGAGCTTACTTGGTTCTGGGATGCTTTTATTAGGTATCTGTTTCTTATATGGTTTAACTGGTCATTTATTAATGAGCAATATGCAAGAAGCGATTGCGAATTTAGTGGCTACTGGTCAATATCAAATTCCATTATTAGTGGCAATTTGTTTATTGTCTGTTGGTTTGGCAATTAAGAGTGCATTATTCCCATTCCATTCTTGGGTTCCTGATGCGTATGGATATGCGACATTGTCTAGTGCATCTATCTTATCTTCAATGGTTTCTAAGGGATATATTTTCTTATTAATTAAGATTTTCTTCCGTGTAATTGGATTTGAAGTAATTATTGGAAGTCATGTTTTAAATGTCTTATTCATTTTCGGTATTATTGGAATGATTATGGGATCATTGGATGCGATTCAAGAAAATAGCATTCGTCGTATGATTGCGTATTCTTCTGTTGCGCAAATTGGTTATATTTATATGGGATTAGGTTTAGGTACTACTGCTGGTGTTGTTGCTAGTATTTATCACATTTTATCACATGCAGTAACTAAAGCTTTATTGTTTGTATCAGCATATGGATTAACAAATGTATCTAACAATCGTCGTGATTTTAAACAATTAACGGGTGCGGCGTATCGTAATAAATTAGCTGGTGTTGCATTTACTGTTGGTGCATTATCTATGGTAGGTTTCCCACTATTATCTGGATTTGTATCTAAGGTATTGTTTGCACAAGCAGCTGTAGGTGTATCATCTACTAAGATGTTCTTTACTTTAGTTGCTTTAGCGATTTCAACAATTTTAAATACAGTATATTTTATGAAAACTGTAATTCGTATCTATACACCAATGGATGCGGAAACTGAAAAAGAAAAAGGATTTACTCGTATTACTGCAAAAGAAGATATGGGTAAAGCAATTGCTATGATTTGTTTTGTAGTGATGAACTTAGTATTGGGTGTATTATCACAACCAATTATTGAGTTAATCGAAACAGGTTTAGCAATGTTTATGTAGGAGGTGAAGTCAAATGTTAATTTTATTACCGATTTTACTACCTATCGTAATGGGTTCTATCCTATTAGTGGCTTCATTTGTTGAACATTTGAAGAAAAATAATGATTATCAAGCAGAAAGTGATCAAGAATTAAGTAAAATTCATCTATTCTCAGTGGCTGGGTTGGTTGTTTCTGCTGCTTTAGCAATCTATGTTGGTTTACAAAAAGGAATGTCTTGTACATTGTTCTATTTATTAGAAGATTTACCAATTTATTTTGCGGTGGATTCATTAAGTTTATTATTTGTAACTTTTATTAGCATTGTCTTTGTTTTAGTAGGTATTTATTCTTGTGTATACATGAAACATGAACATGAAGAAAAACGTTTCTTTGGTTTCTATTTAATTGTATATGGAGTACTTGTTGGTTTAGATTTTGCTGGTAACTTAGTAACATTATATTTATTCTATGAATTTATGACATTAACAAGTATGCCTTTTGTATTACACAATGGATCTCATGAGTCTACAATGGCTTCATTAAAGTACTTATTCTATTCTATGTGTGGTGCATATTTAGGTTTATTTGGAATCTTTGTATTGTATCAATATGCTCCAAGTTTAACTTTCACAGCTGGTGGAGTGATGAGTGTATTAAGTTATAATGGCAATACAGCAATTATGTTGGTTGCGATTATGTGTATGTTAATTGGTTTTGGTGCAAAAGCGGGTATGTTCCCATTACATGCTTGGTTACCTAGTGCCCATCCAGTAGCACCATCTCCTGCTTCTGCTGTATTATCAAGTATCATTGTTAAATGTGGTGTATTAGCAATTATTCGTGTAGTATTCTACATTGCTGGTCCATCTTTCATTGCAGGTACTTGGGTACAATATGCTTGGATGACATTGAGCTTATTAACGGTATTTATGGGTAGTTTACTTGCGTTTAGAGAACCAATTTTTAAGAAACGTTTAGCATATTCTTCAGTATCTCAAGTTTCTTATGTATTATTTGGTTTAGCTGTATTGACTACAACTGGTTTTGAAGGTGCATTATTACATACTGTATTCCATGCATTTATTAAGTGTGCACTATTCTTAACTGCAGGTATCTTTATCTTTAAGTGTCATATTACAAGAGTTAGTGATTTACAAGGTATTGGTAAATCGATGCCAATTACTTTGTGGTGTTTTACATTCGCATCTTTAGGATTGATTGGTATTCCACCAACAAGTGGATTTATCAGTAAGTGGTATTTAGCGCTTGGTGCTTTACAATCAGATATTGGAGCCTTCCGTTATGTTGGTCCAGCTATTCTTTTAGTAAGTGCTTTATTAACTGCTGGATACTTATTAGAAATTGTTGTAAATGGTTTCTTCCCTAAAGAGGGAACTGAAATTAAGTCTTATGGTAAAGAGCCAAAGGCTATGTGGATTCCATTAATGGTATTAGCGGGATTAACATTAGGTTTAGGTGTGTTACCAAATGGATTAATTGAGTTTATTAGCACGATTGCTAGTAGTTTATTCTAGGAAGGGGGAAATGTGATGAGTGAAATGATTATGCCGATTGTGGTTTTATTACCAATCGTATTTGGATTAACAATTCCATTTGTTCCTTTAAAATCAAAGAAAGCGAAAATGTTTTATGTAGAAGGTATTGTATTAGTAACATCAATTCTTGCGATTTTAATGTTATTAAACCAACCAACTGCAGAATTTACATTGTTCCGCTTTACAGATTATTTAAATGTAAGTTTTAGATTAGATGGTGTAGGAAGTGTATTTGTAGGTATTTGTGCATTGTTATGGCCATTAGCTACTTTATATGCTTTTGAATATATGGAACATGAAGAACATCAACCAACATTCTTTATGTTTTATACCATTACATTTGGGGTGTCTTTAGGTATTGCGTTATCTCAAGATATCTTATCTATGTATGTGTTCTATGAATTATTAACAATGGTTACTTTACCATTAATTATTCATAGTTTATCTCGTGAAGCCATTCATGCGACTCGTAAGTATTTGTACTATTCATTAGGTGGTGCTGCGTTCGCATTTATTGGGGTTATCTTTATTCTAGTATATGGAGATACTGCTAACTTTACTGCTGGTGGTGTATTAGATTTAGTTGCTTTAGCAGATAAGAAAGAATTATTAACATTAGTTTTCTTCTTATGTTTCTGTGGTTTCTCTGTAAAAACAGCAATGTTCCCATTCTGTGAATGGTTACCAACTGCAGGGGTAGCTCCTACTCCAGTTACTGCATTATTGCATGCGGTTGCGGTTGTTAAAGCGGGTGCATTTGCTTGTATTCGTGTTACATATTATTGCTTTGGACCTGAACTTGTGAAAGGTACATGGGCTCAAACGGTATTAATGTGTTTAATTATCTTCACAATTGTTTATGGTTGTAGTAGAGCGATTAAAGAAACACATATTAAACGTCGTTTGGCTTGGTCTACAGTAAGTAATTTATCGTATATCTTATTTGGTGTAATTTTAATGACACCACTTGGACTAGTTGGTGCTTTATGTCATATGTGTTTCCATGCTGTTATGAAGATTACTTCATTCTTCTGTGCAGGTGCGATTATGCATAAGAGTCATACAAATTATGTTCATGAATTAGATGGTATGGGTCGTAAGATGCCATTTACATTTATCGTTTATACAATTTCTGGTTTAGCTTTAATGGGTGTTCCAGGAATGTGTGGATTTATGAGTAAATGGGCATTGGCGGATGCGGCATTAACAGATGGTTCTCCACTTGCGATTGCGGGTGTAGTTGCCTTATTAATTTCTGCATTATTAACGGCTATTTATATGATGACAGTTACTGTAAGAGCATTCTTCCCTGGTAAGGATTTTGATTATTCTAAGTTAGATGGTGTTAAAGATCCTACTTGGATGATGTTATTACCATTTGGTTTATTTGTGATTGCGATGATTGTATTTGGAGTAAATGCACAACCATTTGTGGATTTCTTCACTAACATTGCGATGGCATTGATGTAGGAAGGGGGACATGATGATGAATTATTTATTAGGTGTTCTTGTATTTTATCCTATGATTGGTGCTTTAGCTTGTTTGTTAGTTGGTTTTAAAAATGAAAAAGCTAGAGATTATTTAGCAGACTTTATTGTTGTCTCTGAATTTGTATTGATGTTATTAGCAGCTATGCAACCGGAAATGGCATTAGAAATTCCTGAAATTTGTGGAATGGGATTACATTTCACAATGGATGGTTTTAGAGATGTATATGGTTCTATCGCAGCGTTAATGTGGATGATGACAACGATTCTTTCAAGAGAATATTTTGCACATCATGAGAATCGTAATCGTTTCTATTTATTCTTATTATTAACATTAGGTGCTACGATGGGGGTATTCCTATCTAGTGATTTATTCACAACATTTATCTTCTTTGAAATTATGTCATTTACATCTTATGTATGGGTAGCTCAAGAAGAAAATAAAGAAGCATTACGTGCGGCTGTTACTTACTTAGCAGTTGCAGTAATTGGTGGTTTGGTAATGTTGATGGGATTATTCATGGTATATCATGAATTAGGTACATTAACAATTTCTGAAATTTTACCATTAGCAGAAACAGTTGAAAATAAAACATTATTATATGCAGCTGGTGTTTGTATGTTGGTTGGTTTTGGTGCAAAAGCGGGTGCTTTCCCATTACACATTTGGTTACCAAAAGCCCATCCAGTAGCACCTGCTCCTGCATCTGCTTTACTTTCTGGTATTTTAACTAAGACAGGTATCTTTGGTATCCTTGTAGTCACAAGCAATTTATTCTTATATGACGCAAACTGGGGTATGTTAATTCTTATTCTAGGAACAATCACAATGTTTGGTGGTGCGTTCTTAGCGGTATTCTCAGTTGATTTAAAACGCACATTGGCTTGTTCATCTATGTCTCAAATTGGATTTATTATGGTTAGTGTTGGTATGCAATGCTTACTAGGTCATCATAATGAATTAGCAGTACATGGTACAATGTTACACATGGTAAACCACTCTATGATTAAGTTAGTATTATTCATGGTTGCGGGTGTTATCTATATGAATACACATGCCTTGAATTTAAATACAATTCGTGGCTTTGGTAAGAATAAACCATTATTAAAAGCTATCTTCTTAGTTGGTGCTTTAGCTATTGGTGGTATTCCTCTATTCAGTGGATACATTTCTAAAACCTTATTACATGAAAGTATTGTTCACTTTGGTGGTAGCTTATTAATCACAGCAATTGAATGGGTATTCTTATTCAGTGGTGGATTAACAGTTGCTTATATGACAAAGTTATTTGTAGCTATCTTTGTTGAATCAAATAACGATGAAAAAGTACAAGCTAAATATGACGGTAAGAAAAAATATATGAATATGGAAAGCACATTTGCTTTAGCAGTATCTGCTTTACTATTATTCGTATGGGGATTATTCCCACATAAATTAATGGATCAAGTAGCTATCATTGGTCAAGAATTCATGCATTTACATGAAGCTGGACATGCAGTTCATTATTTTGCTTGGGTGAACTTAAAAGGTGGTTTAATTTCCATTACTATTGGTGCTCTTGTTTACTTATTCTTCATTAGAAAAGTATTAATCAAGAATAATGAGTATGTAAATCTATGGCCAGAATGGTTTGATGTAGAAAACAAAATTTATCGTCCAATCTTATTAGGTTTCTTACCATTTATTTCTCGTTTAGTATGTAGAGTATTTGACAGTGTAGTAGATGGTATTGTAGTTGTATTACGTAAAACATTATATAGCGATAGTCCATTACCATATGAATTACCAGAAGGTAATTTCATTACACATACTGCTGGTAAGGTAATGAATGCATATCAATGGTTTGCGAATAATACGTATCAAAAGAAAAATCCTGTATACAAAGACTATGTACATGAATTCGCATTATTTGGTACTAGATTATATGAAGAACGTTTCATTATTACTCGTTCATTATCATTTGGTTTATTACTAGCATGTATTGGTTTGTGTATTACTTTGGTATATATTATCTTTGTATTCTAAAACGTTCTTCGGAACGTTTTTTTATGTGTTAAAATGATAAAAAGAGGAAACTATTATGATAGGAAAAACTGTAACTGTAATTGTAGATAGACCTTTAGGAAGTTATCATCCAAAACATAAAGATTTGTATTATCCTGTGAATTATGGCTATATTGAAGGCGTTATGGCATTAGATGGTGAAGAACCAGATACCTACATATTGGGTGTAGATAAGCCAGTAGAAACTTTTGTAGGTAAAGTAATAGCGATTATTCATAGAGAAAATGATGTTGAAGATAAGTGGATTGTTGTACCAAAACATCTGTCTTTTACAAAAGAAGAAATATTAAAACAAGTTCATTTTCAAAAACAGTATTTTAAAATAACAGTTGTAACGTAAACTTGTTTGTACATATTGTACAAACAAGTTTTTTGTTTTATAATTTTATTGGAACAGGAGGACTTAGTATGATTAAAGTGAATTGCGATTATAATATCAGAGAAGATATTGGCTTTATATTGGAAGCCGAAAAAATGAATAGTATTGAGTTTTCTAAAATGACAAAAGTATCACGAGTAACTTTGGATGCAATAGAGAAAAGAGGAAATGCTCGTGATGATGTTTGTGAAAAAGTTTATTCTTTTATTTATGAAAGTAAATATAGAATTAATTCTGTAAAAGAAGAATTATTAAAAGAGAAATTTCAAAACGTGTTATTTCATGGTTCTAAAAATGGATTGTTTGAAATCACAATTGAAGGTTCTAGAGAAAATTGTGATTTTGGTAAAGGTTTTTATCTTGGTGAAACATATCATCAAGCTTTATCATTTGTATGCGAAAAAGATAGATCATCTGTTTATTCTTTTAAATATTCACTTGAAGGATTGAAAATTAAAAGGTTTGATTGTGATTTAGAGTGGATGCTTGCTATATGCTATTATAGAGGAACATTAGGAAATTATTCATCGAGTAGAATAGTAAAAAACATAATTAATGATATAGAAATGGCTGATGTAATTATTGCACCAATTGCAGACAATAAAATGTTTTATGTAATGGCACAATTTACTGAAGGAGAAGTTAATGCTGATGCTGCTCTTCATTCTTTATCGGCTTCAAAGTTAGGCCTACAATTTGTTTTTAGAACAGAAAAGGCATTGCAAAAGCTTATACCTATAGAGAAATACTATATTTCCAATCCGGAGAGAGAGGATTGCAGAAAGTCATTAGTGGAACGCAGCTACGAAATTGATACTAAGTTAAGACTTGCTAAGAGAGAATTTAGAAATGGACTATATATTGAGGAATTATTAAAATGAGAAAATTTGACAATAATGGATTATTACTTGCTGAATATCAAGGAAAACTGTTTGAGAAATCCACCGAATTAAATTGCTCTACAGGTATATATATTAGAAGGTTTTTACATTCTAATTTATTAAAACAATTGGATACGAATAATCCAGTAGTTATTTCATTGGATGTAAATGAAGGAAACCAAAGTATTATTGAACAATTTGGAGACAGTGAATATGGTAAAGAGAAATATTCAAAAAGCGCACTATTTTGGATTGGTTATATGTATAGATATATTTCTTATACTCGAGAACTGTCTACAAAATATATAATGAGTTTGTTTACATATAGACAAATGAATGAAGTTTATTATTCATTTCATACTCAAGATCCAGAGTGGTGCATTACTAGTTTGTTAGAACTAAATAATTTAACAGAAAATGTATTTGATAAAAATCATAGGTTAAAAGAAATAATAAAAGAAAAGTGGAATTTCTAGAATGAATTAAAAAGGGAGAGAGTATTATGAAAAGTGTATTCATATGCAGTTTAGTACATAATGGAATCTTAGGTGGTGCGTTATATGTAGATGAACAATCTATAACGTATAGAACAAATAAGCTTACGGTTAGTAAAGAATTGCGAAATTTGGTAATACCAATATCTGAAATTCAAGAGATTACTTGGAAATGGGTAGTTTTCCCTGTAGTGACTTTTCATATGCAAGATCAAAGAACATATAAAATCATAATTTTTAATAAATGGCGCTTTGAAAAAGTGTTTCGCAACTTTAAGTAGCTAAAATGCAAATATAAGTTGGTAGATTCCTCATAGAAAATATCTATAATCTAAATATAGATAGGAGGAAATTAGGATGAGTTTTGCTGAAAAGTTAAAATATGTACGAAAAGAGAAACAATTATCGCAAGAAGAATTAGCGTATATGTTAGCAGTCAGTCGTCAAGCGGTGTCTAAATGGGAATTGGGTGATGGGTATCCTGAAGTAGAGAAATTGATAATACTAGCAAAAAAGTTAAATGTTTCTTTGGATTATTTATTAGATATTGAAGTTGAAAAACAAACATCAACTACATCCAAAGCCATTTTAATTACATCACCTCATGAAAATGTGCTTGCTAGATGTGTTTCTATTGTTTCATCTAAGAAAATGAGCGGTGGTAAACGTGCACCTGCATATGCTTTATTTGGTGTGTATGAAGGTAAGGATTCTACAATATTTTTAGGATGGTATGCAAATGAAGAAAAGATTACCCAGGAAATAATGAATATTCATAATGCTATACTTCAAGGATGTGGAGAATATACTTTGCAATATAGTGTTAAAACTACTAGAAAGTGGCTGAAAGTACAAATGGTGGATGAAGAATGAAGAGAATACTTACTATTGGTATTGGAAGTGTGATGATTGGCTATTTTGCGAATCGATTAGATACTATCGTTGGCTGTGTATGTTTTACATTGGGGATTGTATTATTAGTTTCTTCTATAGTGAAATATGCAAATAGATAGTTATATCGACATAAAACGAGTGAATATTTTCGTATTCTAGTTTCATACTATATCTTGAGGTGAGTGGTATGGATAAGAAGGATCCTAAGTATGTATATTTTCATGTTGAAGAAGATGAGTTTGAGAATTTGTCTGAAGATATTGATGATGATCGAGATATGCAGGAGTTTAATACACAGAATTTTTATAATCGACAACACTATTGTGGAAACCGTTTGGTTCCACATGATAAAAAGTGTAATGGTAAAGGTACATAGAGATATTCGTTAGGAATATCTCTTTTTTGTATGGTAAAATAATAAAAAAGAATTGAGGAAATGATTATGGCAAGTAAAGTCGCAGTATTTGGTAGTTTTTTTGTAGATTTAATGGCACGTACACCACGTTTTCCAGTGGCTGGTGAAACATTAAAAGGTTCTATGTTTCAAATGGGGCCTGGTGGTAAAGGGTTTAATCAAGCGGTAGCTGCTCATAAAGCAAATGCGAATGTAACAATGATTACAAAAGTAGGTAAAGATGCTTTTGCGGGTATTATTTTGGACACAATGAAGAATTTAAATATGCCTACTGAATATATAATTCAAACAGATGCTTCTAGTACTGGATGTGCATTGATTATGGTACATGAAGAAAGTGGTCAAAATGAAATCGTAATTGTACCAGGTACATGTAATTTATTAAATGAAGATGATACGAATAAAGTAGAAGAAGTATTAAAAGATTGTGAATATGTATTATTGCAATTAGAAGTAAATCAAGATGCGAATGAACGTATCGTAGAATTGGCTAGAAAACACAATGTGAAGGTTATTGTGAATACGGCTCCTTATGCACCAATGAGTGATGACTTCTTGTCTAAAGTATATATGGTTACTCCAAATGAAGTAGAAGCTGAAGAGATGACGGGTATTACGATTGATGGTTTAGAAGCGGCTAAGGAAGCTGCTAGAATTATCAAATCTAAAGGTGTTGAAGTGGTTGTGATTACTTTAGGTGGTCGTGGTGTCTTTGTTTCTACAAATGACAAAGAAGATATTGTAGAAGCATTTAAAGTGCATGCTATTGATACAACAGGTGCGGGGGATGCCTTTAATGGTGGCTTCTTATGTGCGTTGAGTGAAGGTAAAGATATTTGGGAAGCAGCTCGTTTTGCGAATGCTTTAGCAGCTTTATCTGTACAAAAAATTGGTACAACAGTATCTATGCCAACAAGAGAAGAAATTGATAATTTTTTACATGAGGTTACTAAATGTCAATAAATCATTATGATGATGAAACATTTTTTGATGCCTATGCGAAAATGCAGAGAAGTCAATATGGCTTATCTTGCGCAGGTGAATGGTATCTTTTAGAAAATATGTTACCAGAAATCAAAGACAAACAAATTTTAGATTTAGGTTGTGGATATGGATGGCATAGTCAGTATTTTGTTGATTGTGGTGCTAATAAAGTAATTGCTATTGATTGCAGTAAAAAAATGATAGAAACTGCTAAAATGAAGCATACACACCCTAAGATTGAATATCATATATGTAATTTAGAAGAGTATAATTATCCAACAAACACATTTGATATGGTGTTTTCGAATCTAGTATTACATTATGTCGAAGATTTAACAGCAGTCTATCGTAAAGTGTACCAAACTTTAAAACCTAATGGTGAGTTTATATTCAATATCGAACATCCTGTATTTACTGCAGGTATTAATCAAGATTGGATTTATAATGCACAAGGGGATATTGAGTATTGGGCTATCGATATGTATTACTATTCAAATAAACGAAATACACAATTTTTAGGCTGTGATATTCAAAAATATCATCATACTTTGACACAAATTATCAATGAGTTAATTGTTTGTGGTTTTGTTATTGAAACAATCCAAGAAGTATGTCCAAATGAAGAGATGTTAAAACAACCAGATATGATTCATGAAATGCGTCGCCCAATGATGTTGTTAGTTAAAGCTAGAAAGAGGTAAATGACATTTATGAAACAACAAATTCAATTATCGGATCATTTTACCTATAAACGTTTGTTACAATTTGTTTTACCCAGTATTGCGAGTATGATTTTTACTTCGATTTATGGAGTGGTTGATGGCTTCTTTGTTTCAAATTTTGTAGGAAAAGATCCTTTTACAGGATTAAATATCATTATGCCATTTATTATTATCTTAGGTGCTGTGGGTAATATGATTGGTATTGGAGGTTCGGCATTAATTGCGAAAACCTTAGGTGAAGGTGAAAATGAAAAAGCCAATCGTTTATTTTCGTTCTTTGTCTATTTCATGATTGTTATTAGTGCGATATTTGCACTTATTGGTTTTGTGTTAGTACCACAAATTGCATCATTTTTAGGTGCTGAAGGAGAGGTATTGAAACATGCGATAGTCTATGGTCGTATTATGATGATTGGCAATATTTTCTTTTCTTTACAATATACGTTCCAAGGTTTCTTAATTACCGCTGAACAACCAAAAGTGAATTTTAGAATTACAGTTATGGCTGGTGTAACGAATATTATTTTTGATGCCTTGTTTATTGCGTTGTTTAAGTGGGGCATTGCTGGTGCTGCTCTAGCAACGATTATGGGACAACTTGTAGGTTCTTTAACACCAATGTATTTGTTTGTGACGGAACATTGGATTTTAAGATTAGGTAAACCGCAAATTAATTTTAAAGCCTTAGGGAAAGCCTGTACCAATGGTTCTAGTGAATTCTTATCCAATATTTCGATGTCCATTGTAGGTATTTTATTTAATCTACAATTATTAAAGTATGCGGGTAATGATGGTGTTGCGGCATATGGTGTCATTATGTATGTAAATATGATATTTATTGCGATTTTCTTTGGTTATTGTATGGGTACTTCTCCAATTATTGGATATCACTACGGTGCTAAAAACACCGATGAATTAAAGAATATCTTTAAGAAATCGATGATTTTAATGACATTGGTATCTATAATGATGTTAGTATCTGCAGAAGTATTAGCGAAACCATTAGCTTTCATTTTCACGAGCTATGACCAACAACTAATGGATATGACCATTCATGCATTTAGAATCTTCTCCATATCCTTTGTATTTAGTGGAATTGGTATCTTTGGTTCAAGTATGTTTACAGCTTTAAATAATGGCTTAATATCCGCTATTTTATCCATTGAAAGAACAGTTATCTTACAAGTAATCTTTGTTTATGCATTACCATTACTATGGGATATTGATGGAGTATGGTGGTCCATTGTTTTTGCGGAAGGTATATCGATGTTTATCACGTTGGCATTTATTTTTGCATATCGCAAACGTTATGAATACATCTAAGGATTCTTTAAGAATCCTTTTTTAGTGGGAAATTTTGGTTGACACTTGAGTTAGTCTATGCTAACATATGCTTGTTAGTTAAGCCTAACTAAAAAAGGTAAGGTGAAAAAAGATGGTATTGAAAGACGCAAATATTGGTCAAGAATATATTATTCAAGCGATTCAAACAGATGATGATGAATTGAATGCCTTTCTTTTTTCGTTAGGATGTTATAGTGGTGAACCAATCACGGTGGTTGCTCATCGTAAAGGGGTATGCGTGGTTGCTATTAAAGATGGACGCTATAGCATTGACTATCAATTAGCGGAAGCGATTATTATTTAACAATGGTGGTTAGCACCATTATTATTTTGAGTAACAGTTAGTTTAAACTAACTATGGGAGGAAACAATGAGAATAGCATTAACAGGAAATCCAAACAGTGGAAAAACAACACTATTCAATGCCATCACGGGTAGAAATGAACGTGTTGGAAACTGGGCGGGAGTAACCGTAGAAAAGAAAGAATATAAAATTAAAAAGAATTATTATAGTGGTAATGAAGAATTGATTGCGGTAGATTTACCAGGCGCATATTCAATGTCTCCATTTACACAAGAAGAAAGTATTACAAGTAGTTATGTTAAAAATGAGAAACCAGATGTGATTATTAATATCGTGGATTCTACGAATTTAAGTCGTAGTTTGTTCTTTACTACACAATTATTGGAGTTAGGAATTCCAGTAGTTGTGGCGTTGAATAAGATTGATATTACGGATAAGAAAGAAACTGAAATTGATGTGGAAGCATTATCTAAGAAATTAGGGTGTCCTGTGATTTCTACAGTTGCGGAAGATGCATCAAATGCTGGTTTAAAAGCTGTTGTAGAAATGGCTGTGTCTTTAAAAGGTAAATCACAAACTGCACCATTTGTTATGGGAAATGTCGATTTAACAAATAAAAAAGAAGTAGAAGCTGCAGATAGAAAACGTTTTGCCTTTGTGAATGATCTTGTAAAAACAATTGAAACTAGAAAAGTATTAACAAGCGATGAAACTTGGCAAGATAAATTAGACGAGATTGTAACACATCCAATTTTAGGATTACTAATTTTTGCGGTTGTTATCTATGGAGTATTCATGATTTCTCAACATGAAAGTGGATTGGGTGTATGGTTAGCTGATGTATTAGTTGGCTGGATTGAAACTTTCCAAGGTTGGGTTGGTGAAATGCTTACTGATGTGAATCCATTCTTATATGCATTATTGGTTGATGGTATGATTGGTGGAGTAGGAGCTGTTGTTGGTTTCCTACCACTAGTAATGGTGATGTATTTCTTAATTGCTTTATTAGAAGATTGTGGATATATGGCTCGTGCAACGGTGGTATTAGATCCTATTTTCAAAAAAGTAGGATTATCTGGTAAGTCTGTTATTCCAATGGTAATTGGTACAGGCTGTGCAATTCCTGGAGTTATGGCTTGTCGTACAATTCGTAATGAAAGAGAACGCAGAGCAACTGCGATGTTAACACCATTTATGCCATGTGGTGCGAAACTACCAGTTATTGCTTTATTTGTTGGTGTATTCTTCCCAGGTTCTAGTTGGGTAGGTCCACTTATGTACTTTATGGGAATGGCACTTATTTTCTTTGGAGCATTATTGGTAAATAAGATTGCTGGATACAATTCTCGTAAATCGTTCTTCATTATGGAACAACCAGAATATAAACTTCCAAGTTTAAAAAGAGCATGTATTTCTATGTTGTCTCGTGGTCAAGCGTATATTGTAAAAGCGGGAACGATTATTTTGGTATGTAATACTGTGGTACAAATTATGCAGTCTTTCAACTGGAAATTGGAATTGGTTGAAGAAGGTATGGAAGCGACTTCTATTCTAGCATCTATTGCCAATCCATTTGCGATATTATTAATTCCATTAGGCTTTGGTGCTTGGCAATTAGCTGCAGCCGCAATTACAGGCTTTATTGCGAAAGAAAATGTAGTAGGAACATTAGCAGTATGTTATTCTCTAACAAACTTTATTAATGTTGATGAATTGATTTTAACTTCTGGCGCAAATGAAGTAGCTCTTGCGATGGGGTTAACTAAAGCAGCTGCTTTAGCGTATTTAATGTTTAACTTATTTACACCTCCATGTTTTGCGGCATTAGGTGCTATGAACTCAGAAATCAATGACCGTAAATGGTTCTGGGGTGGAGTTGGCTTACAATTTGCGACAGGGTATACAGTAGCTTTTGTTGTATATCAAGTAGGTACCTTATTAACTACTAAAACAGTAGGTACAGGTTTTGTCCCTGGTTTGGTTATTGTAGGTGCAATCGTAGCTTATATTGTTTATTTAATTAAGAAAGCAAAATAGAGGTGCTCTATGAATAGCAAGGATATCATAGTTATCGTTATATTAGCTATTATTCTAGTAGTAGCGATTGCCTATATCATTAAAGAAAAGAAAAATGGAGCGAAGTGTATTGGTTGTCCACATGCCAAAGCTTGTGGCAAGAAATCTTGTCCTTCAATGAAAAAGTAAAGAGTATCGATGCGATACTCTTTTTTCATTAACTCCAATATTGTGAATCTTCTTCTAATTGTTCAGCTCTTTGTACATACATTTGATAAAACATATCATATTCTTCATCTGTTACAGGATCAAAGGTATCTTCACTATCCGCAACAGCTTTCATAATATATAAAGAATCATCATTTTCTTTGAATGCCAAACAGAAAATAATGTCTCCATTGTAATCAAAGATATCAATAATTTCTAATTCTAGTTCTTTACCTTCTTCATTTTCAAATGATAATGTTTCTCCAACTAAATAGTCTGTCATAAAGAATACCTCCATCTGTATTTACTATAACACAACAAGTATAAATATGTGGTAAAATTATCACAAATGAGGGAATGTGCATGATAAAAATAGCTTTTTTTGATTTTGATGGAACATTAAAAAATATTGAAAATAAATTGATGACTGAGACAACTGTTAACATGTTACATCAATTACAAGATAATGGAATAAAGATTTGTATTGCGACAGGTAGACCTCCGCTTATATTGCCAGATTTCCAAGGTGTAGAATTTGATGCCTATTTAACGTTTAATGGGTCATATTGTTATACAAAAGAAGAATTGATTTTTAATAATCCAATTCCTACTCAAGATGTACAACAAATTATCAAAAATGCGACAAGTATTGGTAGACCAGTTGAACTAGCTGGTTTAGAACGTATGTGTGCCAATGGTAAGGATCAAGATTTAATTGATTATATGAATATTTCTCATCAATTGGTGAATGTAGTAGATGATTTTGATGAATTTTCTAAAGGAGAGGTTTATCAAATTATGGTGGGTACTACACCAAGTGAACATGAAGCTTTAATGAAAGATGCGCCTGGTGCTAAATTAACTGCTTGGTGGGATCGTGCTGGAGATATTGTACCTGTAGATGGTGGTAAAGGAACTGGCATCAAAAAAGTGTTAGAATACTTTGGATTTACCGTAGAAGAAGCTGTTGCTTTTGGTGATGCTGGAAATGATGTCGATATGTTACAAACGGTTGGTTTGGGTGTTGCGATGGAAAATGCAACGGATGAGTTAAAAGTAGTTGCGGATGATTTTTGTGGCCATGTAAAAGATGATGGTATTTATCATTATTGTGTAAAGAAAGGTTGGTTATAGATGAAGAAAGTTCTAATATTGCTATTGGTATCTTTGTTTTGTTATGGATGTAGTGAACAACCAACTAATGAAGAACAAGATTCAAAGCCAAATACAACTAAAAAAACAGTGACGATTGCGGAACAATTGGTATATGAAGATAATGTTATGACCATTGTTGCGAAAGAAAGTATTATTGATTTAAATCAAGATGAAATGTTCATCAACTTTGAGATTACCAATCATTCAAATAAAGAAATCATGGTTTATTCTGAATCGATGATGTTAAATAATGTATCCGTAAATGGACAATTATGGGCAGAAGTTGCGCCAAATAGTACACAACAATGTTTTTCGGAGTATTATCAAAGTAGAAATCCAGAGATGGATTTAGAATCGATTGCGAGTATTACCTATCGTTTGTATTTATCAAAGATGGGTAAAAATGATTATGAAACATATAAGACAACAGATTTTTTAACGATTACAACCGATGATCCAAATTATGTATACCAATTTGAAGAAAAAGGTACATTAGAAATGGATGTGGATGGCTATAAGATTTGGTCGTTGGGTACTTTTGAAGATGAAGAGGAAGCATATGTTAAGCTATGTTTTGCGAATGAAACAGATACCAATGTTCGTATGCAAATAAGTAAAGTTATTGTAAATGGATATATTCCTAAGAAAACGTATGGATATGTTGCATTACCACCACATTCTTATTGTTTTGATGTAACTAGAGCATCGTTAGAAGATTTAGCTAAAGTAAATAGTACAAGTATTAAAAGTGTAACATTAGAAGTTCAAGTTATGCGTCAAGGTGATGATAAACGTATGATTGATAAACAAACAATTTTGATTGAAACTGAAAAGTAGTGAGGAATAATATATGATGGATAGAAAAATGAAATTGGGGTATACACAAACTGATTTTTTAGGAAATTGGAAATTGAGTGATATGTTTACTGAGTTTGCGAATATTGCGACATTTCATGCGACAAGTTTTGGTGGTTGGGATCCTAAGTATATTGATCAATATGGATGGGTAATTGCAAAGATGCGAGTTAAAATCTATCAACCGATTAAAATGGATGAGGAAGTTACATTACGTACTTGGATTACGCAAGGTTCTGCAGTTGTACATCCAAGACAATATGAAGTTATAAATGCAAGTGGTGAAGTTGTTGTGGAGGCAACGAGTCAATGGACATTATTAGATTTGGTTCGTCGTCGTATTGCAATTCCAAAACGCGTGGGTTTAACATTCCCAGAAGAAATTTGTAAACCAGGTACGATTGAAATTGAAACGGATTTTAGTGATGAAGAAGGATATATCTTTGTAGAAAAACGTCAAGTTCGATATGGGGATATTGATGTAAATGGGCATTTAAATAATGCGAAATATGTAGAATGGGTATGTGATTGTTTGGGGTATGATGTCTTTAAAGAATTCTTTATTGAAGATCTTTCTATTCAATTCAAAAAAGAAACAGGACCTAATGAATATTTAGTATTAGAAAAGAAATGTGAAGGAAATACATTTAAAGTTTGTGGTTTAGATGAAGAGGGTATGCTTCATTTTATAGCAGAAGGAAATTTAAAAAAATATGAAAGTGAACATGTATAACATGTTCATTTTTTTATGAAAATGTAAATTTTTTTGTGTCATATATATTTGTGTATGTTAAAATATTAACAAGCAAAGAAAGAAGGTATTTTTACTATGGGTAAAGATTCATTATTATTACAACCTATTAAAGTAGGTAACTTAACATTAAAGAACCGTATTATGTTCCCTCCTCAAACAACTGGGTATGAAGAACGTGATGGTTCTATCGGTGAAAGAAGTTTAAGCTTCTACAAACGTATTGCACAAGGTGGTTCATCTTATGTAATTATTGGGGACGTAGCTCCTGTTATGACAGCTTCTCCAACTCCAAAATTATGTGATGATCGTCAAATTCCTACATTTAAGAAATTAGCAGATGCTATGCATGAATATGATTGTAAAGTAGCTGTTCAATTGTTCCACCCTGAATATGATGTTCCAGGTGTTGGTCGTATGATTATGTTATCAAGAAAAGCAATGATGGAAGCTCAAGCTGCTAAAGAAGCTGGTGATATGGCTACATTTGGTGCTAAGATGGCTGAAGGTAAAAAATTAAGTGATGAAGCATATGCGAAATTACATCATGATATGCAACACTTTGTTACTGAAGCTAGTGTTGAACAATTAAATCAAATTAAAGATGCAATTGCTCAAGCATCTCGTCGTGCTATGGAAGCTGGTATTGATGCGATTGAAGTACATGGTGACCGTTTATTAGGTTCTTTATGTTCTGATATTTTAAATCATCGTACAGATGAATATGGTGGATGTTTAGAAAATCGTATTCGTTATGCATTAGAAGTTGTTAAAGCAATTAAAGAAGCTGCTCCAACATTAATGGTTGAATATAAATTACCTTTCATTACTAAAAATGAAGATGGTACAGACCGTGGTAAAGGTGGCTTACATGAAGAAGATGGTATCAAGTTTGCAGTGGAATTGGAAAAAGCTGGTGTTGATATGATTCAAGTAGCACAAGCAAACCATACAGGTAATATGGCGGATACAATCCCTCCAATGGGTACAAGAGAATACAATTGGATGTTACCAATTACTAAGAGAGTAAAAGAAGTTGTTAATATTCCTGTTGCTGTTGTAGGTAAAGTAGTAACTGTTGAAAATGGTGAAGAAATCTTAAGAAACGGTGAAGCAGACATTATTTGTTATGGACGTTCATTATTATGTGATCCAGATATCGCAGTTAAAGTTGAAAATGATGAACCAATTCGTGAATGCTTGAACTGTAATAAGGGATGTGTAGATGCTATTCAAGGTCGTCGTTACATTTCTTGTGTATTAAATGCTGAAAATGGTGATGAAGCAACTATCTTCATTAAACCTGCAGAAGAAAAGAAACATGTAGTTATCGTTGGTGCTGGTTTAGCTGGTTTAGAAGCTGCTAGAGTAGCCGCAAAACGTGGACATACTGTTGATGTTTATGAAAAAGAAGGACGTATTGGTGGACAAATTCATATCGCTGCTGTACCTCCAAGAAAAGATGAAATCTTACGTTCTGTTGAATACTATGAAAAAGTATTACCAACATTGGGTGTAAATGTACATTTAAATACTGAAGCTACTAAAGAAATTATGAATGCGGCTGATGCAGTTATCGTTGCGGTTGGTGCTCATGATATTTCTTTACGTATTCCTGGTGCTGATGGTGCGAATGTAGTATCAAGTTGGGATGTATTAGCTGATAAAGCTGAAGTTAAAGGTCATTGTGTAGTTATCGGTGGTGGTTTAGTTGGTACTGAAACAGCTGAACATATCTTAACTAAAGGTTGCACAGTTTCTATCGTGGAAATGGCTGATAAGATTGCAAGTGGTGAATCTACAACAATCCTTCCAACAATCATGAAAGACTTCCAACAACATGGTGTTAAACAATATCTAAATACAAAAGTTAATGCTATTGAAGAAGGTAAAGTATTAGCTACTGATGTTAAGGAAGAAAAAGATGTTGTTATCGAATGTGATACAGTAGTAATGGCTGTTGGTTCTGTTAAGAATGTATTAGACGTTGAAGGTGTTACAGTTCCAGTTTACTATGCAGGTGACTGTGCAGGTGAAAGAACTGCGGATATCGCTAATGCAATTCGTGGTGGATATAAAGCTGCTAACGAAATTTAATTTTCACATTAAGACCTATCTTCCAAGTGTGAAGATGGGTCTTTCACTTTAAGGAGAAATAAATATGACAATGTATAAACATTTATTTGAACCAATTCAAATTGGTAAAAGAACCATTAAAAACAGAGTATTTATGCCACCTATTTCTACAAACTTAGCTAATAATGGATATGTAACAGATGAACTTGTACAACATTATGGTGCTAGAGCTAAAGGTGGTGTAGGATTAATTGTTTCTGAAGTAGTAACAGTAGAACCTACATATGTATATTTACCTGGTGATATGTCTATTCATGATGATAGTTATATGGAAGGTTGGAAAAAGGTATTTGATGAAGTGCATAAATATGGCACAGTGTTATTACCACAATTATTCCATCCTGCCTTTATGGCATTTCCATTGCCTGGTACACCTCAATTGATTGCGCCAAGTAATGTTGGACCATATTATGCAAAAGCAGCGCCAAGAGCGGTAACTAAAGAAGAATTACAAGTCATCATTAAACAATTTGGTGATGCAGCTTATCGTATGCAACAAGTTGGTGGTGATGGAGTTGAAATTCATTGTGCCCATGCGCATGGTTTATTAGGTGGTTTCTTATCACCTTTATACAACAAACGTACAGATGAATATGGTGGAGATATCCATGGTCGTTTGCGTTTAACTTTAGAAGTAATTGCGGAAGTTCGTAAACGTTGTGGGGATGATTTCATTATTGATGTACGTATTTCTGGTGATGAATATAGTGATGGTGGATTGAATCTTACAGATATGACGTATGTTTGTAAACAATTAGAAAAAGTTGGAGTAGACTTTATCCATGTTTCTGGTGGTAATACAATCAAACGTGCAAGTTCTATGCCAGCTCCTGGTACAAAACAAGGAAGTCACACACATTTATCTGAATACATCAAAAAACACATTAATATTCCTGTAGTGACAGTTGGTCGTATTACAGATGCTTGGGTTGCGGATGAAATTATTGCCAATGGTCAGGCAGATGCAGTTATGATTGGTCGTGCAAATTTATGTGATCCAGAATTTACAAATAAATCATATGAAGGCAGAGAAATTGAAATTAAGCCATGTATTGGTTGTGGTCGTTGCTTAACAGGTATTATGTTTGGTAAACGTGTTTCTTGTTCAATTAATCCATCGTTTGAATTAGAAAATGAAGATACACTACAACCTGCGGAAGAAAAGAAAAATATCTTAGTCATTGGTGGTGGTGTAGCAGGTATGGAAGCTGCGTATGTAGCACATAAACGTGGTCATCATGTTGTACTATGTGAAGCACAAGAACAATTGGGTGGACAAATGTTAGTGGCTTGTGTACCAATTGGTAAACAAGAGTTAACAAAGGTTGTTAAATACATGGTAAATCGTTTAGAAGTGAATGGTATTGAAGTTCGCTTGAATACAAAAGTAACGAAAGAAATGTTAGAAACTGAATTTGCTGGATATGAAGTTATCGCTGCAGCAGGTGCTAAACCAAATGTTCCAAACGCTTTAACAAACTTTAAACATTGGGCAACAGCTGATGATATTTTAGCTGGTAAAGCTTTCCCTGGACAACGTATTGTTGTATTAGGTGGAGGAAGTGTAGGATGCGAAACTGCAGACTATGTGGCACCACTAGTAAATGATAGATTCCCAAGAAATCGTGTTGTTACATTGTTGGAAATGGGGCCTGAAATCTTAATGACTGAAGGTGGTTCAGCAAGAAGTGTATTAGCATTACGTATGATGGAAAAGGGTATCAATATCCAATGTAATGCGAAAGTAACAGCTACAACAGAATCTACAATTACATATGAACAAGCTGGTAAAGAACACGTATTAGATAATGTAGATACATTAATCTTTGCTTGTGGTTATCATATTGATCCAGCAATGGAGGATATGTTAAAAGAAGCGAATGCTACGTATCATTTAATTGGTGATGGCCATAAAGTTGGTAATATCAAAGACGCAATTACTGAAGGATATGAAGTGGCTAGAAAACTATAAGGATGCGATGCATCCTTTTTTCTTGTAAAAAGTATGATACAATAAAAAAAACGAATGGAGATTACAGTATGTTATTACTAATAGAAGGTATTGTGATGTGCTTTTGCTTATTACTTGTATGCGTGATTGGGATTGCGAATGGTCCTATAGGACTTGTGGTCTTATATGAGGAAGATGTACAAGAAAGAGTAATTTCTTTGGGGTATATAACGAAAAAAGAAATGCGAAAACAATTTATAATTACTTGTTTGGCATTGTTTATACCTTCCTTTATCTTACCTCCACTAATGGTATATGGAATCAATGGTGTAACCGAATTTTGGGTTGGATTTTATCAAATGACCGTCATCTTATTAATCTCTGGATTGTTTGATCGTTTTTTCATTGATTGGTATTGGGTAGGAAAAACAAAAGCTTGGATTATTGCAGGCACAGAGGATTTGAAGCCTTATATCCCAATGAAAGTCATCATTCGCAAATGGATTGGTACATTGGTTGGTTTTCCATTAATTGCTTTAGTGGTTGCTTGGATGATGACAATGATTATTTGAGGAATTATGTATGGTTGAATTAAAAGAATATCAACATGAACAAGATATTGCGATTTCATTGATTGGTCAGTTTTGGTATGCACATAATCAAGAGGCACCAAGTTATGAAGATAATAAAGAAAATCTAGTAGAATGGACAAAAGAGGGTCATAAACTATATTTTATTACTCATCAACAACAAATTGTGGGTTTTGTACATTTAGGAAGTCGTGGTTGTGAAATGGATTGGTTAGAAGATATATTTGTAGTACCAGACTATCAAAATAGGGGAATAGGAACCCAGGCAATCGCTTTAGTTGAACAACTTGTACAAACCTATTCATCAAGTTTATATATCGAAGCCTCTAGTCGTAATATAGCAGCCATTCGTTTGTATCATAAGTTAGGTTATAATTGTTTAAATACGATTACGGTGCGTAAAGATTTTAATGATGGTTATAGAGTTGTAAGAAAAGATACAATTTCGGATTTGGAGTTTATAATTAAAGCAAAATAAACCATGTTTCGTCATCTTCTTATTGAATAAAGTGTGATATGATACTACTAACAAGACTTTGGAGGAATCATGTATGACATTAGAAAAAATTGTCAGTCATCTAAATGAAATTGTTTGGGGACCTGTGGTTCTTGCTTTTTTGGTGGGAACGGGTGTGTATTTGAGTTATAGAGTAGGTTTTATTCAATTTAAGAAATTCACAACAGTTATCAAACATACATTGGGTAGAGTTTTTGAAAAAAACAATAACAAAGGTGAAATAACTCCTTTCCAAGCTATGACAACGGCATTATCGGCTACAGTAGGTACGGGTAATATTGCAGGTGTGACTGGTGCGATTGCGATTGGAGGTCCTGGTGCTGTTTTTTGGATGTGGATTTCTGCTATTTTTGGTATGATTACGAAATATGCGGAAGTATTTTTAGCAGTTAAATATCGTGAAAAAAATAAACATGGTGATTGGGTAGGTGGCCCAATGTATTATATTAAAAATGGTTTAGGTGAAAAATATAATTGGTTGGCAGTATTGTTTTGTTTATTTGGTGCTTTAGCTGCTTTTGGTATTGGTAATATGACACAAGTGAATACGATTGCTTCTTCGATTAATACAGCATTGCAATCATATGGTATTGAAATCATGAATGCTTCATTTACTGTTATGAATCAAGTAGTCCCAGTTTCAAGTCTAATTGTTGGTGTGATTGTAGCTGGTTTAATTGGTCTTGTTTTATTTGGTGGTATTCAACGTATTGGTAAAGTAGCGGAATTATTGGTTCCATTTATGTCTATTTTATATATTGTTTGTGGACTAGCTGTAGTGGTATGTAATATAAAATTTGTTCCTAGTGTGATTATGCTTATTTTTAAAGGTGCTTTTAATGCGCAAGCTGCAGTTGGTGGTGCTGTGGGTATTACGATTATGACAACCATTCAACGTGGTGTTGGTAGAGGTGTATTCTCTAATGAAGCAGGATTAGGTTCTGCACCAATGGGTCATGCGTCTACTAGTGAAACTAATCCAGTGAAACAAGGTTTATATGGTATTTTTGAAGTGTTTGCGGATACGTTAGTAATTTGTAGTTTAACAGCCTTCATTTTATTGTGTGGATATTATAGTGGAGTAGATATTGTTTGGGGACAAGGTGCTGGTGCAGAGTTAATTTCAGCTAGTTTTTCTACGGTATTTGGTTCACATGTTGGTTCTTTATTAATTGCGATTTGTATTAGTTTGTTTGCTTTTTCAACCATATTGAGTTGGTCATTATATGGTACACGTTGTTTTGAGTATTTGTTTAAATCTAAGGCTGTAAAAATGTATCAAATTGCTTTCTTAATTGTGATTGTAATTGGAGCATGTTTAAAATTAAGTTTGGTTTGGGATATTGCGGATGCGTTGAATGGTATGATGATTTTGCCAAACTTGGTTGCGTTGATTTTATTATCGCCTGTAGTGATTAAAGCAACGAATGATTATTTTAGATAAGATTAGAATAGTTTCAAGACTATTCTTTTTTTATAAAAGGAGTACAATAATAGGTAAGAATTAGGGGATGATTTTATGAAACAATTATCAAATCAAGCATTAACGTTGATTCGTAAGATGCAACAAAATGAACTAACTGAAAGTGTAATTTATCAAGAGATTGCGAAGTTTGCCAAAGGTGAAGGAAATAAGCAAGCATTATTGCGTTTATCTTGTGAAGAAAGAGCACATTATGAAATTTGGAAGAAATATACTAATGAAGAAATGAAACCTCAAGGTTTTAAAGTATTTAAGTATAAAATGATTGCACGTTTATTGGGGTTTACTTTTGCGGTAAAACTAATGGAAAATGGTGAAGAAGGTGCTCAAGAAGAGTATGCATTATTAGTTAATGAAGTAGAAGAAAGTATCATGATTCGTGAACAAGAAGAAGAGCATGAACAAGCGTTATTAGCGATGCTGGATGAAGAAATTCTTCAGTATGTAGGTAGTATGGTTTTAGGGTTAAACGATGCTTTAGTAGAGTTAACGGGCTCTTTAGCAGGTTTTACTTTTGCGATGCAAAATACTAGATTAATTGCATTATCTGGTTTAATTATCGGTATTTCAGCGACTTTCTCAATGGCATCTAGTGAATTTTTAGCTGCTAGAAGTGAAGGTAGAAGTGATGCGTTTAAATCTTGTACTTATACAGGTATTGCCTATTTAATTACGGTTGTATTACTAATTTTACCTTACTTACTATTACCAAATGAAAGTTTCTTACTAGCATTAGGTTGTATGTTATTGATTGTTATTTTGATTATTGCAGGATTTACTTATTATACTTCAGTGGCACAAGATGAACCTTTTGGATCTCGTTTTAAAGAAATGACATTGATTAGTGTTTCTGTTGCGGTAATGTCATTTGTAGTAGGTATTTTAGCTAAAAAATTCTTAGGTGTAGATTTATAAGAAAACATAGTATATTTGCTTAGGTAAATATACTATCTTTATATGAAAGCATGAGGTGAGAGTGTGATTGCGTATTTGGATTGTCAAAAGATGATTAGTAATGAAAAGATATTAGGCCCACTTCCTACAAATGGTGAAGTCTATAAAAGAGCGTTCCAAATTGCATGGCCAAGTGCTTTAGAAACGATTTTAGTGGCTTTAATTGGTGCGATTGATACTATGATGGTTGGAGGACTTGGAACCAATGCAATTGCGGCAGTAGGTATTTGTACACAACCAAAGTTTATCATTATGGCTACTTTATTAGGTTTAAATACTGGTGTAAATGTTGTTGTGGCTAGAAGAAAAGGTGAAGGTAGACAAGAGGATGCCAATAAGACATTGCGTAATGCATTGTTACTGTCATTTTTATTGTCATTGTTACTATCAACTATTGGCTTTGTTTTCGCAGAACCAATGTTAATGTTTGCAGGGGCTAGTGTTGATTATTTATCGATTTCTGTGGTGTATTTTCGCTATATTATGATTGGTACTTTTTTCCAATTGATGTCTTTGACGATGACTGCAGCACAAAGAGGTGCAGGTAAAACGAAAATTTCGATGGTATGTAATTTAAGTGCCAATTTTGTGAATGTCATAATGAATGCTTTATTAATCAATGGTTTATTCTTTTTTCCTAGATTAGAAGTTGCTGGAGCAGCTATAGCGACGATGATTGGAAATATTGTAGCCTTTTTATTAGCGTTAATTACGTTATTAAGAAATAATGGATATTTACACATTCATTTAAAAGATGATTGGAAATTGGATGCTGATACATTGCAGGCGATTTTTAAAATTTCTATTCCAAGTTTAGTAGAACAAATTTTCTTGCGTATTGGTTTCTTTACGTATTCAAGAGCAGTCGCAAATTTGGGAACTATCGATTATGCGACTCACTTAATTTGTATGAATGTGATGACCATTAGTTTTGGTTTGGGAGATGGCTTATCGATTGCTAGTTCGACATTAGTTGGACAAAGTTTAGGTGCTAAAAGAAGTGATTTAGCTATCATTTATGGTAAAGTTTTACAAAGAATTGGATTGTTGATGTCGATTATCATGGGAATTGGTATTGCATTGTTTAATACGGAAATTATGTATTTGTTCTCTAAAGATATTTTAGTTATTGAAAAAGGAGAAACAATCCTTTTGATGCTAGCTTTAGTTATTCAATTCCAAGTAAACCAAGTCATTACTATGGGCTGTTTAAGAGGTGCAGGAGATGCGAAGTTTGTGGCATTCATATCCCTAATTACGATTACCTTTATTCGTCCAATTGGAACGTATGTATTGGCATATGGAGTTGGTTTGGGCTTAGTTGGTGCGTGGTTATCGATTTATTTAGATCAAATTACGCGTTTATTAACAAGTAAATATCGTTTTAATCAAGCGGAATGGATGAAGATTCAAGTATAGATTTGGAGGATGTTTTATGGATCAAAAAGAACTACAATTTTTAAAAGAAATTACGGATTTACAAGGTACTAGTGGAAACGAGGATGTGGTTCGTACCTATTTAAAGGAAAAGTATGTAGATGTTGCGGATACAATTGAAACCGACGGTATGGGTTCTTTAATGGCAACACTTGGTAATCAAGGACCACGTATTATGGCAGTTGGTCATATGGATGAAGTAGGTTTTATGGTTAGAGCAATCACAGATGATGGTTATATTAAATTTTCTAGATGTGGTTATTTCTTTGTGTCTGGAGTATTGTCTCAACATTTTACAATCTTAACAGATACTGGTGAAGTAGATGCGCTTTGTGCTTTAGGTCCAGGTATGTTTACTGATAAATATCCAGAAATGGATCAATTGGTAATGGATGTAGGATGTACAAGTAAAGATGAAGTAAAAGCTTTAGGTATTCAAATCGGAGACTTTATTGTTCCAAAAGCTAATTTCCAACAATTAGGAAAGGATAAGAAATACTTAGTCAATAAGGCTTGGGATAATCGTATTGGTTGTGCAGTTTCTTATCGTATTATGGAAGAATTAAAACAAATAGAACACCCTAATATTTTTATTGGTGGTGGTACAACACAAGAAGAAGTAGGTACACGTGGTGCAAAAACCTTGGGATATTTAGCGAATGCGGATATTGGCTTTTCTATTGATGTAGGAATTGCGGATGATATGCATGGTCAAGCAAAAGAAGGGATTGCATTAGGCAAAGGCCCAGAACTATGTGTAATGGATTCTCATACCATTAGTAATCGTAAGTTATTAAAATTTGCAGTACAAGTTGCGGAAGAATGTAAGATTCCGTATCAAGTTTCTATTATGAAACATGGTGGAACAGATGCGTCTGAATTCCAACATGTTCGTAGTGGTATGCCTGTATTATTGGTGAATGTACCATCTCGTTATGCACATACACCAACAAGTATGATTCACTATGATGACTATGTAAATACGATTCGTTTAATGGTAGAACTAATCAGGCGATTAGATGAAGATAAAGTGAAAGAGATTCGAAATTTCTAAATTTATTTTAGGTAAATTTTACAAAGTATAAATATGTACATGATATAATCAAACTAACTAGAACAAGGAGGCTACTATATGTATACAATCAAAAACTTTTTAGATAATGATGATGTAAAAGTGTTGGAAAGTTTAAAGGGATTTAAAGTAATTGAATATCAACGTGATTTGAGTGTTCTTCCAGAAACTGCTCAAGTTGCATATTTTTCTAATCAAATGAATATTAAAAAACGTCAGGTTGTATGTGATCTTAAATATGGAAATGTAACACTTCAAGCTGGGGCAATGCAATGGATGTTGGGTAATGTTCAAGCAAATACTGGATTAAAGGGTGCTGGTGATTTCTTTAAAAAAGCGGTTCGTGGTTCTGTTACAGGTGAAAGTGCTATTAAACCAGAATATACTGGTGATGGTCTTTTAGTATTAGAACCATCTTATAAGTATTTATTATTATTGGATGTTGCTGATTGGGGTGGATTCTTAATGCTAGAAGATGGTTTATTCTTAGCTTGTGAATCTACATTAGAACATAAAGCGGTTATGCGTTCAAATATTTCTTCTGCAGTATTAGGAAATGAAGGATTATTTAATCTTGGTTTAAGAGGTAATGGTATTGTTGCGATTGAATCAGTTTGTCCAAAGGAAGAATTGATTGAAATTGAATTAAAGAATGATACATTAAAAGTGGATGGCAGTATGGTTATTGCTTGGAGTGGTTCATTGGAATTTACTGTAGAACGTTCAGGAAAAACATTATTGGGCTCAGCCGCAAGTGGAGAAGGGTTAGTAAATGTTTATCGTGGGACAGGTAAAGTTTTAATGGCGCCTGTTAATAATAAAAATTTCTATACATTACCAAATCCTACAGTTAAATAGAAATGCAATTTGCATTTCTTTTTCTTTGTTGTCAAAACAATTTGAAAATCGTATGATTATAGTAATGAATACGAAGGGGATAGTTATGAAACAGTACAAAATATTAGTAATAAATCCTGGTTCTACTTCTACCAAATTGTCATTATTTATGAATGAAGAACATCAATTTACAACTGATGTTTTTCATGATTCAAGTGTTTTAAAAACATTTGCTACAATTAATGATCAATTGGATTATCGTATGGAAGTAGTTGATAAATTTATTCTAGACAATCAAATTGATTTACATGATATAGATGCAATTGCGGCTCGTGGTGGTCCTAGTTATTCTGTTAGTGGTGGTACGTATGAAATTACCAATCAATTGATTCAAGATACAAGAGATTCTAAAGGCGGTTTGTATCACTCATCAATGTTGGGTGTACAAATGGCTAAGCGTATTCATGATACTTATGGTGGAAGAATGTTTATGAGTGATCCTACAGTTGTGGATGAATATTCAGATTTGGCTAGAGTAACGGGTATTGATGGTATTTATCGTAGAGCGATTTGTCATGCATTGAATTTAAAAACAGTAGCGAGAAAGCATGCACATGCTATGCATAAGAAATATGAAGATTTAAACTTAATTGTTTGTCATATTGATGGTGGTATTACAATTACCGCTCATGAAAAGGGTAAAATGATTGATGGTAATGATGGTGGAGGAGGAGATGGACCATTTACTCCAACACGTATGGGGAGTATGGCTATTACAGATGTGGTTCGTTATTTGTGGGATAAACCGAAAGAAGAAATGATGAACTTATGTAGTTGTACTGGTGGATTATCGAATTATTTTGGTACGAGTAATTCTACAGAAATTCATAAATTGGTTGAACAAAGAGATCCAAAAGCGGTTCGTGTATGGAATGCGATGATTTATCAAGTGTGTAAGAGTATTGGTAGTATGGCTACGGTTTTACATGGTAAAGTGGATGGTATTTTATTAACGGGTGGTCTAATGCGCTTCCAAGATGTATATCATCAAATTTATGAACGTTGTGGCTGGATTGCACCGATTAGTGTATATCCTGGAGAATATGAACAAGAAGCTCTTGCGATTAATGCACTTAGAGTTTTATTACATGAAGAAGAAGTAAAAGAATATACGGGGAAACCTGTGTGGGATGGATTTAAGGATTAAAAAAGGAACTGTAAAGTTCCTTTTAGTCTTTTTGACGTTGTGTAAAAGTTGTGATATCTTCAAAACCAATTTCTGTTAACATTTCAATGGCTTTGTCAACATGCATTCCTACATATTGACTATCGTGTGAATCGGTACCGATGGTGATAATTCGACCGCCTAAATCGTAGTAACGTTTTAATTGGTTGTATCCTGGTAAGCTTTGGCCAAATTGGCGAATACCTGATAGGTTAACTTCGATTCCTTTTCCTTTGGAAATTAAAATCTTGAAGATTTCATCAATGATTGGTTGATGTATTTCGTAGTTAATGGTTTTATCTTCGTATGGACCATATCTTCTTGCATAATCTAAATGTCCTAAAACATCAAAATTATCGATGTATGTTACACAATCTTTCATGGCTTGAAAATATCTAGCATGTGCTTCATCTTTCGTCATATTTTCAAAATAACTTGGTTGTGTGATGTCTTGTAAATCAATAGTGTGTATAGAACCAATGACAAAATCGAATGGATATTGTTTAGCGTAGTTGTTTGATTGTTCTTGCGCTAACATGTCGATACCAATTTCAATTCCGACTTTTACTTTGATTTGGTCTTTATATTTTTCTTTTAATGCAAATAGTTCTTTTAAATAGGAATCGATGTCTTGTAAGCGCCATCCATCTATAAAGTCATTATGATCGGTAAAACAAATTTCTTCTAGTTGTTGTTCTATGGCTTTAAGAATATGTTGTTCTGGATTGGCTTGGCTATCTGCAGAAAAGTATGTGTGCAAATGATAATCTATTTTTCGCATAATCGTTCTCCTTCATATACTATACATATTATACGTGATTTGTTTAGTTAATCCATCTAAAATTAAGATTATAATGATTAACTTTTGCTTTTGTGGTATCATGTATAACAAGTATGAAAGAAGGTTTTGATGATGAGTGATAAGAAGTCTTTGCGGATGGATATGGTTCATGGTCCATTACTTAAAAATATAATTGAATTTGCAGTACCTATGATGTTGGCGTCTATGCTTCAAATGATGTTTAGTGCGGCGGATACTATTATTGTAGGTAAGTTTGCTGGGGAATTGGCTTTAGCTGCTGTTGGTGCAACGGGTTCTTTGTGTTTCTTATTGGTTTCATTGTTTAATGGTTTGAGTGCTGGTAGTAATGTTGTGATTGCGACTTTGCTTGGTAAACAGGATGAAGAAGGTGTGCAAAAGGCAGTTCATACGTCTATTACAATGGCTACGGTTGGTGGAATTTTGATGGCGTTTGTTGGTTTCTTTTTGGCGAAACCAATGTTACATATGATGGCAACGCCTAGTGATATTATTGATTTAAGTACATTGTATATGCGTTTATATTTTGTTGGATGCATATTTATGTTTGTGTATAATTTTGGAAGTTCAATTTTACGTTCTAAAGGTGATACGAAGCGTCCTATGTACTATTTAGCAATTAGTGGTGCTTTGAATGTTGCATTAAATGTTTTCTTTGTTGTAGTTTTGCATATTAGTGTGGCTGGTGTTGCGATTGCGACAGTGATTTCTCAAGCGGTGGCAGCAGGATTAACTTGTGCTCGTTTGATGCGTGATCAGGATGTAACGCATCTTGATTTAAAGAAATTGGGTATTGATACACATATTGCATGGGAAATTATTCGTATTGGTGTTCCTGCTGGTATTCAAGGGATGGTGTTCTCTTTGAGTAATGTAGTCATTCAATCAAGTATTAATTCCTTTGATTCTAGTACAATTGTGGCGGGTAATAGTGCTGGCAATAGTGTTGAGGGATTTGTTTATATTGGGATGATGGCTTTCTCTCAAGCGGCAATTACCTTTACTGGACAAAATGTAGGTGCTAAAAACTATGGTCGTGTGAAAAGTATTATGTACATTACGATGTTGTTAAGTTGTATTGGAAGTTTAACATTAGGTTTTGGTGTGTGGTATTTTGGCGATTTCTTCTTGGGATTGTATACAAATGAACCATTAGTAATTGAAGTTGGTATGATTCGTTTGACTTGGGTAGCCTTACCATTAGTTTTGAATGGTATTTTGGATATCTTTATTTGTTCAATGCGTGGTATGGGGCATTCAACATTCCCGACAATTGTGATGATTGTTGGTATTTGTGGAATTCGTTTCTTATGGTTGGGAACTTATTTCTTAACACATCGTACATTGGAAGCAATTTATATGTGTTTCCCTGTAAGTTGGACAATCACAAGTATTATCTTGGGAATCTTATGGGTATATTGTTATAAGAAATTAATGAAAGAAAGTACTAGCGTTTGCTAGTACTTTTAATTTCGATTAATTCTTTTGTGCATTTGTTAAGAATTTCTGTTTCTCCGTGTTCATTAATAATTACTACATCTTCAATGCGGATACCAATTTCATTTGGAATATAAATACCTGGTTCTACAGTAAAGGCCATGCCACAATCTAAATGCATTTTATAATCTCCATGAATATATGGTGCTTCATGTCCTGCATAGCCAATTCCATGTCCTAGACGATGATTAAATTCATTGCCATAACCAGCATCTTCAATTACTTTTCGTGCAGCTAAATCAACATCTGGAATCCATGCACCTTTTTTAGCTGCGGCTTCTCCTGCTAAATTGGCTTGTAAAACTAGGTTGTAGATTTCTTTTTCTCGTTCTGTAGCTTCTCCTACAATAACCGTACGTGTAATATCACTATACATACCTTTGTATGTACAACCAAAATCCATTTCAACAACTGCATGTTCTCCAATCACTCCACTAGTACCAAAGTAATGTGGATTTGCGGCATTGGCATCCACAGCTACAATACCACCATGGCAATCTTCTCCACCATATAATGCACACAAACGAATGATTTCATTGTTTACATCACCCTCAGTCATACCTGGCTTAATAAAATGAATTAAATCTTCAAACACTTTATCCACAATTGCACTGGATTTACGCAAATTGTCTAACTCTTCACTTGTTTTGATAATACGTGTTAATTCTAAATAATCTTTACCATTGGTTGGTGTAAATTCCATTGCGTCCATTAATTTCACTAAATTAAAGGCACGAACAGCCCCATTTACCGCAATGCGTTTACCTAAAAGGTTGTATTTTTCAAAAGCAGTTCTTGTCACTTCAACAAATCCATCACTATCTTTCCATGCATATACAGGATGATTTTCCATAAAGCCTTGTGCTTCTAATTCGGTTAATTGATTACAAATATAGAAAACTTCTTTACTAGCAGTAATAACAAATGCTTGGAATCGTTCACACAAATAAGGTTTGTGGTTGACTAAAAACATAAGATCATGACTTGGGGCTACTAATAGTGCAGCTACATCATCTTGTTGTAATTGTTTTGCGATTTTTTCTATTAAACTATGATTTAACATATATTTCACCTCATATATTCATATTAGCACAAAAAAAATTATTTTTTATGCAATAAAATAGAGACTTTGTGCATTTATTAAGTGAAAGAAATCAAAGGAGGATTTAGAATATGAAAAAATTATTATTAACAGCATTGGTCGCATCGTCATTGGTAGGATGTGCACAAACCACAAGAAAAGAATATGTATCTGTAGTAACCATGGATGTCAATCCAAGCATTCAATTACAACTGAATCAACAAGATGATGTTGTACAAGTGATTGCTTCTAATACAGATGCTCAAAAAGTCGTTGGTGATATGGATTTAGAGGGAACGAATGTAGATGTCGCAATGCACGCGATTGTTGGTTCTATGGTAAAAGAAGGGTATTTAAACGATAAACAAAATACAGTATTATTATCGATTACTCATGATGATATTACTCATAAAGAACGTTTAGAAAAAGAATTGAGTGATGAAATCTCATCATTATTATCTACATATCAAATTTCAGGAGCGATTGTATCTCAAGATGTACAAACTAACACAACATTAGAAGATATGGTTTCTACCTATGATATTTCATTGAGTAAAGCAGCTTTAGTACAAGAAGTTAAACAAAAGAAAGAATCGTATAAG
>JAFULQ010000018.1 GCA_017473265.1 Erysipelotrichaceae bacterium | reverse complement strand
CCAATAAACAATTCACATATAGATATTATCACAAATTTACCTGAAAATCATAGTTTTCAGGATTTTTGTCGTGAACAATTTTTGAAAACAAAAGAAAATCTAGATTTTCTAAAAAAGGCTTGATTTCTATTATCCAATTTTAATGCATATACTAATGGTATTAAATGTATTTTTATGAAATTATGAAAATTTATGAAAATAAATCAAAAAATGCGCTTTCATGAAAGTTGTTTACATTCTTGAAAAAAGTTGACATGGTTTATGAAAAGGTTTACTATTGTGTATATTGAAGTAAACAGAGAAGACTTTAATGACAAATAGGGAGGAAAAAATTATGAAAAAACTATTTAGTTTAGTCCTAATCGCTTTATTAGCTTGTGGATGCTTAGTAGCTTGTGGTGAAAAGAAAATCACTTCTAATGACTATGTTGCATTATATTCAAGTGACTTAAGTAACATGGACTATGTATTAACTTCTTTAGCAGTTGACCACGAATACAACGCTAACTTCGTTGACGGTTTAGTTGAAAACGACAGTTACGGTCATTACGTTGGTGCTCTTGCTGAATCTTGGGAACCAAATGCAGATGCAACTGAGTTCACATTCAAATTACGTGAAGGTGTTAACTGGGTTGATTTCGAAGGTAACGTTGTTGCTGAAGTTACAGCTGAAGACTTCGTTACAGGTTTACGCCATGCTGCTGAATTCGGTAGTGATACAGGTTGGTTAGTTGAAGGATTAATCAAAAACTACTATGAATATGAAATGGGTCAAGTAGCTTGGGAAGAAGTAGGTGTTGAAGCAGTTGACAAATATACAGTTAAGTATACATTAGAATATGCTGCTCCATATTTCTACACATTTGGTGCTTATAACATTTTAATGCCTATTAACAAAGAATTCTTAGAATCTAAAGGTGAAGGTTGTAAATTAGGTGCTCCTGATAAAACAACTTGTACATTCGGTGCTGTTGAAGCTAGCTCTATCCTTTACAATGGTGGATATATCTTAAACACATTCGATCCAAAATCACAAATTACTTTAGTTGCTAATGAAGAATATTGGGATGCTGAACATGTATATATTCAAAATGTTAAGTTAATCTATACAGATGGTTCTGACCAATATGCTGCTATCAAAGGTTTCGAAGAAGGAACATATGTTTCTGCTTCATTAAATGCTGCTTGGGCTGACTTTGATGCTTACAAAGAACAATACAAAGATAACTATTATGTAACATTACCTAATACAACAAACTTCTATGTATTATTCAACTACAACAGAACAAACTATACACATACAACTAAAGATACTCAAGCTGCTAAGGACAATGCTAAGGCTGCTATCTTAAATGAAAACTTCCGTAAAGCATTCCGTGCTGGTTTCGATCGTATCGCTTACCAAGCAGTAGATACACCTGCTGATGTTGCTAAAGATATGATGCGTAACGTTGCTTCTGTTCCTGCTTTAGTTACAACAAGTGATGGTACAGAATTCGGTACATTAGTTGAAAAGTATTATGCTGAACGTGCTGGTGAAACTATTAGCTTAGCTGATGGACAAGATCCATTCTACAACCCAGCAAAAGCTATGGAATACATCAATGCTGCTAAAGCTGATGGTATCCAATTCCCAGTAACATTAGATTTACCAACTTATGAATCTTCTAAATCATTAGTTGCTGCTTGTTCTTCATTAAAACAATCTATTGAAACTGCTACTGAAGGTAACATTTTAATTAACGTTGTATTAATGGATTACGACACATTAGTAGCTGCATGTTATGGTGTTGCTAGTGCTGAAGCTTGTGACTTCGATATCAATACATTCACAGGTTGGGGTCCTGACTATCCAGATCCAAAGACATTCTTAGACTTGTTCTCTACATCTGAAGGTTACTATTTAACTTCTGTAGGTTTACACCGTACAACAGAAGCTAACTACAATGCTGGTGATGCTGCTGCTATCGAAGCATTAGAATTAGATGAATACGAAACATTATACCAAGCTGCTAAAGCTATCACTAACGATATGGATGCTCGTTATGAAGCATTCGCTAAATGCGATGCATTATTAACAGAAAACGCAATCGTTATCTCTACTGGTATGGATGCTCGTGGATATGCTGTATCTAAAGTTGTTCCATTTACAAAATCTTATAGCCAATCTGGTATTTCTGAATACAAATACAAATACATGGTTATTCAAGATGAAATCGTAACAAAAGAACAATATGACAAAGCTTACAACGAATGGGTAGCTGGTAAATAATTTTTAAAAAAATATTGTAATTAAAGAGGGTTGGGACTTCTCAACCCTCTTATTTGAGTTAAAGAAAGTGGTGAGAAAATGAAACAATATATTTTAGGAAGAGTTGTACGTTCAATTATTTCTATTTTTGCTGTAGTTTCAATCGCTTGTGCGTTAATTTATGGTTTAATCCCACACGAAAAGATTTTTAATAATGACCCAACATGGAAAAAAATTGCTTCTGATCCTGTTGCTTCCATAACTTACAAATATCAAAAATGGGAAGATTTAGGATATGTTGACTTCCAAAATGCAGGTGATATTTGTAAGCTTGCTGGTGATGATGTGGACTATAACAAATGTGTTCGTGGTACTACGGATGCTTTTGAATTGGTTAAAGCTGAATGGGAAGCTAAAGGCTATACAGTTATGTATAAAGATGATGGAACTGCGTATGTTAAACAAGGAATTGATTTCTATGAAGAACAACCTTCTTTGTGTAAATTAACAGAAACAGGTGCAAATTATGATGAATGTGTAAAGACTCGTAATAGCGACTTAGAAAAGGCTGTTAGCTCTTATATTGAAGATGGATATGTATTGAATTATTACAATACAGGTACATTATATGCGGTTAGAGAAAATACTGTTCCAGAAATTATTTTTGGATATATTTCAAATCTAGTTAAGATTGATACTCCATGGACAGTTAATGATGCTTCTAATCCAAACTTAGAAAGAAAAATCTATCCTGGTTTAGATCACAACAATATTCCTGCTTTAAAATGTAGTGGTTGTGAAAGTCAGTATTTACTATATTTAGATGGTAAATTCCCATTTATCCATCAAAACATTATTAAGTTAAACTTTGGTATTTCTTATCCAACATATTCTGGATTAGGTACAATGGATGTTATTGGACAAGGTCAAGGTGACCCTGTTAAAAATGAAGTTCATTATGATACAGGTTTAACTGCTAAATCTGCTGTAAATTTACATTCTTGTAAATATAAATCATCATCAACTATGAGTAGTGATGATGCTAAGAAGTTTGCTACAAACTATGCAGATTGTGATACAAATAAGAAAGACCCTAGTATGATTGGTACTTCTTACTTATTTGGTATCTTGGGTATTATTGTATCTTATGGTATTGGATTACCTGCTGGTATTTTAATGGCGCAAAAGAAAGACAAATGGCAAGATAAACTTGGTATTGTATATATCAATGTTATGATTGCGACTCCATCTTTGGCATTTATTTTCTTCATGAAAATGTTAGGAAATAAGATTGGATTGCCGGATAAATTCCCATCTTTAGGATTTGGTAGTATCAAGTCTTACATTTTACCAGTTATTATTTTAGGTTTATTATCTACTGCTGGTTTAATGATTTGGATGAGACGTTATATGGTTGACCAAGCAAACTCTGACTATGTTAAATTTGCTAGAGCTAAAGGTTTAAGTCAAAAAGAGATTTTCAATCGTCATATTTTAAAGAATGCGATTATTCCTATCGTAAATGGTATTCCTGCATCTATCGTATTATGTATTAGTGGTGCGGTTATTACAGAATCTGTATTCGCTATCCCTGGTATGGGTAAAATGTTACCTGATGCGATTAATGCTGCGAATAATAACATGATTATTACACTAACATTTATCTTTACTTCATTATCAGTTATCTCATTATTATTGGGTGACTTATTAATGACGTTAGTGGATCCTCGTATTCAATTGAGTTCGAAAGGAGATAGTAGATAATATGGAAAATAAATTTACTTTTGTTGAATTACAAAAAGATGCTACTGAACATATTGCTGCTCCTCATTACTCTTATTGGAAAAGTGTATTTAGAAGATTCTTTAGTAGCAAAGTAGCTATTATTATGTTAGTAATTTCATTGGCTGTAATTTTAATGTCAATTATTCAACCAATGTTTAGTGGTTATGTAGCTGGATTAAATCCAAATATTAATGATCAAAGCTTAAGATATTTAGATATGAGTTTTGAACATCCTTTTGGAACTGATGGCTATGGTAACGATGTATTTGATGCTGTTTGGGCTGGTACTCGTACAAGTTTGTTTATCTCATTTGTTGTTACTACAATTACTACTGTTATCGGTACTATTGTTGGTATGTTCTGGGGATATTCAAAGAAAATGGATACAATTATGCTTGAAATTTATAACGTAGTTGCTAATGTTCCATTTACATTATTAGTTATGGTATTAATGTATGTATTAGGTGGTGGATTATGGCAATTAATCTTTGCTTTATCTTGTACATCATGGTTAGGTGTTGCTTATTTCATTCGTGTTCAAGTTATGATTATTCGTGACCGCGAATATAACTTAGCTTCTAGATGTTTAGGTACTCCTACAACTAAAGTGTTAATTCATAACATTTTACCTTATTTAATTTCTGTATTAGTTACTTCTATTTCTCGTGATATTCCTTCATATATTTCTTATGAAGTATTCTTGAGTTACTTAGGAGTAGGTTTAAATGCGGAAACTGCGTCTTTAGGACGTTTGATTCAAGAGCATTCTGGATATATGACTTCTAAACCTCATATTTTCTGGTTGCCAGTATTTGTATGTGCGTTGATCTCTGTATCATTGTATATTGTAGGTCAAACATTAGCTGATGCGAGTGATCCTCGTACGCATATGATGTAAGGAGGTTAACTATGGAAGATAAGAAAGTAGTTTTATCTGCAAGAGATATCGAAGTTAAATTCCAAGTTAGATCTCGTGTATTAACAGCGATTCGTAATATTTCTTTAGATATTTACGATGGTGAAACTGTTGCGATCGTAGGTGAATCTGGTTCTGGTAAATCTGTATTTACAAAAACATTTACAGGTATGTTAGAAACAAACGGTACTATTTCAAATGGTAGTGTTATGTTTGAAGGCCAAGATTTAACTAAGTTAAAGACAGATAAAGATTGGGAAGGTATTCGTGGAGCTAAGATTTCTACAGTGTTCCAAGACCCTATGACATCTTTAAACCCTGTTCGTACAATTGGTTATCAAATTGCAGAAGTTATTATGAAGCACCAAGGTAAGAGTGCTCAAGAAGCCAAAGAAATGGCTATTAAATTGATGGAAGAAGTAGGTATTCCTAACGCTGCTAGTCGTTATGATGAATATCCTTTCCAATATTCTGGTGGAATGCGTCAACGTATCGTTATCGCTATTGCATTAGCTTGTCGTCCAAAAATCTTAATTTGTGATGAACCTACTACTGCATTAGATGTAACAATCCAAGCGCAAATCCTTGAATTTATTAAGAGTTTACTAAAAGAATATGGATTCACAACTGTTTATATCACTCATGACTTATGTGTAGTTGCGAACGTTGCTGATAAAGTAGCGGTAATGTATGCTGGTCAAATCGTTGAATATGGTACTGTTGAAGAAGTATTCTATGAACCAAAACATCCATATACATGGGCGTTATTGTCTTCATTACCTCAATTAGGTACTAAGGGTGAAGATTTGTATGCTATTACAGGTACTCCACCATCACTATATGATCAAATTATTGGTGATGCATTTGCGCCTCGTAATCCATATGCTATGCAAATTGACTTTGAAGAAGAACCACCGTTCTTCCAAATTACTCCAACACACAAAGCTAAAACTTGGTTATTGGACCCTAGAGCTCCTAAAGTTGAACCACCAAAGGCAATCCAAAACTTACATGAAAGATTGTCTGCAATGGTAAGTAAAGGAGGTGGATACCATGGCTAATGAAAAAGAAGTATTATTAAGTGTACGTGATTTGGAAGTTACTTTCGGATCTGGTAAAAAGAAATTTGTTGCGGTATCTGATGTTAATTTTGATGTATATAAAGGGGAAACATTCTCTTTAGTAGGTGAATCTGGTTCTGGTAAGACAACAATTGGTCGTGCAATTATTCGTATTAATCCAATTTCTAATGGAGAAGTTATTTTCAAAGGAAAGAAAATTAGTGGAAAAATTGATAAAGAAACAGACAAATGGGTTGTTCGTAATATCCAAATGGTTTTCCAAGATCCATCTGCAAGTTTAAATGAACGTGCTACAATTGATTATATCGTTTCTGAAGGCTTGTATAATTTCCATTTATACGAAAATGAAGAAGAACGTGAAGAAAAAGTTGTTAAGGCTTTAACAGACGTAGGATTGTTACAAGAACATACCACTCGTTATCCACATGAATTCTCTGGTGGACAACGTCAACGTATTGGTATTGCTCGTGCTATGGTTATGGAACCTGAGTTATTGATCGCGGATGAACCAATTTCTGCATTAGACGTTTCTATTCGTGCTCAAGTATTGAACTTATTAAAAGGTTTGCAAAAATCTAGAAACTTAACTACCATTTTCGTTGCGCATGACTTATCAGTAGTTCGTTATGTATCTGACCGTATTGCAGTTATTCATAAAGGTCGTATTGTGGAATTAGCTGAAACTGAAGAATTATTCAAGAACAGCTTACATCCATATACTCAATCTTTATTATCTGCTGTACCAATGCCAGACCCACAAATTGAAAAGCAAAAGAAATTAATCGTGTATTCACAAGATGAACATGATTATAGCGTTGATAAGCCTAAGTTCCATGAAATTAAACCTGGACACTTTGTATGGGCTAATGAAGCTGAATTAGCTAAGTATCGCGAAATGATTAAATAACATGAAGTTCACTATTTTTAAAAAAGTAATCTAAATTATTAGGTTGTTTTGGGAAACCCCACTCTAAATAATTAGGTTGGCAAAAAGCAAAAAAGACAGATATCAAGAAGTGAATATCCTTCGATAATCTGTCTTTTCTTATGACCAAAAAGTATAAAATT
>JAFULQ010000017.1 GCA_017473265.1 Erysipelotrichaceae bacterium | reverse complement strand
GCATTGTTGTGTGTGCAATCTTGGCAATCAGATTTCGTAAGAAATAAGCCAATTCCAATTTGACAAAGGAGTGTGATTGTATGAAACAGATTATTATTAACTATCTATTTGTTTTTGGACTTCCGATAATCGTTGGTTTAGGAGTTCGTATTCTGTTCCAGCGATTTAATAAAGCCTACTTTACAACAGTTGCATTTGCAGTTTTATCCCTTGTGGGTTGGGTTGTTGTCAATGTAGTTCCCTCGAATGGTAGTGAACTGTATTGGATATTGGCAACACAAGCGACGGTTGCATTTATATCTTCTCTGTTGACAGGCTTGGTACTTAAATTGAAGTCAAAGACAAGTTCAGCAGATAGCAAATAAATAGACTAATTCCAATTTATATAACAGTTATAGCTAATCATTACGATTAGCTTTTTCTTTATATAAACAAAAAAGACCATCCAAATATGGATGATCTTTTGTAGTCTCTTTCGTAAAATTTATTAACGCTTAGATAATTGTGGTAATCGTATAAAAAAAGTGAACGCATATACGTTCACTCTTATCCAATAGATCCTTCCATATCCAACTTCAATAATTGGTTCAACTCTACCGCATATTCCATTGGTAATTCCTTTGTGAATGGTTCCAAGAATCCCATAACAATCATTTGTGTTGCTTGTGATTCACTTAAACCACGAGACATTAAATAGAACAATTGTTCTTCTGATACTTTTGATACCGTAGCTTCATGTTCAATTGTACTTGTAGGATTACTTGTACGATTCAAAGGTACTGTATCACTTTTTGAAATCTTATCTAAAATTAAAGTATCACATTCAATTTTACTCTTTGCATAATGCGCTTTAGGTCCATGTTGAACCCAACCACGATAGTTAACTTCTCCACCACATCTAGCAACTGATTTAGAAATAATGGTACTTGATGTATTTGGAGCTAAATGAATCATCTTCGCACCTGTATCTTGAATTTGACCTTTGCTAGCTACTGCTACAGATACTGTCATACCCTTTGCACCTTCTTCAGCCAAAATACAAGCAGGATATTTCATCGAAATTTGCGAACCAATATTCCCATCAATCCATTCCATTAAACCATTGCCCATAACCTTAGCACGTTTAGTTACTAGGTTAAGGATATTACTAGACCAGTTTTGTACTGTTGAATAACGACACTTCGCATCACGATGTACATAAATTTCTACTACCGCCGCATGTAATGAATCCTTAGAATAGGTAGGAGCTGTACAACCCTCTACATAATGT
The DNA here is from genome assembly GCA_017473265.1 of Erysipelotrichaceae bacterium. Lineage (GTDB taxonomy): Bacteria > Bacillota_I > Bacilli_A > Erysipelotrichales > Erysipelotrichaceae > RGIG4607. The sequence goes on along the minus strand of JAFULQ010000017.1, from coordinate 94,100 downwards.
AAATCAGCACCCTCATCTACAATAATTAAAGTACGTTCAAATTGCCCCATACGTTCGGTATTAATACGGAAATAACTTTGTAATGGCTTATCTAAAGTCACTCCTTTAGGTACATAGATAAATGATCCACCAGACCATACAGCACTATTTAAAGCCGCAAACTTGTTGTCTGTATAAGGTACAATCTTACCAAAATACTCTTTAACAATATCTGGGAATAAACGCACAGCACTATCTGTATCTAAGAAGATAACACCCTTATCTTCTACTTCTTGTAACATGTTAGAATATACCATTTCAGATTCATATTGTGTATGTACTCCTGCTAAGAACTTTTGTTCCGCTTCAGGAATTCCTAGTTTATTAAAGGTATCACGAATCGTTTCTGGTACATCATCCCAACTTTTTTCTTTCTTATCACTTGGACGAATATAATAAGTATAATCATCAAAGTCAATTAGATCTAGGTTTGGTCCCCAAGATTGAATTGGCATCTTTTCAAAGGCTTCATATGCTTTTAAACGATACTCCAACATCCATTCTGGTTCATTTTTAATCTTAGAAATCGCAATAACCGTATCACGAGTTAGACCCTTCCCTGTATTGTAGATACTAACATCCTTATCACTAAACCCATATTTATATTCATCTTGTGAGTATAGAACTTCATCCTTCTTATTCATGTTCCTTCTCACTTTCATTTAATAATTCTTCAAAGCCTTTCCAACCAATGGTTGCACACTTAATACGATTGGCTTGTTTTCCAACATTTTGGAAAGCCACAGCTTCTTCTAATAACTCTTCATCATACGCTTGACCATCAATCATCTTATAGTATTCAGCAATGATTGTACGAGCTTCTTCTTTGGTTTTACCAATCATCAATTCTGTCATAATCGAAGTAGATGCTGTACCAATTGTACAAGCAACACCATCAAAACGTACATCCACTACTTTATTTGCATCAAATTTCGCTTCCACATGAATATCATCAATACAAGACTCACTTGCCATATGTACAGATAAATACTCATCACTATGTGTTAATTCATGATTATGTGGATATTGATAATGGTCCATAATAATCTCACGTAAGATTTGAGGATTTTTTAATAATTCAGACATGTAGACACCTACTTTCTAAAAAAAGATACCAATACAATTTTCTACTGTCGTTGTTTTTAATGCTTCAACCAAAGCATCACATTCTTCAAATGTATTATAGAAATACAAACTAGCACGCAATGTTTCACTAGTTTCTAATACATTAACTAAAATCTTTGCACAATGGGTACCCGAACGCACACAAATACCTTTTGTGTTTAAGTAAGATGCCGCATCCTGTGCAAATACATCTTTTACATTAAAGGTCACAATACCTGTATCTGCATTCGCATTATACAAAATAATATGATCAAGTTCTTGCATCTTACTTACTAAGTAATCACGCAATTCCTTTTCACGCTTTTCAATATAATCAAAACCAACCTTTTGTAAATACTTCACAGCTTCATGTAACCCTAATACTGCTTCAATTGCTGGAGTACCCGCTTCAAATTTAAATGGAGGTTTCTTCAACAAAATATTTCCACAAATATCAAAACGAGCATTACTTCCGCCACCTAACATAAATGGATCGGTAATCTCTAACAATTCATATTTACCATATAATACGCCAACACCTGTAGGACCACACATCTTATGCCCACTGAAAGCTAAAAAGTCAATATCTTCATCCTTTACATTTACAGCCACATGAGGAACCGCTTGTGCGCCATCCACAACAACAACTGCCCCCACTTCATGCGCTAACTTACAAATTTCTTTTACAGGCGCAATATAACCTAAAACATTGGTAACAGAGGCAAAAGTAACTACTTTAACTTTATCAGTTAATACTTTCTTAAAGTTTTCAACAGTTAATCTTCCTTCTTCATCTAAAGGAATATATTCAATTACAGCACCAGTTTCTTCAGCCACTTTAAACCAAGGTAAAATATTTGATGCATGTTCCGCTTCTGTTGATAAAATAACATCTCCTTCTTTAAGATATTTTCTACCATACCCATATGCTACTAAATTCAATGAACCACTAGCACCAGAAGTAAAAATAACTTCCTTACTTTCACAATGAATCAAATCCGCAATAGCTTGTCTTCCTGCTTCATAGGCATCAGAAACCATCGCACTCAACTCATAATCCCCACGATGAGCATTACAAGTTTCATCGGTATAATACTTTACAACTGCATCAATAACACTTTGAGGTTTAAAAGTCGTTGCGGCATTATCTAGATATACTAATGGATATCCATTCATCATTTTTCCATTCAACATCGGAAAATCTTTACGAATTTGATTTACATCTTGCATAATTGCACCTTCTTTTCAATCTCTTTACGAATTTCTTCACGAACCGTTTCATCATCAATAATTGTCGCAATCGGTAATAAATATCCAATCGTTAACAATTGAATTGCTTGCGTACGATTCATACCACGTGATTGCATATAATACAATTGGTTTTCATCTGGTTGACCTAAACTACATGCATGAGATGCTTCGACATCATTTTCATCAATCAATAAGATTGGTAACACTTTAACATTTTGTTTTTCATCCAATGTTAAAATACGTGTTGTTTGATGCGCTTTACTTTGATAACATCCACGCTTAATTTGTCCTGTAGCCACAACATCCCAATGAGCACCCTTCATTACGATACCATAGTTTTCCATATTACTTTGAGTATATGGAGCTAAATGTTGAATTGCTACATCATAAGAAACCTTATCACCACAAACAGTAGCTGTATGAACATTACCAACAGCCCCTGTTTCTTCTAAATATACTTTTGTTGTATGTTGAATTGGATTTAACATCAATTCACAATACGCCATAGTTAAAGATGCATCTTTTTTTACATGATAGATTTCATTTGTTGTAACTGTATCTGTAGAATGATTTAAAAACAAAATCGTTGCTTTAACATCCTGCGCAACAGTTACTTCCCAATGAATATCCAAAGAACCATCATAATCAATAATTACATTCGCATTTTGTGTGAATGTCATTTGATACGTATCACTACTTGTAATAGCAATACGCTCAAAAGCTTCCTTAATTATATATTCCATCCTGCTTACCCTCTTTTAGCCGCAGCACAAGAACCTAATGAAATACGCTTATACGTATCTTCCTTGCTATTTAAATCAATATCATATTCTTTAGAAATCCATTCATAGCCTTCTGTATCAATTTTCGCAGCCAAAGACGCATCTCCACTAACTAAAATACGACCATCCACTAATACATGTGCATGTGTTGGTTTTAATAATGTGTAGAAACGTTCATAGTGAGAAACAACAATTAATCCTAATCCTGTTTCTTCTTTTTGTTTTGTAATACTATTTGCGACTACTTTTAATGCATCAACATCAAGTCCACTATCAATTTCATCTAACATCGCAATTGATGGTTTTAATAACTTCATTTGTACAATTTCATTACGTTTCTTTTCTCCACCAGAGAATCCATCATTTAAGAAACGATGTGCCAAATCTGGTTTCATTTCTAGTTCTTTAATTGCACCTTCCATTTGTTTAATGAATTGGAACAATTTAATAGGCTTTTCTAAACGAGCATTCATCGCTGCTTTTAAGAAATCAGAATTGGTTACACCAGGAATTTCTTGTGGATATTGCATACCTAAGAATAATCCTGCTTTAGAACGTTCATCAACGCTCATACTTAACACATCTTGTCCATCAAGCGTAATACTACCTTGAGTTACTGTATATCTCGGATGTCCCATAATTGCTTGTAATAATGTAGACTTTCCGTTACCATTAGGCCCCATTAATGCATGTACTTCATGATCATGAATTTCTAAATCAATCCCTTTTAAGATTTCTTTACCATCCACTGATACATGTAAATCTTTAATTTCTAACGTTGCCATATCTATCTCACCTTTCATACATAATTTCGCATGTTCCATTATAGCACAAAATATAAAATAATGGAAAATAATACACTATATACTATAGTATTTCCCATTTTTTGCATTCACAACATCTTCACATAACTTTCAAATAGAAAGAATTGCAAATACTAGTAAAAAAGTCTATAATAAATAAGATTTTATAAGGAGGAAATATGAAAGAGTTTATCAAGAAAAATTGGTTCGTTGCTGTTGTTGCAGTACTATTTGTTTGCATGGCAATTTTCTTTGCATACGACCAAAATAAGGATAACCTACCTGGTAAAAAGGTTAATGGAAAAGATGTTGTTTTCTCAATTGGTGGACAAAACTTTACAGCTGATGATTTATATGAAGAATATTATCCATCTGGTAGTGCAGATGCTGTGTATATGTTATCTCAACGTTTATTGTTAGATCAAATCGTTAAGACAACAGATGCATTAGAAGAAGAAGCTGAAGTTATGGCTGAACAATACTATAACTACTTCTCTCAATACTATGGCACATCTACCGATGCCTTCATCGAAGTAAATATGAAAGCTATTGGTTTAGAATCATTAAATGACTATTGTTTATACAATTTAAAACTTCAACAAATGTACACTGATTACATTAATGAAAATTTAGATACATTGTATGAACCATTTGCTAAAGAATACAAACCTCGTTATGTATCTCATGCATTAGTTATGATGGATGATCCTAAAAAACCTACTGCTGAAGAAAAAACTGCATTTGATGAAGCCAAAAAAGCTTGGGAAAGTGGAGAATACACATTCGCTGAATTTGCTAAAAAATACTCTGATGATACTACAAGTGCTGTTCAAGAAGGGTCTATTGGTTATGTAGATAAAGATTCTTCTTTAGTAGAACCTTTCTTAGATGCTTGTTTATTATTAGAAGAAGGACAAGTAAGTGAATGGATTGAATCAGAATATGGTTACCACTTAATTACAGTTACTTCAATGGATCAAGCTAAGATTGTTGAAGAACCTGAATTCTTAGAACACATTTTAACTTTCAATGCTAACTTAGAAAATGAAGTATTCTGGGCTGAATTAGAAGCTAAAAATGTTAAATTCAATGACACAGTTGTTGAACAAAAAATTAAAGAAGGCTTAGGACTAATTAAGGAGGGAGAATAACATGAAAAAATTATTAGTATTATGTTTATGTTTAGTATTCTTCGTTGGATGTTCTGATGCTAGTGCTAAAATCAGCAATGGTAATGAAACAATCGTTTCTATTGGTGGTAAAAAAGTAACGAAAGAACAACTTTATGAAGTATTAAGAGGTCAAGATTCTGGTGAAACAGTTTTACGATTAATTAATAATTTCATCGTTAATGAAGAAGTTGAATTAACAAGTGAAATTGAAGCTGAAGCTAAAGCAGAATTAGCTAAAACTGAAGCAGATATGGGTGATGACTTCCAAGTAATGTTAGATTACTATGGATATGAAAGCAAAGATGCTTATTATGAAAAAGAAGTATTACCTGCTGCTATGTTAGAACATTTATCAGATGCTTACATTGAAGAAAATTGGGATGCTGTAATTGAATATTACTATCCTACTCAAGCTCGTATTCTTGAAACAGATGCTGCTGATAAAGCAACTGCTGCTATTGAAATGATTAAGAATGGCGCTACATTCGAAGATGCTGTTAAGAAATATGCTTCTAACACAAAAGACATTTTCGATGGTGCTGTACATGTTGTTTCTAGAGAAGATAGCTCAACATTACCTACTACAGTAACTGAATTCTTACGTGGTTCTACTGGTCCTACATTAAGTGGTGTTATGACTAATGATTCACAAAGCAATTTCTATGTAGTACAAATTACAGGTAAAAATCCAAATCAATATAGTGAACAAGCTATTGAAGTAATTAAAGAATCTTCTTCTTTAGAAGCGGATATGATGGCTTACTACTGCAAGAAATACGATTTACGTATTTACGATATTGATTTATACGAAGTATTTGAAGAAAATTATCCAACCTACTTACAAAATTAATTTCATTAGACTACCTTATGGTAGTCTTTTTTTATTGCATTAGTAGTTCTTTTTGTCTATAGTTATTACAAGGAGATTTGCTTATGAAAAATAAAATGATTGAAGCTTTTAAAAAAGCACAAGGTGGATTATTTACAGAAGTAGAAAAAGCAGATGTAGGTAATTCTTATCAAGAAATGGAAAAACAAGGTGTAGCTTTAATGGGATGGGCTGACCCTTTTATGCCAGACTACTCATTACCAAAACATGTTAAACAAGCGTTATTAGATGAAATCAATGGACCAAGTGTTGCTCACTATACAGCACCAATTGGCTCATATGACCTAAAAGTAGCCCTTACAAAACGTTTAAAAGAAAAGAACAACCTAGATGTAGATCCTAATAGAAACATCATCATAACTCCAGGATCAGACTCAGGATTATTCTTCTCAATTTTACCATTTATCAATGATGGTGATGAAGTATTAATTCCTTCACCAAGTTATCCTAATAACTACTTATCTGTAGAAATCATGGGAGGAAAAGGTATCCCTGTACCATTATCAAAAGACAATGGATACCAACTAACAAAAGAATTATTAGAAACATATGTAACTGATAAAACAAAGATGATTCTTATTACTCATCCAAACAATCCAACAACTACCGTATACAATCGTGCATCATTAGAAGCACTACGAGATATCTGTGTAAAATACGATTTAGTCTGTGTATGTGACCAAGCATTTGAAGATTATACATATGAAAATGAATTCATTACACCAGCATCCTTAGAAGGTATGTTTGAACGCACAGTTACTTGTTTCTCCGTATCTAAAGGTATGGGACTAAGTGGACTACGTGTTGGTTATATTGTAACTAGTGATGTCATCATGGATACAATGTACGCTAATGCAGTAAGTGTAATTGGCGCAACCAATACTGCATCACAAAAAGCCATCATCGCTGCTTTAAGTGATACATCCTTCATGAAAGAATTTGAAGAAGCTTTCGAATATCGTAGACACAAAGCCTATGAAATCATCAACTCTATTCCAAATGTATCTATGGACTTACCAGAATCTGGTTTCTTAGGATGGGTAGACGTATCTAAATTAGGTAATTCAGCAGATATCGTATCTTACCTTGTTAAAGAAGCGAAAGTATCTGTCAATGATGGTGCTAACTATGGACCAGGTGGCGAAGGACACTTTAGAATAGTACTAGGTGTTTATCGTGACAACCAAAAAGTCGTAGATGCCTTATTACGTATAAAAGACGCATTAATTAGATATCAAGAAAAATAGCACTTACGTGCTATTTTCTTTTTATTATAATCATTTCTTGTTCAATACCCAACCAATCCGTTTCTATAAGAACTTCATCTTTCGTAAACATAGCATTCGTAATATCGCCTTTAATTTCATATTCTAGTTTATCTTTTCGATATTGATTATCTTCTAAATACCATATTTCATCTTCAAATAAAACCATATTAGATGAAAAACAACTATACTGTTTGTTCATTTGAACCGTTTCTAAAGTTTGTAAATCAATATAGCCAAACCCCATTTCATCATCATATCCGTACAATTTCTTATCCACAATCGAAATCACAGCAGCTAATGAAGTACCCTTTATGTTTATAAATGAATCTTTTTGAATATCATAAACTCTCGTACCTCCATCTTTTTGAGTTAATATATATGGAGTACTATACATATACGAATACGATTGCCAATCAACGTTTTCAACCACTAATCTTTCAGTAACACCTTCGCTTGTAATTGCATTAAAATATACATCATTGTCTTTTATTACTGTATAATACACAACATCCTCAAGTACAACAGGTCCAAATACCTCTCCCATTCCATCAACAATTGGATATTCTGTATCAAAAATCTGATTTGTTATATCCAAATTGTCATAATATATATCTTGTGTAGTAATATCTGTATCCGGCTCATACCAAACCAAACTATATACGAATTTATCATTCAATTTCACAAAATCTGAAACATAATAATTATTAAAACCTTGTTCTAAAATACGATACTCTTTTGTATCTCTATCAATTGCATAAATTGTTTGAGCACAAGCTGTACAAACATTCGCATCAACTGGTTCAGTTATCACAGTATCTCCATTATCCGTTGTCACCCATCGTTGAACCATTTTACAAACTGGAACATCACGAGCAACAAATACTTCTTGTTCATCAAAACCCAATACACGATAACTTTCATCTTCATTAACGGAAGGTAAGATAGACAAATAATCCACAGTTTCTACTGTATATTTCTTAGAACTACAACCAAATAAACTAATAAATAAGACTAAAACTATAAGTATTTTCTTCAACATATAATACCCTCCTTTTTACAATTTTAGTATATCTTATTTTTCTTATATTTACAACATATTATTCTTATTTTTCTATTTTTGCATTAAAAAAGATATATTTCAGTAATATATCTTTAGATTTATTAAATCAATTATCTTTAAATTTGAATTTATTGTCACACGTTCTCAATCCATCTATGTGCTCAGATAACTCAGGTTTTACATTCGCAAACAATGGATCTAATATAAAATCGATTCCTTCTCTTCTTGCCAATTTTGCAGCAGGCACAAAATCACTATCACCTGAAATTAATACAATTTGATCAACTAACTTATTATATGCAAGAGTTGCAATATCTAGTCCTATTTTCATATCTACACCTTTTTGCTGAATATTTATAGATACATCTTTTTCTTTCAAATCTTCTACTTTTATAGTCCCATTACAAAGTTGCTTTAACGCCTTGTTTGATAATACAAACTGCGCTTGTGAATCAGCCAATTTTCCCAATCTTAATGCAACCTTTCGTTTGGATAAAAGATTATTAAAAAATTCATTTGCCCATGTATAGGTTTCCTCTTTTTTTAAACATATTTGTTTTTTAGATACTGGATTGTATACTACTTTATCAGAAGGAGGGCAATCATAATAGAAAATTCTATATAATTGATGAATATGAGTAACTCCATTTATTTTCTCAACTAAATGTTTTTTACAATAACTGTATAATTCATTTGCTCGTTCTTCAGCAGAAGCATCTCCAAAAGCAGTATATGCTCTACGTCTATAAAAGGCACCATCAATAAGAATTGCTGTCAACTTTTCATCATGAACAAATCTTATTTCATTTGTATTTTCTTTATCAAAATACTTTCTATTTAATATCATAATAATCCTCCTATAAAAGTAAAAGCTCTAGCTTCGGCGGCTCCCTGATAATGGGGCGTCTACAACTAGAGCTTAATTTATACCAACTAAATGGTAGTTATATCTTACACTCCAGTTCATTAGATGTCAATTGCTTATTAGTGATTTCTACCATTCGTTGTTATACATATTTTACTACCTAATATATATTTTTTTGTCTTAAGTTTGTATCAGATTTATCTATATAAATTTCAACTTTTCCACAAAAAAAGTATGGTTAATATTACTCAACCATACTCATTTCATAAAATAAACTAGCCGCATACACAACACCTGCAACACCTATCACTGCATATACAATTCTAGATAACAGTGTTTGTACACCAAATAAGAACGCAACCAAATCAAACTGCAAAATACCAACAAGACCCCAATTGATGGCACCAACCACAATTAGAATCACACATATAGTTTGTAATGTTTTCATAGATTCTCCTTTTGTAGTTAGTATGAGGCTATTTATAAGATTTATACAAAAAAGGATAAGTTTGTACTTATCCTTAATCAATTGCATGACTAATTGCTTGTTCAGTTTCTGCATCAAATAGATGTAATTTATCACCATCTAAATGTAATGTAACACTATCACCTACACTAACAGGTTCCATAGCAGAAATAGAAGCTGTCATATCCACACCATTTGATGTAAAATGAATACTCGCTTCATGACCTAATAATTCCTTAATTTGAACTTGGCCAACAATAGCATTTTCACTTACTTTTTCAATTTTTAAATCTTCTGGACGAATACCTAAGATAACTTTCTTACCATCATAATTTCCTTCGATTACTTCTTTTGCCATTTTTTCAGGTAAATGTAAAATTGTACCATCAAAATCTAATGTTACTTCTTTACCATCCACTTTAACAACAGCTGGAATAAAGTTCATTTGTGGTGAACCAATGAAACTTGCTACAAATAGATTATCTGGTTTGTTATATAAGTTCATTGGCGAATCACATTGCATGATATCCCCTTTATTCATTACAACAATACGTGTACCAAGAGTCATCGCTTCTACTTGGTCATGCGTTACATAAATCATTGTTGTACCTAAACGTTGATGTAATTTAGAAATCTCAGAACGCATTTGTACACGTAATTTCGCATCCAAGTTACTCAATGGTTCATCCATCAAGAAAACTTTAGGATTACGAACAATCGCACGTCCCATCGCAACACGTTGTCTTTGACCACCAGACATTTGCGCTGGTTTACGATCCAATACATCTTCTAAGTGTAAGATAGCTGCTGCTTCTTTTACTTTTTGATCAATTTCTTCTTTTGAGAATTTACGAATCTTTAAACCAAATGCCATATTTTCATATACAGTCATATGTGGATACAATGCATAGTTTTGGAAAACCATCGCAATATCACGATCTTTAGGTTCAACATCATTCACTAATTTATCATCAATATACGATTCACCAGCTGTAATATCTTCTAACCCTGCAATCATACGCAAAGTAGTACTCTTACCACAGCCACTTGGACCAACAAAGATAATAAACTCTTTGTCAGCAATCTCTAAATTAAAGTCCTTAACAGCCTCAAAGCCATTTGGATAGACTTTACGAATATTTCTTAATACTAAGCCTGCCATTTTATCTCCTAACTAATTATATCTCTATAATCAATATTACCGATATAATACGGTACTATAACTTCTCTACCTTTTTCATCTTGCAACAAACGATTTGCCTCAGCCACTGCATGTTTACCCAACAAAGTAAAATCCTGTTTACAAGTTACTACATTTTGAGCCGCATAAGCCATCAATGTAATACCATCAAAACCAACTAGTTTTCGGTACACTCCTTTTCGTTTTAATGCCTTCAAACAACCAATCGCCATCAAATCGGATGCACATACAATCGCATCATACAATTCACCACGATCCATTACTACATCAAAAGCAAACTTCTCAGAGAACTCTGCAAACACAACATCCATCTCAAATCCAACATCCTTTTGTAAACATTGCATTCCCAATAAACGTTGATCCGTAACATACCCATTCTTTTTACCCGCTAGATACAACACATGATCTTGAGGATTAATAATCGTTTTTGCGACATCATATTGACCCTTTTCATGATCAATATAGACACAACTCTTTTTATCATCATAAATTGGTGCATCAATCAAAACAAACTTGAAATCTGAATGATTCAACAAATAATGCATTTTTTCATCATCTTTATTTAGCCCAAATACAATAATGACCTCAGTTCCAATTGAACGAAAATATGCATGAAACTCTTCATTTGATAAATGATTAATAGAATCATTGAAGCAAGTTACCAACTCCAAAGACAATTCCTTCGCCATTTGAAAAGCCCCAAACAAATAACGCATATTAATTTCATCAATCGCTTGCACAGCATCATTAATATACACATACAAAGCCACACGACGACTACTTTTACTACTCAAATGTGAAGCCATAACATTTGGCATATATCCTAATTCTTTTACAACACGCATTACTTTTTCACGCGTCACATCCGAAATATTTGGATAATTCTTCAAAACTTTTGAAACCGTACCTTTCGATACACCTGCAACACGTGCAACATCATCAATCGTAGGCATACATTATTCCTTTTCTAAGATGATAGTAGAATATGGTTGAATACTTCCACTACCCTTCTTCACTTTATTTTTAGAATTCAATGAAGACTGTAACACATAGACTTCATCAACATCAAATTCAACAACTTCACTTGAAAAATTATGAATCACAACAATTTCATTTTCTTCATCATAAGCAATCATCCCAAATAAACTAGCATTACCTAAATCATAGACTCTTGCTTTCGCATTCGTTAAGAATGCATTACGATTACGAATATTTAGAACTTCATGATAATGATTCCACAAAGAATCTTTATCCTTCATTTGCTCTTTTACAGATGTTTCAATTTGAGAAGCATAATTGTTTCCAATAGGACTATTACAATCATTATCTTCTCCCCACATCATCGCAAGACGCTTATTCTCATCAATTCCACTACCACGCATACCAATTTCTTCACCATAGTAAATAAATGGCTTACCTGGACTCAACAAGTATACACTCGCCGCTAATTTACGCCATGCATCTTCCGTAAAATAACTAGCACTACGACCTTGGTCATGATTGGATAAGAATACTGCATTTGTACCATTAGGATTCATTTGTTGAATATCCTCAATATGAGAAACCATAACATTCGCTAAATCAAAACCATTTTGATTACGAATACTCTTTACAATTGTACCACTGGTATCCGATAAAGCAAAATCAAATAAAGAATCCATACCACTCGCATAATACTCTTTAACAGCATTATGAGCCGTCCACGCTTCACCAACCAAATAGGCATCAGGGTTTATGCTCTTAACCGTTTGATTCAACCAAGAAAGAAACTCTACATTCTTACCAATGTTTCCTTCATAGTAATGCATCACCGCATCCAAACGAAAACCCTTAACACCCTTATCCAAATAGAACTTAACAATCTTTGCAATTTCATCACGAACTGCTTGATTATCCAAATTTAAATCAGGCATATTACTAGAAAACACCGATTCATAATACAAATTACTATTTATACGAGTATATCCTGGCTTTGTTACATTTGAGAAATGATACCAATCACACTTAGAATCTTCCAATCCACACTTACCTAATTGTGCATCAGCACTTGCACGAATAAACCAATTATTTTTATTCGAACTATGATTTAATACTAAATCCATAAGAATCGAAATACCATGCTTGTCTGCTTCTACAATTAGATTCTCAAAATCCTCCATCGTTCCATATGCCTTATCAATCGCATAATAATCTTCAACATCATACTTATGATAAGAACTAGAAGGATGAATTGGCATCAACCACAATTGTTCCACACCCAAATTTTCTAAATATTCTAATTTTTGAACAATACCATTCAAATCACCAATTTTATCACCATTACTATCATTAAAGGATGCCACAAAGATTTCATAAACCACTCCACCTGTATTGTCATACACTTCTGGTTGCTTTGTACAACCAACAAGCACTAGACAAAAGCAAAGTGCTAAGAATATCTTTTTCATTATCCCTTAGCTCCACCAGCAGTTACACCACCAACGTAGTATTTTTGCATCTTAATGAATAATAAGGTAATAGGAATTGCAATAAGTACAGCACCCGCACAGAATTCTGTAAAATATTGCTGAATATTTTCACGCGTTAACATTTGATACAAACCTAACGCAACAGTATACATATTATAATTATCTTTCATAATTACTGACACAAAGATGAAATCCACCCATGGAGCAATAAAAGATGTCAAAATTGTATACACAACAATTGGTTTACTCATAGGCATAATGATATGCCAGAATACTTGATTCTTCGTAGCACCATCGATTAATGCAGCTTCATCAATACTCTTTGGAATTGTATCAAAGAAACCTTTCGCAATATAATAACCCATCATCGCACCACTTGAATAAACTAATACTAAAGCAACCAAACTTTGATCCAAACCAACAGACTTTAAGATATGATAAATCGCAATCATAGACATAAAGCCAGGGAATAAACCTAAAATCAAAATCACATTCATCATCGGTTTACGAGCTTTAAAACGCAAACGAGAGAACGCATAAGACGTTAATAAAGTTAGAATCGTTGTAATCAAACAACTAAAAATCGCAACAATTAACGTATTCATAAACCATCTAGGGAAATTGAATAAATGTGTTTCCGTAAACAAACGGATATAATTATCCAATGTCCAAGTCTTTGGAATAAAATACTTCGTAAAAGCACCAGGCTCTCCTCTAAATGATTGCATAATTAACCATGCAATTGGGAATAACCAAACAATACTTAATACCGTTAAAAAACCATGTCCTAAAATACTGGACGCCAATCTTCTTGCTCTTCTAGGAGTCCATTTCTTCTTTTCATTAACCTGTTTCATTATTGGAAGTCACTTTCTCCTTTCACAGCATTGGAATTATTATACGTTACTAACGAAATAAATGATAATAACAAGAAGATAATAATACCAATCGTAGCAGCTAACGCATAGTTTTGTTCATTTACAGTTAATTTATATAACCATGTAACCAACAAATCCGTTTCCCCTGCTTGATATAAATTCAACGACTTAGGATCACCCGCCGTCAACAAGTAAATAACGTTAAAGTTATTAATATTACCCATAAACTGCGTAATCAAATAAGGCGTTGTTACATGCAACATATAAGGTAAGGTAATAGAGAAGAACTGACGAATAGGTCCTGCTCCATCAATCTTACTAGCTTCATATAAATCTTGTGGAATGTTCATTAAGATACCACTTGTAATTAACATCGAATAAGGAATACCTACCCAACAGTTAATAACAATAACCGTAATCTTCGCAATATTTCCCTTTGTTAAAAATGGAATATAATCTTCAATCCATCCTAACGATATTAATAAATTATTCAACGAACCTTGGTCATTTAATAATTTAGACATTAATAATAAACTTACAAACTGTGGAACCGCAATCGTAATAACAAAAATTGTTCTCCACATCTTCTTCAAATAAATACCTTTTTTATTGATAAGCATCGCCAACAACATACCAAAGATATAGTTCAAGAATGTCGCAAAGAATGCCCAAATCAAAGTCCAAGTCAATAAACGCATAAACGTTGTTGCCCAAAGTGGATTTTGATACAACACTTGCGTAAAATTCTCAAAACCAACCCAAGTAAACAAGTTTCCTGGAGGTTGATGCATCTTATCATAATTTGTAAACGCAATACAAATTGTAAAAATTAATGGTAAAACATTAAATAAGAAAGTCAATACAACAGGAAGAGCCAATACCGTAATATGATACTTTTCATTAAATAACATATTCCACTCTTCTTTAAAACTTAATAATTTTTCCCCATTTTTAACAGCAACTTCATTCTTATATGCAGTATTTACACTCATTAAATAAAGAATGAAAATTCCAAAAGTAACTAATACAACACTTACCCCAAATAACAATAACAACATAGAGTTGTCACCCTTAATAACTTGGTAAATTTGTAACTCTTCATTCCAAACTTCACCTTGTTGATTGGTACCTAAAGTAGGTAACATTGATAAATAATACCCACCAGATAAAATCATAAATAGAATATAACAAACTTGAATTCCTAAATAGATAAACCCTTTCGCTTTTTGACCACGAAGGAAACAACCGGCACCCATAACAACATATGAAAGTTTTGTAATCTTATCTCCCTGTGCAAAATGCTTAAAGAAATTAACAAAAGCTCTACCCATTTTACCAATGATAGAACCAATAGTTTCTATAATCACCGCACATACTTCTTTAATTTTATTCATATGTGTTTCTCCTCTTTAAAGAAAAAGGGCAAAGTTCACAATACTTTGCCCCTAAGATCAACGATTTAATTATTATTGTTGAATTTGAGCTACCATATCGTTCAATTGTTCTTGAACTGATTTAGAGTAGTCTTTACCTTCCATAGCTACACCAAATGCTTCAGCAGGTGTCCAATAAGAACCTAATACATCCTTTTGAGATACAGCATAAGCAGATTGTTGAGCTAAAGCAGCTAATGCAACGTTAGCTTTAACAGCATCAGAGTTTGCAGCATTTACGTTAGCAGGCCCTAAAGCACGTTTTTCGAAACGTACAACTTGGTTTGCTTCATTTGTTAACCAAGCAGCTAAGTCCATAGCTTCAACTGGAGCTTTAGTTTGAGAGTTAACACCAACTAATTTATAACCAGCGAAAGAACCCATTTGAACTTTACCAGAAGCTGTTGTATATTCAGGAAGTTTAGTAGCAGCATAAGCAGCACCCCAAGCTTTAGAAATAGATTCAGCATTCCATGTACCAGAAACACCAGCAACGATTGAACCATCTTGGATACCAGCGATTAAGATAGAGTCATCACCAGTAACGAAACCAGCATGAGCAGTGATTGCTTTAATAGCTTCACCAGCTTCAACACCTTTATCATTGTTGAAATCACAAACTTGTTTTCCATCAGCACCGATAGATAATGTTCCACCGTTACCTAAGAAGAAAGAAGCGATATACCAACCATTAGATACATCCATGAATACTTTTTTACCAGCAGCAGCAGCTTTGTCTAACATTGTATCGAAATCTTTAACATCATCAGCTGTAAAGAAATCAGAATTGTAATACATGAAATATCCATTGTCAGCTGTCATTGGATAAGCATATAAAGTACCATCGATACTAGCAGCATCAATTGTACCAGGAGCATAAATGTCAGAGAAGTTTTCTGTGTTACGAGTAACTTTGTATAAACCACCAGCATTTACTAAATCTCTTAATTGGTCATTTGCGAACGCGAATACATCAGCAGCAGCTTCAGGATCTTCTAAATACTTTTTAGCAGCATCAGGTTCACCAACTACACCTAATTCAATATTCCATTCTTTGTCAGCATTAGCAGCTTTGAATTCTTCGATCATACCTGCTAACATTTCTTGGTCTTCTTGAGCACCCCATACTTTTAAGTTTACTACTGTAGGTTCTTTAGAACATCCAACCATCATTGAGCAAGCCATTAAAAGTACTAATAAAATAGAAAGTAACTTTTTCATTTTTCCCTCCGTGTTTTCTTTACGAAAACGTTTTCCTTCCTTGTATTTAACATTGTAAGCGTTTACTTCAACACTGTCAAGGCTCACGCCCAAAATTTTTGTTTAATTTTTTGCTTGCTAGATATGTTATAATAAAACAAAAAGGAGATACGAAACATGTGTATATTTTGTATGATTGCGAATGGAGAAATCCCAAGTAAAAAACTATATGAAGACGATAAAGTACTAGCATTTTTAGATTTATCACAAACAACAAACGGTCACACTTTAGTTGTACCAAAACAACATTTTGAAACATTAATTGATGTCGATCCAGAAACTTTAGCCCACATGATTAAAGTTACTCAACAACTAACAAAAGACATCATGAAAAAAACAGGAGCTACAGGATTCAATTTATTAAACAATGGATATGAAGTAGCAGGACAAACAGTAATGCATGCCCATATTCATATTATTCCAAGATACTCTAAAGAAGACGCAATTGTTATCGATTTCAAAGAGAATCCAAACAAAGACATCGACAAAACTTATGAATTATTAAAATAAGGCCACACGGCCTTTTTCTTTACAAAAAAAGCAATACTCACGTACTGCTATCTTTTCAAACAAATAGAATCTAACTCCATACATTCACATGGATATTTTACAATCTCTACTAACAAACTAACCGCATCCTCACGATTTTCATCAAAAACTCTCTGTAAGGTTTTAACATACATTCCCTTAGCAGAAATACAAGCCACAATCTCACTTTCACGACTGGCACGATGTACCATATAACATCTACCATTATCTTTTAATAAACGAGATATTTGATTCATCAATTCATCCAATGTTAGATGAATCTCATGACGAGCCACTTGTAAAAACGGATTACTATTCACATTCTCCGTTAATGGAAAATACGGTGGATTACACACAATTACATCTACTGGTTCCATATTCACTTCTTGAATTGGTGAATGAATAATTTCATAACTCAAAATCTTATTATAATCCAAATTATGCTTCGCCAATTCACAAGCTTCTGCTAAAACATCAACACCAATCAGTTTACCCTTCGTAAATCGAGACGCATACAACAATAACGCACCATTATTGGTACCAATATCCAATACACAATCCCCATCATTTACCTTCATAAAATGACCAAGCAAACTAGTATCCGTATTTACACGAAACATATCTTTTCTTTGATATAACCAAATATCCGTACCATGCAGATAATTAAACATTAACTTCTGATTCATTTGCACTAATCTCTTCCATCTTTACACGAATATCCCCTGAACGTGTCACAATCTCTATTTTATGATTTCCTTCACATTCTTTGACATATTCCTTATATTCCACTTCATTTACTAATACATTTCCTTCACTTGTCGTAAAATGAACTTCATACTCATTCTCTAATACAGGTAATGTACAAGATACCAATGCTGTATTCGTATTTACAACTAAATTAGAAAACAACAATTCTTTTAAAATCACTTTACCAGAAACCGTTGTCACATCAATATCCAAATCCACATCTACCTTACTTAAAGACACAATGCCACTTTTAGTATTCACCAACAAATGACGCAAATCCACTTTAGATACATCCAAGAATCCCGAATCACTAGTATAATGCAACGTAACATCCGTATCCTTAGGCAAATACAAATAAATCATCTCACGATTACTTGGTACAATCGAATTTGACTTCTCAACCTCATCAACATTCATATACATAATCTTATTCTCAATATAGTATTCATAATTACTTGGTTCTACACTAGGACGATAAATCATACGAATATTGCGATTATTCGAAGGTAATACCTGCAAATTCACATTTACCGTATTTACATAAATCTCCAAAATATGATTTGGTGCAAATTCTTCATACACTTCAAAACTCGCTGACTGTTCAATCACCTCAGGCTTTGGTGTAGTCGTATCTCTAAACAAATAGCCACTAGAAAAACCAATCATGATACAAATAATCACTAATATAAATACATGTATTTTTTTCATGATTGATTCTCCCTTCTCTATTTCCAATCTTTACACAAAAACTCCATAAACGTTGGAACTTCTTTTTCCCAAGCAGCTTCTGAATGATTTCCTTTTACTACTTCATTCAAGTATAGGATAGCACCTTTTTCACTAAACTGTGAAGCAATCCTACAATTTTGATGCGTAACCTTCGCAAAAATATTCTTCGAACGATTTTCATAAGAACCCCAACTAATGTACACCTTAGAATCCTTATGCATTTCTTTCAATTCTACTTTCAAATTATCATATACATGATACATATAAGGAGAAATACAAGCACCCTTAGAGAACGTATCACTATGACACATCATCGTATAAATGGACATTAAACCACCCATAGAACTACCACCAATAGCAGTATGTTCACGATCGCACAATGTACGATATTTCTTATCAATGTATGGCTTCAATTCATCCACCACCCATTGCATAAACTCTTTTCCTTGTCCTTTTACTTCACCAAACACTGGATCCATAAAATCATAAGGACAATACTCCCACAAACGATAATTCTTTTCATGATTGCACTCAATCCCCACAACAATCATTTGATATTCAGACTCATCTAAAAACTTCTTAATACCCCAAGATTTACCATACGTCGCATCCTTATCATCAAATAAATTATGTCCATCATACATATAAAATACTGGATATCTCTTATTTGATTTTTTATATCCTTTCGGTAAATAAATATGCAACGTACGATCTAAATCAAAAGGCGTAATCACTACATCCTCTTTAATAATCACAAATATACCCCTCTTAAATTTCTTTTATGTAATTAATCATACCCATAACCAAGATTTCCACATTCTTCTCATCAAGAATTGTATCCTTAGGCGTATGAATACGATCCATATATAATCCAACTACTTTCGACTTCTTCAAAGCCGCAACCGCAACCGTATCACAAATCTTATCAAAATGCTTTTGATCACTCGGATACACCCCTTTATCCGAAAATAACATTTCTTTTTCAGAATCTGTAACAAACGCAGTCTCAAAAGTAGACTTATTTTTAGATTGTGACATTGAGCGATTATACTTCATAAACAAAGTATCCCCATCACCCACACAATCAAAATTCACCAATAATTTATCCACTACTTTCGAAGCATATCGCTTACGAAAAGCACCAGAACCCAACAATCCCTTTTCTTCATTATCAAAGAAAATAAAACAAATCTTATCCCTATCTTCTACATCTACTTTAGCCATTAGTTCCAATAGTGTAACCACACCACTAGTATTATCATTATAGTTTTTAGGATTACGATACCCCATCATCAATTGATAAAAGATACCAAACAAGAAAACCGTATACCCTAAAAAATAAGAAATAATACCACCAGTTACATTTTCAAGAACTCTTCCCAAAATCATAGCCAAAGCAATCATTCCAAAAGACAATGCAAATTGATAACTATAATATACAAACTGATTCAAAGGTGTAATAAAGTTTGGTAAAAACCCCATCGTCGCACAAGTATCATAATGCGCAGTACAATACACCTTCGCCTTTTTCACATCACCAACAATTAGATTATGACTCTTTAATAACCCTTTTGTTTCTTGAATTTGATATGTATATCCTAATTGTTCACAATACTGTACAACTTCATCAATAAATGCTTTCTTTTGTTTATTACTTTTACGAATTTCATATTTTTGAATAATCATTTTTGTAAAATCATGCATATACATCCCTCATTTATATTGAAATTATAGCATATAAATAGAAGGGTGACCTATGTCACCCTAGTTTGTTTCTTTTACTCTTTCAACAATGCACTTAGCACTTAAACCATATTTATCTAATAACTCTTGTGGTTTTCCACTTTCACCAAAAGAATCTAAAACACCGATTGGTAAAATACGAGCTGTTCTAGTTTCTTGGGCTAACACTTCACACACTGTTCCAAATAAACCACCAACGATATTATGTTCTTCTAATACATAAATTGTATGATGAGTATTCGCTAATTCAATTAATAATTCTTTATCAATTGGCTTAATTGAAGCCATATTTACAACCGTTGGACAAATACCTTCTTTTTCAAGTTCTGCAGCTGCTTTCAATGATTCTTGAACCATTAAACCACATGCTACAAAGGCAATATCCTTACCTTCTTTTAATACTTCACCTTTACCAATTGTAAATGTATAAGAATCATCATGTACATCTTCAACAGCACTACGACCAAAACGTAAATACATAGGTCCTACATGTTTAGCCGCATATTTAGTAATTTCATACGCCTCTTTACCATCACATGGACAAAGAACTGTCATATTTGGAATTGCACGCATAATCGCAATATCTTCTAATGCTTGGTGAGATGCTCCATCTTCACCAACCGTAATACCTGCATGAGAACCACATACGCGAACATTTAAATAAGGATAACAAATACTATTACGAATCATTTCAAATGCACGACCTGTCGCAAACATTGCAAAACTACTAGCAAATACAGTTTTACCACTAGCTGCTAAACCAGCCGCAACCGCCATCATATTACCTTCCGCAATACCCATGTTAAAGTGTCTAGATGGATCCGCTTTTGTAGCTTCAAAAGATTTTGTGCTCTTTGATAAATCCGCATCCAATGCAACAATATTAGGATTTTCACTAACTAATTCTCTAAGCGCATTTCCATACGCATCTCTAGTTGCCATTTTACCCATGTACTATTCCCCCTTTAACTCTTCTAGTGCAATTGCACATTGTTCATCATTAGGAGCAACACCATGCCATCCTGCTTGATTTTCCATATAAGAAACACCTTTACCTTTTACAGTATTCGCAATAATTGCTGTAGGTCTTCCCTTATTTGCTCTAGCTTGTTCTAAAGCCTTCGCAATAGAATCAAAATCATGTCCATCACAAGTTGTCACATACCAATTGAATGCTTCAAACTTCTTATCAAATGGTAATGGATTCATTACCTTAGTAACATCACCATCAATTTGTAAACCATTATAATCAACAAATACACATAAATTATCTAATTGATAATGCCCAGCAGACATCGCTGCTTCCCAAATTTGTCCTTCTTGAGATTCACCATCTCCAACAATACAGTATACACGATGATCATTTTTATCCAAACGATTCGCTAAAGCCATACCCACTGCACAAGACAATCCTTGACCTAAACTTCCTGTACTCATATCCACACCAGGAACATAGTTCATATTTGGATGCCCTTGTAAACGAGAATTAATATGACGGAATGTCATTAGCTCTTCTTCTGGAAGAAAACCTTTTTCACTTAATACAGCATATAATGCTGGTGATGCATGCCCTTTACTCAATACAAAGCGATCACGATCTGTAGAATTCACATTATCTGCATTAATATTCATTTCATTAAAATATAGCCATGCCAAAATATCTGTACAAGACAAACTTCCACCTGGATGACCAGAAGCTGCTTGGTGCACCATTTTTACAATGTTACGACGCATATTTTGAGTATGAACCATCAATTGTTCTTTCGTTAACATGTAGATCCTCCTTATTAATCAATTTATTTTATCATACATTTGTTCAATTAACCACCAATTTTCACAAGTAGCTGGAATTTTTCTCCAATTTCAACAAACTTCATTAAAACATCTTTATTCATTGAAGCATAATCACGATATTCATATTCACGATTCAACTTCCGATACTTACTTTCCCCCATACGATGGAAAGGCAAAAGATCCACTCTAGAAATACCCATAGAAGAAATAAACGAAAACAATTCCTCTATATCCTGTAAATTATAATCTTCAATCACTGGTATTCTAGCAATCACTTTATCCTTAGAAATATGCTTCAAATTACTAACAATAATCTCTTTATTTGCACCAATAGATACTAATTTATGCGCATCATAATGTTTCATATCCCATAAATACAAATCCACATACGCATCTACTTGCTCTAAGATACTCCATGATACTTGTCCTGTTGTTTCTAAAGCCACATGGTACTTATGTTCTTTTAATGCTTTTACTAAATCCACAATATGAGGATGTACTAATGCTTCACCACCACTAATGGTAATACCTCCACCACTACTTTGATAATACGCATCATCCTTTTTAATTATATCCAATATTTCTGTTATGGTCATTTCTTTATGTACCAATGCCAAAGCATCATTTACACACGCATCCACACACTTGCCACAACCATTACACATCGATTGTTCTATCACAATCTTATCCGTATATGTAATTGCTTTTTGCTCACAACGATTTACACAAGCAAGACAACCTACACAACGATTTTGGGTGTAGAAAACTTGTTGATGAAAAGCTTGAGACTCTGGATTTGCACACCAAGGACAATGCAAAGGACACCCTTGCAAAAAGATTACACTACGAATGCCCGGGCCATCATGAATCGCAAAACGCTCAATTTCAATGACTTGTAATTTATCCATACAATACCCTCGAAATCAATTCGTCTTGTACATCACTTTCTAAATGCACAAACACTGCACTAAATCCACTCACTCTAACAATCAAATTCGGATACTTTTCAGGATGTGCTTTCGCATCTTGTAACACTCCATGATCCACAACTGTTACCATTAAATGACAACCACCTTTATCAAAATAGGTACGGAATAAATGTTTAATCACTTCACGCTTTTCATTAAACATACTTGGAGTAAACTTAATATTTTGCACCGAACCACCATGATACTTCGCATCAAACTTCGCTAAAGAATTCAATAACGCTGTAGGACCAGACACATTTGCGCCACCAACTGGATTATTCGCAGGATTCATAAACATAAAATCCTTACGACCATCCAAAGAAGCCGTTGTCATTCTTCCCCATTCTGTATTCATTTGATTATTACTAATCACAATCAAATAATATTGCATACCTTTAGCGATACCACGATCACGAACACCTTTAGCCACATATTCATAGAAATCATTCGCTAAAGTATCTACATCTTCTTCATCATTACCATACTTATGGCACTTCATAATATCACGATGCAATTTTTCATAACCCACAAAATTCGCATCCATAGCTTTTACCATTTCAGGTAATGTATATTTCTTCTCATCAAACACCAATGTCTTAATCGCAAATAAAGCATCACTCACATTGATATTGCCATAGGTTTCATTTGTACCACCTAGATAACGCACACCACCATCTAATAATGCTTTACCCCTAGCTATACAATCATCCATCAAGATACTTGCATATAAGAAAGATACTTCTTGATTCATAATTTCATAACTACGATATTGATGTTCAATGGATAAATCTAAATAATAATCCAATAATTCTAAATAACTTTGATAATATTCTTCAAAAGTTGTGAATGTAGACACATTTGGAACATCTACATTTGCACTCTTATCTATGCCATCATAAGGATCTACTCCTTCATGTAATGACATATTCATAATCTTTAATAAATTGATAACCGTATTTGGTGTACCTACACTTTGTCCTTGAATTACAAATTCACCACAACCAAACGGTACATATTGACAAGCAGTTTCATAATCCACTCGCATACCATACATCACCGCAGGTACATTTACATCATCATTATATAAAGTTGGATAGGTAGCTCCCATTCCAATACAATCATAAGCCATATCCATAATATCTTCTGGTGTTTCTGAAGCAAATCGCAACGTAAATTGTGGTTCCACATAACGACATTCTTTTGTTACTTGTAAAGCCAAACGAGTAAAGACATCCGCTTCTTTCGGATGTTTTCTACCTTTTCCACCTACAATAATACGACCATTCACTGTGGTTCTACGATTTTCAATCATTAACCATAAAGATTTTAAGATACGAATCGCTTCAGTTTCAGTTAAAATACCATTTTCCATATCTCTACAAACAAAAGGACCCAATACATCATCTAAACGTCCATAGTTAATACATCCCGCAATCAATGCATATACCCAAAACAATTGTAATGCTTGATGGAATGTTTCTGGTTTCTTATATTGAATATGTTCTAAACTTTGATAAATACGATAAACATCATCTTTTCTATCATCACTAGCCACAAGATACTTTTCATAACTATCTTGTTTCAAAAACTCAATGACTTCTTGTAATAAAGTTAATGCTTGATAAGAAGCTGATAGAAAAGCATTGCTTTCTTTAGCTAAAATCTTAGCCTTCAATCCTTCAATACCCTCATCCAACAACAAATCATATTTCAACATCATGCCACTTAAACGAGCGGTTGACAAAAACGGATGCTTACAATCCACAAAACGACCAGCATGAATTTCATCCAACATTTCTTGGCAATATAAACTTTTCACATCATGATCTAACCAGTAATCATACAAAACTTGTACACGAGGTTGATCAATTTCTGGCAATTGTTTTTGAAAATCACGAAGTTTATTAAATACACAATAATGTCCAACCCCACCAACTGAAGTTACACAACCAAATCCAATTGGTAAAAAATCCAAACGACCAGCAATTAAATCTCGATCATTTAAAGGCTGAAATAATGTTGGATATAACACTTTTAAACAATTCAATTCTCTTTGTTCTTTACCCAATGATAAAGACTCTTTATGTACTTTGGTATACAATTCCATGATTTCCAATTGCTCAGACAAAGGCTTAATACAAGGAATCTTTTTACTTACTTCAACATTTTGTACACCATCTACTTGTACACGTTTCATACTCATCACTCCAATCAGTGTTTTGCTTTTTCTGCATCTCTCCAGTTATTTTGATAACCACTTAATAAATCCACAAAACGTTTCGCTGTTAAATGTGGACGCGTAATTGCACTACCTACAACTACAGCATGCGCACCTAAATATATACACTTCATCGCATCTTCAGGTGTATATAAATGACCTTCCATCATGATGTACGCTTCATCTTTAAATTCACGACACATAGAGGCAAACATACGATAATCCGCACCTTCAATATGTGCAGTTTCTTTTGTATAACCATACAATGTTGGCGCAATGATATCTGCACCATTTTCCACCGCATGACGTGCTTCCTCCATATCTGAAATATCCGCAAAGAAAATCGCATCAGGAAGTGCTTCTTTCGCTTCTTTCAACAAATCCCAAGCCACTGTTTTTTCATGTGTAATTTGTTTTGTACAATCCAATGCAATAATTTCAGCACCAGCTTCCCAAATGGCATACACCTCTTTCATCGTTGGTGTAATAAACACATCTGTATCCTCATGCCACACTTTCCATAATCCGATAATTGGTAAATCCACTTTTTCTTTGATCGCACGAATTTGTTCAGGACTATTGGCGCGAATAGCTACAGCACCAGCCCACTTCGCTGCTTCCGCCATTTTAACAACCATATCTTCCGTATAGATAGGATCATCTTTTTGTACC
Source organism: Erysipelotrichaceae bacterium (assembly GCA_017473265.1). GTDB lineage: Bacteria > Bacillota_I > Bacilli_A > Erysipelotrichales > Erysipelotrichaceae > RGIG4607. The sequence goes on along the minus strand of JAFULQ010000017.1, from coordinate 67,762 downwards.
TGACAAGATACAATTAAACCATTTTTCAAGGATTCTAGTAATGCTTTTTTCTTAGGGTCATTTGTTTTCATACATAATACCTCACTATAGAAAAATTATAGCACATCCCAAGTATTTTGCTGGTAATTCTCTCACTTTTTTATTAAACTAAAGCCAGGAGGAATCACTATGTTAAAAATCTTTTATTTAAAGAATTGCCCATATTGTAAAAAAGCACAAAATTATTTAGATATCCATCGACCAGATTTCCCAAATATTATGATTCAAATGATTGAAGAAAACGAAGAAGCCGAACTTGCCAATCAATATGATTATTACTATGTACCTTCTTATTTCTATAATGAAGAAAAACTACATGAAGGTGCCATTACTGAAGAAGAACTATTAAATATTTTAAAAAGTATACAAAAAAGCCTCTAACTAAGAGGCTTTTGTCATTTCGATTTCAAACTCATAGCGATCTTTACGATAGAACGTAGAATCACAACTAATCAAAACATTTTTATCATTATACGCTTCCGTAATCACTTGTAACGTTGGCTCATGGCTTGCAATTTGTAACAATTCCGAATCACTCACTGGTTGATCACCAACTTTAATGTATTGATACCCATCTCCCAATACCATTCCATATTTATTTTCGGCTAACGCATACAAAGAATCTTTTGATAAATCTTCTTGATACACCCAAGAAAAATAATCTGGATGCAAATAGGTATGTTGTACACACATAGGAATATCATTTACATAACGTAATCGTTCCATATAAATAGCATCCTCAAAATCCACACGGTGACATTTATTACGCATTTCAATAGGTAAAGGTCGCATATCCATCGTAACAATTTTACTAGTTACCTTATGTCCACCACTTTCAAAACGAGAAGTAAACCCTTGTTGTTGTAAAACACCTTCACGAATAACTCCCTCTTTAACAAACGTTCCTTTCCCTTTTTCTCTACGTAATAATCCTTCAGAAACTAAATCATTAATTGCACGAACAACCGTTATACGACTCGTATCAAATTGTTGCCCCAATTTAGATTCCGACGCAATCAAATCCCCTTTTCGCCATAGACCAGAACTAATATTCGCACGAATATAATCCTTAATCACCATATATTTTGGCTTTTCTGACTGTATCACTGTAATCACCACCGATACCAATTATACACCTTTTTCCATTTTTTAACTATAGATACGCAAATAGATACCTACTACAATACCAATTACAGACATCACAACAAGTATCCATGGCGGAGTAGATGTACTAGCTGTATCAACAAATGGCACCTTTTTATTTACAATCTCTAGTTCATACACTCGATCTTCATCAATAACAAGTGTAATCACTTCATCCAATCCCATATATCCTTTAGGTGTACCAATTTCTTCAATTTCATATTCTCCATACGGCAACATAAACACTAACTTACCAGCTTTATCCGTACTTCCTATTTTTTCTACACCATTATTACCAGTTACTTTAAATTCTACATTTTCTAGTGGTTGTTTATCTTCATCACATTTATAGATTTGTAATTCCACCAATTTTCTCTCATTGACAACCTCAACTTCATATTCCTTATCTTCATCAACAACAAGTGTAATCACTTCATCCAATCCCATATATCCTTTAGGTGTACCAATTTCTTCAATTTCATATTCTCCATACGGCAACATAAACACCAACTTACCAGCTTTATCCGTACTTCCTATTTTTTCTACACCATTATTACCAGTTACTTTAAATTCTACATTTTCTAGTGGTTGTTTATCTTCATCACATTTATAGATTTGTAGTTTTACTTCCTTGAATGCATTCATAAATGTTTTCTGTGTATCTTTCACAACTTTTATTTCATGAATGGTTGAATCCAAAACATATCTTTCGTCTACATATTGTTCTTGCACATAATAAGTATTTGGCACTAAATGACTAAATACCAATTTTCCATGTTCATCCGTTTCTTTTACCATCAACACATTTTGCATATCCTTATCATCACTAATCGCAAAACGTACATGAGCTAATGGTTCTTGATTCGTATCGGTTTTCAATATTTCTAATTGATAATCAATAACTTCGTTCACAACATCATAATGATATGATTTTGTTGAAGATTCGATAGTTACATGAAATGGTTCTATTGCATGATATCCATCTTTGGTATTTTCTATAACTGTATACTCCCCATACGGCAACAAGCTACTTCTAGCCATTCCATTTTTATCCGTAATCATGGTATCTACTAGTTCATTGTTAGTATTGTAGATTTCAAACACAAAGTCTTCTCCAAATTCTTTATTCAACACTTCACCTTGATATGTATGTACATACTTCGTAATATCTATCCTATTTTTAATCACTTCATCATAACAAGTAACTTCCTTTACTAGATATCCCTGTTCTATTTGATATGGAACATAAATTTCAATGAATTTTGGATTTAACTCCATCCCCTTGGGCGCAACTACTTCTTGTACATAGTATGTAGTATTCACATCCAACAATGTTTGTACAACCGCTTCTGTACCACTTGCTTTTACACGTTCTATAACTGTACTTTTATCACTAGATAACACTACATACTCAGCCCCATCTAAACTTGCACTAGAAGCCTCTAAATCATTTGCAGAAACTGCTTCCTTTTTAATTTTTAATTGAAACTGTTGTTTACTATTCTCACAAACCACCTTAGTACATTCATTTTCAACTATCGTAAAAGAATAAGTATTTTTATCTCTTATGTATGGTTCAATCGTTTCTACCTCACGATAATAATACGTACCTACAACTAAGTTCTTTATATCTATTTTACCTTCCGCATCAGTAACATACCTATGTACATTTTCCTTAAAACTTACATCCGAACTAATTTCAAAAACGACACCTTTCAAACCTTTCTGGGTTTCTTTATCTATCTTAACTAACTCAAAATCACCCAAAGCATGTACTTTAAGTTTCAATTTTGCGATTAACGGTTCCAAAGCTCCCTTTTCCATCGTCACAAATGGTTGAGCATTTTTAGCCTTATGAACTTTAATCAACGCTCCTTCTACTTGATAATCTCCCTTACGAAAATAAATCTCATCTTCATCTATCGCCTTTTTCGCACAAATTCGAAGCATCTGATCCACTTTTTCAATTTCCAATGCATCTTTTTCATAATCAACAACATAATCCTTCAAAACCAAATGATCATCATACAATTCAATTACATCGCCAACACACATTTCCAAAGATTGTCCATCAAAAGAAATCGTTTTATCATGATCACTAAGTAATCTTACAATTTCACTTTCTTCCTTACTCACATCATAATTACCAGTAAAATTACTATTTTTAGCATAATACTTTACCTTATACCCCAAACACTCCCAAATCAACTTTTGCGTAGCTAAATAATAGTTATCCGATTTATGATTCTCAAAAGAATAACCATAATACATAATTTTTGAAATCTTATCACGTTTGCTTTCATCTAGAACTGTATGAAAAGCATTCGAACTATAGTTAGCACTCATATTAATTTTAATTAATGGATCAATACAAAATCCAACTTCCCCATTAAAAGTAATTAAACTCATATCCGACCACATAAAATAATTACCATCTGATTTTCTAGTAACTTTTAAAGGAACACGGATAATTTTAGACGCTTGTACTGCACGACTTTTACTAGCCTCCACCATTGATACTGCTTTAGATGCATCTTCCACCTCATTTGCTAGAAATCCATTCTCAGCTTCCACAAAATACGCATCATCATACCCAAAAACAAAACCACAACTACACATTAGTAAAACAAATACCACAAATACATTAATAATTTTCTTCATAATATCCCTCCTACTAACTTATACGCAAAAAAAAGAGAATACTCCTACCAAAAGTACTCTCTTTTTTCAATTTTTGCACAAAAAAAGTTATCCGAAGATAACTTGTATTAACAATGGAGCGGATGACGAGAATCGAACTCGCGTAGTCAGCTTGGAAGGCTGAAGTTCTACCATTGAACTACATCCGCAAAAAGAAATGGTGATCCCTGGGCGATTCGAACGCCCGACCCTCTGATTAAAAGTCAGATGCTCTACCAACTGAGCTAAGGGATCAGTTATAAATGGCTGGGGTGCCTGGATTCGAACCAGGGAAATGCCAGAGTCAAAGTCTGGTGCCTTACCGCTTGGCTACACCCCATCATGTAAATGGTGGGGAGGGACAGATTCGAACTGTCGAACCCAAAGGGAACTGAGTTACAGTCAGTCGCGTTTAGCCTCTTCGCTACCTCCCCGAAAAAAATGGTGCCGGATATAGGACTCGAACCTACAACCTACTGATTACAAATCAGTTGCTCTGCCAATTGAGCTAATCCGGCATTTCATAAAAATGGTGGAGGTTGACGGGCTCGAACCGCCGACCCTCTGCTTGTAAGGCAGATGCTCTCCCAACTGAGCTAAACCTCCATCTTCACTGTTTAGTGCCTTAATAATATATCATGTAATGAACATCATGTCAACACTTTTTTTAATTTTTTTCAAAATCTTTTTTGAATTTATTTCGTAAGATTTCGACCTCGTTTATAATACAACAATCAATTACATAATGCAAGTATTTTTTTACAAAAAAAGAAGAATTTTTTCATTCTTCTTTTAATTGATATATTTAGCTTGTAATTCATTAATATAATTATCATAAATAGCATGTACACGTTGATAATGATAATTAAACACTTCAGGATTTACAGAACGATCAACTGATTGACAAACATCCATTTCAAATAATAATTTATGAGTCATTTCATGATGTCGTCTTAATTTTTGCACCAATTCTTTTTTCTTTCTTAATAAAATTTCTTTTTCATATAAATCTAATTCATTTTCGATAACTTTCATTTCATAATGAATTTGACTTAAATCAATTTCTTTATCATTTTTTAATGCATCTAAAATCTTATCTGATTGATGCCACATCTTAATAACTATATCATCCAAACGATTGACATTATAATAAGGGAAAATTGTACAGTTAACAAATAACGCAACACCAGCTCCCACAATTGTATCTAACAAACGATTGTATCCATAGAAAATTGGAGTCTTATCTGTATGTACCATAATCGCTAATAAAACAATACCGCCAATCGCAATTGAACCATTTAACTTCAAAGCATTACAAATCAAAATCATGATAATAATACCAATACCACATAAGAATGGATTACCACGATCTACATAAGCTAACAAAATACCAACAATCGCACCAATGAAAGTTCCCATAATACGATTTCTTCCCATTTTCATAGAATTCATCGCCGTCTTATCCATAGAAATAATCGATGTCATAGCCACAAAGAATGGATATTCTAAACGTAAGATATTTGAAACAAGTATAGATAACGTTACCGCAATACCTGTTTTAATTGTACGCAAACCTATTTTCTTAAACATAGTCTCACTCTCCTAAAAACCAAATGTGATTATATACCTATTTTCTATTTTTAACAATAAAAAAAGCCTTTCACAAGGCTTAATTTTTAGAATGGCGGAGGAACTGGGATTCGAACCCAGGCGCCGCTCTCACGACCTGTCGGTTTTCAAGACCGATCCCTTCAACCACTTGGGTATTCCTCCGTATATGGTGGACCCTGTAGGACTCGAACCTACGACCAACCGGTTATGAGCCGGTAGCTCTGACCAACTGCGCTAAGGGTCCGAGAATTCCTTAGAATTCACTACAAACAAATTTTAAAAACTGGTAGCGGGAGTGAGATTCGAACTCACGACCTCCCGGGTATGAACCGAGCGCTCTAACCAGCTAAGCTATCCCGCCAAATGGTCGGGATGACAGGATTTGAACCTGCGACCCCCTGATCCCAAATCAGGTGCACTACCAAGCTGTGCTACATCCCGAAGCTTAAGCATTAGCACCTCCGTGCCGTTGCTCAACTATATTATCATATCAAAAATAATAAATCAACATTTTTTTACATTTTTTATTAATTTTTTATGATTTTTTTATAACTTTCATACGCTTGCTCATCTAAAGCATACGAAATCTCTTTATATTCATGATTTTCACCATAAAATTGTAACAATTCCTTCACAAACCACTTTGTTAAATATGGATTTCTAGCTAATAAAGGACCTACTACATAACTTCCATAGAAATGATTTTCACAAACACCTTCGTATGCATGTTCATCATTTGCACCCATTCCTTGTTTAACACCAACAAACCAAGGATGTTCTACATTTGTTACAACACTAATTTGGTTTTGGAAACCAACTACATCATGTTCGCCATTTTCCAAAATCACTTCACTCATTAAACGTTTTTCTAATTTCTTCGTTTGATAACTAAAAATACCTAATCCCTTTTCAGAAATTTGATCAATATAATTTCCAAACATCTCAAATGCATTACCAGTCGCTAATAAATAACCACCCTTAGCTAAATATTCTTGAATATCTTTCGTATATCTTCTTAAATCCTCTAATACAATACGCAAGTTATTTTCAGTCATAGCACCAATATATACAAATTGGTAATCATTCCATGAGAATTCTTCTTTTAACGATACTTTTTTAATTTCCACTTCAACCCCTTGGTCTTGTAAATAATGAGACAATACCGTTATATTGCCAGCTTCACCATATAAATTCGCAATATCATAATATAAATGTGCAATTGTTAATTTCATTAGTTAGCCTCACTTTCTACCAAACGAGTCATTTCTTTAGCCATATCAAAGTATACAGTCGCATATACCGTACCCTTTGTTTGTTCTTTTACCGTTTTTAATGTATTTTCTGGTACAGGTTCTAAAATGATTTTATTCGCATCAATACCTGCATGATAAATACGAGAAGCCAATGCATCCGCATATGGACCTACACACACCACTTTATCAATTGTTTCATTATCTAATAACTCAAAGTTTACATCCCACAACCAAGACAAATCTTTAAGTTCATAACGCCCAGAAACACGTTTAAAGCCCACAACAACTGTTTTTAATTGGTTATCCTTATGAACATACGCTAATGATTGATTATAAGACATTGGCGTCTCATTTTTACTTGTAAGAATATATCCTTTGCGTCCATCAACCACAAATTCATCAAAACGTTTTACTGTAAAATTAAAAGATTCTAAACAAGATAACACTTTACCATTATCCAAACCACACAATTGACTTACTGCATATACAACCAAGTTATTATAAATGTTATAAATAATATCATGTTGAATCGCAACATTCACTGCACCATTAATCACAAAACGATGCTTATTCATATCAATACTCGTTACTTCATAATCACAAACAGGACGATCAAAATCATGATTTGGACAAGAATACTTACCCAAATTTCCATAATGATAATAATCAAATACCAACTTAGAATGACAAACAGGACAATATGCCAAATCCAAAGTATCCATCAACACTTCTTTTTCTACATTCTCATGTTCACCAATACCAAAATATGTAACTTTACCCTTATGATTTTGTGCTAACTTACAAACAAAAGGATCATCCGCATTCAATAATAAATGCATATCATCACTAATTACTCTAGCAATATCATCATACACAACATCATAATGACCATGTCTAGCCAATTGGTCACGAGACAAATTCGTAATCGCAAAATAATTTGGTTTAAAATATTTAAACACAATCTTTGCATAACGTTCATCTACTTCTAATACCAATACATCTTTTTTACACTTACCAGTTAAAGTAACACTATCTAACAATAATGTTGCGACCCCACCAATTAAGTTCGCACCACTTAAGTTATGCGCCACTTTATAACCACACTCTTCAAATACTTTCGCAATTGTTTGTGTAGTTGAAGTTTTACCAGTAGTACCTGTTACTGCAATTGATAACTTTGGAATCTCAATCTTACTTAAAACATTTGGATCCACACGCATGGCAATATCCCCTGGTAAAGAACTTCCTTTATTCACAAGCTTACCAACAACAATGACCAACTTGGCAGCTAAAATTGCTAAAAATTTTCTCATACAAACACCTCAAGACTTATTATACACCGTAATAGTAAAATTAAAAATAAAAAAGTCCTTTTTCAAGGACTTGAACTATCTAATGGCGCGCCCAGCAGAAATCGAATCCACAACCTTCTGATCCGTAGTCAGACGCTCTATCCAGTTGAGCTATGGGCGCATTAGTGCTCTAATATAATAGCAAACCCCTTTATATATGTCAACAACTTTTTTAAAAAATTTAAATTTTTTTAAAATAAAAAGCACAAGACGAAGGGGACCGTCTTGTGCAATAGGTGTAATTTAACGGGAGTTTTACAACCTATATAAATATGATACATATGTAACACATGATTTTCAAGATACAATACAAATATTTCGTATTTTTTTACAAATCTAAGCCTTTTTCTTCACGCAATAACGCTGTACCCTCTTTTAAACGCTTTAATCCCTCTTCCAAAATAGCACGACTTGTCGCAAAACAAATACGCACATGCCCTTCAGAAAGATCACCAAAATATTGTTTTCCACCAGGAACAATGACTAATTTCACTTTTTCTTTTAAATAATCCACAAAATCAACCGCCTTCATTTGGTACGCACTCATATCTACATACAACAAATATGTACCATCTGGTCTATAAACTTTCAATCCTGGAATCTTATTAATTTCTTCTACTGCATAATCTCTAGACACGACCAAATGTTTTACAAATTCATCTACCCAATAATACGCCTTACTACAAGCCGCTTCACCAGCTACTTGTGAAATAGAGGCAATACCACCAGCTGTACTTAATACTTGAGAAGTTTCTACTAACTTATCAAAACACTCTTTATTTGTCGTATACATACATCCAATACGTAATCCAGCCAATCCAAAACTCTTAGAGAAACCAAATACACTCAATACACGACCACAACGTTCATTACCCAAACAATAAATACTATTAAATTGAGCATCAGGATACATAATATCTGACCAAATTTCATCATTCATGATATATAAATCATGTTTTTCACACAAAGACATTAAGAAATCCAATTGTTCTTTTGTATAGGACTTACCATATGGATTATGTGGATTACACAATCCAATCATTCTTGTTTTTGGAGTAATATACTCTTCTAATTTTGATAAATCAATCAAACCATCTTTTAAATTCGCAGGAAAAAAGACTGGAGTACCACCCGCTTGTAAACAAGCTTCTCTAAACAAATAATCACAAGGATCAAAAACAATCATTTCATCCCCAGCTTTTAAGAAAGATTTCGCAATAATATCCATTGCTCTAGCCGCAGAATCAATAGGAAGAATTTGACTAGCAGGAATATCTTCCCCTTTTCTTTCATACAAAGCTTTACTAATCGCTTCCTTAAAACTCTCAAACCCCATTTTAGGCGTATAAGAAAAATATCCATCTTGGATATACTCCATCATCGCATCCGTAATTTCTTTCGCTACAGGATAATCAGGATCTGCAGCAGTCATTGGAATCACACCATCCGCCACTTCTGCCCAACGCAAATTATACGCACGTTTTTTCAAGACATCTAATTTCACTTTTTCATTTTCAAACATAATTATTACCTCATATATTATTTATATTGTAACATTACGCATATAAAAAAAGAACCCCATGAAACAAAAGTTTCATAGGGTAAAACAATTACTTAATCTTTATTTGTTTATCATTACTTAAACCGAAAACCGTACGCACTGCACGATCAGTAACAAGCCCCGGTCCACCTAATACATAACCCGAAGTAATACCAAACGAATTACTATAATCACTTGTAATGTAATAATTACTAGGACTACCATTTGTTAATAACAATGGGGAATCAATAGCATACGCCAATGGACCACCACTTAATCCATCAGGGAAATTCGTAGCTAAAGCTAAAACTGCACTATTTGGATTTTCAAAGAAAGAATAAGCTACAAGCACTGAAGTTTCATAGCGATTATTTCCCGCAACACGAACCACCGTTCCATATCTACCCAATGCATTTTGAATCGAAGAATTTACCGCAGCAGGTCCACCAGCAATCGCAATAAGATTACCATTTAAACCACTCAAAAACTCTTTTTGAGCACTACTCAAACTCTTATCAACCAATAAAATTGGCATACCTGTAGCACTAGCACTTAAACTATCCGCAAAATTCTTCCCTGTACAAACAACAATAATTTCATTAGAAACACCAGCTTCTTCTAAAATTTTCAAATTTGTTGCATAACGATCATTACCAGCTAAACGTTTTACTGTATAACCAGTTAAGCCTTTATCAATGCTTTCTGGTAGTGCTGCATATCCACCTAAGATATACACAGTTCCATCCGCTTTTACATTAGCCTTAATATACTTTTGTAACGTTTGAATATTTGCGTCTTTCTTATCTGTCATCAAGATTGGAGCACTCTTCTTCGCAGCTAAATAACTACCAGCCAATGCATCCGCAAAATTTGTACCATTCGCAATAATAACTGTATCAAACTTATCAATACCCAATGTTTCTTTTAACGTATCAGCCGTTTTAAATGCCGTTTCATAACGATTACTTCCATAAATACGATACACATCACCACTAGCGACAACTTCCTCACTAACTGTAACACTGAATTGTGCTTGATAGCCCTCATACTCAACAGTAAGTCTTTGCTTTCCTACTACATTTGGATCATAATTCTTAACCATATCCTTCGTCATCGAAACTGTTTTATTCGAACCATCAGAATAATATACTCGGATATTTCCACCAGTCACATCCAACGCCTCACCTACAAGATAACTTGTCTTTTTAGGAGTATTACTAACAGTAATATTTGTAACAGTAACCGCTTTAACTTCATAAGAAACAGATTGCGAAACACCACCATAAGTAAACGTAGCTGTCTTTGTGCCAACAGTTGTCGTATCAAAACCACTAACTGTTACTTCATTAATATCTAATGAATCCCATGTATCGTTATCATAGTACACTCTAACCGTTGTATAACTTGGTAAACTTTCACCTATATAATATGTAGTTTTACTTAATTTTACTTCAAGGCTTGTTACCGTCTTAGCCAAGATTGTAACATCCAACTTCGTACCATAACCACCATATGAAACGGTAGCTGTATATGTACCTGGTTTCAAATACTGAAGTGTTGGTAAATTTGCATCACTCATTGCAACAATGACATAATTACCATCATTATAATAGACTTTCAAAGATCCATTCGAAGGGTCAAATTTTTGTCCTTCAATATATGTTGTTTTAGGCATTTCATAGATTTCAATACTAGTAATTCTTCTTTCAACCACATTAACTACTAACGAACAAGTAACACCCATATATTCAACGGTTAATGTTTGTTGTCCAACAACACTATTATCAAAACCAGTAATCGTCGCTTCACTCAAATCAATATTTTGAATAGCTGTACCATCATTATATACAACCTTAAATTTACCACCACTAACATCTAAAGCATCTACATCTTTAATATACGTACTCTTATTAATTGGTGAAGTAATCACAATTGCAGTCACTTGCTTATCTGAAACAGTAACTGTACACGTTGCCGTTTTACCATTATGCGTCTTCACCGTAATCACAGCCGTCCCCGCACCAACAGCAGAAACTGTTCCATCATATTTAACAGTTGCTACATTCGTATTACTGCTTGACCAAGTCAGACTTCTATTCGATGCATTTGCCGGTTCTATATACCCAGTTAAAGCTTTAGATTGTCCAACAATCATATCAAGGGTAGTTGTAGGATAGATAGAAACTGAATTCACAACAACAGTATTTTGAGAAAGTTGCATGGATGCAGTATAAAGTTTTCCATCATCATTTGCATTTTTTCGAACTTCATAATTAAGTTTTCCCATTTTAAATTGAAGTCCATAAAAATAACCATTTGAAGTATTTATGTTTAAAATACTGCTATTTTTATTATTACTCAAATTATACATATAAATATTTGTAGCCGTATTATAATACAAATATCCATTTTCAATAAACAAACTACCAAAAACACCAACCCAGTTTCCGCCACTAGATGCAGGCCATTTTCCTGTACTCGCTACTGTAGTCACACTTCCACTAGTATAATGACGTTTCGCAACTCTATAATTTGCAGAATCCATATAATAGTAATAATTACCATAGACTTCAATTGGGGAATTGACTCCATACCACCAATAATTATCATACGTTGTATCATTGCACACTAAATCCGTACGATCCCAACCATAATGATTATTAGTACCATTTCCACGTATTGTCTTTATAGCACTATCACTCAACAAGAAATGATTATGACGCGCATAACCCAAACTATCAGAAACAGGATCATCCCACGTAACATCCACATGATAATACTTATTATTTAACTTAATAATATTCCAAGCATGGTCCATTGAACGACTTGTAGTAACATAACAATCAATATCATACCTTAACATAAAATACTGGTAAGCAAATGCATACGCTTGGCATACACCAACACCCGTACTCAACATACCACCCGTAGTATAACTACTATCAGGAATAGAATTGTTATTATAATTTTCCTCATCATACGCAAATTGACTTGCTAGATAATCATGAACAATCAAAGCCACTTGCAAATCATTTTTTGCAACACTCACTTTTTCAGCAACATCCGCTACTACCTCATCAACCAATTTGACATGCTGCACAATTTCAGATTGTGATAAAGTAGTAGAAATCATATATTCTCTAGCAATATCACCATTACTATACAAATTCGCATAAATACTTCCATTAAAATATGGAAACATTCTAGAATCTCTAATCCAAGGATACGTTGTTTTACTTAATTCCAAATCCTCAACATTTACACGTGTTTCACCAGATAGTAAAGCTTCGCGAAATCGATCACTCAATTCCATCATAATTTCGCCACTACTTGTTAATGCTTGTACTTCAATGCCATCATTTGCATAAATCGGACGATATTCTACAATTGAAAAACACAAAACAAAAGCTAACAACACTTTTAATAGTCTTTTCATTATCATACAAAACTTACTCCTTTACACATAATATGTATTATCCATAAATATTATACTGCAAAAAACAAAAAAAGGTTGTGAAATTATTTACAACCTTACTACATTTTTCTTTTAGAAATTGTTACTTCTACTTGATAATCCAACTGTACAAGCTCAACTCCCGCAGCTTGTAACATCCGCTTACTTGCTTTGACATTATCTTCATTCGCATACTTATCGCATTCATAAACAATCTTACGAATACCACTTTGAATAATAGCCTTTGCACATTCATTACATGGGAATAATGATACATACAATGTACAATTTTTTAATTTCTGAATACTATTTAAAATCGCATTCAACTCCGCATGCACAACATATGGATATTTGGTATCCAACCATTCTCCTTCACGATTCCAAGGGAATGTATCATCTTCACAGCCATAAGGTAAACCATTATAACCAATACCGACAATACGTTTTTCCTCATTGACAATCACTGCCCCCACTTGTGTAGAAGGATCCTTAGAACGCTTCGCACTCAAATGCGCAAGCCCCATAAAATACTCATCCCAACTAATAACTTGATTACTCATATTCAAACCTCCTACTTTTGATAAAAGTCATACATCTTTTCAGATATACGCTTTGCATATCCATTCATCTCTAATTTCGATGCAATTTCAGCCACTTTTAAATCCGTACCATAAAATTCATCATTTAATTGGCGCATATTATAAGTTAACACCCCTAATGCCATACACAACAATAAGAAAGCGATTCTAAAATGCTTTTGCATAGACTCCCACTTCTTAACTGGCATCACTAACATCGCCACAAACAAACCACCAATAAAGCCACCTAAATGGCCCAATAAACTAATACCCGGCATAAAACTAATTAATAAATTCACCGTTAACATATTAATAAATTGTCTGCGCACCAATGGTTGTTTCAACATACCACTAGACCAAAAATACACCAACATTGCACCCATCAAACCATATAAGCCGCCACTCAAGCCCAAAGTCACACCATTACCATCACCTATGAACACAAATAAGCTACCCATAATAATAGAAAGTACCAATATTCCAGCATACTTCGCATGTCCATAAATTTGTTCACACAAATTACCTAAATAATGCAATGCCATTAAATTCATCAATAAATGAAAGAAATCAATATGCACAAACCCCGCTGTCAATAAACGATACCACTCATTTAATCCGACAACAAAAGCCTTATAATAACTACCTAACATAATGCTAATCGCAACTGCATCATCACTAATATTACCCAATAAAAAACTTAAACCATAAATAAAAATGCATAGAACACCTACCGCAATCGTAACATATGGTTTCTTTTGATGCTTCGCCAACTGTTTTTTACGTTCTTGCTTAAACATTTCCATTTGGAATTGTTCAATATTCTTAGAAATATGTGCATACTCCAACTTAGGATTATCCGAAATATGAACCACACCAGCAATTCCAGGGAACATACTCATCAGCTCTCCATCTGGCATCCATCCAGGTTGTATACATACTTTATCTACAGTATCACCCTTCTGCATTTCCATACTAGCCACTACATGCAAATCTAAACGCTTTCCTTCACGTTTAAACATATCTAAAATCGCACGATGGATTTGGGTAATTCTTTCTTCATCAAAAAACTCGTTATCAATCTCTTTTTTTGACAAACGTATAACCGGATATACCACTTGTTTTGGATTCACCAACCATATTTCATCTTTCGCTTGTTGAACAGCTACCGTCGTATAGTTATAGCGAGTCACAAAGAACTCAGCCATCTGTAACATCCAAATATCTTGTTGGGAATAATTCATTCCTCTAACTCCCTTCCGTTACGCAAATTCTCTAACACTCTTTGCATTTCTTCAGGCAAAGGTGCACTAAAAGTCATTTTTTCATTTGTTGTAGGATGAATCAAACTCAATTCAAACGCATGCAACAATTGACCATTACTTGTTGCTGGTTTTCTAAAAGAATACTTTTGATCTCCAACAACAGGATGCTTAATAAATTGCATATGCACACGAATTTGATGTGTACGCCCCGTTTTCAAATGACACTCAACTAAAGTATACCCATCAAAACGTTCTTTAACATAAAATGAAGTAACCGCTTCTTTTGAATTTTTATCAGTAACTGTCATTTTTTGACGATCTTTTTCATCTCTACCAATAGGCGCATCAATCGTACCATGGTCATGCGCAAACTCACCATGTACCAACGCATAATACTTACGAGACATACTCTTATCTACCAATTGTTCAGACAATTTCACATGCGCATGGTCATTTTTAGCCACAACCAATAATCCCGTAGTATCTTTATCAATACGATGCACAATCCCTGGACGCAATACACCATTAATACCACTCAAATCCTTACAATGATACAACAAGCCATGCACCAAAGTCATTTCCTTTGTACCAGCACCAGGATGCACTACTACACCCTTAGGTTTATTAATAACGATTAAATCACTATCTTCATAAATAACATCCAAATTCATATCCACTGGTGTTAAATCATATTCTACATCATCCGGTCTAACAAACGTAATTTCATCATGCAAACGCACTTTATAATTATTCTTACTAATGGCTTGATTAATTAACACATCACCATCAGTAATCCATTGTTGAATACGTGTTCTAGAAACATCCGGCATTTGTTCCAATAGAAACTTATCCAAACGTGTACCCACTTGTTCTTGTTCAATTATCCATTTATTTGTTTCCATGGTTCTCCCCCTTATAAAATAATGTTTCCAAAGCTACCATACCAACCCCAACACACAAAGAAATATCTGCCACATTGAATACTGGGAAATCATAGCCAAAAATCACAAAATCCAAGAAATCTCTTACATATTGTAAAGTTAAACGATCAATAAAATTACCTAATGTTCCAGCAATTAATAAAATTAACGCTAAACGCAACCACCATTCATTTTCTTTTGTATCCTTAAAGAAATAAAACATCGCACCCAAAGCAACTGCTGTAATAAGATAGAAAAACCACATTTGGCCCTCTAAAATACTCCAAGCAGCACCTGTATTTTGCACAAACGTAATATAGAAGAAATCCTTAATCACTTCAATAGATTCCCCTAAATGCATCGTTGTTTCTATCCATATTTTCGTTATTTGGTCTAAAACTAAGATACCAAATAAAGTTAAAATCTCATACTTTTTCATGCTATCACCATTTTTCATACTAGATATTATAACAAAAAACAAACAATGAAAACAACTGAATCAAAATAAAGCGTTTACTTTACTACATAACTACTATTTTGTCATACAAAATTGCATAATTTCCCATTTTAAGATACAATAACAAACGGTGATAAATATGGAATTATCTTTTACAAAACGCTTATATGGACACTTTACAACCATAACCAAACACAAACTAAAAGTTACTTCTTTGTGTTTTAAAATCGGATTATACAAACAAGGAATCAAACACGATTTAAGCAAATATTCCCCAATCGAGTTTTGGGCAGGTGTTAAATATTTCCAAGGAGACCGTTCTCCAATCGATAAAGAAAAACAAGTACTAGGCTACTCATTAGGTTGGTTACATCATAAAGGTCATAATATGCACCATTGGGAATATTGGATGGATAAAAATAAAGATGGCATCATCTTCTATCCAGCTCCTAAAAATGTGGTTAAAGAAATGATTTGTGATCGCGTTGCGGCTTGTATGATTTATCAAAAAGACAAATACACCGATCGTAGTGCTTTAGAATACTTTGAAAAAAGCACCGATAAAGAATTCATGAACCAAGAAACTGCACAATTATTACGCAAATATTTAACTTGGATTGCGGATGAAGGTTTAGAAAAAGGATTAGAAAAAGTAAAAAACGATTAGCATTTGCTAATCGTTATTTTTGCTTTAACAACTCTTTTTGTAAGTTTTCATTAAATTGATTGGTATACAAGCGATAATAATAACCCTTCAATTTCATTAACGCATCATGATTGCCTTTTTCTAAAATACGACCATTTTTCATAACCAAAATAACATCCGCATTCACAATTGTACTTAAACGATGGGCAACCACAAAACTTGTACGATTCACTAATACTTTATCAATGGCATCCTGAATCACCTTTTCAGTTTCAGTATCAATGGATGCTGTAGCTTCATCTAAGATAAATAGTTTAGGATCCGCTAATACCGCTCTCGCAAAACAAATCAATTGCTTTTCACCAGTTGATAAGCGTCCTCCACCTTCTCCAACATCCGTATCATAACCCTTTTCAAGTTTCATAATAAAATCATGGGCATTTACCAATTTAGCCGCATCCATAATTTCCTCCATAGAGGCCTCCATACGACCATATTGAATATTTTCTTTAACCGTACCAGAGAATAAATGTGGCGCTTGTAATACATATCCTAAATTACTATGTAACCATCCTAAAGAACGTTGCTTATAATCAACACCATCAATTTTAACAATACCATTTACTGGTTCATAGAAACGACACAATAAGTTAACAATTGTACTTTTACCAGAACCTGTTTCACCTACTAAAGCAATTGTTTGTCCAGCTTGTACTTCTAAATTAAAATCTACTAACACTGGCTCTTCCGGTAAATAATTAAAATCTACATGTTCAAAAGAAATATCACCCTTCATCACAGGATAATTTTCTACTTTAGGTTCTAAAATCGTACCATATTGTGCAATTACTTCATCACTATCCACAATTGCAGGTTCTTCTTCCAATAAACTTAATACACGTTCAGCACTTGCTTGTGCCATTTGTAATTCTGCTAATAAACGCGCAATTTGGCGTAAAGGTTCAAAGAATTGGTTGGCATATTGCGTAAACATCATCAATGTTCCAAACTCTAAGCCATAGAACAATACTTGATTACCACCATACCATAAAATAGCACCTGTACTAACTGCACTCAAACCAATAACAATCGGCATAAATAAAGAAGATAAAATTGCTGCACGAATGGCCTTTTCACGCATTTCACTGGTTAAACGATTAAACTCTTCTAAGTTTTGTTCTTCCAATACCATGGTTTTCGTTGTTTTCGCCCCAGCAATTCCTTCAGAGAAACTACTTGTTATCTTAGAATTTACTTGACGCACTAAACGATAATTCTTCAAAATACGCGTTTGGAACCAAACTGAAATATATGCCAAAATAGGCACAACCACTAACACCAATAAAGCCATCTTCCAGTTAACAATAAGCATCACAATTGTAATACCTACCATCACCGTTAAGCCCCATACCATATCCACTAAACTCCAAGCAATGATTTCCGCCAAACGCCCAACATCACTTGTCATACGCGCCATAATCCAACCTGTAGGTGTTTTATCATAGTAAGAATACGATAACACTTGTAGTTTATCAAAAACCGTCTTTCTTACATAATACGAAAAATCCGTTTCTACAATCCCACTTTGTGCAATAAACTTAAACACAAAGAAAGCTTGTACAGCTAATAAAACCAAATATCCAACACCAAAACCAATTAATTGTCCTTGTGTTCCTTTACCAATCGCAAAATAATCAATCGCAATTTTATTTAAATAAGGAAACACAACATCCAATACCGCAACCAATAACATAAAGACAAACAACCAGTATAAATCTTTCTTTTGGTTACCTAATAAATTAATAATCTTCTTCCATAGACCTGCATCTAAAGAATCTGTATTATATTCCTTTTCTTGAAAGCGAATTTCACTCATCACATTCACCTTCTTTCTTTATTGAAGACTGAATTTCATAAATACGCTTATACAAGCCTTCCTCTTGCAATAACGTATCATGTGTACCCATTTGCGAAATCTTCTTATCTTCTAAGACAATAATCTTATCCGCATTTTGAGCACTTGCACAACGTTGAGTAATAATAAACGTTGTCATTTGTCCAGCTAAAGACTGTAACGCCTCACGAATCGCTGCATCCGTTTCTGTATCCACTGCACTTAACGAATCATCAAAGATTACAATCGGAGTTTTCGATAACACCGTTCTAGCAATCGCTACACGTTGTTTTTGTCCACCTGATAACGTAACCCCTTTTTCACCAACTAAAGTTTCATAGCCTTTTTCAAATTCCATAATGACATCATGAACAGACGCTATCTTACTCGCTTCATATACTTCTAGTTCACTCGCATCTTTACAAGCAATCTTAATGTTTTCATAAATAGAACGTGAGAACAAGAAAGGTTCTTGTAATACAATTCCAACATTTTTACGCAAATGTTGCTTTTGAATATCTTTAATAGAAACACCATTGATTAAAATATCACCACTAGTCGTTTCATATAATCTTGTTAATAAATACATCAATGAAGATTTACCAGAACCTGTTGGTCCCATAATCGCAATGGTTTCTCCAGCTTTTACTTCAAAATTAATATCATCCAACACTAAACTATCGCCATCATCATATTGGAAAGACACATGATCAAACACAATATCCCCTGCAATAGAAGGTGTCAAACCACTTTCTACATCTTCCACTTCAACATCCAAAATCTCTTGAATACGGCCAATAGAAACCGTCATTTTACCCATATCTGATAAAATACGTCCAAAATTACGCATTGGCCATAAAATCATACCTTCATATGATACAAAGACAAAGAAATTACCAATGGATAAATTCCCTGCTTGCGCCTCCAAAATACCAAAGATAATAACTACCAAAATTTGTGTTAAACAAATAAAGTCAGAACCACCCCAATAAAAAGCTAAGTTACGACAAACTTGTAAAGTTAAATCTCTAAATTCAACCAATTTTTCATCAAATTTTGAAATTTCATAACGTTCTTGATTAAATGCACGCACTACACGCAAAGCAGATAAGTTCTCTTGTAAAGTTGTAGACATATCTCCCTCTGCTTCATCTGCTTTTCTAAACGTCGTTTGCATACGTCTAAAAAAGAAGAACGCAATCAATACAATAATCGGTAAGATAGCACAAGAAATAATCGCCATCTTTTGATTAATCGAGAACAATACGATAATTGCAATTACCGCAGTCAAAATGGAATATACCATTTCCGCTAATTGACCCGCAAAAAATCTACGAATCGTTTCCACATCCGATGTACATCTTTGCAATAAATCCCCAGTCTTCGCCTTTACATGATAACTATAAGGTAATAATTGTAAATGAGAATAAATCTTATCACGCAAATTACGCGCCACTGTTTCAGAAATCTCAGAATTCCATTTCCCACGAATAAAGATAACAATTCCCATTAACACATTAATCCCAATCACAAATAATGCCCCAATCCAAAGATTTTGACGTAAATATTCAACGGATCCAAACATTTTCACAAATGTAATAAAGAATGGATTTGTAATTGGCTCATTATTTACAACATTATCAATTAAAAAACTAAATAATAAAGGAGAAACAAGATTCGTTAATACATATAAAACAACCACAAGAAAGATTAAGATTTGTTTTATACGCACCTTCTCCATCAAACCCCAAACAAATTTAAACTGTTTCATATAAACCTCCAAATACACAAAAAGAGCATACATAGATACTCTTTTACTTTCGGTTATTTTAATTTGTTAGTTACAATTCTAGCAAATTATAAAGTTGCACGATATGCAATTAAAGCTTGCGCAATTTGATCAGGACAAGAAGTAGGTCTAGGACCACATTGTACGCCTTCAAACGCTTCAATTACTTCATCGATTTCTTTACCAGCAATAATACGACTAATCCCACGTAAATTACCGCTACAACCTCCAGTAATTACAACACTTTCAATCTTAGTTCCATTCATTTCAAATTCATATTTCTTAGAACAAACGCCTTTTGGTACATAAACATATTTCATATATCCTAACACTCCTTCTTTATACATAATCACATCACTAGATGCATGTGTATCATTCAAACAAACTAATCATACACAAAAAAAGACAAAAAGAAAAGAGTGATTTACAAACCACTCTTTCGCATTCTGTTTTAAGTAAATAGATAACTATTTAGCAGCAGCAGCAGCGCCTTTAACAGCTTCTAAGTATCCACCAACGTTCATTGTACATGTTGATTTTAATTCTTCAACGTCTGCACAAGCTGTGTGAGATTCATCTTTAGCATATAATGGCATAGCTAATACTTCATCAACAGTTTTACCAATCATCCATTGTTCTAAAGCTTCAGCTTGTTCGAACCATTCTTTTCCGATTGGAGATGCAACAACCATACCATAATCAGCACCTAAAGCCTTTTTGAAAGCGTCTTTTGCTGGGTAGTATTCATCGATTGTTACTTCAGTAAATTTACCGTCTACTAATGTTACAGTAGCAGTTTGATATGCTTCACCTTCGTTGTGTGGAGTTTCGAATGAACCAGTAACTGTTACTGATTTTTCACCACCACATGCAACTAAAACTAAAGCTAATAATAATACAGCTAATAATTTTTTCATTTTAAACATCCTCCTGTCCTCATTATATTACCACAAAATAAAAAAAAGTAAACAACAAAAGTTACTTTTTTCACACTTTTTTACATTTAATAGTATACTACCTATTTGTGAAAAAAACGTGAAATTAAACAAATTAAATTTCACGTTTCTTTTCCATCAATCGCTCCTTAACATAATCAACAATTTCAACAATCATATCCGCTGTTTTACCATCTTGATCATGCAAAGGATTATATTCAACTACATCCATAGATACTACATCATATTCATCAAATACATATTCTAATAAGAACATAATATCCTCAAAATCAAATCCACCTTCTACTGGAGTATTTACGCCTTTGCAAACACTAGGAGACATCGCATCCAAATCTAAAGATACATGCACCGGTAAATCCATCATTTCATCCAAATCTTCTAATACATTAACCAAACCTTGTTCTTCAATTTGATCATATGTATACATACAAATGTTCGCATCTTTAACCATTTGTTCTTCAAATGGATCCATTGAACGAATACCTAACATCGCAATATCTTCAACACCCAAACGTTCTTCTTCCATTAATTCTACCAATTCTGGATACCCTTCACCCATAACAGTAGCTACAGGCATACCGTGAATACGCTTCGTAATACTTGCTTCCGGTGTATTGATATCTGTATGCGCATCAACCCACAACACCTTTAACATTTGTACTTGCATAGTAGAAGCTATAGAACCGATTGCTAAAGCATGGTCTCCACCAATAACCAAAGGAAACTCTCCATGATCATGAGCATCTAATGATAATTCTTTAATTTGACTACAAACATCCGCAACTAAAGAACGTGTATCCAAATCACGATTTACATCAACCATTTCATCAAAAAAGACACCCTTCATTTGCAATGCTTTACACGCAAAACGAGACCCTTCTATTTCACATCCTTCTTGTAAAGGAACGCCAATTGTTCTAACTTTCATATTTATCACCACTTTCATCATAACACAATCCAACAAACTAGTTCCACTAGAATTCTCTACATTTTCTAACATGCGTTATGCTATAATAAGGAAGTGAAAAGTATTAAAGGAGGTTAATTATGGCATTTTTACCAATTAATCGCAAAGAAATGGAAGAATATGGTTGGGAACAACCGGATTTTATATACGTTATCGGAGATGCATATGTAGACCACCCTTCTTTTGGTCCTGCAATTATTTCAAGAACCTTAGAAGCCCATGGATATACAGTTGCCATCTTACCACAACCAGATTGGAACAAAGAAGAACCATTTTTACAATTTGGTACTCCACGTTTAGGTTTTTTAGTTTCCGCTGGTAATATCGACTCTATGGTAAATCACTATTCCGTTAATAAGCGTAGAAGAGATAAAGATTACTATACAGATGATGGTGTGATGGGAAAACGCCCAGATAGAGCAACCATTGTCTATACACAAAAATTAAGAAAACTATTCCCTAATGTTCCAATTATTATTGGGGGAGTAGAAGCAAGTCTTCGTCGTTTAGGACACTATGATTATTGGGATGATAAAGTAAGACGTTCGATCTTAATTGATTCACAAGCCGATTTATTATTATATGGTATGGGAGAACGTACCATTGTAGAAACTGCCGATTCCTTAAATGCCGGCATTGCAGCTAAAGATATTACATTTATTAAGGGGTCATGTTATAAAACAAAAGATATTTCTTTATTAGATGACTATATTTTATTACCATCATTTGAAGAGATTAAAAATGATAAATACAAATACGCAAAAAGCTTTAAAGCACAACACGATAACATTGATGCCATTACTGCAAAAATGTTAATTGAACCATATGATGGTTGGTACGTTGTACAAAATACACCAGCTTTACCATTATCAAGAGAAGAAATGGACTTTACATATGGATTACATTTTGAACGTACATTCCATCCAAGTTATCACTATATTCCAGCAATTGAAGAAGTACAATTTAGTATTACAAGCAATCGCGGATGCTTTGGATCTTGTGCATTCTGTGCAATTACCCATCACCAAGGAAGAACTATTTCTTCTAGAAGTGAACAAAGCATTGTAGAAGAAGCCATTAAAATTACACAAATGCCAAACTTTAAAGGATATATTCACGACATTGGCGGACCAAGTGCAAACTTCCACCATCCAAGCTGTAAAAAACAATTAACACACGGTACATGTAAACATAGAGAATGTCTATTCCCTTCACCATGTCCAAACATTGACGCAGACCATAGTGAATATACACATATTTTAAAAACAGTACGCCAATTACCTAAAGTTAAAAAAGTATTTGTTCGTTCAGGTATTCGTTATGACTATGTAATGGCAGATAAAAATGATGAATTCTTCAGAGAATTGGTACAACACCATATTTCTGGACAATTAAAAGTTGCCCCAGAACATATTAGTCCTAAAGTATTGGACAAAATGGGAAAACCACATAAAAAAGTATATTTAGAATTTGTTAAAAAATACCAACAACTAAATGAAGAATATGGAAAAGACCAATATCTTGTACCATACTTAATGAGTTCACATCCTGGTTGTGATTTAGATTCAGCTATCGAATTAGCTCAATACTTAAAAGGTATTCATCATACCCCAAAACAAGTACAAGACTTTTATCCTACACCTGGTACACTAGCAACTTGTATGTATTATACAGAACTAGACCCTAGAACACTTAAGCCAGTGTATGTAGCCAAAGATTATAAAGAAAAAGCGATGCAAAGAGCACTAATGCAATTCACTTATCCACAAAACTACGATTTGGTATATTCAGCATTACGCAAAGCTGGTCGCTTAGATTTAGTATCCATGAAACAAAACGCATTATTACGACCAAAATCTTTCTCTAACAATAAAAAACAAGGATATCAAAATCCAAGAAAGAAAAAGAAATAATGAAATTACATTGGAAATTGGTTGGCATTGTCTTATTAGGCAGTGCCATTCAAGCATTTGGGATTTATCACATCCACTCACAAAGCTTCGTAACCGAAGGAGGAGGCTTAGGATTATCCCTATTATTACAATATTGGTTCGCAATATCTCCAGCGATAACCACCTTTGTACTAAATGTCGTTTGTTATTCATTAGGAGCTAAAATATTAGGTAAACACTTTGTATTGTATTCACTAATCTCTACCGCCGGATTCTCAGCATTTTATGCTATTATCGAGCAATTCCCACCATTATTCCCAAATATCGCGCAACACCCATTTATTGCAGCTATAAGCGGTGCATTATGCATAGGAATCGGTGCAGGATTATGCATACTAGCTGGAGGAGCCACTTCAAGTGATGATGCAATCGCCATGAGTTTATCTAAAATCTTTAATTTAAAAATTCAAATTATTTATCTAGTAAGTGATTTAACCGTTCTATTATTATCACTAACCTATATTCCCTTTACACGCATTTTTTATTCATTAATTACAGTTATATTGTCTGGGCAAATCATCGGTATCATTCAAGACAAACTTTCAAAATAAAAAAGATAAAACCACCGTTTTATCTTTTTTTATTTTTAGAAAAAATCATTTCTACCACTAGAAAGATCCGTTCCAGTATACAACACCAACACATAATCAGGTTGTATTTGTTGAATATATTCTTCCATATTCACCTTTTCACCAACAAATGATTCAAAATTTCGCACATCGCAAACATGCAATTCACTCGTCTGTAAAGACAAAAATGGAGAAACCACACAACCAAAAGAATCTCTTATAAGAAGAATTTTCTTTCCTTCTAAATTTTTGTTATTTTTAATAATTTGTAGACGATAATCGCCTCCACTATACGTAACGTAACTATTTTTACCATAATAATCTTTTTCAAGATTATCCATATACAAAACCGTTTCCTCAAAAGAACCAGTACGTATAGAATTTTTAAATGGTTGTTCCTCAATCAAATCTGTTTCAAATTTCGGAGTAATCAACTCAAAATCATCAGCACCTTCTTCAGTAAAATATGTACCCACCTTTTTACCATACGATCCTAGAAATTGATCTTTATACTTCGTAACATTATAATTATTAATATTAAATAACTCTTTATCATATGCAAATCCATACATTTCTTGTAACTTTTGACACATAACATTTGCAGCTTGCAATCCTACTGTTGGCTTCCAGTGATGATCTGTAAAGAAATAAGCTTCCATAGGATTCGTATATCCATTTAAAAGATTGGAAAAATCATAATATGGAACTTCATTTTCATACATACCTTTTACAAACAAATCATAATCATGCTTTCCATAATCAATAATATTTGCTTCATATGTTGCATAATAATTTTTACCAGGAACAGCAAAATACATAAAATTCGCACCATTAGCTTCAGCAATATCTTTCAATTTATGAAACGAAGTATACGCTTCATCATATCGCCCCTCTTCTGCTTTATTACTTGAAATAGACACCAAATAATTATCATCAGTTCTAAAATATTGTGTGCCATCCTTTGTAATTGCTCTAGTCCCTAATATTCTTTCCTTAAAAGAATTGATATCCATTAACAAATCATGATAACGTAAACGTTCAGAAGAATAGTTTTCAATAGAATCCGTAAAATCACTTATTGCATTTTCATCATGCATTTTAATTGATTCAACTAGTCCCAAAACCGATTTTCCCATTCCCTTTACAAACGAAAAACAATAACCCAAAGTAACCATTAACGAAACAACAACAAATACAATTAAATTTTTATTAAATTTCTTCATAGTTACCTCCTAAAAGTTAAAGTAAATAAATGGATTGTATGAGTTACTTACCAAACTACTGACTG
Organism: Erysipelotrichaceae bacterium; assembly: GCA_017473265.1. Lineage (GTDB taxonomy): Bacteria > Bacillota_I > Bacilli_A > Erysipelotrichales > Erysipelotrichaceae > RGIG4607. The sequence goes on along the minus strand of JAFULQ010000017.1, from coordinate 41,413 downwards.
AAAGAATAAACAACATAATTAATCCAAATTTACAAACATACTGAACAAAGCCATTTTCTTTAGTTCTCTCACCAATACATTTAAAAATAGGAGTACTAGCAAATGCCGCAATTACATAAATTATTAAACTTTGAGAAACATTCGCTAAGAATACCCCATCAATCAATGCATTGCCATTTATTCCAAACATCGTTCGTATATACACAATCGCTTCACTTAAGTTATCTGCTCTAAAGATAACAAAACCTAACACAACAAAGAACATTGTATATATCCACTTAAGTGGTAATAGATTTTTACTACCCTTCTTCTCAAAACCACTAAGTTTTTCAAATGTAATTAACACAAAATACATTAATCCCCAAATTACAAAAGTTAAATTCGCTCCATGCCATAAACCAGTAAATGCCCATACAACAAACAAATTGAAAATAACCCTATTTTTAGAAACACGACTTCCCCCTAATGGAAAATACAAATAATCTCTAAACCACGTTCCCAATGACATATGCCAACGTCTCCAAAACTCGGAAATAGATGTTGAAATATATGGATAATTAAAGTTTTCCAAGAAATGGAACCCAAACATTCGACCTAATCCAATAGCCATATCACTATAACCGCTAAAATCAAAGAATATTTGGAAAGTATATGCGATTGCTCCAAACCATGCATAACCAACAGAATAACTAGCACCTGTTGTTACTAAATCAAACGCCGTATCCGCAAGCAAAGCAAAGCTATTAGCTAATAATACTTTTTTAGCCATACCAACAATAAATCTAGCAAAGCCATCTACAAAATCATCAAGTGTTTCTTTACGATAATTAATCTCATTCGCAACCGTTTCATATCTTACAATAGGACCAGCAATCAACTGTGGAAAAAATGAAATATATAAACCAACATTCAATAAATTCGTTTGCACTTCGCCTTTTTGGCGATATACATCAATAACATAAGACATTCCTTGGAAAGTAAAGAAAGAAATACCAATTGGCAAAGCAATATTAGGAACTACTAAATGCATATCAAATAACGAATTTACAATATTACTAGCAAATGCTAAATACTTAAAAACAAATAAAATAAATAAATTAAAAACAACAGCAAGTGTAATAATAACTTTTTCCACAATATTATTACTTCTATATTTATCAACAAAAATACCAAACAACCAATTAATTATAATAGAGGCAATCATTATAACTACAAACTTAGGTTCACCCCATGCATAAAAAAACAAACTCGCAATCAATAATAAAACATTTTGCGCTAAACGCTTTCCCGCAAAAATGGTGTAATACAATATTATTAAAAGAGGTAAAAACAAATATAAAAATACTGTACTTGAAAATAGCATAATTACCCTCCTTATTAGTTATGAAACTGCATTAGAAATTATAAAGGATAATATTTCAATTGACAAGAAAAGGTTTAATGCCTTTACAAAACCTTTACAATTCAGACATCAAACCTTCAATTTAACATACTACTTAAGAACCAAAAAATTCATCACTAAATCAATCATAATCTCCTTCTCTTCCGGTTTAGACTGTGCAATCATCAAAGTGATCGCAACCAACGCACTATTCGACAATAATTGTTTACCATTCACAAACAACACTTCATTCTTATATAAAAACTCCAAAAAGATAGAAGCACCAATACGTTTACATCCATCCACAAAAGGATGATCTTTAATTAGAAAATACAACAAATTCGCAGCCTTTTCTTCCAATGTAGGATACACTTCCCTACCAAAAATATTTTGATAAATACTTTTTAAAATACCATCTAACTTCCCAACTTCCTTTTCAACGCCAAACACACTAGAAGTATCATTAAATTTCATACTATCAATCAAGTTTCTACACTCCTTATAACTAAGCACATAAACACTTTTATTCCCTTTAGGTCTAGAAACACATTGATGATCATAATTATCCAATAACTCTAAAGCATCCGTATATGCTTTAACAACCATATACACACCTTCAGAATCCACATCCAAAGCAGAGGCCAACATACTAGCCTGAATTTCTACCGTACGATTCAAAGCCTCTAATCGCCTTTGATTAATCACAACACCTTGAACCATATATTCTTTCAATACAGAAGTAGCCCATTTTCTAAACAAAATACCTCTTTTTGACTTCACACGGTAACCAACTGAAATAATTACATCTAAATTGTACACTTTAGGTTTTCTTCCACCTGTACTTTTACCGGAAAAACCGGTAGAAGTTTCTTGGTCTAGTTCTTGTTCCATAAAGATATTTTGAATATGTTCATTAATTGTATTAACATCTTTATCGAACAAAATTGAAATTTCTTTACTCGTTAACCAAACCGTTTCTTGCTCTTTATTAACTTCCACCTCCAAACTAAATTCTCCATCCTTAAAAACCACTACATCATTCATCTTATTTTCCTCGTTTCTAGTAAAAAAAGATGAATTTCATAACCTTCATTCATACTGCTCCATACAAAATCCAATCCATAAAACTCATCTTTATTACACTAAAATTATCTCTTGAACTTGAATTATTTTCAAGTACACGTTTACCTAGTACAAACTAGACAAAACAAAACAAGACCCTAGCTGTAGGGTCTTATTTACTGAGGAGGCGAAAATGTTAGTTCTCGTCTTTATATTCACTTGCGAATTTATTCGCTTCAAATGTATCTTGTAAAATCTTCATCATATCATCTACTAAAGGTAGTTTAGGGTTTGCTGGAGAACATTGATCTTCATATGCTAATAAAGCAATTTTCGCAATGTTATCATTCCACTGTTGCGCATCAATACCTTGTTCTTTGAAACTCATCTTGATACCACATTTTCTTCCCAATTCATAACAAGCTTTCGCATAGCTATGAACAGCTTCTTCTGGTGTAGAAGCAGGTAATCCTAACATTTTAGCAATTTCTTGATATTTTTCATCTGCCTTATAGTAGTTATACTTAGGCCATGTTGCTGTCTTTCTTGGACGAACGCCATTATATTCAATTACATAAGGCATTAAGATTGCATTTGCACGACCATGAGGTACATGGAATACACCACCAATCTTATGAGCCAATGAGTGATTCACACCTAAGAACGCATTCGCAAAGGCCATACCAGCAATACATGATGCATTATGCATCTTTTCTCTAGCTTCCATATCATTTTTACCATCTTTAACTGCACGTTCTAAATATTGGAACACTAACTTAATCGCTTGTAAAGCTAAACCATCTGTAAAATCATTTGCTAATACAGAAACATAAGCTTCAGTCGCATGTGTTAATACGTCCATACCCGTATCTGCAGTAATTGAAGCAGGTAAATTTTGTGTTAATACTGGATCAACAATCGCTACTGTAGGAGTTAATGAGTAATCCGCCAAAGGATATTTCTTACCTTCTTTTTTATCTGTAATAACAGCGAAAGGAGTAACTTCACTACCAGTACCACTTGTTGTAGGAATACATACCAATGATGCCTTTTTACCCAATTCAGGATAACGGAACGCACGTTTACGGATATCCATGAATTTTTGTTTCAAGTCATCAAAATCAACTTCAGGATGTTCATAGAATAACCACATACCCTTAGCCGCATCCATTGGAGAACCTCCACCTAAAGCAATAATTGTATCAGGAGAGAAGGCTTTCATTAATTCATAACCCTTCTTAACTGTTTCAATACTTGGATCTGGTTCAACATCACAGAACAATTGATATTGCACACGATTACGACGTAAATTTAATTGTTCTGTTACTTTATTTACATATCCTAAATCAACCATTGATCTATCAGTAACAATAAATACTCTAGACATTTCTCTCATGTCTTTTAAATATTTAAGAGAATTTCTTTCGAAATAAATCTTTGAAGGAACTTTAAACCATTGCATATTGTTATTTCTTCTTCCAATCTTTTTAATATTCAATAAATTCACAGCACTTACATTATCACCAACAGAGTTAGCACCATAAGAACCACAACCCAATGTTAATGAAGGCAAGAATGCATTATATACATTACCAATACCACCAAATGTACTTGGAGAATTCCAAATAACACGAATCGCTTTTACACGTCTACCAAACTCTTCAGATAATGCTTTAGACTTAGTATGAATCGCAGCACTATGTCCTAAACCATTAAATTCCACCATTTGTTCTGACATCTTCATACCTTCTTCTGTACTATTTGCTTTCAATACAGCCAATACAGGAGAAAGTTTTTCACGTGTTAAAGGTTCATTTACACCCACATTTTTACATTCTACACAAATGATATTTGTATCAGCAGGAATATGGAATCCCGCTTGTTTCGCAATCCAAGCTGCAGGTTTACCAACTACGTTTGGATTTAACTTCGCTTGATCATAATCAGCTTTACTATGCACATTAAACATAAACGCTTCTAACATAGCTTTTTCTTCTTTATTCGCAAAATATACACCATATGATTTAAATTCTTTAATAGCTTCATCATAAATTTCTTTATCAATAATAGCCGCTTGTTCACTAGCACAAATCATACCATTATCGAAAGACTTACTCATAACGATATCATGTACTGCTTGACGAATATCACATGTTTTTTCCATATATGCAGGAACATTACCAGCACCAACTCCTAAAGCAGGTTTACCACAAGAATACGCTGCTTTAACCATTGCATTTCCACCAGTAGCTAAAATAGTAGAAATATCTTTATGATTCATCAATGCATTTGTACCTTCCATTGTAGGTTTTTGAATCCATTGAATACAATTTTTAGGAGCACCTGCTGCTACAGCCGCATCATAAACGATTTGTGCTGCTTCAATTGAACAATTGATAGCAGATGGATGGAAAGAGAAGACAATTGGATTTCTTGTCTTTAAACAAATTAACGCTTTAAAAATAGCAGTAGATGTTGGATTTGTTGTAGGAACAATACCACAAACAACCCCAACAGGATCTGCTACTTCAGTAATACCTAAAGACTCATCTTCACGAATTACACCAACCGTTTTTAAATGACGCATATTATTTACTACATGTTCACATGCAAATAAATTCTTTGTCGCTTTATCTTCAAAAACACCACGTCCAGTTTCACGAACTGCACTTAATGCCAATTGACCATGTTTATCTAAAGCAGCTACAGAAGCTTTCGCTACAATGTAATCTACTTGTTCTTGATTTAATTGTTTAAACTCTTCTAACGCAATAACACCCTTCGCAACTAGTTCATTTACTTCTTGAACTGCAGGGCTTACTTCAACATTTGTTTCTGTTACTTTTTCATTTTTAGCCATAACTTTGCCTCCTTGTGATTTTTTTAACTTATCGCCAGTAACAATGATACAATATAGTGAATTAAATCACAAGTATATTTTTTAGTAAAACGTTTACATTTTACAAGTAAACGTTTACATCATTTCAACAAATAAAAAAGCCCTTCATACGAAGGACTATTCAAATATACGAATCATTAAACTTTGGCAAATATCATCAGAATATACAGCCTTAATTTTATAGACATTACCATTATTTCTTAACACAATCGCATCTTCAATTGTATATTGAAATTGCTGAATTTCATTACCAGAATCATCAAATTCCATTACACAAATCGTTTTCGTTTCTTTTGGTAGATACAAAGACACTTGAATTTCAGCTTCTTCACTAATTAAATAATACTCTTCTGTCTTTGTATTATACTGCACATCATATTGTTCACTATCTAACACCTTAAATGCGTTTCCATTAGATAAAACATTAAACACTCCAATAGCTAATACAAACAAAATACTAAGCACCTTAAAATACATATTACCCGTAATATGATCCAATTTAATTTTCTTATACATTTCTTCTATCCTATCAAAGAAACCAAAGATAGTTTGACTATACGCTTCTTTTCGATCCTCTTCAGTAAAAGCATACCCACACTTATGACAATAGTTAGCTTTATACAAATTTTTCTCATTACAATTCTTACACTTCATACACTATTCTCCCATTGTCATTTCTGCAACATACCACATGCCATTCATATTTACAAAAGTAATAACACCCTCTTTATCACCAACATTAGTTTCTCTTCGCATAAGTTTCGCTTGAGCAATTCGATAGCCTTTTTTATTTAGTTTTTTAGCCAAAGCAGTTTCATATTGCAAACCAAACTCTAGATCACGAAGCCAATAATAGTAATTATCACTAGCTGTGATGGTAATATTCGCATTATCAATTGCATATTTTTTATTCGATGTCTCAATCTCTTCTACACTATAACGTTCATTATATGGCCATAGAACATCTTCAGATAAAGCAGATAAATAATCATGCTCATAATCTTCTAATTTAAAATCAGTGAAAGAAGAAAGCGATTCATTAACCGTCCACTTATTGCCATCTTGAATCAAAGTAACTAAAAATTTTACTTTTGTAGTTTCATTTTTACTCTTCAATGTTTCTTGTACAAATACTTCCGCTACACGATAACCCTTTGCCATATATTCAGCAGAAATGATCGTTGTCGGATGATCAATATCACTATCCACAAATGCATATTGATATGAAGCAGAATCTACACCATCCACTTCAACTGCTTCATGAGTAGAAGTCACAGGATATCCAGGCATAACCTCAGTTGTCATAATTGGAGACATTAATGCTTTTAATTTCTCTTGAGCATTTGCCTTTTTATCAATATTTCTCGCATAATAGAAATAATCATCTACTACCTCAATAATATCCTTTTGATCATTTGAATAATGAGGTTTCACTTCAATGATTTCACTTCCAGGCTCCTTAGTAACACGTTTAATATAGCCATCCCCACTAACAACACCCGTAAACGCCACACTCACAATACTAATCGTTAAAATAAATCCATATAAATGAGACTTAATAAAATTAATAATCGCATCAATAATAGAATCCTCTAAATCCCCTTTATATTTATCTTTTGTTTTACTAATCAAATATTCAACAAATAAATTTTCTTTAGGATCTAAATACTTTTGACAATTCGGACAAATCGCCATCTCATCTGTACACTTTGTACCACAATAGGTACAATACTTAACATTTTTATCTTCCATTGCAATCACCTACCCTGTAACTATTATCTCACATTTTAAACAAGAAAAAAGCCCTTTATTCAAGGGCTTGTTTTTCAAATGGTGGAGATGGTTAGATGCGTGTGATAAATCCACAACTATTATTTACAGCCAAAAGCCTTATTTTTTACCCACAATATACTAATTTTGTACATATTTGTACAAAAGCAGTATATTTTACTTGCTGTTTGACCTTTTTCTACCACATATATTCACATATAGTCAAAACCATTTAAAGGTATGAATTTATACGCCTATACGTTTCACCATGACCACCACTTTTTGTCGAAACCTACAAGAAAAGGTTTGAGAAAAATCTCAAACCTTTTTAAAATATTCAAATATATGATACAATCACACAATTTCAATTGAGTTATTATTTATATTAATCTTGTTTTAAAAGATTCTTCATATTTTTATTATAAATTTCTACATCAACATCCTTGTCATATTGAACAACACCTTCAACAATCGTTTTAATAACATTCCATTGAGAGTCCACAATCAACAAGTCCGCATCTTTACCTACAGCAATACTTCCTTTTTTATCATACAAATTAAAGTATTTCGCCGGATTTACTGAAGCCATTTTAATGATATCCAACAAAGGAAGATTATGTTTCGTACGCAAGATTCTCATATTATGAATAATACTCTTACCACTACCGCTTAATGTTCCATCATCAATAAGAATTGTACCATCCTTTGTAACTATTCTTTCTTTTCCTCTAGCAAAATATCTTCCTTCTGGCATATATGCTAACTCAGAAGAGTCTGAGATTAAAATAAAATCTTCTAAACTTTTTACTCTAAAAAATAAATCAAGCATTTCTCTGCACACATGAATATGATCACAAATTAATTCTAACTTAACATTCTTATCCAATAAACAAGATACGATTCCACCACCATTTCTTTGGTGAATTGGACGCATAGCATTAGCAAAATGCGAAATAGAAGTAATTCCATTTCGTAATGCATAATTCATTTGTTCAAAATCAACATCTGTATGACCATTAGCAACACGAACTCCATTCTCTAATAAACAAGGCATAACTTCATATACACCCTCTAAATCTGTTGATACAGACATATATTTCAAATGTCCTTTAGCCGCCTTAATCATTTTCTCTGTATATTCAATTGAAGGCTTTGGCCACACAAACCCTTTAGAAGCACCCATATATTTTGGATGACGATAAGGGCCTTCTGCATGAATACCTAGAATTCTAGCTCCCTTGACTACGTTAGAATCAATAACATCAGCAACTGTAGACATTGTTTCAAATTCCTGTGTAGTAGCAAAAACACCAGTTACCCCCGTAGATGAAATTGCCTTCGTATACCCATAAACTTCTTCAGGATTTGTAGTTGTTGCGGAATAACCCATACATCCATGCGAATGAATATCAATAATTCCTGGAAGCACTTCATACATAGAATAGTCTGCGTATTCACCATCGTATTTCGTTAAAATTTGAGAAATCTTGCCATCAATAACTTCAACAAATCCATTTGTTACAATTTCATTTTCTAAATAAATTTTTCCAAATTTATATATCATGTATTACCTCCAATAAAGACCATTATATTGCTATAATGGTCCCCTTTTTCTATTTATCTAATAACAAGCAACACTACCATCTGTTCTAGACTCGGTTGCCCCAACAAAAATTCCATTTTCAAGTCTTAAAATCATTTGACCACGTCCAAATGAGAACTTATTTTCAGCCACTTGAATTACATGCCCTCTATCAATTAATTCTTGAACCTTCAAAGGATCAAAATCCGGTTCTACATCAAAACGTAGATGTTCTTTCCATTGCCATCTAGGAGCATCCAAACAACTTTGTGGATTCATATGGAAATCCAACAAATTCATCATTACTTGTATATGCCCTTGCGGTTGCATATATCCTCCCATAACGCCAAATGGACCAATTGGCTTATTGTCCTTTGTTAAGAAGCCTGGAATAATCGTATGATAACTGCGTTTTCTTGGCATTAAAGCATTCACATGATTTTTATCCAAAGAGAAATCATATCCTCTATTTTGTAAAGCTATGCCGTAACCTTCAACAACAATACCGCTTCCAAAATCCATATAATTACTTTGAATATAGGAAATCATATTTCCATCTTTATCTGCAGCACACAAATAAACAGTTCCACTCTTATGCTCATCTATAGGTCTAGGCTCTACAGCAAGATTACAAATTTCTTTTGCTCTTTTTTTACCATATTCATCACTTAAGTAATAATTATAGTCAACCTTCATTTGTTGTGGATCTGTAACTATTGCTTGCGCATCCGCAAACGCAATTTTCACAGCTTCAAATTGTTTATGATATGTTTCAATATCTTCTCTTGAATCAAATTCAAAGTTCTTCAAAATATTTAATGCAATTAATGTAACAATACCTTGCCCATTTGGTGGAATTTCCCAAACATCATAACCTCTATAGTTCATGCTAATAGGATCGACCCATTGAACATCATATTCTTCTAAATCTTTCTTTCTAATAAATCCACCATCTCTTCTAGATTGTTTATCTATTTGATCTGCGATTTCTCCATGATAGAACACATCTGCATTCGTTTCACCAATTAAACGCAACGCCTTTGCATGATTCTTTAAAACTGGAACTTCAGCAAACGTATATGGTTCTCCATCCTTAGTAAATGTTCTAAACCATTCATCAAACACTGGATTTCCTTTAAACTCTGCAACGCCTTTCTTTGCATATTTTTGCCATAAGAAGGACACTACCGGAGATACTGCATATCCATTTTCAGCATAATGGATTGCAGGCTCCAAAACCTCTGAAAGAGATAAATTTCCAAATCGTTCAATAAGAGAAGCCCATGCCTTTGGTTGCCCTGGAACCGTTACTGGTACCCAACCATATTTAGGCATTTTTTCATACCCTTGTTCTTTTACTTTTTCAATAGAAATTTCTTCTGGTGAATATCCTGATGCATTCAATCCATATAATTTATCTTTCATCCAAACAATAGCGAATGCATCTCCACCAATTCCATTACTTGTAGGTTCAACTACAGTCAATACTGCAGCTGTTGCTATCGCCGCATCAACTGCATTACCTCCTTTTTTAAGGATTTCTAATCCTGCTTGTGATGCTAACGAACTACTACTACAAACCATTCCATTTTTAGCTACTACACTATAGCGACTTAATTGGTATTTTTGTTCTAATTCGTTAAAAATCATTATTTCGAACCTCTTATCTATTGTTTACTAACAACATCATTTAAATTACAAGTTTGTCCACTAGGCATAGCTTGTGCGACCATTTTTACTCCTTTATCAGAAAGTTCTTTCATGATTTGAACTTCTTCTTCAGTTGCGAAAACATGGTTAAATAATTGAATTTTAGAATCTTTGCCTCTCATGTTACCAAAGTTTACATCTTTAATATCAAGACCTTTTGCCACTAAATCTCTTAGTGTATATACATTTTTGAATAACAACATACATTTTTTCTTATCATAGTTTCCAGCATTTAGCTTTTCAACTACTTGATCAATTGTTAAGAACACTGGAGTAACCCCTGGAGGAGTTGCCATTTTCATAAGTTGTTGTTGCATTTTATTACCAGCTGTTGGATCGTCAACAACTAAAATTGTATTTACACCTTTTAATCGAGTCCAACCTGCAACCACTTGTCCATGAATCAAACGATCATCTAATCTAACAAATTCAATACTCATACCTATGCCCATCCTTGTATATTTAAATTAATACTACATAATTCCGCAGAATCCTAATACAAATGTTACGATACAAATAGCACCCATTACCCAAGTTGTGCTCTTACCTTTTCTTAATAATCCAAATACAGCTAATACAACTAATAATGGTAATAATTTTGGTAATACTGCATCAATTTGAGGTTGTAAAGCAACACTAGCGTCACCTACAGTATAAACTAATTTAGTCTTAACATTCAACCAAGTTGCAGATAAACCACCAACTACGAATAAACCTAAGATTGTAGCAGCTTCCATCCAAACTGCAATTTTGAAGCCTTCCATTTTTTCCATGAAGTCATCAGCGAATTTATATCCAAAGTTCAATCCATAGTATTGTAAACCAAAGTGGATCGCATTTAATACTACTGCGAAGATTAATGGTGCAAGACCATTACCAGCTAATGCTAAAGAAGCACACACACCAGCAACGATAGGTCTTAAAGCACCCCATAATAAAGAGTCACCGATACCAGCTAAAGGACCCATTAAAGCACCTTTAATCGCTTGGATATTTTCTTCAGTTACATCTTCACCACTAGCTCTTTTTTCTTCCATAGAAGCTACGATACCATAAATAGGACCTACTAACCATGGATGTGAGTTGAAGTAACCGATATGACGTTTATAACCTTCAATACGTTCTTCTTTGGTATCATATAATTTATTAATTACTGGAATCATTGCCCAAATGAATCCCATACCTTGCATTCTTTCGAAGTTGAAAGCAGATTGAATTGCATTAGAACGTAAAAATAATTGATTTAAATCTTTTTTAGTTAATTTCTTTTCTGCCATATTATTCTTCTCCTTCTAGTTTATTTAATTTATTGAATGCATAAACAGTTACGTATGCAACACCGATAAATGCAATACCCATTACACCAAATGCTGGGATATAAGCAGATAATGCAAAACCGATAAAGAAATATCCTAAGAAACCAGGAGTTGCTAAGTTATTTAATAACAAACCGAAACCTAATGCAGGTAATGTAGCACCAATAGCACTAATACCATTCATTACATTAGCAGGAATTGCATTCATTAATGCTGTAACATAATCAGCACCGAAATATAAACCTAAGAATGTAGGAACAAAGTAAGCTAAGAAGTGGAATAAGTTACCAGCATGAACCATTAAACTAATACCTTTCCAATCGCCCTTTTCTGCATAATTATCCGCAACGTGAACGAAGAAAGCACTAACCGCTTTAGCAAATGTTTCAAATGTTGTAGCAACTACAGCTACTGGTAATGCAACAACCATTGCACCCTCAAGACCTGAACCAGAAACGATAGCACCAGCTGTACCTAAAGCACTAGCGATAGCAACGTTAGATGGAACAGAACCACCAACTGCTTGAGCACCCATGAATACTAATTCTAATGATGCACCAACAAATAAACCTGTTTCAAAATCTCCTAAAACTAAACCAACAACTGGACCTAATACTAAAGGTCTTTCAAGTTGACAATCTCCACAGAATCTTCTTTGGAGATAAGCTAAGCCTGTAATGATACTAATAATCAAAACTTGTGTGAATCCCATAATTTTCCTCCTTGTAGAAATTTCACCGTTTACAGTTGAATATGGAGCTCAACATATCCTACCTGTTTTTGTAATTTTATATTATCACAAGCACCTACAAATGTCCATACATTTAATCATTATACATACATTTAAATTATTACTTTTACTATATAAATTACCAATTTTTTCATGTACAATAGTAATATCAAAATAAAGGAGGATACATAATGAGCGAAAATAAAAAAATTTCCAAAAAACAAGAAGTAGTTAACTATCTTTTATCTGAAATTAGTAAAGGAAATTTAAAAATAGGTGATCAAATACCTTCTGAACTTGAACTAACAAAAAAATTCAATTTTGGTAGACAAACCATACACACCGCTTTATCTGATCTTGCTCTTCAAGGAGTTATTACAAGAACTCCAGGAAAAGGATCTTATGTATCAAGCCCTTCAGTTAACCGTAATATTCAAAAGAAAAAAAGTTTCACTGAAGATATGTATAGTGTTGGAATGACACCTGGAAGCAAATTGCTAGAATTTAAAATTATTAGCGGCAAAGAACAACCAGAAGTAGCACTTGAACTAAAAGTAGAACCAAACGAAACTATATACTTATTCACAAGACTACGAACAGGAAACGCAACTCCAATTGCCTTACAATATACATACATTCCAACTAAATTTATCGAAGACTTTGACTTAAGTGCATTAAATCATTCATTAGATAAATATGTTGAAACATTAGGCTTTGAAATTACTGGATTCGTTACAAAACTACGCGCAGTAACCGCAACAAGCAAACAACAAAAAATTCTAGGAGCTAAAGATAGCGCTGTATTAAATAGTATTTCTATTCGATACATCGAAGATAAAGTGCCATTCCAATACACATCTACTTTTTATCGTTCTGATGTTTATGAATACACTTTCTCATCATTCAACTAAAAAAGAAGGTAAATCAAATTTACCTTCTTTTATAATTTAAATACAACACCACAAACAGCCGCAATCACAATATACAATATTGGATGCACCTTTGGAAATTTCTTATTCAACAATAGCAATGCAATTAAAATCAATATTGTTTTAAAATTAAAATATTCCAATACAGATGTTGCTTCAACATCTAAATGTAATAATGTTTTTGTAAATAAGCTTAAAACAGCCGCAACAATAAACGCTACAACTGCAGGTTTAATACCCGCAAACACTTTTTTAACCAATTTATTGTCTTTAAATTTTTGGAAATAATTCGCAACAATCGAAATAACAATAATACTTGGAGCAACCAAACTTAGCGTTGCCAAAATAGCACCCAATACACCATGAATCGTAAATCCAACATAAGTAGACATATTAATGCCTATAGGACCAGGTGTAGATTCACTAACAGCAATCATAGTTGATAATTGCTCAATAGTAAACCAACCATACTTCTCAGCCATTTCTGTCAAGAAAGGAATCGTAGCCAATCCTCCACCAACAGCAAATAATCCCGTCTTAAAAAACTCAATAATAATATGTAATAAATCAGTCATGTTTCAAATACCCCACTTTACTTAAAACAACACCCAAAACACCAGATAAAATAACCAACCAAACCGTTGAAACATCAGTTAAGATTGATAAAGCAAGTGCAAGAGCAAATATACAAAATGACGCAATATTTTTAACATTCTTCTTCCACAATGTTTTAATAGAATTGATCATCAACATACATACAGCAACATTAATTCCCATTAATGCATGTTGCACAACTGCAAGTTCAGAGAAATTCGAAATCAAAGTCGCAATCAACGAAATAATAATAAATGATGGACTAACAACTCCCAAAGTAGCTACTACACCACCAATAAATCCCTTTTGATAATAACCAACAAAAGTAGCTGTATTAACCGCAATAATTCCAGGCGTACATTGACCAATTGCATAATAATCCATAATTTCCTCTTCAGTAGCCCAATGATGTTTTTCAATTACTTCTTTTTGAATCATTGGCAACATTGCATATCCACCACCAAAGGTAAATAATCCCATTTTAAACCAAGCAACAAATAAATCAATTAAAGTTTTCACACACTTCACCCCTATCTATCTCGTATTATACGTGTACTATTATTTAAAGTCAAAAAATATTTGTAATTTTATAGTTTGTACGTACATTTGTTAAATAATGTAATTATAAACAAGAAAAAAGCCCTTTATTCAAGGGCTTGTTTTTCAAATGGTGGAGATGGTGGGACTTGAACCCACACGGTGTTGCCACCAACGGATTTTAAGTCCGTTGCGTCTGCCTATTTCGCCACATCTCCATTTGTTGGAGGTTCCTGTCAGATTTGAACTGACGATCACAGAGTTGCAGTCTATTGCCTTACCACTTGGCTAAGGAACCATAACTGTTTCTTTCGCTGTGCTTAATTATATTACCATAGTCGGCATACAATTGCAACAGTTTTTTTCAATTTTTTAAATAAATTTTCAAACATTAAGTTTTACCTATTTATTTGTATTGGATACAGCTCCAACGCCTAACCATTATATAACAGATATTTTTAATTTGCAATACTTATTTTTAATTAGAAATACAAAAAGAGTGCTATTTCTAGCACTCTTAATTTGTAAATAAATAACAACTACTATTTAACGTTATAGAAAGCGTCTTTACCTAAGTATTTAGCTGCAGAACCTAATTCATCAGCGATACGAATTAATTCGTTATACTTAGCGATACGGTCTGTTCTTGACATAGAACCAGTCTTAATTTGACCAGCATTTGTAGCAACAGCGATATGAGCGATAGTTGTATCTTCTGTTTCACCTGAACGGTGAGATACTACAGCTGTATATCCAGCTTCTTTAGCCATTTCGATAGCATCGAATGTTTCTGTTAATGTACCAACTTGGTTAACTTTGATTAAGATAGAGTTAGCTGTGTCTTTAGCGATACCTTCAGCTAAGATAGCAGGGTTAGTAACGAATAAGTCGTCACCTACTAATTGAATTGTGTCACCTAAAACTTCAGTTAATTTCTTCCATCCATCCCAGTCTCTTTCTCCTAAACCATCTTCGATTGAAACGATTGGATATTTTTTAACCCATTCAGCATACATAGCGATCATTTCATCAGTAGTTTTTGTACCTTGACCAGATTTAGCTAATTCATAAACTTTAGTTTCTGTGTTGTAGAATTCAGAAGCAGCAACGTCCATAGCGATGCAGATATCTTCACCTGGAACATATCCAGCAGCTTTGATAGCTTCAACGATTAATTCTAATGGTTCTTCGTTACCATCGTTACAGCTTGGAGCGAATCCACCTTCGTCACCAACGTTTGTGTTATAACCACGAGCTTTTAATACTTTACGTAAGTTATGGAATGTTTCAGCACCCATTCTTAAAGCTTCGTTGATTGATTTAGCACCAACAGGCATAATCATGTATTCTTGGAAGTCTACTGTAGAGTCAGCATGGCTACCACCGTTTAATACGTTCATCATTGGAACTGGTAATGTTTTACCATTGAATCCACCTAAGTAACGATATAAAGGCATTCCATAGTAATCAGCAGCAGCATGTGCACAAGCCATAGAGATACCTAAGATAGCATTAGCACCAAATTTAGATTTGTCTTTTGTTCCATCTAATTCGATCATACGAGTATCGATAGCAACTTGATCTAAAACGTTCATACCAACGATTTCGTCAGCTAAAACGTCATTAACGTTTGCAACAGCTTTTAAAACACCTTTTCCTAAGAAACGAGTTTTGTCACCATCACGTAATTCAAGAGCTTCTCTTTCACCTGTAGAAGCACCAGATGGTACCATAGCGCGGCCAAATGCGCCAGAAGCAGTTGTAACTTCTACTTCAACTGTAGGGTTACCACGAGAGTCAATAACTTCACGTGCATAAACTTTAGTAATAATAGGCATAAATGTAAAATTCCTCCTTGTTATTTTTTACACAAATAAGTATACCACAACTAAAAGAAATTTAAAGTATTTTACACTCTAAATAAAAAAATAGGATAAAAATTTTACCCTATTTTAAACTTTCAATTGTTTCATTAAGCCAATCTTCATTCAATTTGTAATAATAACCACCATCAATATAGTAGTCAGAACCCTTAGCACTGGTCTTATTCAATGTAAATTCATCACGCAAAACCAGTTTAAAATACGTCATTGCTTCTAATAAAGAAATATTTGTATCTACTTCATCTAATACTTTTTGACTCAATTTGTACATTTGACCCAAATCTAATTTCTTTGCTTTAGACAACATCGCCATCAACACTTCTTGTTGACGTTGGGTACGGAAAATGTCACTATCACTCTTACGATGACGACAGTACGCTAATGCCATAGCACCATCCATTTCAACCGTCTTTCCCTTTTCAAAGGTATATTTTTCCGTTTTTCCTACATTATATTCACTAAAAGACTTTGTAGGTGTTAATGTAATGCCACCTAAATCATCGACTAATGCAATCAAACTATCAAAATTCACTTGAACATAATGTTCAATTTCATCTACTTCAAACAAAACTTTTAAAGCATCCATCGTACATGATTTTCCACCATAAGCATAAGCATGTGTGATTTTATCTTGTAAATCCGTGCGGCAAGGAATATCTACCAACGAATCACGTGGTAAAGAAATCAACTTTATATTAGATTCATCAAAATCAACAGACGTAAACATAATTACATCCGAACGTTGTCTTTTTGTATCTGTTGGTCTTTCATCTGTACCAATAACCGCAATATATGTATTTTTACCATGATTCAATTTATAATCAACAATAAAATACGCACCAGCAGCTATAGTAGAGGCAAACAAAAACACAACCAAAAACAATGCAAAGAAGACTCTCCCCCAACGAATTCTTCTTTTTTTCTTTTTAGGCACTATAAATTCCTCTCAATCAACTTTGTTAAAGCAGGTTTAGGTTGGAAACCAACCACTTTCTCTTTTAATTCACCATCTTTAAAAACAAACAATGCAGGAATAGACATAATACGATATTTAGCCGCAATATCACCTAACTCATCTACATCCACTTTTACAATTGTTGCTTTTCCATTCATTTCTTCATTCAATTCTTCTAATACTGGTGATAACATCTTACAAGGACCACACCAAGTCGCAAAGAAATCAACTAAAACTGTGCCAGTTTGAATTACACTTTCAAACTCTTCAACACTTGTAATCATTTTCATAAAATATCCTCCTAAGTAAAGAGAATGCTAATAAGCATTCTCTAATAATTATTATAATTTGCTAGCAGCTGCTTCATCAACAACAACTACTACATTTGGATGATCTTGTAAAACGCTTGCTGGACATTCAACATCTTTAGGCCCATTAATCATAGCCGCAACAGCATCAGCTTTATTAGCTCCACTAGCTACAACTAAGATTTTCTTAGCATGCATAATTGTATCGATACCCATTGTAATAGCATGAGTAGGAACTTCATCAATATTGTCATTGAAGAAACGAGCATTGTCTTTTCTTGTACTTTCTTTTAAAGTAACGATATGAGTTTTGATATCAAATGGTGTACCAGGTTCATTGAAACCGATATGACCATTAGAACCAATACCTAATACTTGAATATCAACGCTATATTCTTCCATAGCTGCATCATATTCTTTACATTTAGCTTCTTTATCTTCACCATCTTCTGGAATATGTACATTTTCTTCTTTAATATCTAAACCAGAGAATAAGTTACGATGCATAAATGAATAGTAACTTTCAGGATGAGATTTTGGTAAACCACAATATTCATCTAAGTTGAAAGTTGTGACTTCCGCATAAGAAGTACCATTTTCTTTATGGTCTTTAATCATTCTTTGGTACATACCAATTGGACTAGAACCAGTTGCTAAACCTAATACACATTTAGGATTGTTAGCTACAACTTCTTTCATCACTTCAAATGCCTTATCTGACATTTCTTCATAATTTGCTACTTTAATAATTTCAAACATTTTAGTAATATCTCCTTCTATTTTTGTTACTTTTAGAATACCACTTTAACCTTACATTTTCAATCCAATTAACTAGTAAACACGGAAATAATAACTTGTTCTATACTCTTTATTTGGATCCAATAACATTGTACCTAATCGTTCTTCAAAAGGAAGATTATTAGGCGCAAAATCACTTAAACCATGCCAAGGTTCAATGCACACATATGGTGCATTTGGTTTTGTCCAAAACGCCAACCAGCGATAACCAGCACAACCAACTTCAACACCATGTTCACCATTTGTCAGATTCACATATGGTGCTTTACAGTTTTCAAGGATAATAGTCGCTGGTAATGTATCATATGACAATGGAATACGTTTCGTCATTTCTTGTTGTTCTTCAAAAGTTAAATTACTCCAATTAAAAACATTCAATCTTTCTTCTTGAGGTAATTCTAAATAATACTCATCAAAATTATTACAATTAAAAGCTGGATGTAAACCAAATGAGAAAGGCATTACTTTATCACCAGTATTTTTAATGACATAATCAATATTTACGCGATTTTCTACTAATGTATAAGTTACTTTTAGTGAGAAATCAAATGGATATTGTTTTAATGTCTCTTCATCAGAACAGAATTCCAATGTTAAAGAATTTTCTGTTTCAGCCACTTTTTCAAAAGTCGCATGACGAGCCAATCCATGATTACCCATTGCATAACGTTTTCCATCAATATAATATTCTTTAGAATATGTATTTCCAACCATTGGGAATAAAATTGGATTTCTACCAGCCCAATAGGTAGGATCTCCATTCCACATGTATTCTACATTTTTTTCTTTGTCATAAAAGCTAGTAATTTCAGCTGCTTTATTTGTCACTTCTAAACGATATCTACTATTTTCTATGTTCATGATAACTCCCTCTAGGTAACTTTAATGTTAAACCACTTTCAACAATTTCTGCTTCAATATCCGCCATTTGGAACATTTCACCATCTAAACTTACATTAATTGGTTGTTCAAATTGAAATTTAACTGCTTTCGCATGCATCATTTCTACAACTTTTTCATTTGTATGTGTACCCTTAAAATACTTAGGCAACAATGGTATTAACTTAGCTAACTTCATTGGTTTTACAATACAAACATCAAATACACCATCATTAAAATCAGAATCTGGTGTAGGAGTAAAACCACCACCATATTTACGGCCATTCATAACTGCTGCTAGTAATCCTTCTTTTTCTGCTTCCACACCATCAATCCATGCTTTAAATTTTAATGGATTTAAATGTTGAATTACTTTTAATGCACTACTAATATAAAGCATTTTCTTAGGAACCATACTAGATTTACCAACTTCACATACTCTAGCATTTACATCCGCATCAATCCCCATACACAAACAATTGATAAAACGCATACCATTACATACACCGTAGTCAATTTTTATTTCTTCACCTTCAATAGTGTCTTTAACTAACTTCGCCATATCATAAATATTTGCCTCAATCATTCTAAAGAAATCATTACCAGTACCACTTGGAATAATTGAGAATGAAACTTCTGGATTTAACCCATTTACCACTTCCCAAAGGGTACCATCTCCACCAGTCGCATAAATACACACATTATCTTCTTTATGGAACTGTGCTGCTAATTCTTTCGCATGGCCTGCATATTCAGTCTTCAAAATTTCATATTCTTCTTCACTATTTTTGAAATAGTCTTCAATTACAGGAATCAAAGCCTTAGCAGACTCTCTTCCAGAAACTGGATTTAAAATAAAAACATGTTTCATAAACAACTCCTTAAAAAAGAGGATTTCACCCAAGAAATCCCCTTTTGATTCATCGGCGATTATATTATTTCATCGCTTTTCCTTTACAATATGTTTGTACAATATCATAGTTATCATCTAATACTACGATATCTGCATCACAACCAGCCATGATTTTACCTTTATGGTCATCAATGTATAACATTCTAGCAGGGTTGATTGTACAAGAATTTAATGCCGCATCAAATGGAACCAATGCCTTTTCAACTAATAATTGTAAACCTTTGTTCATACGTAATGTACTACCAGCTAATGATTTATTTCCACCTGTTAAGTGAGCAGAACCATCTGGATAAATTTCGATTTCTAATCCACCAGAAGTATAAATACCTTGAGGTAATCCTTTTGGACGTAAAGAGTCAGTAATCATAACTGTATAATCTCTACCTTTTGCTGTATATAAATTATTTACAGCATTCAATGAACTATGACATCCATCCGCAATAATTTCACCATATACATCACGGAAACGTAATGCTGCACCAACTAAACCTAAATTGCGGTGGTTATATGGAGTCATACCATTATAAACGTGAGTAATACTACGAGCACCATTTGCTACACCAAGCATAGCTTGTTCATATGTTGCATTAGAGTGACCCATACTAGCTGTAATTTTATTTTCAGCACAGTATTTAATTAATTGGAAATCTGTATCATGTTCAGGAGCAACAGTAACCACTTTAATACGGTTTTTAGCTACTCTACAATATTCTTTAAATTGGTCTAAGCTAGAATTTAAAATAAATTCTTCAGGTTGAGCACCTTTAAATTTTGTATCAAGATATGGTCCTTCAAAATGGATACCAACCATTTCAGCACCTTCATATCCAGCATCCCAAACGTTTACGATATTTTCTAACGCATGAGTTAACACTTCAACAGATTGAGTAATTGTTGTTGGACAGAAACTTGTAACACCTTCATCAGCAGGAATACGTTTTGCCCAGTTTCTTAATCCTTCTTCATCACCATCATTTGTGTCAAATCCATATGCACCATGTGTGTGCACATCAATAAAACCTGGCACTACTCTTTCATCACCATAGTCTACATCAACTTCTTTTGTCCCATATGGATAAATATGGGCAATTTTTCCATCAACCATTTCAACTTGAGCTTCCATAAATTGTCCAGAAACCCAAACACGTGTACTTTGAATAATCATTTTTTTCATTCCTCCATAATTAATTATATTATAACTTATTCTTCACGATATGTATTCAATAAAATATCAAATTTTCCACAAATTTCTAATGGACCATGTCCCTTAGGAACTAAATATGTTTCCCCCGTTTTACATGTTCTACCATTAATTGTACCTTCACCACTACAAATGAAATAGAAGCCAAATTCTTCTTGTTCAAATACGCCTTTATCACTTACTTCAATACGCTTGAAAGTAAATTGACCAGGTACATCATAATAATTTGTGACCATACATCCATTAACTTCTACAGCTTCAGGATGAATCAAACCTTCTTCATTATGAGGTGCATGCAATACATCTAAACTCTTTTGTAAATGTAATTCTCTAGTTTTACCTGTCTTCTTATCTACACGATCATAATCATACACACGATATGTTAAATCTGCATTCTTACTAATTTCACAAACCACTAAATCTTTACCTAAAGCATGCATAACTCCATCTGGAACCATCAAGAAATCACCTTTTTTAGGATATACATAAGTTAATAAATCAGACCACTTGCCAGCTTCTATCATAGCTTTAAGTTCTTCTTTATCTTTTGCAGTATGGCCAAATTCAATCTTAGCACCTTCTTTCGCATCAATAATGTACCAAGCTTCCGGTTTACCTAAAGAATTATCATGTTTTAAAGCATATTCATGATTTGGATGCACTTGTACACTTAGATTGTCTTCAGAAGCAATAATCATTACTTTAACTGGTAGTAAATCATCTTTGGTACCAAATAATTCACGATGTTGTTGATATAAAGTATCCAATGTAGTGCCGAGTTCTTCAATCTCATTATCCGCATTTCCTACTAATGAAGTTACTACCCAAGCTTCTCCTAATGGATTAATATCTGTATCAAATCCAAACGTTTCTTGTAATCTTGTTCCACCCCAAATACGTTCTTTGTATTCTGGTTTCAATAAATACATTTTCTTGTTCATATTAGCCTCTTTCTTTTACTAATCGTACAATTTCTAACAATACTTTAACCGCTTCATCCATTTCTTGAATACAAGCATATTCATATCGTCCATGACAGTTACCACAACCTGTACCCAAGTTTGGACAACACATACCCATGTAAGTTAAGTTTGCTCCATCGGTTCCACCACGAATAGCTGTACGCTTTGGATCATAGCCTAAATTTCTTAAAGCCTCTTCTACCATTTCTACGATGTACATTTTGCCATCAAACTTTTCTTTCATATTATAGTAACTATCCACTGTTTGTACTTTTACTATATCACAATTGTATTTTTGATTGATAAATGATGCACAGATTTCCATCATTTCTTTTTGTCTTTCAAACAATTCACGATCATGATTACGTAAAATATATTCTAGCTTCGCTTTTTCTACACATCCTACCATATCATGCAAATGATAGAAGCCATCATAACCATCCGTATATTCTGGTTTTGCTTGTTCAGGTAATAAACGATGATATTCTAAAGCAACTTCTGCCGCATTAATCATTTTATTTTTAGATGTTCCTGGATGAATACTTACACCAGTAAAAGTAACTGTCGTACTAGCCGCATTGAAGTTTTCAAAATCAATAGTACCTACTGCACCACCATCACAAGTATAACCAAAATCACATGGACAATGTTCAAAATTGAAATTATCAGTTCCTTTACCAACTTCTTCATCAGGTGTAAAGACTACATATACATCCCCATGTTCAATTTCAGGATGAGACACTAATTCTTCTACCATAGCCATAATTTCCGCAACACCTGCTTTATTATCAGCGCCTAATAATGTAGTACCATCAGTCACAATTAAATCTTTACCTGTATATTTCACCATTTCTGGGAATTCTTTAATACGCAAGGTATATTTATCATTTAATTTAATATCTTTACCATCATAATTATAAATAATTTGTGGTTTTACATCTTTTCCAGTTAAATCTGGAGAGGTATCCATATGTGCTAATAACGCGAAAGGTTTAGCTTCACAATTTCCTTTTACACACGCATATACATAACCAAAATCATCTAAAAAAGCATTAGTAATTCCCAATTCATGTAATTCTTGTACCAACAATCTTCCTAAGTCTTTTTGTTTTTCCGTTGTTGGAGATGCATTTGAATTCGCATCAGATTGTGTATCAATCGTTACATACTTTAGAAAACGTTCATAAGCTCTCATAATCAATTCTCCTTAGAAAAAAAGGATAGCCAAGCTATCCTTATTTAATAATTTCACCCATGCAACTACCAGGAATAGCAGCCGCATTTGCTTCATCTGTATCTAAATGAGCAGCAGGCGCAAATTTTTCACTAACGCGGATAACTACATCATCAAATGTTAATGAACGATCTGCAGTTTCAACTTTTAATGAAACGATTTGTTTATCTTCAACACCATGTAAAGCAGCAGTAGCTGGATCTAAATGCACATGACGTTTTGCTGCAATAACACCTTCTGAAATAACAACTTCACCACATGGTCCTACTAATGTACAACCATTTGTACCAGCGATATCACCAGATTCTCTAACTAATGCTTTAATACCAACTGTACGAGCATCTGTTAATGATAATTCTACTTGTGTAGCTGAACGTGTTGGTCCTAAAATACTAACATTTTTTAATTCGCCACGTTCTCCACGAACTGTAACTCTTTCTTCGCAAGCATATTGGCCAGGTTGTGATAAATCTTTTTTGTGTGTTAATTCATGCCCAGCACCAAATAATACTTCTAAATGTTCTTTTGATAAATGCACATGGCGCGCAGAAATCTCTACTAATACTTTTTCACTCATGAATGTACCTCTTTTCTTGTATTTATTATAGTACAAATTGGTAATAAAAAACAATAAGAATACTCACTCTAATACTAAGGAAATCACCAACTATTAACAGTATACCCAAAATCATCATACTTTTTATAAAAAAAACAATTGACAACTACAAAAGGATTTGCTATTATACTATAGCACATGGCGGTCGTGGTGAAGTTGGTTAACACACTAGATTGTGGCTCTAGCATTCGCGAGTTCGAGTCTCGTCGATCGCCCCATTTGATAAGTCAAGATTCACGAAAGTGAATCTTTTTTTATATAAATATACTTTTTTATCAAAATGTTGTAGAATACTATATATACATAGAGGAGGTTCGTACATGAAAAAGATTGCAATCATCACAGATTCAAGTGCCGATATTACTGAAGAATTAGCACAACAATTAGGTATTTATGTACTACGCCTACCTTTAGTTATTGATGGTAAACAATATCTAGAAGAAATTGACATCTCTACCGAAGAATTTATGGATAAAATGCGTAATGGTTCGATCGCAAAAACTTCTTCCCCATTATTTGGTACTATGATTTCTTTATGGGAAGAATTATTAGAAAGTCATGATGAAGTTATTTATATACCTATTTCTAGTGGATTAAGTGGATCCTATAATACAGCCTATGCCGCAAGTTTACAATACGAAGGCAAAGTCGTTGTAATTGACGCTAAATTTGTTTGTCATCCACTTACAAAACTATGTATCGAAATTAAAAACATGGTTAACAAAGGATATTCTGCTGTAGGTATTAAAGATATTGTAGAAACGCAAGCTGAAATGTGGGCCTGCTTAATGCCAGAGAACTTAACATCACTCATGCGTGGAGGACGTATTTCTCCTGCAGTAGCTGCTCTTGGTAATCTATTAAAAATCGTTCCTTTATTAAAAGTTGAAAATGGTGCGATTGATGTCCAAGAAAAAGTACGCACCCATAAAAAAGCTTATAGTCGTGCTGCCGATTTATGTACTGCCATGGAAAATAAAGACGACTATGAATTTATGGTTGTAGATGCAGGTCTTCCTGAAGAAGCTACAAAACTTGCAAATCATCTATCTGAATTAGTTGGTAAAGAAGTAGAAATCCACCCTATGCATCCAATTATTATGTCACATTGCGGACCAGGAA
This sequence comes from Erysipelotrichaceae bacterium, assembly GCA_017473265.1. GTDB lineage: Bacteria > Bacillota_I > Bacilli_A > Erysipelotrichales > Erysipelotrichaceae > RGIG4607. Next base: position 16,032 of record JAFULQ010000017.1, on the reverse strand, counting down.
CCCTTGCTTGTGGTTGGTATAGAAAATTAAAATATTAAGACACGAAAGTGTCTTTTTATTATGAAAAAAGGATTTGATATAACTCAAATCCTAATATCCATTCTTTTCAATAATTTCAACCACTTGATATACATACTTATGGCACAATTCATCAGACTTCGCTTCTACCATAACACGTACCAACGGTTCAGTACCACTGCAACGAACTAAAATACGTCCATCACCTTCAAGTTCTTTTTCAATACAATCACAAGCTGCTAACACTTCAGGATCTTGCATTGCTTTTTCTTTATCACGAACTTTAACATTCACTAATAATTGTGGATATACATATAAAGCATCTGTTAATTCATTAATACCTTTTCCTGTATTTACCATAACTTCTAATACTTTTAATGCAGTTAATAATCCATCACCTGTGTTCGCATGTTCCTTAAAGATAATATGCCCAGATTGTTCGCCACCTAATACATAACCATTCTTATACATATTTTCAAATACATACTTGTCACCAACAGCCGTAATTTCACTGTCAATACCCACAGTTTCAAGTGCCTTAAACAATCCCATATTAGCCATAACAGTTGTAACTACTTTATTACCTGGCAATGCATTCTTGTCTTTTAAATACTTACCACAGCAATACAACACTTTATCACCATTAATTTGTTGTCCATCTGGAGCAATCGCAATTAAGCGATCCGCATCTCCATCAAATGCCAAACCAATATCATAATCACCATTTTCCATTACATCAATAAGACTTTCTGGATGTGTTGAACCACATGCTGTATTGATATTGACTCCATTAGGTTCACTATGCATAAGTTTACACTCTGCACCCATTGCTGTTAATAGTTTATATGCTGTAGTTGTCGCCGAACCATTCGCAACATCTAATGCAATTTTATATCCATGTAAATCCAATGGTACAATTTCTTTTAACCAATCAAGGTATAATGACAATCCTTCTTGCCATCCATAGATTTCACCAATATTTTCTTCTATACACAATTCAATTTGTGCATCATAACGTAAATACTCTTCAATCTTTTCTTCAACTTCTCTTTCAAGTTTCATACCCAAGGCATTAAAAATCTTAATACCATTATCATAATATGGATTATGAGATGCACTAATCATTACACCACAAGCAAATCCTTGTGTTTTTACCAAGTATGCAACACTCGGAGTCGGACATACACCCAATAAATATACATCACAACCACAAGCTACAATACCTGCAGCCAATGCACTTTCAAGCATACTACCAGATCTACGAGTATCTTTACCAATCAAGATTTTTTCTTTACCATTTTGACTAAAATAATAACCTAGATAGCAACCAATACGATACGCCACTGTAACTGGTAATGTTACATTCGCCTTACCTCTAATTCCATCTGTTCCGAATTTAAAATTCATAAAAACCTCTATTCTACCACACTAACTGCTAAACTTGTACGGCCATCCGCAATCGCATAATTTACTAAACCAACTTTACCCTCAATAACAATTGGTAAATCTTGGTTTGTACCTGGTGTAATATCCGCCAAGTCGATATATAAATTGATATCATCCGCAGTAATATTTTTAATATTCTTTTCAGTACCTGTAACCGTTACAGAAAGCATTGCGTCACGAGAATCAACAAGATTCAACTTATAACCTGCTGCATTATTCTTATAACGAACAACAACACCATCAACTGTTCTAGACATGCTTTCTGCAATCTTCACATCAATATTCACTTTCGTAATACTGAACGAGTTAACTCCACTAGGAAGAGTTAATGAATATGTCCAGTTTGAATTCTTCGTAATCTTCGTTGCATCCAATTCAACCACAATTTCATCCAAAGTAGATAATACTGAATTTGGAGCATATACTTGTACTGTTGAATGGTCTAAATTAATACTTTCAATTGCCATACCATTTGGTAATTCACCAATAGGTTTTACCTTAATAGGTACTTCTTTCATTGGAGTAGTAACCGATACAGAAGCAGTAACTGTTTCTGGGAAGATATCTACATCCAACATTTGACCTTGTTGATTATACGCTACAATCGGTGCCGTTGTTTCAAAATTTTGTTTAACACCAGTAACATCAATCAACGCTTTAACATAAGCAATTTGATCAATTGTATCTTGAGATGCTTTAACTAACACTTCAGTAGTAGATAATACTGGAGCCGTTTCTAAAGCATAAATTTTATCCATTTTATTCACATTTACATACTCAGAGGTTAATTTAAACTTCTCTGTTGTCTTTTTGCGAATCGTAACTACAACATTCGAAGGATTCAAACTAATCGATAAACGATTTGAAAAATCAACAGGAGACAATTTTACTTGGTGCGTTCCTTCTGTTAATCCACTTAAATCCGCAGTTACTTTATAACTCGTTTGTGATTTAACCAATTGCACATCACTTGCATCACCAATAATCATTGCAGTAACCGTTTCTGGCAATCCACTAACTTCATAAGCATCTGTATTTACAATCACTTGTACCGGAATATTATCCAATTCTAAACCACTAGAATTCGCTAACAAACCAGTAGACTTTCCTTCTGTACTAACAGCAATATACAAGACAATCGCTAACAATAATGATGTATATTTACTAAACTTCGCATTAAACATGAATTTATCAATAATACTACTAATCCAACGGAAGAAATAAACAACAGAATTCTCAATATGAGCATACGTATTTACAACCTTTTTAGAGTTTTTCGCAATACTATTCGCCAACTCAAGTTTATAATCCGAATCTTTATTTAAATCACGACTTTTACGAGCTACCTTTTTCGGTTTACTCACCTTTTTATCGTTTAAAGCCATTACTGTTCACCTCCACCTTGTTTTTTAGACTCAACTTTTGAACGTCTTGCTAAAAATGTATGTTTTGTTTGGTTTTCAGAAGTAGCCGGTTGACGAGTTACACGAGTAATCTCAACAGGTTTCACTGGAGGTAAATCCACCACTTCAGTAACAGCATCAATCTTAGATTTCAACTGTACATTCTTATCTTTTTCAGGAAGAACTAACTTCTTAGTTTCCGATAATTTCTTTTTCGCAGCCTCATTTGCCGCCTCATTTGCTGCTTCAATCTCTTTAAGTTTCAATTGTTGGGTTGTATGAATTTCTTTCGCAACCTCTTTAACAACCAATTCTACATCCGATTTTTTAACTTTCTTATCTTTACGTAAAATTTCAAAAATCCCCGTTTTTTCCATTGAAGACGCATCCTCAACCTTAGGTTCCTCTTTCTTTTCTACAACCGGTTTAACCTCAGGAACTTTAATCTCTACCGGCTTAATTTCTGGCGCTTTACCATCATCAAGTTTAATATCTAATGAAGTAATTACTGGAATTGAAGATGTTTCTGCTTTAAAATCAGCTTTCTTAAACGTCTTCATTTGCGCCTTAGGCAAATGATCATCCACAACCTTTTCATCATTTTCATCAATAACAATAACCGCAGTTTGACCCGTTTGCACATTAGGCTTTTCAATTTCAGGTTCTTTAAAATCAACCTCTAACTCTTCCTGCTCTTTCTTAAATAAAGTATCAATAGAAACACTTTCCGCACTAGTTGTTGTTGCACTAGTTGTCGTTACTGTTTCTTTATTTAGAATTACACGATTCAAATATTCACGCAATTTACGTTCATTCATTTGAATTAATTTTCCTTGTTCCGCAATCGCAACACGACCTGTTTCTTCACTAACAACAATCGTCACCGCATCTGTGATTTCACTAATACCAATCGCAGCTCTATGTCTTGCCCCATAACGAGAAGGCAAATCCAATGTTGTAGGAGGGAAATAAGCAGATGCACAAGACAATTTATCCCCTTGAATAATAACTGCACCATCATGCAAAGGTGTAGTTGTCGCAAAAATAGAACATAATAATTCCGCAGAAACTAATGAATTCATTTGTACCCCAGTCTTAATATATTCACTTAAAGATGATGATTGTTCCAATGTAATCAACGCACCTGTCTTACTTTCCGCTAAATTACTAGCCGCATCCATCAACGCTTGTACCAATCTTTCTTTTTCAGTACCACTTAAAGTAGACATTCTAGTAAATACATTTGATTTTCCAAAACGCTCTAAAATACTACGAATTTCTGGTTGGAAAATGATAATTAAAGCCAAAAATCCCCAGTTAACAATATTATCCGTTAAAAACGCTAATGTTTCTAAACCAAAATACTTCGCTATGGCTTGTACTACAATAACGAAAATAATCCCCTTAAAAATTTGAACAGTACGATTATTACCACGAACAATTTTGATAATGTAATAAATCAAAATCCAAACAATAATAATATCTAAAACCATTCGTAACGCTTGCATAAACTGTACTAAAGTTAAATAATCCATACTCAAGCCTCCTAACGCATCATATATTATAACATACAATCCTTTTCAACCAAAAACTATTTTTTAACATTCAATTTTACATGTGCAATATTTACACAAAGAACATATTGAAAACGAACCAATCCATACACACAAATGACAAATGAAAGAATTAATGCAAATAATGATAAGATATAACTCAATCCTAGCCAAGACATCACTAGTTCTACAATGGTTGTCATTTTTACACAATACCATAAGAAGAAAATAGCTGTCATAAACAACGCATTATTATTCCACTTCAAAATATAATCCATTTCATCTTCAATATCCAAACCACGCAAATTCATAATTTTACATCTACGCAAAGTATAGAATGTAAACGCAATCGAAATAATAAAATTATAAATAATAGTATTTGAAATAAAATATAAAAATAAATGCCACAAAATAATCAATATACGTAAAAATTTAGGATTTAAAATATACCAAATCTCCATCCACTTCTTACGATATTTACCTAATAAAAGAATACTTGCAGCAGCACCAATTCCCCATAAATATAAGGCGATATTCACTAAATCATATCCAATCATTTCCGCAAAATAATAAATAGCACTAATCCATACCCAAACTAATACCAATAAAGACATCGTTGAAAACCAACGTGTAAATCGATCTCTCTTTTCCATTTTAATCACCGCTTTTATTTTACCCTATTTCTTCAAATAGCACAAACCACAAAAAGAAACACTAGGTGTTTCTCTCAATTCGCATCGGTACAATCCCAAAAACATATAAACCATCATCCTGAAAACGATATTCATAAACTTCCAAAGGATATACCCCATCAAAAATTTCTTGTAGTTCCTCCTCTAAAATCGCAAACAATGTTATTGGTAATTCAATCATGCCAACCTTAGCACTTTGAATATTTAATAATAATGTATCTTGAAAACTTGGCACACACTCAATTTCCATATCCAAACCTTGAATCATCCCAAACATCCAATCCATTTCTGGATAACTCTCCTTTAACTCTTCAAAATACTTCCCTGTCATATACATTTTCAGTGAAATTTGTACATTCTCATCTTTTCTAATCTTTACTTCCTTAAACATTCCATCGGATACTTGTTCCATAAATATCGCAAGCTCTTCATAGGTAAATACCCTATCAATTTCTATTTCATCAACACATCGAAATTCATCATCAACTAATGCCTGCCAATCATAATAACTATGTACCACTACTTCTTTTTCTTGTAATCTTTGCCAAATACCCATAGAGGCAGAAATAATCAATGCCCATATAGCAAGTATCATAATGTAAAACCACAAATTACGCATACATAACCTCCATTTGTTATTTCTACATATCATTTTCAAAACAATTCATGTATAATAAAGCATGTCTATTTTAAGGAGGATGAGTTATGGAACCACAAATCGTCAGAGTTAACTACCATGACAAAGAATTAATTCTAGTACCAACAGCTCATGTATCTAAAAACAGTGCAACATTAGTTCGCAATATTATTGAACAAGAACAACCAGATAGCATTTGCGTTGAACTTGATCAAGATCGATACAATTCATTAAAACAAAAGAAAAAATGGGAAGACACAAGTATTTTCGATGTTATCAAACAAGGAAAAGCTGGTTATCTATTAGTAAATATCTTATTAAGCAACTATCAAAAGAAATTAGCTGAAAATTTAAATTCCAATTCAGGACAAGAAATGATTGAAGGAATTAAAGCCAGTGAAGAAAGAAATATTCCCCTTGTTTTAGCCGATCGTTCTATTCAAACAACATTTACTCGTATTTGGAGAACGTTAACTTTCTGGGATAAAATCAAACTATTATCCGTTATCATTTCATCTATTTTTGATGATTCTGATGTAAGTGAAGAAGATTTGTTAGCTCTACAACAAGAAGATACATTAAATGCTGCTTTACAAGAAGTAACTAAAGAATTTCCAAGACTATCTAAAGTATTAGTTCATGAACGCGACCAATATCTTGCCTATAAAGTAAAACACGCTCCAGGTAAAAAAGTTGTCGCAATTTTGGGCGCTGCACACATCGTTGGTATGCAAAAACTATTTGAAGAAGAATATCCAATTGAACCATTAGATGAAATTCCACCAAAAAGCAAAGGATCAAAACTTGTAGGTTGGATTTTACCTATTCTATTATGTGTATTAGTCTTCTTAACATTTACCCAAAACTCTAGCATGGCTTTACAACAAGTCATCTATTGGAGCTTATGGTGTGGTTGCTTAGCTGCTATTGGTAGTTTATGTGCACTTGCACATCCAATCACAATTCTTGTTTCATTTTTGGTAGCTCCAATCACCTGTATCAATCCAATTTTAGCTGCAGGATGGTTTGCTGGACTTTGTGAAGCATACATTCGTAAACCGACTGTTAAAGATTCTCAAGATATTTCAGACGATTTACAATCACTAAAAGGATTATTAAAAAACAAGATTACTAAAATCTTATTAGTTGTTGTTTTCGCAAATGTTGGATCTGCCTTAGGTAATATTATTGGTAGTTTAACTATTGTAAAAACATTTTTCGAAACATTATTCTAACAAAAAAGGACATCATGTCCTTTTTTAGTTATACGGTCTTTCAAATTGAATATTTGCTATATATTCCCCGGGTATTGTTTTCAACAAAGAATCAACAGCTTCTTGTACTACTTCAAATGTAATATTACATGCATACGGTATTTCACAATCAAAGATTAAATTGGTATGCGTTTTAGTGACTACTGTACGAAAATCATGCATACTAATCTCTTCGCTCAACTCTTTAATGCATTTCTTAACCATATGATATAAATCTTTAACCATCGGATCATCAATATCAATTGGATCCATATGAATCACTACATGAAGCTTTTCATCTTTTAAAAAGTCTTTTTCAATCAAATCCACCAACTCATGACTTTGTAAGATATCCACTCGACAATCCACTTCTACATGTACACAAACAAACACCCTTTCAGGCCCATAACTATGTACAATCAAATCATGAATTCCCAAAACACCATCATATGACAATATCTTACTTTTAATTTTCTCTACAAACTCTTCACTAGGTGCTTCACCTAAAAGTTTATTCATCGCATCTTTTAAAATATCAATTGCACTCAATAGAATCAAGATACTTACAAATATTCCCATATAGCCATCTAAATACAAACCAAGCACATAAGAAACAAGTGTACTCAATAAAATAACACCAGTCGATAATACATCATTACGACTATCTTGTGCACTCGCAAACAAAACCGTAGAATCAATTTGTTTTGCACATCGCTGATAAAAACGATATAACCACCATTTACCAACCATCGATACCAACAATACAATAACCATAATCATTGAAAATTCCACAACTTGTGGATGTAAGATTTTATCAATCGACGACTTCACTAATTCATAAAACAATAAAACAATCGAAATACCAACTACTAGACTTGCTAGATATTCAATCCTTTGATGCCCATAAGGATGCTCTTTATCTGCAGGAAGCTGACTCCACTTAAAACTAAATAAAACCACCAACATACTTGCCGCATCCGATAAATTATTCAAGCCATCAGCCAAAATAGCCAAGGATTGAAATAATAAACCAACAATCACCTTCATCGTCGCAATGAAAATATTAGTAATAATACCAACAAATGAACACCACAAACCCACTTTTTCTCGTTGTACTTGATGCTCAATTGTACATTTACGAATTACATATTGACTTAACATACTATCACCTTGCATCTATGATACTACAAAAAGAAAGGTTAACACATGCTAACCTTTCTTCACTTTCTTCTTTTTCATCATTTTTGGATCTTGACGATCTTTTACTCTAAAGATAACTCCAAATTCCATATTTTGTGCATCCAAAGAATAACCATACGCATTCACAACTTTATTACAAATACTTAATCCCAATCCAAATTTACCTTTACTACCTTTTTCATATGGTTTAAACATCTTATTCATCGTTTCTTGTGAAATAGAAGAACCATCATTATACACTGATAAATACCCTTCTTTTAAAGTAATCACAATTTCACTTTTTGCATAACGAATTGCATTATCTAATAAATTCTCTACTAGAATACGCCAAGATTCTTCTTCACCTCTAAAAGTTGTTGGTTCCATTTCCAATTTCATTTCAATCTCTGGACGAACAACATGTAAAGATAATACAACCAATTCTACCAAAGACTTCATCTCAATATCTTTCCAATCCGTCTCCGTACTAGATAATAAATAATCCAAACGATTCAATACCAATAAACTATGTACTTTCTTTTCTAAGCGCTCTGCATTATCAATAATAACATCTACACTTTTTTCTAAAGTTTCATATGGATAAATACCATCTTTAATACTTTCACCATAAGACTTAATCGTCGCAATTGGCGTTTTTAAATCATGTGAAATATTATGAATCATTTCTTCTTTAACTTGATCTTGATGCATCAATTCATCACGCATATTTACTAACGCAAAAGCCACTTCACCAATCTCATCATTACGCTCAATATTTAATTTTGCGTCTTCCCCATTACGAATTCTTTCAATGTAGGTTCGAATTTGATTTAACGGACGCAATAAGAACGATACCCATAATATTAACAATAAATAAATAGTACCAACCACTAAAGCAGCCATATTGGAAATACTATCAAACAAAGTAGATACCATTTCATTACGATACTCATCATCCATAAAAGAAACAACCACCATCTGATTTGGCAATTCCGTCACTTTGTAATAAACCACTTGTGAATTCAATTCAAAAGAGCTTTCTGCATTTACACCACCAGGTACAATTTTAGAATTATACAGCTCCATCAATGGCTGTTTATTTAAATATGTACCAACAAAGGCATAAAATTTTCCTTCTTTTACAAATAAATGTGATACTTCACTTGTAAAGTTATCAATTCCATCCATTTGAATTAAATTTTCATTATAAATACGAATCATTTCTGTTTGTGAACGCTCAATCAGATCATAAGATTGATCTTCCCCAAAATCTTGAATATTCCCTCGCAAATACACAAAGAAAAGGAATATAAACATCACAAACGAAAACATAATAATCGCTAACAATTGTTGTGTTAACGACAACTCTCCCAACCAATTTTGAATCTTACGCATACACTAATCCAATCGATACCCATATCCATAAATTGTATGAATATTTAAATCCGGCATCTTCTTACGTAAACGTCTTAACGTATCATCTACAACACGATTACTACCAAAAGAATCATATCCCCAAACATGATTCAAGATTTGTTCACGTGTAAATGGTTTTTCTTTATTTTTAACAAAGAATAACAACAAATCATATTCCAAAGTTGTTAAATCAATTAACTCACCTTTAAAGAACACTTTACGTTGCGTATCATCAATTTCATATCCATCCACTTCCGTACGCATATCACTACGATATGTACGTTTCATAATGTTATTTACACGCAACACCATTTCTTTCATACTAAAAGGCTTCGTAATATAATCATCACTACCTTTTTCTAAACCAATGATACGATCAAATTCTTTATCACGAGCTGACATAAAGACAACAGGTACATCACGCGTACGATTACGAATTTCTTCAATTAAATCAAAGCCACTCTTATCATCTAACATAATATCCAATAACCACAAATGTACATCATCATCATTAACATGCGCTTGTGCTTGATCATATGTATAATAGGAACGAACTTCATATCCTTCCTTTTCTAAGTAACGTTTTACCAATTCATTAAGATCTTTTTCATCTTCTACAACTGCAATTACTTTTTTCATATAATCACCTCACATATATTGTACCAATAATATAAAAAAGAGTAAATCAAATTACTCTTTCATTTTCTCTACGATCCAAGGAACAAATTGATCCATTGTATAATTATAAATGGTATAATCCAATGTCTTTGCTTGGAATGTATGATTCGCACCAGGAATACCTATAATATCACGTTTAACATTTACACATCGCGCATATAGTTCTTTTGACACACGATTATCTACCGTTGGATCTTCTTCACCATAAACAATTAATAAATTTCCTTTATAATCTAAAATCGTATCCGTATCACTATTTTCTAACGACTCAAAGGTACATTGGTAAATATCCACCCACTGTTCTGGTGTTTTCCAAAAGCCTGTTTTACCTGTTAAACGACTTTCTTCTTGCATACGATACATATTTTCTTTAAAGAACCATGGAGCACGATATTTATTACCAACCGCACCATTTAATAACACAATACTATGAATATCATCACTAGCAACCATACATGCAATGCGACCACCCATACTATGACCTACTAAACCTATACGCTTTTCATCTACATTATCCAATTGTTTCAAATACTCTACCGCATGTAATGTTTCCGCACACATATGTTCTAAAGTAAATTCAGTTTTACTGACAGTACTATTACCACAACTACAAAAATCCATTTGTAATACTACAAAACCTTTAGCTAACAAACGTTCAGCCAATAGTTCATACAAATTGCCATCGCCTTCTTTAAATCCTGTAAATCCATGCAATAACAACATTGCAGGATGTTTACCTTCTTCTTTAGGACAACGAATTCTTGCTGGAATATCTCCCAATTCAAAAGGAATGATAAAATCTCTCATACTCTCACCTACAAATATTTCTTTAAACGTTCTTTATAATCATTGGTAACTTCCATTTCAGGAACTACTTTACTTGCTTCATTTAAGAAATGATGAATATCCCTACCCATTTCTTGACCACGACGCGTATGCATATCCAATGCAAAATCAGGAATTTCACACAAATCTTGATTCTCAATACGTTTCATTACTAAATTCTTCAATACATCACTCGAACGATCTTTATTACTTGAACACAATACACGAATAGCATGTACAAAAAATAATGGACGATCTACCGCTTGATAATCAAATTCTCTACGCATTTGATTTAAACTATTCATAATTACACTTGCCATAGGATTACCCATTCCAACATCTTCAACAGATATTGTAAGTAATCTTGACCACAATTTATCTTCTAATTCAGGTGAAGTTAAATACAACTCATACGCAAACATACAAGCCTCTTCTTCTAATCCTCTACGAATACATTTTTGCAATGCACTTATCACTTCATCACATGGATATCCATTTTTAGTAATTGCATTTTGCCATGGATCATACATCATAACAAGCCTCCAGTCTCCATAGTAAATATATACTATCTAATAATTTCGATATTTTGATTATATCATATATTAGTCAGATATATTTTATTGGTAAAGACAAAAACAAGTCTTTGTGATAATATTATATACGGAGGTTTTACTATGAAGAAATATATTTTAATTGCTGTTGTTTTAATCGGAACATTTTTAATCCATCTTTTTTTAACAAAATTCTTAGTTAAAAAGTATACATATAAACTTATGAGTTCTATTACTAAAGACGAAGAATCATTTGTTAAAGAATTAGATAGTTTCATGGTTAAATATTTGTTCCCTGTATATAATCGTGAATTCTTCCGTTTGAATTACTATATCATTAACATTCAACACGCTAAGGTGAAGGAACAATTTGCTAAAATAGAACAAATTAAAATGACAAACAATCAACATTTAGCACTTTATCAAACCGTATTTAAATACTTTGTATCAGTTAATAAAAAGACTGACGCAAAAAATTTATTACGCAAAATAAATGCATTCATTGATGAAAATAATTTAGACCCTGAAATCAAAAAACAATATGAAATGGAATACAAAATTTATCTAGAAAAAGATATTAAAGCAATTCCATATATTGATTCATTGTTAGAAAATTGTGAAGACGTTGAAAAAGCAGTTCACTATCTAGAAAAAACATACATTTACAAAGAAAACAATCAATTAGATTTAGCAAAAGAATGTATGAAACAAGTCATTTCGTATACTCCTGATGAAAAGCAAAAACAAGCTTTCCAAGAGTTATTAGACAACAACTTAAAAGATCTATAAGAATCACTTATAGATTTTTTTATATATTCATTGTAAATATAAGAAAAATAAGATATAATAAGAATGTAATAAAGGAGGATTATTATGAAAAACAATCATTGGATTCATGTTAAAAACAAATTCACTTATGCATTTTTATTAAGCATACCTATTGGAATTATCTTCTTGATTCTTGATGGAAAAAAACTATTGAATCAAACGATTCCTCAAATCGCAACTTTCGTCACACATTGTTTTATTACTCTATTACTAGTTATAATTTGTTTGTATTTCTTCATTCGATTTAATTCTTATTCTCCTTGGTATAATCCAAATCACAACGACTAATCCCTACATTTACAATTTGTAGGGATTATTTTATAATTATCACAAGGTGATATTATGTTTACAAAAACATCAAGTTTTTTCTATCAAAAATATGGAGATACCTATTTATCTACTCCAAAAGATAGTTATGGTTATATAACAAATCAATATTCTTTTAGAAATAAACATGTCAATTATGTTTTTCATAATGATGAAGACATCTTTATTTGTGTAGATGAAGGTATTGCTATATTGTGTGTATCTACGGAAAATAATGCGGATAAATTTGAACAATTTGTTATTCATCATACAGTGCGTCTTAAAAAGAACCATTATTTTAACTTTTTAAGCATTAGTGATAAATCACAAATCACAATTTCTTATTCAGATGAAAGTGTTATTTCTTGCGAACCTATTAAAGGCTTTGAAATTAGAGTTGATCAACTTTTACCAAAAATCACAATTGATGAAATTCTTGTATATTATTATCAAGTAAAAAACTCGAATTATGTTTTCGAAGGTGAAGAACACCAATATTGGGAACTTACATATGTAGATAGTGGACACTTAATTACAGAAGTTTCTGGACAAGAATATAGTTTAAAACAACATGACATTATTATTTATGCTCCTGGTCAATTCCATTCACAAAGAACTGATGGTGTTGAACCTTGTTCCTATTTAACTGTTATTTTTAAAATGAATCATCTTGCACTTGCCCAATTATCAAATCAAGTGTTCCATGCGAATAGAAAAACTATTGGAGCTTTACAAGAATTCATTGAAGCATGCGATAAAGATTATATGTACAATACTGATTTATGTATCTGTTATTTAAACCTTGCGCTTATCCAAATCTTACAATCGAATACAATAAAAACAGCAAAAGTCGCAAACTCTCCAGTCCAACAAAAGATTGAAGATGATTTCTTAAATGATATTGTTATGTTTATTCATTGTTATTATTATCAACCACTAACAGTTGAATATTTATGTGAACAATTCTCTATTTCTAGAAGTTCTTTACAACTTTTATTTAACAAAAACTTGAATACAACTCCAAAACAATACATTAATCAAATCAAGTTAAAGAAAGCTAAATTATTGATTAAAGAAAACAAATATACTATTTCAGAAATTTCTGAAAAACTAGGCTTTACAAGTATTCATTATTTTTCTAAGAAATTTAAAAAAGAATTTAAAATTTCTCCTTCAGATTACGCTAAATCTATTTATAAAATTTAAAAAGCGATTGAATCATTTCAATCGCTTCTTTTATTATAGTTTTTCTTGTTGTGTTGCGTATAAATACTCATCAATAGTATTTACTACACGATCCTTAACTAAAGCTTCAGGGTCATTTGCCAATAAACCTTCACGAACTTTTGTATATTGAATTGGCATAAATTGACTCATTAAATTTAATGGTACTTCAGGAAGACTTCTTAAATTACTCATCAATGTAGAAATAGCATGTTGTACTCTTTCATTAGGGATGTAATAACGGCATCTATCAGAGAAAGAATATTTACGTTTAATACGTAATTCATTTTCATTTCCAGTATAATATTTAGCCCATTTGTCTGGTTTTTCTAACATAACTTCTTCTAATACATCAATCAAATGACTTGTTTCAACATCAGTACCTTTGAACGCTTCTTCTTCAATATGAGCTAATGAGAACAATCCTTCACGCATAGCGAAAGTTAATCCTGGACCAACTTTTAACACACCAACACCATCTTCAACTAATTCTCTTAATTTGATTTTAGTTTGATAGTCTGTTGAATGTCCTTCAAATACTAGATTTGGATATTCTTCAATTGCAGCCATTAATTCTTTAGCTTTTTCACGATCATATTCTGTACATCCAGCATCTTTTTCTTCAACACCAGGTTGTACAACAACAGCAATTACATCTTTCCAAACTTCTTCTAATCCTTCTTTAGCAAATGCTTCTTCAAATGCTTTAACAGTTGCTTTAAAATCTTCAACTTTAGTTACTTGAACACCAGCATCAACTGTAGCACCAGTAGCACCACCAGGAATAGGAACTTCACTACCAACAACATAAACAGGTCTTACTGCATTTGGATTTGTTTTTAATAATTCTTGATAAGCATCTTCAGCAACTCTAGCTAAATGAGCACCACGTCTAGAAATTGTTTCATCGCTTAAACGAGTATTTGGATCATCATCTGCTACTTTCATAGAAGTATCGATATGAATTTTAGTAAAACCAGCTAATACATAACTACGAATTAAATCTTCAGCATTTTTCATTGCTTCAGCTTCTGGTAAATGTACCCAAGTTAATGGCCCTAAATGATCACCACCTAAGAAAATACGAGAAAAATCATATTCACATTTTTCACAAATATTTTTAACGAAATTAGAGAAATCAGCAGGTTTCATTCCTGTATAACCACCAAATTGGTCAACTTGGTTAGCTGTTGATTCAATTAATACTGGAGCATTATCTTTTTTAGCTCTTTCAATAGCAGCTTCAATTACATAAACGTTTGCACTACAACATGAATAAATACCTACATGTTCTCCGGCTTTTTGTTTAACAACAATTTGTTTCAATGGATTTGTATTCATAAATTCCTCCTACATTATTAACACTATTATTCTACCATAAACACTGATGAATTACATAACATAATTCAAAGATTATCATGAATATTCAATAACAAATAAATATCCACTAGCCTAGCTAGTGGTTTTTCTTTTTCGGGCATAGCCCTAATACCACTGGCCGCACACAAGTGTGCATATGACCGCCTGCCAGCTGTGCAAATATTACCTGCTACCCTTTAAAAGGGTCTCTTGGATCAAACATACTCAACTGATCCGCTTGTTGATCTGCTTTCAACTGATTTGCGATATATTCTTTTATTGCCTTCGTATTCTTTCCTACTGTATCTACATAATATCCACGACACCAAAACTCTCTATTCCTATAGGCAAACTTCATATTTCCATACATTTGAAATATCATCAAACTACTTTTTCCTTTTAAATATCCCATAAATGATGATACGCTCATTTTTGGTGGTATTGCCAACAACAAATGCACATGATCTGGGCATATTCCTCCTTCGATGATTTCTACACCTTTCCAATCACATAGCGTCTTAATTATTTCTCGTATCGCTTCTCTTTTTTCATAAAAGAATACCTTTCTTCTATATTTTGGTGCGAATACCACGTGATACTTACAATTCCATTTACTGTGTGCTAAACTATTTACAGCATTATTTTGGTTACTCATTATAATGTG
>JAFULQ010000005.1 GCA_017473265.1 Erysipelotrichaceae bacterium | reverse complement strand
GATTTTCTTGTTTGTCTTGAATTGACGTTTCTGCTTAGTTTTCAAAGATCTCTCTTGCACAACTTGTGCTTGTCTATATTACCAAATACTTAATATCTTGTCAACACTTTTTTATTTTTTTGTTGAACTTTTTTATTAACTCTTTGGCTTTTTTGACCCGCTCTTCAAGCGTGCTCACTTATATTACTCTTTCTTATCCCCTATGTCAACTGCTTTTTTTATCTTTTTTATTGTAAACGATTACAATAGTGTTTTTTATCGTAAAATAGAAAGAATCCATATGATTTATCATCATATGGACCCTTTTTTACACTAATTTAATTGTTGTAAACGTTCTTCTACAATTTGTAATTGAACTTTAAATTTTTCTAATTTATCTTTTTCAGCTTGAATTTTAGCTGCTGGAGCTTTCGCAACGAAGTTTTGATTACTCAACATTCCTTCTGCTCTTGCAATTTCTTTATTTAATTTTTCTTGTTCAGCTAATAATTTACGTTTTTCTTCTTCTTTATCAACGATAGCACTCATTAATACTTGTAAAGAACCATTCATAATTGGACGAATTAATGTTTCACCTTCCATTGATTCTACCCAATTTGCTTTACACATCTTCATTAACATCGCAGCTAAAGCTTCATCTTTAGTTTCTAATTCACTATTTACATTCATAATGCAAATATCTAATTCTAAAGATGGTTTCAATTGATAATCTACACGAATTTGACGAACAGCTTGAATCATTGAAATTAAACGCGCAACTTCTTCTTTACATGTTTCATTTACATTTTCCATTTGTTCTGGCCATTTTGAAACACATAATGCTTCTTCACTATGAGGAATAGCACCGAAAATTTCTTCAGTTACAAATGGCATAAATGGATGTAGTAATTTCAAGATATTTGTTAATACAAGTAATAATGTAGATTTTGTTGCAGTAACAACAGCTGCATTATCTGAATTTAAGTTTGCTTTTGCTAATTCAATATACCAACTGCAGAAATCATCCCATACAAAGTTATATAAATCTGTACCAACTGACGCAAATTCATATTTATCCATATTTGCACTTACATTACGGATTGTTTCATTCATTCTAGATAAAATCCAGTGATCAACCATAGATAAGTTAGATAAGTCCATTTCTTCTAATGAGAATTCACCTAAATTCATCATTACGAAACGACTAGCATTCCAAATCTTATTAATGAAATTCCAACTAGATTCTACTTTTTCACGAGAATAACGTAAATCTTGGCCTGGTGTTGAGTTTGTTGATAAGAAATAACGAATTGAGTCAACACCATATTTGTTAATTTCATCAATTGGGTCAATACCATTACCTAATGACTTACTCATCTTACGACCTTGTTCATCACGAACTAAACCATGTAATAAACAATCTCTGAATGGCAATTTACCTGTAAAGTGTTTACCTTGGAAAGCCATTCTTGCTACCCAGAAGAAAATGATGTCATATCCAGTAATCATTAAGTTATTTGGATAATAACGATCTAAATCTGCTGTCGCATCAGGCCATCCTAATGTACTAAATGGCCATAAAGCACTTGAGAACCATGTATCTAATACATCTTCATCTTGATTCCAGTTTTCAATATCCTTTGGAGCTTCTAATCCAACATAAACTTCACCAGTTTCTTTGTGGTACCAAGCTGGAATACGATGTCCCCACCACAATTGACGAGAAATACACCAGTCTTCAATACCTTCTAACCAGTTAATGAATGTTTTTTCAAAACGTGCAGGATAGAAATTAATCTTTGTTTCAGGATTGCTTTGATCTTTTAATACATCTTCTGCTAAAGGTTGCATTTTAACAAACCATTGTTTAGATAAATATGGTTCAACAATTACATCTGTTCTTTCAGAGTGACCTACTTGGTGCATATGTTTTTCAATTGAAACTAAGTTGCCTTCTTTTTCAATACGTTCTACTAATGCTTTACGGCAAGCAAAACGATCCATACCATTAAATTCACCAGCTAATTCATTCATTGTTCCATCTGGATGGATACATACAGGTTTAGGTAAACCATTCTTTTCTCCAATTAAGAAGTCGTTAGGATCGTGTGCAGGAGTACATTTCATAGCACCTGTACCAAATTCGATATCAATATATTCATCCGTAATAATGATTAATTCTTCTTGGTTTGCAGGGTTAATTGCATGTTTACCTACTAAATGTTGATAACGAGTATCTTCTGGATGAACAACTACACAAACATCACCAAACATTGTTTCAGGACGAGTTGTAGATACGTTTAATACTTCACCAGTTTCTTTTACAACATATTTGAATGTGTACATAGCTCCTTCAATTTCTTTATGAATAACTTCAATATTAGAAAGAGCCGTTTTTGCTTGTGGATCCCAGTTAATAATACGTTCACCTTGATAAATTAAACCTTCTTCATACAATTGTACGAATACCTTTTGTACAGCTTTAGATAATCCTTCGTCTAAAGTAAAACGTTCTCTAGAATAATCTACACTATTTCCTAATTTCGCCCATTGCTTACGAATATGACCAGCATATTCTTCTTTCCATTCCCAAGCACGTTCTAAGAATTTTTCTCTTCCTAAATCGTATCTTGATAATCCTTCATCTTTTAAACGAGCATCTACTTTTGCTTGAGTCGCAATTCCTGCATGGTCCATACCAGGTAACCATAACATATCAAAACCTTGCATACGTTTGTAACGTGTTACGATATCTTGTAATGTATTATCCCAAGCATGACCTAAGTGTAATTTACCAGTTACATTTGGTGGAGGAATTACAATTGAGTATGGTTTTTTACTCATATCTCCAGCAGTAAAGTATCCTTTATTGACCCATTGATCGTAAACCCCTTGTTCTACAACCAAGTGATCATACTTTTTAGCTAATTCTTTCATACTATCTCTCCTTTTCTCTTATGATAAAAATAAAAACAGCATCCCCAAAGGACGCTGTTGCGTGGTACCACCTTATTTTCATATATTGCTATATGCTTGAAATCATTAACGCTGATTCACGGATTTTTTTACTATCAGTTCGAAAAATCTACTCCAAGACTACCTTCTATTCATTCTAGGTTATGTTTCACCAACCCATAACTCTCTACATTTCCAAATGAATATACTCCTTCTTTTCATCGTATATCGTTTAAATTATAGTCAACCAATTTGCTTGTGTCAAGATTCATTTAAGGCAAAACAACAAGTGTTCCTGATAATAATATTTTATCTCCATTTATCTTACGTAATCTATGAATATCCACACTATATTTTGCCGCAAGCATTTCATAGCTACAGTTTTCTTTTAATATAATCATACGAAAGTTCGTTCTTTCTTCTTTTTGATAAAACATATCTTCTTCTATACAACTATTTTCCATTTCATTTTGAACATCTTCTCGAATTTCATCTTTCTGTTCTTCAACAATTTCAATTGGTTGTTGGTCATATTCATAATATAGATTTGCTTCATCCGTTTTGACATCCATTTCCAATGGAACCATCTCCACCGGTTCATCATCATCACATATTCCATGCACTAATAAATCAATAGATAGTAAAATTGTTTGATTTAGAATATCATAATGCGAATCTTTCACTTCTACCGAAAATACTTCATCATCAATCAGTTTATAATTTGGCGCAAATACATCTAAAACCACAATTTCTCTTAATGGCCTTTTCTTTTCTCCATCAAAATAAATGCCTCTCACATAAATATTGCCTACTGCTCTTTTACCATCATCTTCATTTTGGTACTTCATTTGACATTGTAAACGAACTTGTTCTGCAGCTAATATTCCTTTTACTTCTAATGATCTTTCTATCGTCATTTGTTTCATACATTTCACCTCAATGTATTGTAAGCAAACATCTTCTAAAATATGCAAAAAAGCAAGAAGACTATCCTTCTTGCTTTAACAATTCTTCCATTCGTTCCCAAGCTTGTTCGATACCAACCTTCTTTTCGCTACTAACAACTACTAAATTTCTTGCATCCATACGTAATGTACTTGCAATAATTTGTTTTTGTTTTGCTTTTTCATTGTTACTAACTTTATCTGCTTTAGTTAAAACACATAAACAAGGAACTTGATAATAACGAGCATATTCTAACATCGTAATATCATCTTGACTTGGTTTTCTACGAATATCTAAAATCATAACCATTCCTTTACATTGAGAACGTGATTGAAAGTATTCTTCCATCATATCTCCAAAATCAATGGTTGTTTTTTGAGAAGCTACAGCATAACCATATCCAGGTGCATCTACTAAAACATAATCTTTATTAATCAAAAAGAAATTTAAAATTCTAGTTTTACCTGGTTGTTTACCCACATAAGCTAAATTTTTACGATTACATAATGCATTGATAAAAGATGATTTCCCAGCATTTGAACGACCAACCATAATCAATTCTGGTAATTCTGATTGTGGCCATTGTTCTTTTTTTACTGCTGACTGTAATAAACTAGACTGCTTTACTTGCATACTATTTCACCAATGCTGCTTCAATTACTTGATCCACTGTTTCTACTGGAATAAAAGTAATGTTATCCTTTACTATTTGTGGAATTTCATCCATATCTTTTACATTTGTTTTTGGCATTACAATTCTTTGAATACCAGAGCGATGTGCTGCCATACTCTTTTCTTTAATACCACCAATCGCTAATACATTCCCACGTAATGTTACTTCACCTGTCATAGCTAAATCTGAATAAACAGGTTTGTTTGTTAACGCAGAAATAACTGCTGTAGTTAAAGTGATACCTGCACTTGGTCCATCTTTTGGTACGGCTCCCTCTGGAACATGAATTTGAATGTCTTGTTTTTCAAACATAACAGGATCAATCCCATATTCTTTTGCATGTGATTTAACATAACCAACAGCAACAGTAGCTGATTCCTTCATAACATCTCCTAAATGACCTGTAACAATTACATTGCCTTTACCATCAAAATGTGTTACTTCAATTGGTAAAATATCACCACCAAAAGATGTATAAGCTAAACCTGTAACTATACCTACTTGATTTTCTTTTTCTTTTGTACCATATGAATAGATCTCTTTACCTAACCACTCATTGATTAGTTTTTTACTCACTTGTACACGTTTTTTGTTATCTTTTAAAATCGCTAATACCGTTTTTCTACAAACTGACGCAATCATACGTTCTAGTTGACGAACACCTGATTCTTTTGTGTAATAACGAATTAAATATAACAATTCTTCATCTTTAATTTTACATTGACTTGGTTTTAAGCCGTTTAATTTTGCTTGCTTAGGAATCAAATGCTCTTTCGCAATATGCATTTTCTCTTCTTCAGTATATGAAGATAACTCAATAATTTCCAAGCGATCTCTTAAAGGACCTGGAATATTTTCCAAATAGTTTGCGGTCGCAATGAATAAAACATTTGATAAATCATATGGTTCTTCTAAATAGTGATCAGAGAACATGCTATTTTGCTCTGGATCTAAAACCTCTAACATTGCACTAGAAGGATCTCCCTTATAGTCAGATGCCATTTTATCCAATTCATCAATTAAGAATACAGGATTTGTCACACCAGCTTTTTTCATTCCTTGAATGATTCTACCTGGCATACTACCTAAATATGTACGACGATGTCCTCTAATTTCCGCTTCGTCATGCACTCCACCTAATGACATTTTTACAAATTCACGATTTAATGCACGTGCTACACTCTTTGCAAGTGAAGTTTTACCTACACCTGGAGGACCAACTAAACATAAAATAGGTGCATTTAATGACTTTGTCATATTTTTAACAGCAATATATTCTAAGATTCTTTCTTTTACTTTTTGTAAACCAAAGTGATCTTCATCTAATACTTTTAAAATAGCATTTAAATCCGTTTCATCTTCTGTACTTTGATACCAAGGTACTTTAAAAATCCAATCTAAATAATTACGTAAAACACTAGATTCTGCAGATGCTTGTGGCATCATTTCATATCTTTGTAATTCTTCGCGCATTCTTGCTTTAACATTTGCAGGATATGGATTTTCTTCAATCATTTGACGCATTTGTTCTACATCATCTGTTGAATTTGTCACATCTCCTAATTCTTCTTTAATTACACGTAATCTTTCACGTAAATAATACTCTTTTTGATTTTCATCTACACGTTCTTTTACTTTATCAGAAATTTGTTTTTCGATAGCATGTAAATGCTTTTCTACTTCAATTTCTTCTAAAATTAAAGCTAAACGTTCATTCAAATCAGACGTTTCCAAAATACTTTGACGTTTATCAAAGTTCATTGGAAAATATTGGGCAAAATGATTTGCTAAAACATCAGCAGGAACCCCTTTTGCTAATTGTGTAACTACTTCTGAAGGAAATTGAGAACCAACATCAGCAATTAACTCTAATCCCTCTGCTATTTTGTTAACCAATTTCATATCAATACGAGAACTATATTCATCTTCTACTAAAGGTTCAATAACTCCCATCATGCAATCTTTGTCATCTTCAATAAATTGAATTCTTGCACGTTGTAAACCAGAGAATTTTACACGTAAAAACCCTTTTTCCTTACGAACTTGTGTGATACGACAAATTGTACCTACTTGATAAATATCATCAATCGATGGATCATTTACTCGTTGATCATTTTGACAAACAACAAATACCTTTCCACCATGATAATCATTCGCAAAATCAATTGCTTTTAAACTTTTTAGTCTTCCTACATCAATCACTACTTCTTGATTTGGGAATACTACAACTCCTCTTGTACAAACAACAGGCAATCTTACCGCGTTTGTGTCCATATATTAACCTCCTTTCAAAGGTACAAAAAAGACGCTATGCGTCTTTCTCTTTTTTCTTAGATGCAGCCTTGATTACATCAAGTGCTTTACGTAAACGAACATCATAGCTAATTGAAGCAGCATCGATGTATTCTTTTACTCTTTCTACATCCATACGATATTGCGTTGCAATTGAATTGTATTCAGCTTCGATTTCTTCTTCGCTTACTTCAATTCCTTCTTGTTTTGCAATTTGAGTTAGAACTAAACGCACTTTAACTTTGTTATATGCATCTTTTGCCATTTCTTCTTTAATGCTAGATTCTTCTTGTTGAACCATTTGTAAATACATGTTGTAATCGATTCCTTGTTGAGCTAAACGATTTTTGAAATCTTCTAACATGTTTTCTGTTTCAGCTTCAACCATTACTTCAGGAATTTCAACTGTACTTGCATCAGTAACTGCTGTTAATAATTGGTTTGTTACTTTATCATCAGCTTCTTTTTCTTTTTGAGCCTTAAGATCTTTCTTAATCATTTTTTCAAGATCTTTAACAGTTTCTACATCAGGAATATTAATTTCCTTAACGAATTCATCTGTTAATTCTGGAGTAACTTTAGTTTTGATTTCGTTAACTCTTACTTTGAATACTACTGGTTGACCAGCTAAGTCAGCAGCTTGATATTCTTCAGGGAAAGTTACATTGATTTCTTTTTCTTCATTTGGAATCATACCAATTAATTGTTCTTCAAATCCAGGGATGAATGTGTGAGAACCAATTTCTAATGGATAGTTTTCACCTTTTCCACCTTCAAATGCTACACCATCTTTGAATCCTTCGAAGTCGATAACTGCTGTATTTCCTTCTTCAACAAAACCTTCTTCTTTTAATACTAATTCTGTGAAATCTTTTTGAATTTTTTCAATTTGAGCTTTTACTTCGCTAGATGGAACTCTAACTTTGATTTCATCATATTCAAGCCCTTTGTATTCACCTAAAGTAACTTCAGGAGATACAGTAACTAAGAATTTTAATACTACTTCTTCTTCAGAAATAGATTCTAAATCTAAGTTTGGACGAGCTACTAATTCAAGATTTTGTTCTTGAACACCGAATACTAATGCATCGTTAGCTACATAATCAACAGCTTCCCAAAGGATACTTTGAGTATTTACCATTTTGCGAACCATAGCTTCAGGAGCTTGACCAGCTCTAAATCCTTTTACATTTACACTTTTAGCAATTTTCTTAAACGCTTTATCTTGCGCTTGTTTCCAAGCAGCACCATCAACAGTAACTAATAATTCACCGTTTGACTTTTCTACAATATTCCATGTTGACTTCATTTATACTTCCTCCTACATGACCTTTACTATTATACCTTTTTTTTACTCAAATTCAATTGTTTCAACCATCAAATCTAATAACTTTATTCCTTTAACATCTTCTTTTTCACAAAGAAGGTCAAATTCATTCATACGATCCCATGATTGATAGACATATTTCGCAATACTAAGGGCAACTTCTAATCCATCTCCCTCTTCCCACATTAATGGCAATTGCAAATAGGCTTCTTGTAAAAGCATCTCTTCACACATTTGATAAAAAATAGGTTCCTTGGTTTTAAACCATTGCGATAAGTACTCAAGCGCTTCTTGCACACCATCTTGATCATTAGGCATTTCTAAATAATGAGGAATGAAATACATCTCATATCCGTTTTTGTTGATCTTAAATTCATGCATAATTTGTTGGTCAATACATGCCTCTAATACATCAGACAATAACATTGGATGACAATTTTCTTTCGTGAAAAACATCTCTAATATATCAATATAGTTACGTAAATTACTATTGACTAAAAACTGAACTGCTTTCACTTGTTGTGCATAATCTCCATTAAGAAACTCTTCTAGAGTATCTTCAGTAACAGAAATAGTTGGCTTTTTTTCTTCTACTTTTTCTTCACATAAATAATCCAACAATTCAGAAATAGATGTTTCTTTTACATCATCAAGATTCTTCATTTTAGCACTCTAACCTTTCGTCTGCTAATACTATACAATACTTTTATCATATTGTAAAGAAAAAAGACTTCTTTTCAGAAGTCTTACTATTCTAGCAATGGCGTCCCCGAAAAGTTCAAAAGTACATTTATTTCAATCTTATACAATGTTGCTATGTGCCTATAAATAAAGGATTTTTTAACATTTATGTACTTTTCATTCGTGTTCATTCTTGTACGAATATTACTCAAAAAGTGTCGAATTTGTGTCGAAAAAGTGTCGAGTTTTTACTACCTATATATAATAAGGATAGAAACAATATCCTTATTTTTATTTTGTGCAAAAGAAAAGCGACTCATTTGTCGCTCTTTCTAACATATTCTAAATACAATTCATCAGTAATATCATCTTTTTCAACTGGAACATCTTTAAATCTCACTTTGCCAGATTCAAGTATATAAAGAACATCTTTTTTCATTTGTTCAACTTCTTCAGCCGTAACATCATGTTCTTCAGGATCTAAATAAGATACAAAATCAAACGTTTTAACAAACATATGATTTGTCACATCTTGTAGATAATCTACACGATCAACTTCACAAATTGCCAAAGCCAATGATAACTTAACCGCTAACATATAGTCATCGTCTAAATATGGCCCAGATTCAGCAAAGTGGTGTCTTGCAACAGATAAAGGATGTGAAACTTTATGATCTAAAGTATAATCATGTTTCATTTCGAAATAATCATACTCTGGCATATTTTCACTCCTTTCCGTAAATCATTTCTTTATAATATTATAAACCTATTAAAACAAAAAAACCAACTAGTAGCGGCTAGCTGGTTCTATTAAAATATTTCTATGCCGATTTAATCAAGTAGCAATTCTTTTTTAACACTTTTCAAACTAGTCATTAAATGATCCTCCAAAAATGTTAAAGAATACTCAATACTTTTTGCTGGATATTGGCCACCATCGGTAATCATAGCCATTTTAATCATATTGAGAATTATTAAACCTCCCTCAATTTTAACAACATCTTCCTCTAAAGATAATCGATTATGAGAACGACCAATAAAATATCCATAAGCAAACAAATTACAAGCTCTTTCGATAACATCATCAGAAGTACTGTTAATTTTATCAAGTACTTCTATAGATAACATTTCATTTTTTTCTAAAAGTTCATTTCCTTTCTTTACATGATCATTAACAAAATCTAAATTTTTAAACATATTTGAAAACTCCTTTCGTTTAATTATGCTCTAATTATAAGGCTATAACCTTATAAAGTAAATAGTTTTTATTATATTTTTTATTTATTTTATAATATTTATTATTACTTTTATAAATCCATAGCCTTATGTTATAATAAAAGAACAAAGGAGCAATACTATGTTAAAAAACAAAATTAAGTCTTTATTATCTTTAAAAGGCTTTTCGTTTGCTGATTATGCTAGAACATTAAAAATAACTCCCCAATCATTACAAACTAAAGCCAAAAATGAAGCATACAAAATCAAAGATTTAGTTCAGCTTGGAGAATTAACTAATACTACTTTAGCTTTTATTGATAGAGTAACTGGTAAAGTGTTAGTGGAATTTGGAGCAGATGATCTAAACGAAGAAAAAGAGTGATTTTTTATTTCACTCTTTTTTTAATTTTAGATTTATAATTGCTAAATTAAAATTTGACCCAGTTTTCGTAGCGTTTGACGGACTTTTTCTTCTTTTGCGACTATTTCCTTTTGTAATAACCCTTCATTGCTCATACGCCGTTTATTTATCTTTGAGTAAATTATATCTTTTTCTTCCTGGTCGAAGTTTTCAATTGCACGTTCAAATTTTAAAATTTCTTTTTTATATAGCGCAATAAACTTTTCTAGGCACTCCTTTTCCTCAATAAAAGTCAACAAGCGAGAATCACGCGATTTATCCGATTTAACAATGACATCTTGCAAATTTGGAGTATGCACCATTTCCATAGAAGTTTCTATTACATATAAACGATTGCGCAAATCTAGAAATCCAGCACGTAATAAACGCTGGTTATGAATTGCCTTTTCCGCACGTTCATATACTAAATTTTTTAAAAATTTTTCATATTCACTCATAAGCTGCATCCTCAATTTTATATGCTCTATAACCTTTTTCTTTTATAAGTCCTTGTTTAGTACGTGATACTAATAAATCAAAGTAATCAAAAGATGTATTTAAGTATTTTACACATTCAGATCGTTTGCCAATACATACTGGCATATCGTTTGAATCGTATAGTATATACCAGTTTTTCTCTTGATAATTTCTTGCATTAGCCATATTTATTTCAAATTTAATTCTTTTAACAATCTTTCTAATTCATCAATTTTCTTTTGTTGTTCATCAGTTCGCAGTGCGTTTAGAATAGCATTACAAGCTAAAATAATAGTATTTGCTGTTTTATTATCCAATTCTCCATTTACAACCATGTTTGAAATTCTCGAAAGCGTTGCACGTACATTTTTTGAAGAATCTAACCGCAAACTAATTTTTTTGTATTTTCTAGTCATAATTAAACAACTCCGCTTTCTTTGGATCGTCATATTCTAAAACCATTTTTGGCTTTATATTCTGACTTTTTTTCTTTTCTTCTTGCATTTCTAGCTTTTTCAAATATTCCATTTCTTCCTGGTTATAACTGCATAACTCAATATTGGATCGTTTATTTTTTGTAACTATCTGCGGAGTATAAACAGGTTCTACAACTTCATTTTCTTCATCCTCAATATCATCTATCAAAACAACGATTTCTTGAATTGTACGCAGTTTTTGAAGTTCCTGGTGGAGTTCTTCGCTTGTATCAAATTCTTTATGTACACGTTCTCCACTGCCTTTTAAATAGCCTAAAGAATGATTTTTGCTGTTATCTTCTACAATTATCACGCAGGAAATTGACTCTTGAACCGATTGCAGCTCTATTGCTTTTTGTAGCATTTTATCTATCTTTTTCATACAACACCTCTAAAAAAGCCTCGTGAGGTATAACGAGGCTCTATTTAAATCAAACTATGTGCGGGGGGTTACGGATTTGATTATTATGTATCACTACACAGTAGCTTGATAATAAATAGCTTTTGCTTTGTTTTCTAATACAAACGCATCGTATACAATACGCCCTTCTACTAAATCCCCACTAATAAATGGCGGATTTTTGTGTACATTGTAATCTTCTAATTTTGTTGGAGCTACTGTTGCGCTTGGATGAACTAACATGAACCCAAATTTATTAGGTAATCTATTAGCTGGTACTTTCATAACATAAGCACCGTCTAAATTACCAATGATTCCTTTTTGGCGCATATCTTGTCCAATTTCAGTTTCTAAAACAATATCTTTACAAGCTTTCATAATACGATATACCGCAGGAGTAACCACTAAAACACGATTTGATTCTGGCACTTCTGCATTATCTAAAGCTTCATTTGCTTTTGTAATTTCGTCGTAAATATTTTCCGCAGTTAATTCAATTGCTGTTGGTTTAGTTCCTGCACCAGTAACCATGATACCGTATGTATATGTATCTACTTCAGGAATCACTACTTCTCTATTTTGGCGAGCTAATGCACTTGCAGCTTTCAATTGTTGTGCTGTTTCGTCTTGATCCAATTTATCAATAGCGAAAGTGAATGATCTATCTTTGCGAAGTGTAAATTCTTCCGTTGTTGCGTCTAAATCTTTAATTTCACCATAACGGCTGATATTTCCCTCTTTTGCGCCATTACGTCCGTAATCATTCATTTCAGACGTTGAAATTTTATAGATTTTAACTGTATGCGCACCAGTCCAGTCAAAATCTTGATTTGTAAGCATTGAAAGCTTACTTTCTTTTGTAAATTGCTCGTCTACATATGGAGCAAACTTTGTTACTAATTCAATAGCCATATTTTAAAATCTCCTATTATTCTTTTAATCCAAATTCTTGAGCAAGTGCATCATCTAAATCATAACTAGAATCATCTTGTGGAGCTTTTTTCATAGGCGATCCACCTCTTAATTTTGCATCAATAGTATCAGCTACACGCTTATTAAAAATTGCTTCTAGCTTGTTAATAGATGCCTCGCAGCTTTCTTTATTTTCATAATTTAATACATCTAAAAGCTCAACTGGTAAGCCTTTATTTAATAGCTGCTCTTTTGCTTCAATACGCAATTCTCGAGCAGTAACCGCTTTTTCGCGTGTCTGTATATCAACCACTGCAGGATCTTGACCATTTACTAAAGCATTCATACGTTCTCTTTCACGTTTTAAACGCTTCTCAATAATTGCATTTACTTCCTGCTGTGTAAATTTTCGTTCTTCAGGTTCCTGGACAATTCCAGTATTTTCAGTTGTTTGCTGAACCGTATTTTCTACGTTATTTGTGTTTTCCATATTTCCTCCAGTTTATAGTCTTGTGGACTTTTTAGGTGCAGGCAGTTTATAGTCATGCCCAGGACTTTGCTGTATTAACAAAAAGCTGTAGAAAGAGACATTCTAACGATTTCATTCACTAAAAACGAACTGTTTAGAAGTTCTTTTCACATACATCCCGTACGCAGATGCAGCAAATATAAAAAGACACGAGAAACAACACCATAGCGCTCTAATGCGTTACTGTGTCAACTTCCCGTGTCTCTCGACTTCCATTTTCCTACTAATGGGGTACTTTTATATTTTGCAATAAAATAGTAGCACATCCCCAGGGGGTATGCAACAAAACACCTTTATTTATAAAGAGTTTTATATATTTTCAATAACAAAATCATATATAAATAATATATTTTAATTACAAAATAACGCTATAAAACAGGGAGTTTATTTCCCTGTTTTGTTATTCAAGTAAATATACGCTTTTTTATATTTACCCTCTTTATTTTTAGACTTTTTAAAATCTTCTCTTTGATATTTTGGTAATAAATATAAGTGCTTTAAAAAATCTTGTAGTTCGTTTTCTCTTTCATATGAAATTTTTAATTTAATCATAGTAATTCCCTTTCTTGTTGAAATAATATATTGCCTATACTTTTATTTTTTCGCTTATGATTTGCCTTTGTTTATCAAAAAATAAATCTATCGTTGCCGTTGTCCCAGTTCTATTTTTTGCAACTATCAAAGAAAAATTTTTATTTTTATCTTCATGTAAAAACAAAACCTTACTTGCAGAATTTTCAATTTCACCACTATCTTTCAATGTAGAAAGTGTTGGAATTTCAAATTCTTTTTCTTTTTGAAATCTACTTAACTGACATATAGCAATAATGGTTACATTAAAATCCAAAGACAAAGCACGTAGTTGCATTGCAATTTCAGTTACTTTTTCATATCTATTTTCTGCTTTTGCTTTAATTAGTAACAAATGATCTATAAA
This sequence comes from Erysipelotrichaceae bacterium, assembly GCA_017473265.1. Taxonomy (GTDB): domain Bacteria; phylum Bacillota_I; class Bacilli_A; order Erysipelotrichales; family Erysipelotrichaceae; genus RGIG4607. The sequence continues at coordinate 144,840 of JAFULQ010000005.1, read as the reverse complement.
AACAATTGTATGATCACTTTTATTTAAGCTAGATAAAACAGCTTTAACTTTTTCTAAACTAAAGCTTCCAGTCAACAAACTAATGTCTTTTTCTGCTATTTTTTCTTTTGCTTGCTCTATTATGTATTTCACTTTTATATCTTGCTCATTGTATTTTTCAATATTTGCTACAAACAATCCAGAATGAATCGCAAGCAATCTATTATGTATTTGTTCTTCTGCAATTTCTAAATTTAAATATACACATGGATAATGAGCAGATAAAGAAGCTAACAAATTCAAAGCAAAAGCACTTTTCCCTGCTCCAGTACGTGCACCAATAACGACAAAATCATTGTTACATAGTTTTAAAATATTGCTTAATTTAGGAAATTTAGGTATATCAATTTGTTTTGACTTTTTTTCTAATGTTTTAGCTAGCGTTTCTTTAGTAAGCTTTTGAATTTTTACACTTTTCAACTCTTTGATTTCATTTATTTTGTTACACAAATCTGAAAATTCTATTTTTCTGTTTAAAAAATCATCACATACTAATTCAGCATTTCTTTTTCTATAAGATTCAATTAAAAAACTTTCTAATGCTTTAAATCTTGTTTCGTTATCTGTATAACTTGCATACACTATATTTTCAATTAAGTTAATGTTATTAAATTCTTCAGCAATATGTTCCAAAACAATTCCGTTAAATTTATAAAAGCATTTATACATTGCAGAATACAATTTTCTAAAATCATGAGTAAAATAACAATCTTGTAATATTGTATTTTTAAAATATTCAGGTTTATTCATAAGTATAGATAATATTTCTGCTTGTGCTTGAAATTCAGTATTCATCATAAATATCAACCTTTCTATTAAACAAATAATTATTTAATTCATTTTTATTTTCTAATGTATTATTTACATTATTATTTAAATTATTATTATCTAATGTATTATTTACATTATAATTTACATTAGTTCGACTTTTGCTTTCACTTTGCTTATTATTTGTTTCATTTTCGCTTTCTGTTTGCTCTCGTTTTGGTTTACATCCATTTTTATATCGTTGAATATTTGCATCTAGTATTGGTTTTATAAAAGTAAATCCAAACTCCTGAATATGAGTTAACTCTATTTCACGAAAATTTAAAGAATATTCACAAATAGCTTTATAAAGCACAAGTTGATCCTTTGGTTCCAATAAATCTATAGCTTCATAAAAACTGCGATAAAAAATAAAACTGTCTCTTTTCATGCTACCACCTACAGTCTAATAGCCACATTTAATTGATTGTACGCTTCAATAGCTTTCACACGATTGCTAACATCAAAGCCCATATAATCACGCTGAAAGCGTTTGATTTCTTCTTGTGAGTACATATAGCCTTTTCCCGTTTTGATAGCTTGAATAATTCCAATTTCACGCCACATCGAAACATTTTCTCTTCTTGATCCAGTTAGTTCTGCAACTTCTTCAGTTGTTAGCATTTTTAAATCACTCATTTTAACACCCTCTTTCTTTTGCGATTTGGTCAATAAAACCTTTTACGCGTTTTTTTTCTTCAGGGGAAAACTCTGTACGCAATCGTCTTGAAAAGTTAGAATCATTGACTCCAACCATTCGAGCAACTTCCCAAAGTTTTACTCCTTTTTGTTTTGCGTATTCTCTAACATCTAAATTACACATAAAATCATCCTTTCTTGTTGTTGCTTTTATTTAGAAAAAAGAATATACTTTAATCATGGAAATAGTTGTTGTTGTTTCCACAATAAAACAATAACACAAAAAAATTAAAATCCATGAAAATTCATTAGTCATAAATTTATTATGGATTTTTAAATTATTTTTCCACGATAAAAGGAGAACTGAAAATGAAAAAAATAAAAACAACATTAGGAGAAAGAATTGGAGATATATTGATTGAGAGAAAAATAACTCAATCAGAACTTTGTAGACAAACAAATACATCCACATCTTCACTTAACGCTTTAATTACAGGACAAAATAAAAACCCTAGAATTGAAACTTTAATTCCAATTGCTAAAGGTTTAGGAGTATCTGTTGATTATTTGTTAGGACTAGACGAAGTACCAACAATTTCAGCATCAAATAAAGCAATAAATAAAGAATTGCACCTTGCAGATTCAGCAATAGAAAACATCAAAAGAATGTATTATTTCTTTGATTTAGAAATAAAAAAATTAAACGATCATGACGATTATTCAGCAAAAATTTCAAAAGAAATGAAAGAATTTTGTATATCAACGTTAAATGAATTATTAAGTTATTATGATTTGAGAGATTTACTTTTGGATATTTACAAATTTTTATCAATCAAAGAATCCTGGTGTGATTTAGAAGAACATTATGATAGTGATTCACATTCAATCGCTTTAACTAGAAAACAATTAGAAAAAGTACATCTTCTTTTAATAAACGAACATTTCGAAAATATAAAAAAAGCCAAAAAACAATAAAAAAATACGTCCCCACGGCAATGAGAACGTATGCACAAATAAAAATATAGGCAATACTTTATTTGTGCTCCAATTATAGCACATAGCAACATTAAAAACAAATTCTATGAAAGGAGCATCTCTATGAGCATTAGAAAAAGAGAAAGTAAAAAAACAAAAGGAGGTTATGTATACGAAGTTTATTTTAATTACGAAGATAACGGAGTAACCACCAGGCACTCAAAAAGCGGCTTTCTAACGAAGAAAGAAGCCCAAGAGTACGAAGCCCTTATGCTTGCACAAATTCACGATACAGGGCGCATTTTAAAGGATTGCAAGAAGACTCTTGCAGACGTTCTTGAGGAGTTTTTAGAAGTAGACAAAGCAAGATACCAGGCAAACACTTTATACGATACCAAGCAAGGATTTAGCTATGTAAAAGAAGTATTTGGTAATACCCCTATTTCAAAAATAACCTACAAAATGCTACAAACATTTTTCAATAGTCGAAGCGATCAGGGACTAGAAACAAACAAAAGAATACGAAAAACTTTAAATCGTCTATTCGACTATGCTATTCGAGCTGGTTACATTAAAGACAATCCTAATCGTTTGGTTATTGTATCAGGAGTCGAAAGAACCAAAGAAAAAGGCGTTTTATCCTTTGAGGACTTTAACACCTTAATAAACTATTTAGATAGTAAAAATGACTTCTATTATGCAGCTTATTCTATAGCTATGAAAATTGCATTTTATACTGGATTAAGAAGTAGTGAAGTATTAGCACTTGAGAAAAAAGATTTTGATTTTACATTAAACCAAATTGATATCAGTAAAAAACTAGTAACTAAAGGACTAAAGAAAGAACAGTTCTATGCTACCAGGGAAATGAAATCCAAAAAATCAAAAGCGATCATCCCAATGCCTAACATCTTGAGAAATGAAATTATACAATGGTTTTCTATGAATCCATATGAAAAAGTGGTATGCGATATTGAGGGAAATTACATAAACCCTACTAGCTTATCAAATAGAGTTAAAGCTATAGCACAACAATTTAATATTAACTTTAACTTCCATATGTTAAGACATACATACGCAACCACTCTAGTTATGAATAATGTAGATATTAAAACCACTCAAGAATTGATGCGCCATAGCAATTTTAACACTACACTTTCATTATACACACACATTGACAACGAACACAAAAAAGAAGTTGTTAATAGTGTATTCGAAATAAAAAGTGTCGAAAAAGTGTCGAATTTAGAAAATCAAAATTCAGCACTTTCATAAAATGCCTATAAATAAAGGAGATTCTAACATTTAGAATCTCCTAGATACTCAGCAATGGCGTCCCCGAAAGGATTCGAACCTTCGACCGCCCGCTTAGAAGGCGGGTGCTCTATCCAGCTGAGCTACAGGGACATTGCTTGAATATTATATATAACTTTTTAAAATAATGCAAGTTTTTTTTACCATTCTGTATAAATTTTTGTATTTGTTTCAGTTTCTGCATTTTCTAACGCTAATAAACTTTGTTCATCCATAATTTCTTGACGATTTAAAATGACTCCATATTGTCTTACAATCTCATTCCAAGTATTTTGTCCTATTATACCATCCACTTCTAAACCATTATCTCTTTGAAATGCACGCACACGACTTTGAGTAGCTGAACCGAATATTCCATCCACAGTCAACTCTGGTCCATCAGCTGCATTTTCACGTAATGCATTTAAATAGCTTTGCATTAATCGTACATTTTCTCCCCTACTTCCAAGTCTTAAAGCAGTTCCTGGATATACAACATATCCTGGATTACCTAAATTTAAATTACGTATTGCTTCATATGCCAAACGTAAAGTATTCCAAGTTTGTCTTCCTATAATGCCATCCGGTGTTAGATTCGCTAATCTTTGGAATCCTACAACTGCATTATAAGTTGCTGTACCAAAATTACCATCAATTCTTAAATTTGGAACATAACTGGTAAAATCGGATACTAAATCTAGATAATATTGTGCTTCTTGCACTTCAATGCCTTGATCTCCTCTACGTAAGGCAAAACCTGGATAGTTACCATTTGTTGGTAATCGTTCACCTTCTGATGTTAATTCTGCTAATTTGGTAACTGCTACATAAATATAGGATATTCTATACCAAGTACTTTTTCCTACTACTCCATCTTGTGTTAAATTAAAAATTCTTTGAAAAGCTAATACTGCTGCTCTTGTTCGATTTCCATAAATACCATCCACTGGATAATTGACTGGAATACTTGGGTAATTAATAGCGATACGATTCAATTGTCTTTGTATGGTCGCTACAGCATCACTACGACTTCCTTGTCGTAAAGCAGTACCTGGATAAGAAGTTGTTATACTTTGTATTCGATCTGTAGCTACTATTTCAATGTCGTTTCCATAATAATATTTTAAGATTTCTAATGCATTTCTTCCCTGTTGTGCTAATGTTACGGTTCCCCATTGTTTTAATCCACGACAATTTGCTATTCTTCCATCACAGTATTCTGCATAATATGGGTTAATAGTACCAATTTTACGGATATATTCATTAAATATTTCATCAACAATTACACTAACACTTTGAAAAATATCTCGATTGTGTACATAGTATTGATCAAAAGCTGTACTATTGGTTATATCAAATGGGTATCCTCTACTCCGATACCATTCCGTATATACACGATTTAAAGCCAATGATATTTGACAATAAATATTTGACCTAAGTGAAGCATTAGGCCAGGTTGGATATATCTCACTAGACGCAACATTTTTAATATAATTAATGAAAGATACCGTTACATTATTGGCATTCGCATCTGGTCTTCCTAAATGTACAGTAATATATTCTGGAATAAATGGATATCCACCCGCCAACCGTTGTTGTAATTCAATATCTGGAGCTAAAGAGTTTTCTATTTCTGGTGGATCGTATAATCCATGTGGTGTTAATACATAGGTATCAATACCTACTCTTTCTGTTTGCGGAAACATAGAAACTGTTAATATTGATGTTTCATCCGCAAATATTTGCACATTGCGAAATGATTGAGGAATGTAACCATCTAGTGTTACATCTACATGATATACTGCATACGGACGTATATCGTTATATTCTTCTAAACTTAATTCCCTTTCAGGACATGGTAAAACCACTTCGTCACTTCTGCCTTCATCATCACTATAAACAACCTCATCAATCGTTAAAGCTTGATTAAAAATACGTATGGTTGCGGAAGAAATCGGAATTGCTTGTTGTGCAGCCATAACTTCTACTAATAGGATACCTTGTGCCATATTTATCCTCCTTCTTTATAGACTATGCGAAAAGAAGAAAGAAAAAACCGTTTTGCAACGGTTTATACTCTAGTTTTAATAATTGTAGTTAATTCTTGATTATATGGATAGTTAGGGTCTTTATCTAATAATTCAGGGAATGCAACTGATAACACTTGAATAACTACCACATGCAATAAACTAGATTCTGTTTCTTGCATACATGGTAATACTAATGTTAGTTCATCCTCTTTCGCATCACTACCCGCATCAACTAATAACACATAGTCGGATACATTTTGTAAATACTTCGCAGTAACTCTTGTATCCTCTTTTCCTTCACTATCACTGGCTAATAAAACAATACGAGAATCTTTATGCATTGCACGATGTGTTCCATGTGAGAATTCTTCAATATCAATAAACATACTTGCAATACTCATTGTTTCAAGTAATTTTAATGATCCTTCCATAGCAGTCGCATAGTTATTACCATAACCAATCACCGTTAAATCATGCATATTTGCCCAATCTTGATGGTTATTTACCCATGCAATTGTTTTTTCAATAACGCCTGCAACACTAGCAACACTCGCTTTTAATTCATTATCCAATCTAGCATATTCGTCTTCATTAATGAATCCTTTATATTTCGCAACTAATAAAATCAAACGTTGCACTAAAATTAAGTTAGAACTATATCCTTTTGTTTTGGCATTACTATCTTCTTCACCACAACAGAAATTTAAATAATAGTCACCTAATTTCGCAATTGGCGTATCTTCACGTTCAGTTAAAGTTAATAAAGGATAACCCAATTCTTTAGCATATTGTAAAGACTCCAATGTACCACGACTAGTTCCTGTTTGCGATACTCCGATAACTAACGTATTTGGATATTGTTTTTTCACACTTTGTCGTTGTTTAAACTCTAATGGTGCTAAACAAACAACTTCACAATTCCAATATTTTTCCATCCAACTATGAACAACTTTCGCAACGTTTAAAGAACTACCACTTGCGACATAATAGACTTTATCAATTTGCTTAGCAGCTAACTCTTTTGCTACTTCTTCTAAATGCGCATATTCCCATAATGTAGGTAAACATTCTACTTCTTCACGGATATATTTCCACATAATACTTCTTTCTTGCATATTTTCTCCTCCTATTACAATACACGTTCTACTGCAGTAATACTATTTAATTTCTTAACATTCGCAATTAAAACACGCAAGTGTTCTAAACTATGCACTTCAACAGTTAATTTAATAACGGCTGTAATACGATCATTTTGAACATAAGAATTTATACCAATTAATCGAACCTTACATTGAGAAACAATGGTAACAATGTCACTAATTAAATAGTTTCTATCATTCGCATAAATCAATAAATTTGCTTCATATGTTTTAGATTCTGCACTTTCATCCCAATACACGTTAATTAAACGTTGTTCTTTTATAATATTTGGACAGTCTTTACGATGCACTTTTACACCTTGTCCTTTAGAAATAAATCCAACAATCTCATCACCATATACAGGTTTGCAACAACCGGCAAAGGAAATCATCATAGAATCAATACCTTCTACAGATACACCAATGTTCGAAGTAACTTTCTTTACTTCTTTTGGTCTTGATTGGAATAGTTTTGTTAAAGATAAATTATCCAACAATGTTGGCATTTTTTGATTTGTTAAACGCTCAATCACTTGTTGTAAATTTACTGATTTTACTGCAATCGCATACATCAAATCATTGTAATTACTTACAGTAAATTGGTTACAAACATTTTCAATCTTACCTTTATCCATCCAAACTTTTTCATCGAAATTACGACGAATCAGTTCATCACGTAACATCGTTTCACCTTTTTCAATAAATTGTGCACGATTTTCGTTTTCTTTCTTTTGTAAAAATGACTTAATTTTATTACGAGCATGTGCTGTCTTAACAATCTTTAACCAATCTTCACTTGGTCCATTGGATTGTTTACTTGTACGAATTTGAACAACATCACCTGTTTTTAATTCCGTATTTAATGGAACTAAATACCCATTGACCAATGCTCCTATCGTAGAATGTCCTACTTCTGTATGAATACGATATGCAAAATCTAATGGTGTTGACCCATTTGGCAAGTCAATAACTCTTCCTAATGGTGACATTACATAGACGTTAGCTTCGAAAATATCACGTTGTAATACATTCATATAATCTTCTGGACTAGACACATCCACATCATCTGTCATGGTTGTTAAATCGCGATACCAAGCAAGTTTTTCTTCAATTTCTTTTTGTTCAGCTTCAACACTGTATTTTTTACCTTCTTTGTATCTCCAGTGAGCTGCAACCCCTTGTTCTGCAATTGCATCCATCTCTTCAGTACGAATTTGCACTTCAAAAATATTTCCCTCATCTGCCACAATTGTAGTATGTAAAGATTGATACATATTCATTTTAGGCATAGCAATGTAGTCTTTTAGACGACCTGGAATTGGATGATATTTTGCATGAATATAACCTAAAATTTCATAACAATTTAATTCTGTTTCTGTAATAATACGAATCGCATATAAATCCAAAATTTCTTCAAATCGTTTATTTTTAGTAACCATTTTTTTATGAATGCTATACAAATGTTTAGAACGACCAAAAATACGGAATTTAAAGTTATGTTTATTCAACATATCAGAAATTTCCCCTATCATTTTTTCAACTAATTTTGCACGTTCGTCTTTTTTAACTTCAACTAAGTGAGCAATTTCATGATATTTTTGAGGTTCTAAATATAAAAAACACAAATCTTCTAATTCATTTTTAATTTCACTCATCCCTAAACGATGGGCAATTGGCGCATATACTTCTAATGTTTCACGCGCAATTTTCTTTTGCTTTTCAGGCTTCATGAAATTCAATGTTCGCATATTATGTAAACGGTCAACCAATTTAATCAAAATTACACGAACATCCTTTGCCATCGCAATAAAAATTTTACGATGGTTCGCTGCTAAATATTCTTTTTCATCTTTAAATTTAATATTACCAATTTTTGTGACTGCTTCAACTAAAGTAGTAATTTCTTCTCCAAATTCTTCTACCATAGTTTCCCTAGAAACATCACAATCTTCCATTACATCATGTAACAATCCCGCTGCAATTGTTTTTGGTCCACCATGAATTGTAGCTAAAATATATCCAACTGCAATTGCATGAATAATGTATGGATCTCCACTTTTACGAAATTGCCCTTCATGTTTTTCGTTTGCATAATTATATGCTTTAGTTATTAGGGCAAGACTTTCTTCTGAAAGATAAGTCTTTGCTTGTTCAAACATCATTTCAGCGGTAATAATTTTATTTTTCGACATACCTTTCATCCCCTCTCTTATAGAAAAAGCGAAGAATTCTTCGCTTAGTTATTCGTATGACATTACTGAAAGCACATCATAGCCTTTTAACAATTCTCTGCCATTCAAGCCTTCAAGTTCAATCAAAAACGCACAACCAACAACAATACCACCTAAGTCTTCAACCATTTTGATTGTAGCTTCAACAGTACCACCAGTTGCTAGTAAGTCATCAACAATTAACACTTTTTGACCAGGTTGAATTCCATCTTTATGCATATGTAATTCATTTGATCCATATTCTAAATCATATTTATAGCTAATAGTTTCTCTAGGTAACTTATTAGGTTTACGAACAGGAACAAATCCAATTCCTAAGCTATAAGCCACTGGGCATCCAAAAATAAACCCACGAGATTCAGGTCCAACGATAATATCCGCTTCTTTTTCTTTCGCGAAATTTTCAATGACTAAGCACGCTTCTTTGAATGCTTCTCCATGTGCCATTAATGGTGTAATATCACGAAATAGAATTCCTTCCTTTGGAAAATCTTGTACACTTGCAATATATTGTTTTAAATCCATAACTATGCCTCCATATTAACAGTATTATTATAACAAAACTTTTAGTATTGTACACGTTTATTTTATCACGTGTTGAACTTGTAAAACGTAATTCACCATACCGCGATATACATTTTTTCCAAGTTTTCCAATAAACACTAAATCAGCTTCATTTACAAAATCTTGATAGGTATTTGTAGTCGAAAACCAAGTTGCTTCAATTGTAGGAAATTGCCATTTTAGATATGTTTCTTTTTTCATATAACGATAATTTGTAATTTGAGTTGCCTTATACCACAAACAAGGTAATTGTACACCTTGTCCAAAAGGACCATATGCAAACAGTTCTTGAATATTACTCCATTGCAAATCTACTTCATCAACCATTAAACAATTCTCTACTTCTTCAACTTTCTCATAAGAAATAGATTGTAAATATGTAGAAATTTCATTTAATGCTTCTTTTTTAAATGTGATACCCGCAGCTTGTTTATGCCCACCAAATGCTACAAATTTATCCGCAATATTTGGCAAATACTCCATCAAATTTAAACTATCAATAGAGCGAACGCTACCTACATAACAATCCTCTTTTTCACTCAATACCATTACAGGCTTTTGATAGGTTTTACACAAACGATTGGCTAACAAGCCAACAATACCTGGATGAAATCTTTCATCTTTTACAATCATAAATGAATCTAACAATGATTTTTCATCCACCCACTCTTCATGCTCAACCGTCATTTTTTTACGTTCGTCATTTAACGCTTGAATTTGTAAAGCCATACGTTCAACTTGTTCAATTTGTTCACACAATAAAAAATGTACAAGCTGATTAGCATTTGCTCTATCAGCCAATCTACCTATAGCATTTAATTTAGGTACAATCGTAAATGATATATCTTCTTCGTTTATCGGTGCATTCTTAATCAATGATCGAAATGCCATATGCTTCCCTTCATTAATTACACGTAACCCTTGTTGAACAATCCAACGATTTTCGCCTTCAAGCACCATCATATCTCCAATCGTCGCAACTGCAGCTAAAGCTAAATATGGTTCAATATTTACACCAAATAGTTTAACCAATTGTAAAACACAACCAGCACCACATAAATATTGACAAGAAACATCAATCATTGAAGGATGCCACAAATATAGACAATCTACCTCATCCTCTAGTGTATGATGATCTACAACGATTACATCGACTCCACAATTTTTGGCTTCTAATAAAGCATCATAAGCCTTAACTCCATTATCAACAGTAATGATTAATTGATAACCTTTTTCGATTGCTTGTTTAGTTCTTTCTACATTTAAACCATATCCTTCTTCTAAACGATTCGGAATATAAAAACCAACTTCTATTCCCAATTCTTTAAGCAGTTTTACCATCATTGTCGTAGCACAAATACCATCCGTATCATAATCACCAAAAACAAATACTTTTTCGTGTTTTATTTTAGCCTTTTCGATACGTTCTTTAATATTTATAGCAACTTGATGCGTATTACTATCATACCCTTTTTTCACACACAAAAAATCAGATATTTTACAATCATCCCATTGATAATACGCTAATACTTTCGCCAATAATGATCCAATATGATATTGATCCATGATTTCACGATAGGATTGCACTTCAATTTTTTTATATTGCATAACGATCCTCCTTTACTAAAAAAGGCAAACTTTTTCAAGCCTGCCATTATTCATGTTTTAATTCACGAGTCATTAATTTTAAAATACATTCAGAAGGTTTAGCACCCTCATATAACACATGATAAAGTTCACTTGTAATCGGCATAGAAATACCATGCTTCTGTGCTTCTAAATATACTGCTTCGCATGCACGTACACCTTCAACAGTTTTCGTATTCTTTTCCCAAAATGCTTCAGCAGAATTCGCCTCACCAATCATTAAACCCGCTTGGAAATTACGAGAATGATGACTTGTACATGTAACAATCAAATCACCAATTCCACATAAACCCATAAATGTTTTCATATCAGCACCAAATGCCATACCAAAACGAGCCATTTCAGCCAATCCTCTAGTCATCAAACCAGCTCTTGCATTATCACCTAATCCTAAACCAGTAGAAATACCACTACCTAAGGCAATAACATTCTTAATTGCTACTGCAATTTCAGAACCAACAACATCACTGCTATGATACACTCTAAAATATTCATTTGAGAATAATTGTTGAATCACTTTTGCAGATTCAATATTCTCACAAACTGCATTTACAGTAGTGTACATTCTACGAACCACTTCTTCTGCGTGAGAAGGACCAATTAATGACACAACATCAACTAATTTACTTTCATCCATAGAACGTTTAATAATTACACTCATTCGTTCATGTGTTGTTGGATGAAATCCTTTTGCTGTATTCACAATCATAACAGGTTTTTCTACTAAAGAAGATACTTGTTGACAAACACTTTCAATCGCCACAGTAGGCACTGAAAGTACAACAATATCTGCATCTTTAATTACAGAACTATCCGTTGTTGCATCCAACTTTGTGTGTAAATACACACCTGGAAAATATTTAGAATTTGCATGATTATCATGAATATCTTGAATTTCTTCAGGATTATTTCCATACAAAATACAGTTTTGTTTATTATCAATTAATACTTGAGCTAAAGCTGTACCCCAACTTCCGCTTCCAATAACAACAATTTTCATCTTTTCACCCTCACTGGTTCTTTAAACGAGCTAAAATACGAATTGGATTACCATTAAAGCCAAATGCTTCTCTTAATTTGTTTTCTAAGTATCTTTGATAACTAAAATGCAACAATTCCACGTCATTAACAAATAATACAAATGTTGGTGGCGTAATTGCTACTTGAGATGCATAATTAATACGCAAACGTTTTCCATTATGTGTTGGTGGAGGTGTTGAAATTTGCGCATCCGCCAATACTTCATTTAATACATTTGTCGCAATACGTAATTGACTATATTGATAAACTTCTTCGATTACTGGGAATAAATTATGAACTTTTTGTTTTGTTTTTGCACTTACAAATACAATTGGTGCATATGACAAATACAAGAACTGTTCACGAATTTCTTTTTCAATCTTATGCATTGTTTTATCATCTTTTTCAACAGTATCCCATTTATTATAGACAATAACAATCGCTTTCCCAGCTTCATGTGCATATCCAGCAACATGTTTATCTTGATCACGAATCCCCGTTTCTCCATCGATTACAAATAATACCACATCAGAACGCTCAATCGCACTCATTGCTCGTAAAATCGAATATTTCTCAATATTCTCATAAATTTTACCCTTTTTACGAATACCAGCAGTATCAATAACTACATATTCTTTACCATCACGTGTAAACGGAGTATCGATAGCATCACGGGTCGTACCCTCTACATCAGATACAATAACACGTTCTTGATTCAATAATGCATTAACCAAAGAACTTTTACCTACATTCGGTCTACCAATAACTGCAAAACGAATCATACCATCATATTCATCTTTTTTAGGCTTATTAAAATTACTTACAACAGCATCTAATAAATCACCCATACCAATACCATGAGATCCACTCACAGGCATAGGATCACCTAAACCCAATTCATAAAACTCATAGATATTAGAAATCATATGAGTATCATCAACTTTATTTACAGCCAAAATAACAGGCTTTTTACTCTTTCTTAACATTCTAGCAATGTATTCATCATCACTAGTAACACCTTCTTTAGCACTAGTAACAAATACAACACAATCTGCTTCATCTAATGCAATTTCAACTTGCATTTGAATTTCATTTTGAAAAGGTTGATCATCCATTTGAATTCCACCAGTATCAATACAACGGAATTCTTTCGTCAACCAAGTACATTTTCCATAAATACGGTCACGAGTTACCCCAGGTGTATCTTCCACAATGGATAATCGCTCACCAATCATTCGATTAAAAATTGTTGATTTTCCAACATTTGGTCTACCAACAATCGCTACTACTCCTTCAATCATTTTATCATCCTTACTATTTCATTTTTTCTTCAACAAGTTCTAAAATGTGATTTGTAACTTCTTCAATAGACATATCGCTTGTATCTAAAAGAATTGCATCTTCAGCACGAGTTAAAGGAGACACTTCTCGATGTGTATCTTGATAATCGCGTAATTCGATATCACGATAAATCGTTTCATAATCTTCTTTTAAACCTTTAGCTTGATTTTCTAAAAAGCGACGTTTCGCTCTAGCTTCAACAGAAGCTGTTTGGAAAATCTTTAATTCAGCATCCTTTAATACGACAGTACCAATATCTCTACCATCCATAACAAAACCTTTTTCACTTGCCATCTTTTGTTGACGAGCTACTAAATCTTTACGTACAACTTCACGAGTAGAAACATTTGATGCCCACATACCAGCTTCATTTGTACGAATTTCTTGACTTACATCTTGTCCATCAAGATAAATTTTACCATCAGCAGTTAATACAATTTCCGTATTTGCTAATAGTTTTATCATATCTTCATCATTCTTATAATCAACATTTTGCATTTGACACTTATATCCAATACAACGATACATTGCACCAGTATCTAAATGCACATATCCTAATTTCTTCGCTATATTTTTTGCTATTGTACTTTTACCAGCAGCACTAGGCCCATCAATCGCTATATTAATACGACTCATAGCCAATTACCTACAAACATAGCAAAAGTTTCAAATGCATTTTCTACTTCAACAGCACCAATTAAACCACGATCAACTAATGCCCAATAAGCAATAAATCCCAATAAGCAGAATAACGCTAAAATTAATAAGATTAATACAAAATTTAATACCATATTAGTATGAGATACTTTATTACTTACAGTATTTAATTCTGTTTCATATTCATCTAATTGTAATTTCATTTGTTTTGTTTTTTGCATCATTTCTTCTCTGAAAATACGTTCTTGATCTAATTTCATTGTTAATTCCATATAATCATCACGTTCAATTTCATGAGAAATAATTGAATTGTTTTGTGTATTTTCTACCACTGTTTCTTCTTCAGGTTCTACTTCTTCAACTGCTTCTTCTTCAATTTCAACTTCTTCTACTTCTTCATCTTCTTCAAAGAAAGGCGCAGTCATGTTGTCATTAATAATTGCTTCAATTTGAGCTTGTAATTCTTCTGGTTCTTCAACAACTTCAGCTTCTTCTACATTTTCAGTTGCAGGATCATTTAATAACCCTTCAATTTCAGCCGCAAATTCTAAATCAAAAGAGTCATCAGCTGTTTCTTCTAATTCAAAAGCAACTGGTTCTTGTTCAGATTGTGTTAATTCAGATAAAATAGTTGCTGTTGTATCAATAGCAGCTCTTTGTCCCATAT
Organism: Erysipelotrichaceae bacterium; assembly: GCA_017473265.1. GTDB lineage: Bacteria > Bacillota_I > Bacilli_A > Erysipelotrichales > Erysipelotrichaceae > RGIG4607. Next base: position 129,791 of record JAFULQ010000005.1, on the reverse strand, counting down.
CAACACTATATTTTTTAGCTTCAAGAAGAATATCATCCATAAAATGATCTTTAATCACAGGTTCTTCTTCATATGAATCAATATCAAAATCTTCTTCTACTTCTTCAACTGTTTCTTCTACTAATTCTTCAAATACTTTTTCTACTGTAGGTTCTTCTGCTGTAGCTTCTTCGAAAATTTCTTCAAATACTTCTTCTACTACAGGTTCTTCTACTGTTTCTTCTTCGAAAATTTCTTCAACAACAGGTTCTTCAACTGTTTCTTCTTCAAAAACTTCTTCTACTACAGGTTCTTCTACAACTTCTTCTACTGTAACTTCTTCGAAAATTTCTTCTACAACTTCTTCTACTGCAGGTTCTTCTACAACTTCTTCAACTACTGGTTCTTCAACAGGTAGAACTTCCACCAATTCTTCAACAATGTCTTCTACTTTTACTTCTTCAACTTTTGGTTGCACTACAATATCCTCTTCTTCATCAACCATGAACATAGAAGCAAATCTTTGTGCGCGAGAAGCAACAGCTGGTTTACTAACTGGTGTTTCATTTATTAATTCTTCATTAGCACGTACAATTTCATCAATTGCATCGCTTTCCTTTTGAATTTCATTTAAATACTCACTAGCAGCACGGCTTCTTGTACCTACTACTGGTTCTTGTTTTTCATATTGAAATTCTTGTGTAGCAGGTGTTTTAAAACTTTCCATTTGTCTAGCATAACGAGACAAATCTCTTGATTTAACTGTATTCTCTGTTTCTACAGCAAGATTTTGACGTAATTGTTGATATTTTTGAGCTCTTGATCTTTGTTCCATAATAAACCTCCTAGGACCATCGCATTTATATAAATTTTATAGATATTCTTATAGATAATCTCATACTCATAAATTATAAAATAAATAATTTATAATGTCCACAGTAGTTTCCCACACTTTTCTTCATTATTCTCTACAATTTTATACTAAGAAAAAGAGATGAAACATCATCTCTTTTAGAATCTACGATTTTTCATTGGACCTTGTGGCATTTGTTGGAAGAACTTAGGCATATTACCTGTACGCATAATGCTTCCCATAGCCTTCATTTGTGTCTTCATTTTTTCATATTGATTGAATAAACGATTCACTTCTTGAACACTAGTTCCACTACCTCTTGCAATACGATTCTTATGTGTAGAACGGCATGCTTTAGGATTTTTACGTTCTTCTGGTGTCATACTTTGAATAATCGCAATTTGTTTTTTCATTGCTGCATTCGCTTCATCATCATTAATTTGACCAGCTAATTGATTCATACCAGGAATCATTTTTAACATACCAGACATAGAACCCATCTTCTTAATTTGTTTAAATTGAACAAGCATATCATCCATAGTGAATTCACCATTTAACATACGCTTAGAACTTGCTTCCGCTTCTTCTAAATCCATCTTTTCTTGAGCTTGTTCAATCAATGTCATGATATCACCCATACCCAAGATACGGTCAGCCATACGTTGTGGATAGAAAATATCAATATCTTCTACTTTTTCACCAACACAAACAAACTTTACAGGTACTTGCGTAATAGCGCGAACACTTAATACTCCCCCACCACGAGAGTCGCCATCAAATTTAGTTACAATTAAACCTGTTACATTTAATTGTTCATGGAAACTTTTCGCAACATTAACAATATCTTGACCAGTCATTGCATCTACAGTTAATAAAATTTCTTGCGGTTTGCAATACTCTTTCATCACTTGTAATTCATCCATTAACGCTTCATCAATATGCAAACGACCAGCAGTATCGATTAATACTGTATCGAATTGATGTAATTTAGCATAATCCATCGCTTGTTTAACTGTTTCTGTCGCAGAAACTTGGTTACCTAAAGTAAACACCTCAACACCAATAGATTTTCCTAATGTTTGTAATTGTTCAATCGCTGCAGGACGAACAACGTCAGCCGCAACCAATAATGGTCTACGAGACTGTTTCTTAATCATTAAGTTGGCTAATTTCGCAACAGTTGTAGTTTTACCAGTCCCTTGTAAACCAACCATCATGATTGTTGTAATACCACTAGAAGCATATTCAATCTTCGCCTCTTCCGTACCCAACAAATTCATAATTTCATCATGTACAATCTTAACAACCATTTGTGAAGGATCTAAAGCATTTAATACTTTTTCTCCCATAGATTCCACACGGATTTTTTCAATAAATTTCTTTACTACTTGATAATTAACGTCTGCTTCCAAAAGAGCTGTACGCACTTCCTTCAACATACGATCCATATTTTTTTCAGTTAATTTACCATTACCTGCAATATTCTTAAATGCAAGAGATAAACGATTAGATAATGAATCAAAAGCCATTCATAAAACCCCATTTCTACTTATAGTATAGTATCACAAAAGTAAATAAAAAAGTAGATGAACTTTGCATCTACTTATAAAAACTAACCTCTCTTCTTATTTTCTTGGTTATTAGAAGAACGAGCTTGTGTTTGATTCTTCTTTTGGTTTTGTTTTTGCAACTGCTGTTTCATTTGTTCATCAAACTCTAAACCCATTTCATATTGAAATTGGTCTTGTTGATTCTTTTGAATTCTAGCTTGATCTTGCTGATTCTTTTGAATTCTTGTTTGATCTTGTTGATTTCTTTGTAATCTAGTTTGTTCTAAACGTTTTTTGTCATCCATTTTTCTCACCTCTACTAGTAGTATGAGAAAAATCAATTACATTATTCTAAAACCAATCTTCTTCTTTGATTTCTTCCGCAAAACGTAATGTGCGAGATTCCATATTCGCAATCGCTTCATCAATCAATGATTCATAATCAAATTTAGATTCAAAACGAGCTGCTTTTTCTCCATTAGGACGAGTTACTGGATTTTTAGGAGTAAAAATCGTACAACAATCTTCAAATGGTTGAATACTTGTTTCATATGTATCAATATGTTTTGCAATATCAATTATTTCCAATTTATCATAAGTAACCACAGGACGAATGACTGGCATTTGCGTTACTTCATTAATCGTTTGCATACTCTCTAAAGTTTGAGATGCTACTTGACCAACACTTTCTCCATTAACCAAAGCCAAACAACCACGTTTTTGAGCAACTTTTGTAGCTAAACGATACATCATTCTACGCATAATTGTAATTGCATAACTTTCAGGACAATGTTGATAAATCGCTAATTGTAAATCCGTAAAAGGAATTACATGTAAACGAATTCTTCCTTGATATTGACTCAATTTACGAGCTAAAGTTTCCACCTTTTCTTGCGCTTGTTTTGATGTATATGGAGGAGACGCATAGTGAATACATTCAATTTCTACACCACGTTTCATTGTTAAATATGCCGCAACAGGTGAATCAATACCACCAGACAACATCAACATTGCCTTACCACCTACACCAACAGGATAACCACCAGCACCTAGTACTGTATGCGCCATAATATACGTATGTTCTTTACGCACTTCAACTAATAATTTAAAAGAAGGATTATGAACATCTACCTTTAAATCAGTATTCTTTAATACACAAGAAGCCACCGTACGATTGATTTGATCGGACACAAGTGGGAATTGCTTATCATTACGACGAGCTTCCACTTTGAAAGTCACAGCACCTTGTTCAATTTCCTTTTTAGCAGCCACTAAACTAGCTTTCGTAATTTCTTCAATATCAGAAGGTACTTGAATAGCTAATGAGAAAGAACGAATACCAAATACATTTGCCAAAATTGGACTAATCGCCTTTTCATCTTCACCATTTAACACAATATATAAGCGATCATGTGTACGCTTATATTCTAATTTACTAAAATTATGTAATGCATTTTTAACATTTTCAGTTAAACGTTTAATAAAATCTTTCTTATTCTTCCCTTTTGTACTTAATTCACCAAAACGGACTAAAATATATTCATAACTATATTCCATATTTTTTAACATTCTCCTTTACAACTTCTACAATTGTACGCATTTCATCCATCGTATTCAAGTGCGATAAACTCAAACGAATTACCCCATGTAAACGTTCATTCTTAATCCCCATAGCTTGTAGAACATAAGAATACGCATGTGATTTAGAACCACAAGTACTTTGCGCAGACACCAAAATACCTTTATCATTCAAGGCATTCATATGCACTTCACTAGGTAAACGCAAACAAGAAAAACTTAAAATAAATGGTGATGCCTCTGATGAACTATTTAAAACAACTCCATCAATTTTGCTTAACTCTTCACGCAAGAAATTATTCAATTTCTTAACATATTGATAACGAGACACTTGTTGTTCTAAAGCCAAACGTAATGTTTTCGCAAACATAATATGTGTGCATGCATTAGCAGTACCACCACGCAATCCCATTTCTTGTTGTCCACCATTAATTAATGGTACTAAAGAAATATGTTGCTTTTTAACTAAGATACCACTACCCTTTAACCCATATATTTTATGAGCAGACATCGTAGCCAAATCAATATCCTGTAAATCGATAGGCAATTTCCCCAATGCTTGTACACAATCAACATGCAAGAAACAATTCGGATATTTTCGAATTAATTTCTTAATTTCATCAATCGGTTGAATTGCTCCAACCTCATTATTCACATACATAATCGAACACAAGATTGTATCATTACGCAAACTATTACGTAATTGATCCATATTTACAATCCCATGCTCATCAACATCTATATACGTTACTTCAAAACCAAATACTTCTTCCAATTGCATAAAAGCATTTAACACACTAGAATGCTCAATTCTAGAAGTAATAATATGTTTCCCCTTACTTTGATATTGGAAACAAATTCCCTTAATTGCCATAGAATTCGCTTCACTAGCACCAGAAGTAAAGATAACCTCATTAGGCTTTACCTTTAACAAAGAAGCCGTTTGTTGACGGCTTTTTTCCATAGTTTGATATACCTCTACACCCAAAGAATGTAAAGACTCACTATTTGCATAATAACGATTTAATAATTGATTATAACTCTTCAACACATCTTCACTTGTTGGAGTTGTACTTGCATAATCTACATAAATCATATTTACGCTTCCTTTTTCGCACTATTTTTGATCATAGTTTCTGCAGAATTCGGATATACACTCTCAAGAGATTTAAAGGCAACACTTAAGGCTTTAGTATATTCACCATTACGATATGCTAATTCTGCACGAGTTAATTCCATATCCACTTCCCCATATGTAGAACGACAACGATTACCTACAACGATCGCATCTTCTACCATAGTAGCAGAACCCAAAATTTTATTCACATTGTTATAGAAACGATAAATAAAATCAATAGCTTCTGTTAAAGTTTTATTCAACAAGCTAATATTCAAAGGAATCTCTTTTAATAAGTTTTCAATAGAATCTACATATACATACGCAGTCTTTAAATCTTCTTCATAACTTTCAGAAATCGATAACAAACGATGCTTACGTACACGTGCTTGCATTTCATTCATAATTAAATATAATTTCATCAATTGTGTTTTCGCATGAGATTCATCAAGACAAGCATGCTCTAACTTTTCTTGAATCACTTTCACATCCGCAAAACTAATATCAATTTTTTGACGTAATTCACGCAAGGCAATTAACCAAGAAGTCGCAGAACTTGTGTTTTCTTGGATTAATGCATCAATACGAACTCTTTCTTGCTTCAATTGATCACATGATTCTAATAAACCAGTAATTGTATCTTCCATATTCTCAAAACCAAAACGCATAGAAACATCGTTATATAATTTTTGAATACGAGAAACACTACTTTCCATTTTATCAATATCCGCAAACGCTAAATTACGCATACTTAAAGATTCATCATAAGACTTATTTTCTTTCTCAATTTGTTGCAACAATTGATGCAAACGCTTTTGGCATTCTTTTAAATGCTCATCAATACCTTCAACTTCCGCATTCTTCAATGCATGCAAATCCGCCTTCATAGAATCATTAATAAATTCAATATTTTTCGCAATTTGCAAATGCTTCAAATATACACCTTTTTGTTTAGATTGGGCATACATGCTACTCACTTCATCCACAGTACGAGGCAAAACACCACGTGCCATTACTAACAAATCAGGCAATTCTTGATAAATTTTATGCAAATACCCTAACTTTTCTTCAATTTCAGCTTTCACATCATTCGCTTTTTGGAATTCTGATGCATACATACATTCTTCAAAAGAAGAGAATAACTTTTCAATACCCAAGAAGCGTTCTTCAATTGCTTCATATGAATAAATAAAAGGATTTGAATTCTTTGTATATTCAATCTTCATATTTCTAAACTCTTCTTTAAGAAGATTGATTTGTTCTCTTTGTTGAACTTCTTGTTGTAAAATACCATCTAAGATAGAATTTAATTCTTTAACTTTGTTCTCTGTACTACTCAATAATTCCACAAGATCCTTATTGTTCTTTTTAGCTAAAGAATACTTACCTATCTCAATTAAATCATCAGTATCAGCTAACAATTGCGCAACAGCCTTAATATCTAATTGCACTTTATCATATTCTGCGTCTTTTTCTGCTAAAATACTTGCAACCTCTTGATTCATTCTTGCTAAAGCAGTAGCTTTATTTAATTTAAACAATAACGGAATTGTCTTCATCTCTGTATAGCGCACTTCCATTTGTTGCATTTCTTTCATTAATTTCTTTTTTGTCATGCCACGACTAATTACATAGATAATCACTAAAAATAGTAGACCAACTGCTATATAAAACCATACGGATGAAAGAACCGTTGTAATTACTTCATTCAAACTCATAGATACCACCTCATATGTAATATAGTAACACATTGAACCATTTTTTTCACTAATTAACAAACGATTTCAATACATTAAAATCATTTAAAAATCCTATATATTTTATTGACAAACAATAGTAGAAATGATATATTACATTAGCGTCAAAATGTGCAGCACACAAAGTCTGATTATCCGCGTTGATAACGGTTAAACCGTAGTGAATAGAGTACCTTAGCTGCAAACGAGGGAAAACACCTTAGTATCAACACACAATCACGATAATTTGTGCTTCGTATGTTTTATGATGAGCCATAAAACTATAAGGAGGATGAAAACATGGCAAGAATTACAGGACCAGTATGGAAGAAATCTCGTCGTTTAGGTTTCTCAATTTTAGAAACTGGTGAAGAACTAACAAAGCGTAACTACGCTCCAGGTCAACATGGGCCAACAAAACGTGCTAAATTAAGCAACTACGGATTACAACAACGTGAAAAACAAAGAATTCGTTTCATGTATGGTGTTAACGAAAAACAATTCTATAACACATACAAAAAAGCTGGTAAAATGAAAGGTGTTACAGGTCACAACTTCTTATTCTTATTAGAATCAAGATTAGACAACGTAGCTTACCGTATGGGTTTATCAACAACTCGTCGTGGAGCTCGTCAATTAGTTAACCACGGTCATTTATTAGTAAATGGTCACAAAGTAGATATCCCTTCTTACATTTGTAAGCCAGGTGATGTTATTGAAGTTAGAGAAAAATCTAAAAACAACAAAGTTATCGTTGAATCTTTAGAAGCTAACTTAAATACACCAGCATTCGTTACTTTCGATAAAGAAACTAAAAAAGGTACATTCGTTCGTTTACCAGAACGTTCTGAATTAAACCAAGAAATCAACGAAGCATTAGTAGTAGAATTCTACAACAGATAGTAATCTAATTAAAGCAATCCTTAAGGGTTGCTTTTTTTGTGCATATCATTTGTATTCTACCTACATATACTGTATATTAGAGTATCAAAGGAGGATGAATTATGATTATTCAATCTATCGACCAAATGATTGGTCAAACACCCCTATTCTCATTCAAGTACAACACGAATGAAATTTATGTAAAATTAGAAAAATATAATCCTGCCGGTAGTATTAAAGATCGCGCAGTACTATACATGTTAAAAGATGCTTTAAACAAAGGCATTATCAATAAAGATACAGTATTAATTGAAGCCACAAGTGGTAATACAGGCATCGCACTAGCCATGCTAGCACAAGCCTATAAAATCCCTCTAGAAATCGTTATGCCTGCTTCTATGAGCTTAGAAAGAAGACAACTCATCAAAGCCTACGGAGCCAAATTAACCCTTACAGACGCCACAAAAGGCATGCAAGGCTCTATGGATTATATGAATGAAAAGCTTCAACAACACGAAAACTATCTTTCGTTACAACAATTTAGTAATGAAGCCAATGCTTATGCCCACTATGACTCAACAGCACAAGAAATTTTAAATGATGTTACTCCAGATATTTTTATAGCAGCTATTGGTACAGGTGGCACGATAACAGGCATTGCTAGAAAACTAAAAGAACACAATAAAGATACCATTATTTATGGTATAGAACCAAAATCGAGCCCATTATTAACACAAGGACATGCAGGCAAACATAAAATTCAAGGTATTGGCGCAAACTTTATACCACAAATACTAGACACAAAACTATTAGATGATGTTTATACTGTATCTGATGAATTAGCCTTAGAAACAGCTATCAATTTCGCAAAAGAACATGGAATATTAATCGGATTATCAAGCGGCGCAAATATTGCGATAGCATTACAAATCGCACAAGAAGTCAAAAATAAAAAAATTGTAACTATAGCACCAGATGGATTAGAAAAATACCTATCGGAGATACAAGATGCGTAGTATACTATACGATTTAAAACGCTATAAAGCTATAGACCCTGCCGCTCGATCCCTATTAGAAATTATATTATTATATCCAGGCTTCCATGCACGACTACTACACTACTTCAATCATTTTCTATACAATCATAAATTATATTTTCTAGCTAGACTATTCTCTCAATTCACAAGATGGCTAACAGGAATTGAAATCCATCCTGGAGCACAAATTGGCAAAGGATTTGTAATTGACCATGGAATGGGAGTCGTTATAGGAGAAACAACAATTGTTAAAAACGATGTTACTATCTTTCACCAAGTAACCTTAGGAGGAAGAACTAGTGAAAAAGGAAAGCGTCATCCAACAATAGAAGATGGTGTTATGATTGGAGCAGGTGCTAAAATTCTTGGTAATATCACAATCGGTAAAAATGCAAAAATTGGAGCCAACGCCATTGTTTTAAAAGATGTCCCAGAAGAATATATTGCTGTTGGTATCCCAGCTAATATTTTTCCATCAAAAAAAGAAGCTTAAGCTTCTTTTCGTTTTGTATAAACAACTGTTATATCATCGCGCAATTTAAAACGTGGCACTTTATATCCCAACGAATCATCATCTTGTGCTTTACACAAGTTCGCTAATACTTCATCCACATTAGCTTCAATCGCATCCAGTAAACTTGGTATATCTTGATATAATCCAAATTCCATTACTTCATAAAAACCATCACTCATACAACAAATACGCTTGATTACATCTTTTTTCCATCTACGTTTAATTGCTTTAGATAATCCTTTACCTGTTACATCCAAAGAATAATACCCTTCTTCCGTATTTACCAAAGAACGATGTTTAATCAAAGTTGATTGAATATATTTACGAGCTTCAATTGGAGAAATCCCTCTTTCTTTTGAAATAGTAACCATTTCATCAATTGCCACATTATCCAAATCTACAAGTCGTTGATCAAACAACACTTCATATGTTCCATCCACAAACTCACAAACTCCAACCGTATCACCTAAACCAAAGAATTCGATTTCATCATCAATCTCTCTAAACAACGAAATACAACTACTAGGCATTGAAGATGAATTTACATCCTTTACAATCTTCGCATATTCACTATACAACAAAGAACACACTTCCGATAAACAAGTTTCTATAGGTTGAGAAGACAAATACTTTTGTAAATACTCGCAAACTCCATCCACAAACCATTTGGCATCATCACCATATCCCATATAGTTATTTTCGCCCAATCCAGTTGCGCCATCTATAACAAACACTACATCATCTCGAAAACCGTAACCATCTTCATTGTATTCTTTATCCGATGTACTTCTAACAATTATATTAGAAAACATACCCCAAATCCTCCTACAACAGTAATTAAAACCACCGCACAGACAATTATATAAAGTACCTTATTCTCCCTTTTATATCCATGAATAATTAAATCAAACATCGCAAAAACACCAACTAATACGCCAAATAGTACAACAATTAAAGCTGCAGCTCCTACAAAAGAAACACTAGCCAAAGCACTAGAAATATTAATCGCACCCATAGTAAAAGAAATAATCCCAGAGAAAATTCCTAAATACTCCAAATTACGCATCAATGATTTATCAATCGATTCTGCGCGATTATGAACATCTACAATTGCTTCCTGAATCGAATCTTTATGCAAAGCAATTTCATTTTTTAATTGTTCACGATCTGCAAAAGATTGCACCTTTAACAAATAATACTGATAATTACCAATTCGCAAGGTATAATCTTTCTTCATAGAATCTTCTTTTTCAATAGCCAAGCGAATTAACTGTTGTGCTTCATCCGTTTGTCCCATCAAAGAAACAACACGCCCTTTAGTACAATAATATTTCGCATAGTTAGGATTTCCCATAATTGCTAAATCTACCGCTTTTTTCGCTTCATGAATCCAATATGCAAACTCAGATTCTGTCGCATCATGATGAGCATCCTCAAAGGTCATCGCAACTAATTCCGCAAATAAATGGTACGCTCCATTATGTTGCATATTCATACTATTTTCTTTAGCCAAAGCAAGCATATCACGCCACTTAGCATGATACCCAACATCAACATATGATAATGTATGAAAATGCATAAATGAAGGATGATGTTCAAAACGTTTTTTATATTTATAGATTAAACGTTCTTGTTTACCATGATCTTTAGCGCGACGATAATAAATACTACACATCAAAAACAATGGATACGCTATTTGATCTTCCTCAACATCAATTCTTTGTTCCAAATTATACACATCTTGTGTATACTTAGGATTCATAATTATATTTGTTAATTTTTCTTCAAAAGCACGAGTCATCTCATCAGGCAAATCTTTAAGATTTTCCACAATTTCTTGATATACAGATTCAAACATAATTATTCTCCTTCTAGTAATAACAATTCCTCTTCAGTCAATGGACGATATTCTCCACTTTCTAAAGAAGCATCCAACCATAAATTACCCATTCTCAAACGCTTCAAATATCTTACTTCATTGTCACAAGCAATCATCATACGTTTTACTTGATGAAACTTACCTTCTGTAAGAATTAAATGTAAAGAATTCCCTTGAATATTACACACTTTAGCAGGTGCACACACCTCTTCATCATTTAAACGAATCCCCTCTTCAATACTTTGAATATATGATTCATCAAATTCATGATCCAATTCTACATAATATTCTTTTTCAACATGATGTTTTGGAGAAAGCAAACGATGCGCCAAATCACCATCATTACTTAATAATAAGAACCCTTCTGTATCTTTATCTAAACGTCCAACCGGGAAAATATCTTTACCTTCATATTTTGTAAATAAATCTAAAACTGTAGGTTCATTCGCATCTTCAGTTGCAGAAATATAACCAGCAGGCTTATTCATCATCAAATACACATCTTTTTGATAATTAACCAATTCATCACCAATCATAATTTCATCACTGATTTCATCAATTTTTGCATCGTCATTTTTAATAACAACACCATTCACAGACACCAAACCAGAACGAATCAATTTTTTTACTTCTTTACGAGTTCCAAAGCCCGCATGTGACAAAAACTTATCAATACGCATTATCTTCTCAATAGCCCTTTCAAACGCTTTAAATCAAACCCAAAAATATCTTGCGGTAAATGCAACATATAACTACACACCAAATACGCAATCATAGCTACAACACAAATACAACCAACACCAAATAGTGTCACAATACGTCCATATGCAATCCAATCAATACCAACAAACATAAATAGCCCCACTACAACAACAATCGCAACTAAGCATGATAATGATTTACTCATCATCTTAAACATTGGTTTAAATTCCATATGATACTTTATCTTCATCAACAAACAAGATAAAACAATATACGCAATATACAAACTAGCATATAAACTATACATACCACGATACGCAAACAATTCAACTAATGGACGAACCATCACAAATAATACACCTACAGAAAACACATTCCATACCAATGTAAAACGTTTTAACTTTAAAGCTAATAATGTATTCGAACACAAAGTCATAACAATCCAAAAACAAGAAACCATCAATGCCCAACGCAATACACTAGCACCATATTCTAGATTCATTGCACCATACATCACAAAATAAATTTCTTTCGCAAACAAAATCATTAATAAAATTACTGGATAAGCAATATATACACAAGAAGTAAATGCTTTCGCAACATTATTACGAACCCCATCAAAATCATCTACAGCTAAACACGAAGTGATGTGTGGAATAATCGCTATTGCAAAACCAGGACCCAAAATTTGAGGAATCGATACTAATTTAAAAGCATTAAAATTCATAATACTATAAATAACATCCGCTTCCACAGCAGAATATCCATAAGTTTGTAAAGCACGATTTACAAACATCAAACTAACCATACCACTACAATTTGCTACAATACTAATCAAGAAATACGGGATCGAAAAATACAAAATTTCTTTAAACACTTCTAAAGTATTTTTTCCTTCACCCTCTTGTTCACTAGCTAATTGTTTCAATTCAGGCATATGTTGTTTATCGAAATACAAGAAATAAACAATTGCAGCAACAGCAGAAACAGAAGTCGAAACAACCGCAAAATAAACTGCCCAAATTTGTGCTTGATTCAATACATAAACCAATAACGCACCCATAGATAATAAGAACGTTACACGAACAAACTGTTCTAATACTTGTGAGAAAGCATATGCCTTCACTTCTTTTAATCCTTGATAAAAGCCTCTAAATACACTTAAAATAGGTACTGCAATTACCGCAAAAGAAACTAAAATAATCGAAGTTTGAAACTTTTGCAAATAAATAGCATCTCTACCTTCAGACAAATAACCAGCAATTTGTCCAGAACACAACACAACACCCGCAAATAAAATAACACCAAAACATCCGAGCATAAACCCAGATATTTTACGTACCATTAATGTTGTTTTATAATCTTCTTTTGCAATATACTTCGCAACAAGCGTCGCAATCGCAAAAGGAATGCCCGATTGAGAAATCGTTAATAGAAATTCATAAATTTGATATGTACTTGTATAGAAAATCATCTCATTTCCAGCTAATGCTTGAAATGGAGAAGCATACAATAAACCTAATGCCTTAGTTAAAAATATCCCTGCAGTACCCGTTAAAGCACCAGCAATAATCGATTGTTTACGTTTTTGATTCGTCATTATTGTTTAGGCTCCTCATACTTCGCATGCAAATAGAAAAACTCACGATTTTGCGCCAATTTTGCATAACCCGTCCATACAACCATTACTTCAATTGTCACTTCAGGTAATTCTGTCATACCACTTAAAGTAAAACCTTCTACATATCCTTTATTTAAATCCACTTGATTAGGAATCATATTATACACTTCTTCCTCTAAAATACCAAAAGAAGGCATAATCTTATCATCACGCAATGTACCAATAACATTTCTTTCTACTGCTAAAATTTGAATCTCATACATAGCAACTTTTGGAGAATCAATAATAACATCCCAACGATACTCATTTTCACTAATTTTATTCATAGCAGTTGAAATATCAAAATAAGATGATTCCTCCATAAAATTTTCATTATCTTGAATTGCTGTAATATACGAAGCATACACTTGTGCTCTTTCTTCATTTATATCAATCTTATTGCTTTGACAACCACAAAGTAATGTTAAACAAAGCATTGTGACTAGAATTTTTTTCATTCGTTTCACCTCGTTAGTTATTATAGCATACTTCTTTTAATTTCTAAATAAAAGAAAAGCCCTTTGGGCTTTTACTTTGATTGAAATGTTTGGCAATTCGTATCAATAGATGTACTTACACTATCACAATCTTTACTAACCGTAATCTTTTTCGCCATACATTTATTTTTCTCATAATAAATGCAAGTATCTACTTCACAAGCAATTGATTGTTGGTTCATATATATACCTCCTAAAACTAGTATGAACCGTTATTCAAGTTCTAAACGATAAATAATCATAGCTCCATATGTAGTTTCAATTTCTTCATCAACTAAAACTTGGCACATACTATACTGAATTGATAATACTTCTAATTCATCCATATCCTCTAAAAAACTATTCACTACCTCTTCTAGTTCCTCTTCATCCGTTTCAATTAGCACTTTAACTTGAATCATAGTTTCGCCTCCGAAAATAGTATGCCAGTATAGACATGCATTTTTTGCCAAAAAAAGAAGAAACATTATTTCTTCTTTTTCTCTGCCATCATTTGATCAATGTGCATACCAATTTTTTTAGGAATTGTTACTGACTTACCATTATATAAGTTCATACTAGATTTGAATAAACTACGTTTTGCAGTTGTAATACTTTTAATACCCTTCCAACGATATACTTGGTTGATATATAAAACCACATCATCATCATAATAGAACTTATGGAACACAGATGAAGATAACATCTTACCAATAGCCATACATGTAACTAATGAACCCGTACTAATACCTGTTTCCCATAATTCAAATGTATCAATATTTACAATTGAATATACGAATAAACATACAGCAACAACAATAGCTGCTAAATATACAAACATCATTAAACGACTTGTATCAACTACTTCAAATTTATATCCATCTGCCAATAATTCTTTATGTTTTTTCTTTCCTAAAAAATAAGCTTTAGAAAATTGCCAACATAAAAATACTCCAAAAGCAGTACATAAAGCGAATGTAACCATAATAAATCCCTCCAAAACAAGTCTATTATAACAAAAGATTGTTAATAATCCTAGTCAAAATACATATCGATTGCAACTTTTGTAGCATCACTTACCTCTACTAACGGTAAGCGTAAAAAAGCATTCATCCATCCCTTTTTAGCTAATATATATTTTATTCCACAAGGATTACTTTCTTTAAATACAACATCACTCATTTTCTTTAATTCTTCATCTTCATCATACAAACAAATATCTTTATCATAAGCATCAATTATCTTTTTAATCTTATGATTCACAATATGGCCTAACACACTCACAATTCCATAACCACCATTTTGTAAACACTCTAATAACGAACCATCATCTCCACTTAACACTTTAAAATCATGTTCTTTCACAACATTAGAATGACAGATAGAAAGATCAGAGAACGCCTGTTTTAACGCCACAATATTTGGGCAATTTTCAATCAGTCTTTCAATCGTCTCATTTTCTAATATCGCTCCTGTACGTTTTGGAACATTGTACAACATAATTGGATGTTTTGTATGATGAGCCAAATAATAAAAATGTTGATACATCCCCTCTTGAGAAGGTCGATTATAATAAGGTACAACCAATAAAATACCATCAATATCTTTATCTTCTACACTTTGCATATATTCATAACTTTTCTTAGTGCAATTGGTACCACATCCCACCCAAATAGCAGCTCTTCCAGCAACTGTTTCAATTATAGTATCAACTATCACTATTCTTTCTTGCATACTTAAAGTACACACTTCTGCCGTTGTTCCACAAACAATAAAACCATCTACTCCATCTTGTAATAAGCGAATCACCAATTCTTTTAACGCTCTAACATCAACGATATTTCCACTAGTAAAAGGCGTAACAAGAGCCACCATACATTTACCAATCATCTTTTCTCCTTAACCAAAATTGGTTGTAATTGCTTATGCTCTAATGCTGATAAAAATGTAGCATTCATCTGACTCCAATCGCATACTAAACTATTTTCCTTATGCAAATAATTATCTTGTCCAAATGGTACGAAATATATATTTTTCATCTGTAAAGCTTTCGCAATATTCATTGCACCAATTCCTAATCCATCATTAGAGGCAAAACCAATAACAATTGGCTTATGATTTCTTAACATTACTTTACACGCCAATAACAATCCATTATCATAAATACCATTCACTAATTTTGCTAAAGTATTTGCCGTACATGGTGCAAGAATCATTCCTTGAATATCATCATCAAACGTTAATAGTTCTGTTTGATGAATAGTATACAAAATTTCATGTTTTGTATTAAGTTTTACTTTTTCCAAAAAATCAGAATTAGAAATAAATCTAGAATCTTGTGTATACAATGTAGGACTACATACAAATTGAAAATCATAATTCATCTTTACCAATTCATCTAAAACAGGTTTTATATTACAAAACGAAGCACTCATACCCACTAAAACTTTCATACAAGCACCTCCAATAAAGCTTCATAATAAGTTTTAGCACTACTTTTTATACAATACTGATCAGGCAATGCTTTCGCATAGTGAATTTTAATATCTTCATCTTGTAGATTCTTAGTACCTACAAACTTACTCGTAATATCAATAATGATAGGTTTTCCACTTCTTAGTACCCAATCATGATCAAAAATACAAGTATCAGCCGTTTGAATAATCCATTTAGCAGGTTTCTTAAACAAATACTCTTCAAAATGCATTACTTCTCTTGTATAACCCTTAACCTCTTTAACAATCACACGACACTGAACACCCAATACATCCAATAACTGAACAATTGCTTTACCACAACGACCATATCCAACAACATCAATCATCAATTCCGATAAACACTCTTCACAAGAATCTAATAAAATTCCTAAAATTCCCCATGCTGTAATTCGAGCATTCTTTACTAAAAAATCTTCAGAGTCTTTTAAACATACAACTTGAAATCTCTCTTTCATTAGTTCTATTGCATCATAGCAAACAAAAATAATAGATGCCTGAGCCATTTCTAGATACTCTTTATCAAAACTTTGTTCATCAAAATAAGACATTCCCATAACAATTACATCATAATCAAAACATTCATTATCAAATAATTCTACATCATGTTCCCTTTCAGCCATTTCATATACATATTTCATTCTACCTTCTTTGTGCATAAAACCAATTTTCACTTATACCACCTCAATGTATGATATGCACAAAAAAAATAGTGGTTAATAAACCACTATTCAAAAGATAATACAAAGTAATTCTTTTTCCCTTTACGGATAGTAACAAAACTATGATCAAATGCCATTTCACGATTTAATTCATAATTTCCATCAGTAATACGTTCACCATTTACTAAAACACCATTTTTTAATAAATCTCTTGCTTCACGTTTACTACTTGCAATACCACCAGCAACCATTGCATCAATTAACAATGTACCTTCAGCGATTGTTTCTGTTTTCGCATCCGCTAAAGCAATCTTAATTTCTTTTGGATTTAATGTACGAATATCCCCACCGAATAATACACTAGTAATTTTCTTCGCTGTTTCTAATCCATCTTCACCATGAACTAAAATTGTTAATTCTTCAGCCAATGCTTTTTGTGCTTCACGTAAATGTGGAGCATCTTTTAATGATTGTTCTAATGCTTCAATTTCTTCTTTTGTTTTGAAAGATAAACGTTTTAAGTAATCAACGATATCTGCATCTGGTGTATTTAACCAGAATTGATAGAATTCATAAGCGCTTGTACGTTCAGGATCTAACCAAACGTTCTTACCTTCACTCTTACCAAATTTACTTCCATCACTCTTAGTAATTAATGGTGAAGTAATACCAAACACTTTAGAATTTTCTTTCATTTTACGAATTAATTCACATCCACTAGTTAAGTTACCCCATTGGTCACTACCACCAATTTGTAATTCACAACCATATGTTTCATATAAATGTAACCAGTCTAATGCTTGTAAAATTGTATAAGTAAATTCAGTAAATGAAATACCCTTTTCTAAACGAGACGCAACAACATCTTTATTAATCATATAGCTAACATTGAAATGTTTACCATAGTCACGTAAGAATTCAATAACATTGATTTTACTAATCCAGTTATAGTTATTTTCAACAACAGCTGCATTTTCAGCATTAAAATCTAGGAACCAGCTTAATTGTTTTTTAATACACTCAGCATTATATTGAACTTCTTCTAATGTTAATAATTTACGTTCAGTTGTAGGTCTTGGATCCCCAATCATCCCTGTAGCCCCACCACATAAAGCAATTGGTTTATGACCAGCTTTTTGGTAACGACGTAATAATAAAATTTGTTGTAAATGTCCTACATGTAAAGAATCAGCTGTAGGGTCAAATCCACAATAACAAGTAGCAGGATTTTTTAAACGTTCTTTTAATCCTTCTAAATCAGTAACATCTTTTACCAATCCGCGCCATTGTAATTCTTCAATAAAATTCATTCTCTTATCCTCCTATAAATAAAAAAAGCGCCCATCCAAGGACGCTTTTGCGTGGTACCACCTTAGTTCAATTCTCAATACGAGAATCACTCATTCATTGTTAACGCCAATGTACGTCTTTTTCTCAAAAGAAGCTCCGAGGTGTATTCCCAAACTATCCCTCATGATTTGCACCAACCATCATGTCTCTAAAAAGTCTTTGTAAGGTACTCTGTCTCTTCAACGCCTTTTAATCATACAATTTATTTTGTAGATTGTCTAGGTGTAAATAAATAACTTAATTCAATCTCTTTATCACCAATATCATCATGATTCAACATTTTTGTCATAATACGCATAGCAACAGCACCTAAATCATAACTAGGAACACTGAAACTAGACAATTGTGGACGAACCATGTCATTATACTTAGAATCACCCGCACAGAAAATTTCAACATCTTCTGGAATACGGATATTCGCTTCTTGCAAGCAATTTGATACAGCTAATGCTTGTGAATCACGATTTGCAATAATTAAACGATGATTATGATTTTCAATATACTTCTTAAAATATGCATAAGTTGTACGATATTCAGCAGGAATTAAAATTTCACCAGTAAATTCTTTTCCAAAATCACGATATGCTTCTTTTGTACCTGCTAAAATTTGTTCATACGCTAAAGGATTCTTACGGTCTTGAATAATACCAATATCATCAATACCCTTATGCAAATAAGAAGTAACCAAATCATAAATTGCTTTCTTCATATCTACAAATACAGAACAAATATTATCACCACTCATACGATTACCAATATAAACAATAGGGATATTATAATTTTTTAATGCATTTAAATCCTCAGTCTTTAAATGATCATTATACACAATAACTCCATCCGCATGAGACTTAATAATATTCTCAATGATTTCATTCATTTCATTAATACCAGCAGTCGAAGTATGTAAAATAATATTATATTTATAAATCTTCGCTACATTTAAAATACCATTAATAATTTTACCAATATACGCAAAACTAGATTCAGGTACAACTAATGCAATTGAAGTTGTCTTTTGCAAAGCCAAACCTTGCGCAATCGCATTTGGTTTATACTCTAATTTCGCAATTGCCGCTTGCACTCTTTGACGAGTATCTTCACGAACAACATTAGAACCATTAATTACGCGAGAAACCGTGGCCAAAGAAACCCCAGCCTCATGGGCTACACTATATATCGTAACTCTTTTCATGTCATCCTTAGGTCTTTCAGCCATAATTTATCACCTATTCTTTCGTTTCTTCAGCCGCTTCTTCTTCTTTTTTAAATAATTTTTTAAGTTGCTCTGCAGCTTTTTCAGCTACATCTTTAGCACCATCTTTTAAACGATCTACAGTTTCTTGAACTTTAGGATCATTCATTTTTTCTTTAACAACATCTACACCTTTATCTGTTACTTCTTTAATCTTACTAACTACTTCTTGTACTTTTTCTTCATCAGCAACATCTTTATATACATCAACAATCTTATCTGCTACTTTTGCAGCAGTTTCTTTTACAAACTCAGATGCATCAGTAAGTTTATCTTTTAATTCTTGATTTTCTTTTAAAGAATCAACCGCATCAACTACTGCTTTAGATGCTTTTTGATATCCATCTTTAACTTTTTCACGATATTCAGCTACTTTTTCAGCTACTTTTGGATCCTTCGCAAGTTCATTAATACGTTCATTTGCTTGGTTCCATACTTTAACTACTGCATCACTAGCTTCAGAAACTTTTTCTTTCACTAATTCTACATTTAGTTTATCCTTATTTTCTTCAATTACAGACTTCATATTCGCAATTAAACGAGCAGTTTCATCTGTCGCATTATCCAAAAGACGTTGCACATCTTTTTTCCAATCTTTTTCTTCTTTAACTTCTTCAACTACTTCTTCATTTGTTACTACTTCATGATCTAACATATTATAAGTCTCCTTCATCCTGTGTATCAGGTGTAATTGTTACCACTTCAACATTTGTAGCATCTTTTTTAATTTGAGATAAACTATCCCAGAATTTTTTAATCCAATCTGATAATTGTTGTAAATGTTCACTAATCGATTCACTCATACGACGAGCTGTATCTTCACTAGCTGCACGTAAAGCTTCAACACTCATAGAAACATTCACTAATACTCTTACAGGTACTTTCAATTCTGTTAAATAATCATTTACCATATCAACTGTACCATCCACTTTTGTTACTGTTTTATTTACATTTCCTAATAAAACAATCAAACGAATACATAAAATTATAATTAAAATCAATACAAGAACTGTTAAAGCGGGAATGCATTGATTTAAAAACTGATTTACTGTTTCCATACCCTAATCTCCTTTTTTACTATATTACTCCAAAATGAAAATATTTTCAAGATTTTTGATAGCGCTTTACTTTTTCTTTAAAAGGATATATATCTTTAGAACTCATAAATACATACACACAAGGACTCATACTTGCTAAAAGCATGGCTTCCTCATCTGTTTCATGAAATACATAACACCCTTCAATACGATCCGTTAAATATTGAATCGTAATATCCGTGCCATCATCAAAATCATCAATACTTGTAAAATCGCAAACACCAACAACATCCGCTTTACTTAAAGCATCCGCAAACTCTTGCGCAAAATAACGAACACGACTTGCACGATGTGGTTTAAATAATGCAACTACTTTACGATTTGGATAACGCATTTTTACAGAATCTAAAGTAACAGAAATTTCTGTTGGATGATGTGCATAATCATCAATATAAATATCACCTTTATATTCTTCAATCACAAAGCGACGTTTCGCACCCGTAAAGCGACATAATCCTTCTTCAATCACTTGGGGTTCAACACCCTCTAACATTCCAATCGTAATAACACCTAAAGCATTCCATAATAAATGACGTCCTACCATTGGTAAATGGAAATGTCCAAAGAAAGAACCACGAACCATGACATCAAAAGACATATCCACAGAAGTTTCAACAATGTTCACCGCTTGTACATCATTACCTTCTTCAACACCATACCAAACAACATTATTTGGTAAACTTAATTTTCTTGCTCTAGGATCATCTCCAAATACTGCAATATGTTTTTTCACCTGTTTCGCAAATTCTTCATATGCACTACCATAATCTGCTTCATCTTTAAAATAATCCACATGATCAATTTCTACATTTGTAATGATTGCATAATCTGGATGATATGCTAAAAAGTGACGACGATATTCACAAGCCTCTAACACAAAATAATGACTATCCTTTGTAACATGACCCGTACCATCACCAATTAAATACGCAGTAGGCATCACATTATCCAACATCTTACTCATCATAGTTGTCGTTGTTGTTTTACCATGGCTACCAGCTACACAAATTGAATGATAATCCTTCATCAACATACCCAAGAACACATGATAACGATAACAAGTTACATTTGGATTATTTAATGCAACTTTCACTTCCTCAAATTCATTAGAAAACGCATTACCAATAATAACTGTCATACCATCTTTAATATTACTAGCATTAAATGGATAAATTGGTATATTACGCTTCACCAATTGTTCTTCTGTAAAGAAATGACGCTCAATATCAGAACCACTTACTTCATATCCCATATCATGAAGAATTGAAGCCAATGAAGCCATCCCCGTTCCTTTAATTCCAATGAAAAAATACATAGAACCCTCCATTATTGTTCATCATCAAACAAACTTAAATTCACAACATTCACAGTCTTTGTTTCAGGTTTCTTAGTTTCCTTTTTATCTAAAAAATCATCAACCTTCATATCCACTAACTCAGGTTCAACTTCAACTTCATGAACCATCGGATTTTCTTCATACACACCATACATAGGACTTAAAACTGTACCAATTGGACTCTTCAATGCACTAACCTTTTTTGGATTCATCTTTTTCACAACTGGTTGTGTTTGATCTTGAGTTGACTTTAATCCATAAATAGGACTAATTACTTGTGTAAACTCATAATCCGCTTTTTTACTTACATTTAAATTCGTTACCTCAGGTTTTTTCACTGTAGGTTTAGATTGAGAAGGTTTAGGTTTATCCTTACTAGGCGCAATCGTTAATAATTCAGACTTTTTAGGTTCCACTTTTTCTTCAACCACTTCTTCAACTACTGGTTCTTCTTCCTTTTCTTCTTTATCCAAACGAATATCTTGGAAAACAGGCTCAACAGTCACTACAGGTTCTTCTTCAATCCCATCATCAACAATTTCTTCATACTCTTCTTCTTCAAAGAATAAATCTTTAAACTTTTTCAATGCATTTTTCATAACATTTCCTCCTCTATACAAAATTACCTTTCGTAATACATCTTCATATTTTAATTATACGCTATTCTTCACCCATCTCCAATAAAGTACCTTCTTCAGGATATACTTTTTCAAAGATATCTAGCGTTTCTTTTTGATAATTAATCATCTCTTTTTGCGAATAAGCACTCACAACCGCTTCTTCATCTACACGACATCCACGAATCAATGTCATCATTTCAGAACTTACATTATATACATCACCTAATGGCACAACAGCTACCATTATTATATTGGAAGTTTGTAAAATGATACCATACTGTTCACTAGAAACTTCAAACAAGCGATACAAATAGTCACGTACTAAATCCGTACTGGAAATAAAAACACCCTTTTTCTCATAAATTTGATTTCCAAAAGTACCAATGGCACGAATATCACTACTACTTGCATAATACTTTTGCGAAACAATAGATGAAACATCAATATTCATAATGACATCATTACCATTAATTACAAATACTGAATTGGTAGCATTAGATTCCTTACGTCCAATACTCGGTTGTAAATAATAACTCATTAACCCCTTATTCATATTCACCTTAGATGAAATACTACTCACTGTCGCATCATCTAAGATTGTATCTAAATTCGTAAGCAACGAATCTTTAGACACTTGACACCCACATAAACAAACTAGAAAAACAAGAATAAGGATTATTCTTTTGAACATACCTTTCCTCCTTTTTTCCAAATTGCACGATAAATAGGTTGTCCCTTATCCATGAAATTACGTTCATATTCTGTAATCACATCTTCAGGATGTTCAACTCTTCTAAAGTCAACACTCACTTCATCTAAAATGAATCCATATTGTGCAAAAGAAACTAAAGAATATTCAAACAAACCACTATTATCGGTTTTCATAATAATTTTTCCATCATCACTTAATACTTCTTCATATCTAGCTAAAAAACCAGCATGTGTCAAACGACGTTTCGCATTACGTTTCTTAGGCCAAGGATCTGAGAAATTTAAATGAATCACATCAATTTCTTTAGGCGCAAACCATAAAGCTAAATCCTCAGCATCTTGATTTACAAACTTCATATTTTCTGATACTTGCCCTTCACTTTTACGAACAGCAATACCAGCCACATCAACAACTTTTTCAACACCAACCCAAGCTTCTTCAGGATACAGTTTTGACATACCTAACCAATAATCCCCTTTACCTGAGCCAATTTCTACATGTAAAAGATTTCCTTTTACAACATCTCTCCATTTACCTTTATATTCTTCTGGATGAAAGACCATAACATCTTCTCTAGTTTCAAGATATGGTGCAGTCCATTTTTTCTTACGCATTCTCATATTGGTAACCTCACATTACAATTCTATTTTATTTTATCATAAATACAACCAATAAAAAAGTTCTCTGTAACAACTACAGAGAACTTTTAACTATTTACTTTCTTTCTTTTTACGATCAAAAGGTTTCTTGTTTGCTGGTTTCTTTTCAGGTTCAACATATCCTTCTGGTTTTTCTAATAAATCCTTACGAGATACATTTACACGACCCTTATCATCGATTTCAGTAACGATAACACGTACTACATCACCAATTTTTAATACATCTTCAGGTTTTTCAACACGTTCATAAGCAATCTTAGAAACATGTAATAAACCATCAGTACCAGGGAATAATTCAACGAAAGCACCGAATTTTTCTAAACGAACAACTTTTGCTTCATAGATTTCACCTAATTTAGCTTCTCTTACGATACTTTCAATCATACTAGCAGCTTTATTGATGCTTGCACGATCCTTATGGTAAATTACCACTTGACCTTCATCAGAAATATCAATCTTAACTTGGTCACATTCATCAATGATTTGGTTAATCATCTTACCACCAGTACCAATTACATCACGAATCTTATCTACTGGAATCATCATTGTATGAATCTTAGGAGCATATTCAGAAACATCCTCTCTTGGAGTTTCAATAGCACCTAACATGCAATCTAAAATTTCCATTCTAGCTTTATTAGCTTGTGCTAAAGCTTCTTCTAAGATAGGTTTACTTAAACCATCAATCTTAATATCCATTTGTAATGCTGTTACACCATCTTTAGTACCAGCAACCTTGAAGTCCATATCTCCATAGTGGTCTTCCATACCTTGGATATCAGTTAATACTGTGTAGTTTTCACCACGTTTGATTAACCCCATCGCAATACCAGCTACAGGAGCCTTAATAGGTACACCAGCAGCCATTAAAGCCATAGTACCAGCACAGATACTAGCTTGAGAAGAAGAACCGTTAGATTCTAATACTTCAGCTACTACGCGAATTGCATAAGGGAAATCTTCTTGAGAAGGTAATACTTGTAATAAAGCACGTTCCCCTAAAGCACCATGTCCAATTTCACGACGACCTGGGTTACCCATACGACCAACTTCACCTACAGAATATGGAGGGAAGTTATAGTGATGCATGAAACGTTTTTCTTCTACTTCAGTTAAATCATCGATTACTTGGTTATCACCCATAGCACCTAAAGTACATACAGATAATACTTGAGTTTCACCACGAGTAAATAAAGCAGAACCATGAACACGAGGTAATAAGTCAACTTGTGCATCTAATGCACGAATTTCATCAACACGACGACCCTCTGGACGAATCTTTTCATCAGTAATTAAACGACGAACTTCACCAGCAACGATTTCTGTACAAACTTCACGAGCTTGTTTCATTGCTTTTTCTTTAGCCTTTTCAGACTCATATTCGAATGAACCAACATATTCAGCACATTCATCAGTAATATCATCAATCGTACCATAACGCACTAATTTTTCTTTAATGCTTACAGCCTTAACTAAACGATCATATGCAAATTCATTAATTTTAGCACGTAAATCTTCAGCTACTTCATATAAAGTAACTTCCATTTTTGCTTTACCACATTTAGCCATGATTTGTTCTTGGAACTCACATAACATTTTAATATGTTCATGACCAAACATAATTGCATCTAACATAGTAGCTTCACTAACTTCTTTAGCACCAGCTTCAACCATGTTAATTGCATCCTTAGTACCAGCAACAGTTAAGTGAATGTCACTTCTTTCTTGTTGTTCAACTGTAGGGTTAATTACAAATTCACCATCTACACGACCAACAATAACCCCAGCAATAGGACCATTGAAAGGAATGTCAGAAACACATAATGCACAAGATGCACCAAACATTGCTGCCATTTCTGCTGAAACATCTGTATTAACAGATAAAACAGTATTTACTACTTGAACTTCATTTCTGAAACCTTCCGCAAATAGTGGACGGATAGGTCTATCAATCATACGAGCCGTAAGTGTCGCATGCTCACTTGGACGACCTTCTCTACGAAGGAATCCTCCAGGAATTTTACCAACAGAATACAATTTTTCTTCAAAAGAAACTGTTAATGGGAAAAAATCTGTATCTTTAGCTTGATGAGAAGCAGTTGCTGTAGATAATACAACTGTATCTTCATAACGAACGATAACAGAACCACCAGCTTGTTTCGCAATTTCGCCAGTTTCAACTGTTAAATTTCTCCCGCAAAATTCCATACTAAATATTTCTTTTGCCATTTTTTCACCTCTTAAATTTACTTGTCTATTTTACCACATTTTTATATCATATCAACGAAAAACCAAAAAATTACAGCATAGCTTCAGCTAAAGCTCCAGAAATTGCCTCTTTAAGACCATCACAAGTCACAGTCGCATGCGTCACAACATCCACATTCGTCGTTTGCTCTAACATAATCATGTTCACAAGACTATCCATTGCCCCTAAAATCTCCACTTCTTCTGTTTCAATTTCTTCTTCAACAATTCCTTCATCTTCATTTACATTCTCATCTGTTTCATCTTCTACTACATCTTCAAATTCATCTTGATTTTCTTCTACAGGATTTCCATAGATATCAATCAAATAATTCGCTTCATCGTGACTTAATACATCAATATATAAGATTTTAGATTCACTTACTGTTACTTCAACCGTAATTAAACCATGATATCCATTACCTTCACCACGATACGTTCCAGGATTATATAAGAACTTATTTTCAGTAATAGGTGTTACAGGTGTTACAAAAACTTCTTTTGCTTCTTTATTCATGCATCCACTTAACAACACAAGAATGCATACTACACATAACCATCTTTTTTTCATAAGCTTTCCTCCTAAAAAAAGAAAACCCTTGAAAAGGGCTTACTTACGCAATTCTAAACGTTTGATTAATTCACGATAACGGTTGATATCTGTGTCACGTAAATAGTTTAATAAGTTACGTCTACGACCAACCATTTTCATCAATCCACGGTATGAATGATAATCTTTTTTGTTATTCTTTAAGTGTTCATTCAAACGATTGATAGTTGCTGTTAATACTGCAACTTGCACTTCAACAGAACCTGTATCTCCTTCTGTACGTGCATAAGCTTGCATAATTGCTGTCTTTTCTGCTTTTGATAACATGTTTATTTCCTCCATTAATTAAGACCTTCTAAGCCAAGCAAGACGTTGAGGAATCATCGAACCTCGCCTAAAAGCGTAATAATCATAACACAAAGATATACTACTTGCAATCACTTTTTCAAACATTTTTAATCATTCATAAACTCTAATAAAACTTCATGCAAAAGATACAAACCATCCCTAGTAACACACATATATCCATCAACAATTTCTAACCAACCACGACGAATATTCTCATTTATTGCGCCTTCATACAACGCTAACAAATCCACTTTATAACGACAATTATACTCTTCAATACAAATACCCTCAAGCATTCGTAAACCCATCATAATCGCCTCAAAACGCTCATCAGAATCATCTAACTCAACAATCTCCATATCCAACGTTTCATTGAAGTATTCCACAAAATTCATGGTTTGTGTATAACGATATTTACCTAATTTACCACTACTACCCAAACCAATTCCATAGAAATCATCATACTTCCAATACGCAATATTATGCTTCGAACACAAACCATTTCTTGCAAAATTACTTACTTCATAATGATCAAAACCATGACTACTCAAATAATCAATCGCATACTCATACATCTCAAATTCCAAATCCCCATCAATAGGTTCTACACCCCATCTACCAAACTTAGAATTTGGTTCAATCGTTAATGAATATAAAGAAATATGCGATACATCCAACGAACAAGCAATCGCCAAATCATTTTCCCAATCTTCCATACTTTGCTTAGGTAAAGCATACATCAAATCAATCGAACAATTCGTAATTCCAACTTCCTTAAACCAAGCTAAACACTGCATGATATCCTCCACACAATGCTTACGATCCATCATCTTCAATAAATGCGATTGAAACGATTGCACTCCCATCGAAATACGATTAATACCATGTTTCTTCAACATCATACATTTTTCCAAAGATAATGTTTCAGGATTCACTTCAATGGTATACTCCTCTACCCCACTAAAGCGATCCAATAAACCTAAAAAGACATCTAACTGCTCAATCGATAAAGAACTCGGTGTTCCTCCACCAATATAAATCGTACGCATTTCATTTGTACTAACACTATCAAGCTCTTTACGAATCACAGCTAACCATTTATCAAATAAAACACTTGTATACTTTACTCTAGCAAAATCACAATAGGCACAAATACTCGCACAAAAAGGCACATGAACATACATGGCTTTTGGAAACTCATGATACACAATCCCTTTAAACTCCATACTCAACACTCCTACTATACACAAACTTCTTACCAACTTTTTTCTTTACATACCAACCCAAATGCACCAATTGTTCTAAATGCATTCTACTAGTCTCATAACATACATCATTATACTTCATATATTGCTGAATCGTATAATAACAATGACTTTCTCGATGTTCTATATAAAAAGCTACCTGTTCCTTATGTAAAAAAGGATAATACTCTAACAATCTATGATCATCCACAACCATTTCAACCTCTTTAGACAATTGTTGTTTTATCCAAGTTAAAAACTTATGTACTACATCCTCTTTAACATCCAACAACTTCAACCACTTCGGTTGAAATAAATATATACAACTATATAAATTTTCTTTCTTTAATACTATTATAATCAAAAAGAAACAATAAACACTACTAGCATAAAAATAAGTTTCTACTATAAACAATATTTTAAATACTACATTCTCATCACGATATAAATAATCAAGTTTTTCATCATCTTTAAATACTCCTTGCAATCGCAAAATCGCATCCTCATATTCTGACTGCATAACATCTTCAATTACCACCCGCATATCCATAGGCAAACGACACAATACCATTTCAATAACTCGATCTACAACAATCCGCTCCACCTTATAATTGAGCATACAACCATATACATAAAAGACCTCTTTTAATGTTTGATAACTATATTCCATATCTTGCATAATTTCACCACATCCATTTTAACAAATAAAATCCAACACCTCATTTTATCGACAAAAAAAGAAGAATAAATACAATTTATTCTTCTAAAGCTTTCGCATCACGATATGCTTGTCTACGTTCAATACTTGTTAAATACTTCTTACGCAAACGAATATTATCTGGAGTAATTTCAACTAATTCATCATCATTAATAAATTCTAAAGCATATTCCAATGTTAATTGTTTAGGTGGTACTAAGCGCATCGCTTCATCATTTCCACTACTACGCACAGCAGTTGCTTTCTTATTCTTTGTAGGATTGACTTCCATATCCATATCACGAGCATTAATACCCACAATCATACCTTCATACACTTTTTCTTGCGCACCAATAAAGAATTGACCTCTTTCTTGTAAGTTAAAGATAGAATACGTCATCGCTTCACCAGTCGCATTTGAAATCAATACTCCATTAGGACGTCCTGTGATTTCACCCTTATATGGTTCATACCCCTTATAACGACGAATCATTGTACCTTCACCACGAGTATCATTAATAAACTCACTACGATATCCAATTAATGCACGAGTCGCTGCCACAAACTCCATGGTTGTAAAATCATTTTCCTCATTCATATCCACCATTAAAGCATTACGTAAACTCATCTTAGAAATAACACTTCCAGAATATTCACTAGGAACTTGAACAATCACTTGTTCAACTGGTTCACACTTTTCACCATCAATCACCTTAATAACAACTTCAGGTTTACTAACTGCTAACTCATAGCCTTCACGACGCATATTTTCAATTAAAATTGTTAAATGCAATTCTCCACGACCACTGACTTTAAAACGGTCCGTCGTATCACACTCTTCAACTCTTAATCCAACATTGACTTCCAATTCTTTTTCTAAACGTTCTTTTAAATTACGGCTAGTTACATATTTACCACTTTGACCAGCAAATGGCGAAGTATTTACCATAAAGTTCATACTTAATGTAGGTTCTTCAATATGAATCATTGGCATTGGTAAAGGTTTATCCACATTACAAATCGTTTCACCAATGGAAATATCACTAATACCCGCTAAAATCACAATTTCACCACTTTGTGCTTCTTTTACAGGAATACGACTCAATCCCTTATACACAAACATTTGGCTAATTTGACGACGAACCACACTACCATCTGCCTTACAAACTATAACTGTTTCCCCAGCACGCAAAGTACCTTGATATACTCGACCAATACCCAAACGACCAATATAGTCATCATACGCTAAAGAAGACACTTGCATTTGCAATGGTTCTTCATCATAGTTAGGATACTCAGATACATGTTCTACAATTGTCTCAAACAAAGGCATAATACCTTCATTTGGATCGGTAATATTACGCTTAACAATACCTTGTCTAGCTACACCATATAAAATTGGGAAATCCAACTGTTCATCACTCGCATTTAAGTCCAAGAACAAGTCATAAACCAAATCCACAACTTCATCTGCTCTTTGGTCTTTCTTATCAATCTTGTTAATTAATAAGATTGGACGTAATCCCAACTCCAAAGACTTTTGTAATACAAAGCGAGTTTGAGGCATAGGTCCTTCACTAGAATCTACTAACAAAATAACTGTATCTACTGTTTTAATGATACGTTCAACTTCACTAGAGAAATCCGCATGGCCCGGCGTATCAATAATATTAATCTTATAATCTTTATAACTTACAGAACAATTTTTAGAATAGATCGTAATACCACGTTCTCTTTCTAAATCATTACTGTCCATAATACATTCAACAACTTCTTCATTATCACGGAATACACCAGATTGATTTAAGAACGCATCAACCAAAGTTGACTTCCCAGCATCAACGTGTGCAATCACCGCAATGTTAATAATCTTTTGATGTTCCATATATTACACCTTCTTTTCAACTGCGCTATTATAACACCAAACACCACTACAGAAAAGAATTTTTTTAATAATTTTCACAATAAAAAAACTGTCATAAAGACAGTTATTATACTTCCATTCTTTCCACTGAAATGTTACCGTTTTCAAAGGTTACAACGGCATAACTAGGCATACGACCATCACGATTATGCCAACAAGAACCAGGATTCACCAAATGCACACCCTCTTCAACACTATCATGATACACATGTGTATGTCCAAAACATACAAGTTGACATCCTAAACGATCTGCTTTCTTAGCTAATGATTCCAAACGAGAATAATATACATATTGATGAGAATGGGTAACTAAAACTTTCAAACCGCCAATAGAAACCACACGTTCTTCCTCTAATCCACCATAGTAATCATTATTCCCACGAACTTTGATATATTCATTAAAATAATCATTTGGTAACTCAATATCACCACAATGAATAAACGCACTCGCATCTTGATGTTTATCTAAGATTTCTTGTAACACCTCAATACGACCATGACTATCACTTACTACCACAATCTTCATTAAAAATCACCTTCGTGATTATACCACATCTAAACTTTTATTCTCAATACACTTTATGATAAATCTCAATTTGTTCATGTAAAATTGACACTTCATTTACTTCTTCTAGTAACAATAAACTCAATCCCATACTCTTAATATGACTAGCATCCTTCAAATCCCCTTTTAAAGACACCAACATATATCCATCTACCACATGACATTCATCAATTATTTGTAAATGCTCATCATACACATACAACATCCATTGAACAATATCCTTATACTCCAAACTATATGGTACACGTATCGTTTTCAGAATTTCAACTCCACTATTATTCTCATACATCACCACTGGCATACTCATATATAAATCATTAGTAAAGGTAGAAAAATGATTAGAAATGACTTTCTTACTATCAACATACACTCCACTATCCCATAACACTTCATCAACATATATTTTCACCTTATTTACATCTTCAAACTGTAACAAATACATCAACAATGCTTCCTTTTCCTTACTCAACGCAATAGAAAAAGAAGAAACTCTCATAACCAACATTCCTTCTTCCAATACCATATCCTCTATAACTACATCATCCAACACATCCATAGATGTATAACTCTTCAATAAACAATCCATGGTATTAGCACAAACAAATGGCTTTTCTACCATACACAAATCCATTCCCTCATTTACATAATACATTTTTATATCTTTTTGATATGTACTTGAAACACTTACCACAGGCATTTCACTTTGTACATATAGCACCATAGCACATAAACTAAAAATACCTAAAAGATACTGTTTCCACCATTTCACCTAAATCACCCATACACTATATGCATAAAAAAAGTACTTCATACGAAGTACTAATGAATAAATTGATACATATCTGTTGCTTGAACAAATTTTGCTGGAATATGTTCACCCAATGCTTCATCTAAATACGTAAGCATATATTCCATACCTGGTTCTTCAACATTGAAATGACCGATTGCTAAAATAGCCTTAGGCATATTCAACATTGCACTATCACGAACATACTCAGTTACTGTAAAATCCGTTAATTCCATACAAATCAAACAATCAATATCCTCTTGATCCACTCTAGAAATCACTTGATTATCAAATTGTCCCATAATATGGAAAGGAATCGCAACTTTACGTACTTTTGTTTGTAAATCACCAATGGCTTTAATACCATTCAAATGGAACTTAGAAATCCATTCTTTCCCAACCTCTTCAGCTGTCTTTTCAGGAATTACAAATGTTTGAGGTTTTTCTTTATCACCAACAATATAATCTTCCCAACCAAGCATTTTTGCTACACCATAGAAAATACCATCCACATAGCTACCATCCTTCATAGGAATACCTGTATGAATATAATCATGATCACGCCATACTACAATATTCCCTGAATCTAATAATTCCTTTTTAGCTAAGAATGTTTTATTTCCTTGTTCCAACAACCACTCTTGATGATCTCCATGGTTCCAAAACAACGCTTCATGACAAATAATCAAATTCGCACCACAAGCAATCGCTTCTCTAATAACATCCACAGATGCATAAATCGTAGTCACAATTCCTGTACACTCTTGATCTACATTACCATACAATACTTTATCTCTTGTTTTACTTTCATCAATAGGTACACCATTCACAGTTCCCTTATGATACGCCTTCATTTTCGCAATTACTTCTGAAATTTTCATTATCGTTCACCTCTATGTAAATTTTAACATTTCTTCATAAAAAAAGCGAAGATAAACTTCGCTAATTTCTTACCATGGTGAATTATCGTTTTCGATTTCCCCTGTCATTGGATATCTACCCAATGGAGGACAAGACCATGTATTTTCTTTTAAATCTTTAATATAGATATCATAAATAGGAATTCCTGTATCTTCCCATTTAACACGTTTTGCAACTTTGCTTGTATCATTGCCACCACTAGCCATATACGCACTTGTACATACAGTATATTCTTTATTCATATCTAATGGTGTTCCATCACTTGTTGTGATAGATACAATCTTATGTGGGAAAGGTTTTGTATTATCTACAGTAACCACTAATCCTGCAAACATTAAGTTACCATTGTTACCAAAACGTTCAGGTTCATATACTAATGTGAATAAATCCCAAATATCTTGACCAGTATATACACCATATTGTAATGGATCATTGAATCCCATCATATTACCAATTGTACACATAGTAATATTTCCTTTAGGAACTTTATGTCCACTACTTGTACAGTTGAAATATACAAAATCTTTGTGTGTATGTCTTTGAACAACATCACAAATTAAATTACCCATAGGACTTTCTACAGATAAACGCATAGGAATTTCTTCTGTAGCTACACCTAATACATCTTCAAAGAATGAATCATAAGGACCTGTTACTTTACGAACAAACTTTTCAATTTCAGGATCTTTTTCAAAGTTACCATGCATTACATCAATAACACGACATTTTTTATCAACTACTTGGCGTGTTTCTGTATCAAAGTATAATTCGATATGTGGTAATGATTTGCCTGCGAAACCACCTTTAGTGATTGCACAGCCTCTAACTACTCTTGCATAGTCACCAGGAATATGGCCACCAATCATAACATCAGGATGTAAATCTTCAATCGCTTCATATACTTCAATTAATTCTCCACTTTCACTATCTTCTGTGAAATAGAATGGGAAATGTGCTAAAACAATAATAATGTCAGCACCTTGTTCTCTCATAATTGGAATATATTTACGACATGCTTCTACTTCAGAAATCGCTTTTAATCCTTTGAAAGAGTTACTATCTACCATCTTAGGAGTATATTCTGTAGTACAACCTACGATACCATATTTGATACCTGCTTTTTCAATAATTACATAAGGTAATACACCTTTTAATAATTCGCCTGTTTCTTCAACCACGATATTACTACATAAAATAGGAATACGATCTTTAATGTAATCAATATTTTCTTCAAGTTCATCTTTACCTCTATCGAATTCATGATTACCTAAAGTATGAGCATCTGTACCAATTAAAGCTAACCCTTCAAATACTTCTTTACCATGCCACATGATACGGTTAATGTTATCACCAGCATCTAATAATAATGTATGATCACGATTTAAAGAACGTACAGATTCAATTGCTGTATAGAATTTACTTAATCCTGGAGAATTATCATGTTCACGAAACTCACCAGCATAATCCGCATGGTTTAAAATATCAATTTTTACAATTGCCATAGAGACTCCCTTCTACCATGGTGAATTGTCATTGACAACTTCACCAATCATCTTATAACGATGATCCATTTTTGATTCAATCTTTTGCAATTTCGTAATATAATCCGCAATTGCATCATGGATACGATACCCGTTATCTACCCACTCAACTTGTGAAGAAATACTACGCGTATCATTTCCACCACTAGACATATACTTACTAGAACATATAGTATATTCTTTTTCTTTATCTAATGGTGTACCATCATTTAAACAAATGGATAATACTTTGTTCGTTTCTTTTGTATTATCAATTTCAACTCTTATACCTGAGAAAATAATATTGGCATTATTTCCAAAGCGATGTGGTTCTAATACACATTCAAACAAATCATAGATCAATTGCCCTTTCATCTTAGTTAGATGAATTGTTTCATTAAAGGCAATCGCTTTATGAATACTAAAACGTGTTAATTCCCCTTTTTCAATCTTACGACCACAACTTGTGGCATTAAAATAACCAATATCTGTTTGTGCTTTATCACGAATGGCATCCGCAATAAAGTTTCCCATAGGGCTTTCATATGCTAAACGCATTGGTAATGTATCTACTGCATAACCAATTGGCTTTTCATAGAAATCTCTAAATGGTTCAATTACTTTTTCTTGGAAAGCTTGAATTTCATCAATGCGTTCTAATTCTTTTAATACATTGATAACTCTACCTTCTTTTTTAACGACTTTTCTAGTTTCCGTATCAAAATATAAAGTGATATGTGGTAAAGAACATCCACCAAAACCACCTTTTGAAACTGCGATATCATGATATACCTTGGCATAATCACCAGGAATATGACCACCAATCATCACATCAATTGGTAAATCTTCTACTTGATGTAATACATCAAATAACTCTCCACCTTCACCATTCTCAAAATAGAATGGGAAATGTGATAATACCACAATAATATCTGCACCTTCTTGTTTCATAATTGGTACATATTTACGAATTTCATGAACTGCACTTCTTACCTCATATGGCGCAAATGCAGTCATTTCTACCATCTTTGGTGTATATTCCGTCGTACAACCAACGATACCAAATTTCACTCCCATACGCTCTAAAATCACGTAAGGAACGGTACCAGGTACTCTAACATCTGTACCCTTTAAATAAGCATTACTACATACAATTGGGAAAAATTGACTAGCATAAGCAATATTATGTTCCAATACTGCTTGTCCTTTATCAAACTCATGATTCCCTAAAGTATGAGCATCTGTACCTAATAAATGTAAACCTTCAAATACTTGTTCAGCAGGCCATAATACTTTATTGGTATTATCACCAGCATCCAATAACAAAGTACCTTCAGGATTCAAATCTCTAACTCTTTGAATCGCTTTCGCAAAACGACTCAACCCTGGTGTATCCTCATCTTCTCTAAAATGACCATGAAAATCCGCATGATTCAAAATATCGAACTTTAGAATCATCCTTTAAGACCTCCACGAGAAACACCAGTAACAATACTCTTACGACAGAATAAGAATAATAAAATCATCGGAATAACTACGATAGTAGCACCAGCCATCAATACTTCATAACGAATACCTGTTTCATTGGTAAATGCGAACAACCCGAAAGGTAAAGTACGTTTACCTTGAGAATTGATAACCAAGATACTCCACAAGAAACTATTCCAACAAGCAATCGCATTCAATAATGCAATTGTAACCAAACTTGGTTTTGCAATAGGCACTAAAACTTGCCACAAGAATTGCCAATCACTAGCACCATCAACCTTAGCAGAATAATACAAACTATCTGGAACCGATAAGAAGAAGTTACGCAAGATATAAGTATAGAAAATACTACTAACAAACGGAATAATCAAAGCAATGATTGTATCATACAATCCCCATTTAACAATTGTTGTATAGTTAGTAATAATCAACATTTCAAATGGAACCATCATCATAGTAATCAATCCAGCAAAGATCCAATCTCTACCAGGGAACTTCATCTTACTAAATGCGAACGCCGCTAAAATTGTATTAAACATTGTTAAAATAACACAACTAATCGTAACAATCACAGAGTTCATAAAGTACTTCGCAAAAGGAGCTACTTTAAACGCATACACATAGTTTTCAAAAATTAATTTCTTAGGAATAAATGTAGGAGGTACACTATTTGCTTCAGCCCCAGTCTTTAATGATGTAATAATCATCCAGAAGAATGGGAAAATCATAATAAATGCCCCAACACCTAAGATTGTATATAATAAGATTCTCTTAATTTGTTCTTGTCTTTTCATATCCAATCCTCCTAGTAATAATCATATTTCTTTTGCACTTGATTTTGTAAAACAGTAAATGCACAAATAATCAAGAACAATACAATCGCACACGCAGCAGCGATGCCAAGTTCTAACTCTTTATAGAATTGGTCATATAAATAGAAAATTACTGTATATAAGTTATATGCTGGACCTGGTTTACCACCGAATAAAATATACAATCCATCAAACACTTTAAACGCAGAAATCATATTCACAATCGCAACTAAACCAATTGTAGGAGCTAATAAAGGAACGGTAATATTTGTGAAAATATCTACTGTTTTTGCACCATCAACTTTAGCCGCAGTATAATATTGAGGGTCAATATTTTGTAAACCACTTAATAATAAGATGATTGTAAAAGGCAACATTGACCAAATACCATAAATACATAAACAGATCATAGAATAATCTGGATGATTCAACCAGTTAATTGCATCCGCACCAAATAATGAGAATACCCAGTTAATTAGACCATAATCATAGTTAAATAACCATCTCCAAACTAATCCAATCGCAGCAGAACTTGTTACCATAGGCATAAAGAACGCTGTTTGGAACAATGCTTGGAATTTAGGAACACTATTTAACATAACGGCAATTAATAATGATAATACTAAAGAAACCGTTACAACAATTAATACATAAGTAATTGTATTCCAAATAGAACTAATAAATGTAGGATCACTTAAAATATGAACATAGTTCGCTAAACCAAAACCACTAAACTTATCCGTCATAACACGATAATCTTCTTTAAAACTAATTAAGAACGCATTAAAGAACGGATAAATAGTAAACACAATAACACCAATCATGAAAGGCAAAGAATACAATGCCGGTTTCAAGAATGTCTTAAGTGTAATTACTTCATCATTCTTTGTTTTGTATCTAAACATAACGTTCACCTGTTTCTTCATCAAATACAAATACACCTTTATCTTTGAAATTCATACCGATAACATCATGTTCTTTAACTTCTAAATCCGCATCAACATATGCACGCATAGATTGTTCACCAACGATAACATCAACCAATACGTCTTTACCACTTAAATAAGACTCTTTAACAGTACCTTTTAATTGTCCATCTTTTGCAATTACAATTGCTTCAGGACGAGAAGCAAATACTACACGAGTACCCTCTTTAATTTCAACTTCTTTATTTAATTTACAAACAGAATCTGTACCATCAACTACTACACCATTGTCTTTCCAAACACCATGTAATTGATTAATTGTTGGAGAACCAATAAAGTCCGCAACAAATAAGTTAGCAGGTTCATCATATAATGTACGAGCATGATCATATTGTTGCATAACACCAAGTTTCATCAACATAATGTAATCTGAAATACTACTAGCTTCTTCTTGGTCATGAGTAACGAAGAAAGTAGTTACACCAGATTCTCTTTGAATACGACGAATTTCTTCACGCATTTCTACACGTAATTTCGCATCTAAGTTACATAGAGGTTCATCTAATAACAATAATTTAGGATTTTTAACTAACGCACGAGCAATCGCAACACGTTGTTGTTGACCACCTGATAATTGTTTAGGTTTACGATCTAAATATTCATCGATATGAACCATTTTTGCCATTTTCTTAGCACGTTCAATACGTTCTTCCATTGGCACTTTTTTAATCTTTAATGGGAAACAAATATTTTCTAAAACTGTCATATGTGGATATAATGCATAGTTTTGGAAAACCAATCCTACTTCACGTTTTTCAGGAGGTAAATCACTAACCTCTTCCTCATCAAAATAAATCTTACCATCACTATTTGGTAAAATACCAGAAAGCATATTTAACATTGTTGTTTTACCACAACCACTAGGTCCTAATAAAGCAATCAACTTACCGCTTTCAAATTCTGCAGTTAATTCATTTACAGCAGTAACATCCCCATAACGTTTTGTTAATTTTTCAACTCTAACCTTCATCTTTAAGCATCTCCTTCAACAATCTTCCATCTGTATTTTCCATATCAAAACCAATCATCTTAGCCATCGTAACAGCTTCATCCACCATATTTGCAGTTTCAATATAAACACCTTTTTTAACACTTGGTCCACAAGCAATAAACATCGTATTCTCATCACGTTCAGGACGACTACCATGCGTCGCAGCCCCTACTTTATGTTCTCCAGGAATACGTTTAGACCAAATTTCGCCAACATCCAATCGATCTCCAAAAGAAATATTACGCTTACTTTCAATTACATAATCAAATGGACCATCCACATGATATTCACGTTTCATTTCTTCTTTATTTAATACATATAACAATTGGATTTCAGGATCCTCTTTTAAACTACACAAGAAATCATAAACTTCTTGTTCCTTATCAGGATTAACAATTTCAATGAAAGTCGTTAACGCAGCACTATGTGCATAACAATCACAATCCACTACATTACCCTTACCATCTGTACGAATAAAACCTTTTTCTTTTAATAATTCATTAAACTGTAAAACCGCTTCAATATCTGTTTGCCCATGGTCACCCATAATAACAAAGTTCGTATTTTCATAATCACCATAACGACGAATAGATTCTAATAAGATACCCAATTCTTCATCATGTTTTAATAATTGTAACTTTGTATTTTCATGATATACACCATCTGTATGACGAACACTATCCAAATCACACATCTTAACAAACATAACATCTGGTTGACCAAAATCACGAATTAGATCTGGCGCAACAGCCATAGTAAATAAATCCAAACTACGGTCTTTGCCTTTTAAATATCTGCCATACTTCCAGATATACGTATCCATAATATTGTCAGTAGCAGTACCCTTTAAATACTTCTCAGGTTCATAGCCTTCATAATGATATGGAACAATCATTGGGAAACAATATGTATAATCCGCACCACCAGTTACAGGCCAAGAAATAGAACAAGTTGTTAAACCTAAATCTCTAGCATGATCTAAAATTGTTGGTGCTTGCACATCCTTTTTCATCCCAAACCAAACATCATTTGGCCACAATCCGCGTTTTAATAACTCATTATTACAAATACCATGCCCCTCAACATACTTACCAGTCACAATTGATGTATGACAACAATAAGTTAAAGCAGGATGCACTGGATACATATGATGAACATAAGAACCATTGTTGATAATTTCACCAAAATTCTTCATTTCTTTCATCACTTCGATATCACAAGAACAAAGAGCATCAATCATAAATACAAACAATTTTTTCATGATTATTTACCTCACATAAAATTTTCTCTATTTAGAATACTACCCACCAATTGGTGGGTAGTATAGTTTTTAATTATTCACCTAATTCTTTGTTAGAAGTAGCGATCATAGTATCGTATGCAGTTTTAGCATCAACACCAGTTAAGCAAACTTCAGAAATCATTTTGTCGATAGCAGTACGAACTGCAGCAGAACCTTTAATACTGTTCAACCAGTTTACAGCATAGTATTCTTCATATAATGCTTTAACAGCGATATTTGTTTCAACAAAGTTTTTGAATGTATCTGTTTCTAAAGCATCTTTGTATGCAGGTAATGCACCGAATTGTTCAGCCCACTTAGCAGCTTGTTCAGCGCCTGTGAACCATTTTAAGAATTTGTAAGCAGCTTCTTCTTTAGCTTCTGTTGATTTGAAGCATACATATCCTCCACCCCAAGAAGAGATATAAGGATTAGTATCTTTGTTAGCTTGAGGAATTGGAGCACATCCAACTTCGAAAGCACCATCGTTTTGTGTAGCGTAACCAACACCAGCACTAGAACCGATGTAAGATGCTACAGCACCTGAACAGAAAGGACCTGATAAATAGTAGTCATCACCAGGAAGACGGAAGATACCTTCTTTAATACCATCAGCTAAGAAATTTAATTGTTCTAAAGCAATAGTTTCGTTAACATCCATAGCTTTTGTTTCAGCATTGATATAACCAGAACCATTTTGCATTAATAAACCTTGGTATGTATCGATAGCAGAGTCAGTACCGAAACCTGGTTTACCAGTAGCTTTGTAAATAGTACGGCTTACTTCTTCCATTTCAGCCCAAGTTGTTGGAACAGCTAATTCTAAAGAATCAAATAAAGTTTTGTTGTAGAATAAAACTTCAGATGTAACGATTACAGGAATACAGTAAACACCATTACCCCATTGAGTAATTTCACCATATAAATCCCCGATTAAGTTTTCCTTGAAGTTAGGAATACCAATTTTGCTATCGTTGATATAAGGTGCGAAGTCAACAATTAGATCATCTTCTAAGTAGTCAGCAATGTTAGTAGCGAAACGACCAACGATATCTGGTCCTACACCATTACGAACAGCTTGAAGTAAGTTAGCATCGAAATCTTGGTAAGGTTGTTGAACAGCAACAACTTTAACTTCAGTTTGAGATGCGTTGAATTCATCAATGATCTTATTTAAGTAATCATTGTGATGTTCAGTATAAGTATGCCATAAAGTAACTTCTACTGGACCTGTTTGGTTATTATTGTCATTTCCACCACAAGCAACTAAGCCTAATGCCATGAAAACAACAAGAACAACTGTTAATAATTTTTTCATGTTAAAAGTTCTCCTTCTCTAACGAATGTAACCTATTCGTTTAGATTACTATAACACAATTTATATAAGAAATAATTACTTTCATTAAAAAACATGCAAATTATTTATATTTTTAATTAAAACAAAAAAAGATGTGATACAAATACCACATCTTTAAAATGAATTATAAGAAAATATATTTTAATACAAACAATAAAGCTAACACATAAATAAGCGGTGTTACTTTCTTCGCATTTTTAGAACCAACTTGTAATACTACATACGAAATAATACCCAAACAAATACCTTCTGAAATACTATAGAATAATGGCATTGCTAAAATACATAAATATGCAGGAATTGCTTCAGAAAGATTTTCACTTGAAAATTTAATTTCAACAACAGATTCAAACATCAAGAAACCAACAAAAATTAAAGCAGGTGCTGTCGCAAATGAAGGAATAGATGTAAACAATGGAGAAAATAATGTTGCCAGTAAGAATAATACCCCAGTAGTTACCGCAGTTAATCCAGTTTTACCACCTGCAACCACTCCAGCACTAGATTCAACAAAAGTTGTAACTGTAGAAGTACCAAGCACCGCTCCTAAAGAAGTCGCAATCGCATCAGATAATAATGCAGGTTTAATACCAGGAAGTTTCCCCTCTTCATCTAACATCTTCGCTTTTGTACTTACACCAATTAATGTTCCCAAAGTATCAAATAAATCAACAAATAAGAATGAGAAAATAATAACAATAAAGTTAAAAATATTAATTTCACCAAAATTAATCTTAAAACATTGTCCAAATGTTTCCCCTAATGCAGAGAAATCCATACTGATAATACCTGCAGGGAATAAACTATAATATCCTAACTCTGGATTTGGAACATAAATACCAAATGTTTGACACAACATTCCCAATGCCCAAGTTACAACAATACCAATTAAAATAGATCCGTTCACCTTACGAATATAAAGAATCGCTGTAATTAATACCCCCACTACTGCAAGCAATGCACAAATACCAGCAGTACTAAAATTTTCAGTAAAACTAACAATAGTAACAAGTGTTGAAGAATCTACAACTAGCCCTGCGTTTTGTAACCCAATAAACGCAATAAACAATCCAATACCAACAGAAACCCCTTGCTTGATTGTTAAAGGAATTGCATTAAAGATAGCCTCACGCATATTTGTTAAAGACATGAAAATAAAAATGATACCTTCAATAAAAACCGCAAACAACGCTAATTGCCAAGAAACACCCATACCTAATACAACAGTATATGTTAAATATGCATTTAACCCCATACCAGCAGATAAAGCAAATGGTAAATTCGCAAGCAATGCCATTAACATCGTACCAATAAAAGACGCAAGACAAGTCGCAATAAGAACCGCATTCGCATTCATACCTGCTTCAGATAAAATACTTGGATTGACAGCTAAAATATATGCCATTGTCATAAATGTTGTAATACCAGCTGCAATTTCAGTTTTAACTGTCGTATTATTTTCTTTTAACTTAAATAATTTTTCTAACATATTTCCTCCCTATAAACTAAAAAATACCTTTAAATATTAACACTTTTCTTACATATTGTCTCCATAAAAAAAGTAGAAATCTACATTTCTACCTTTACAATTTTAATACTTCAACATCCATCTGCAATAAATCATATACTTGCTTCTTCGTAACCACTGGATCACCACTAGTATATATATGCACTGTAGGACTCACATCCCCTTCATGAACCATTGCATCTACAATCGCATTACAAGAATCATACATCTTAACCGGTAAATACTTCTCAATATTTGCTTTTACCAATGGATAATGCGTACACCCTAATAACACCGCATCCACTTTGCCTACATAATCAACAACCACATCTTTTACAACCGTATCTAAAGTAGCTTCATCCACTTGATTTTCAATACTAGGCACCCATAAACTTGGTACTACTGGATAAATCGTACAATTTGGAAATAATGATTGAATACTTTGTTCATAAACTTTAGACTCAATAGAACGTTTTGTAGCTAACAATAATAAACTAGATATACTTTCATCCTTCAACGCATTACAAGTTAAAGAAATGATATCCACAATTTCCATATCCACAAATTCCTCTTTTAATTTAGGAATTACCGTAGAACATAACGTATTACAAGCTACCACCACAGTTGTAATCCCCTTACTTTGAAACCACAACAAATGCTTTCTAGCAATATCCTCTAACTCCTCAATACTTTTCTCACCATAAGGTGCATTCGCTTGATCAGCAACACATACAAATGAAGTATCTTTTACATACTTCAAAATATGATGCAATGTAACAATGCCACCTAAACCAGAATCCATTATTCCAATCATTTGTCCACCCTTGCTTCCTCTAATGACAATTGATTATCCACCAAATACTTTGCCAAATCCTTACCTACATAACGTAAAACATTCGAATTCGGTGTACGGAAAACAAAACCATACTCATAAGCATGTTTCATTAACCATTGATACTGTGCACTCGTTTTGAAAGCCACATCCTCTTTAACAATAACACCCACAGTATTCCCCAATTGCCATTCATTATGGCCAGGATATAAGAAATATTTATTTACATCATTAGGACCATACTTTAATAAATATTCATCATATTTCTTAAGTTGCTCTTCATAGCTCATGTACCCCTGTGTTGCAATTAATCCACCACAAGTTTCATGAAACTCATCTTCTAACAAACTACACATCTTTCCTAAAGCATCATTTGTTTCCTTAGACAATTGCATAGTACCATTAGAAATCAAACTACGCATAGCTACTACATCTTCCAAATCCTTTGGTACATAACGTCCAACTGTATAACGTTC
Source organism: Erysipelotrichaceae bacterium (assembly GCA_017473265.1). GTDB lineage: Bacteria > Bacillota_I > Bacilli_A > Erysipelotrichales > Erysipelotrichaceae > RGIG4607. The sequence continues at coordinate 85,111 of JAFULQ010000005.1, read as the reverse complement.
ATCCAAGAACGTATCATAATTCGTTGGACGATAAATAAAGATACTTTCCTCATTATAAGAATCTTTATACGTTACCCAATCCACTATTTCAGCCAAACTATAATCTTCCAAATATAAAGACAAAGTTTCAACAGACATATGTTGTAAAATTGTATTGACACTAGCAACAATCTCTTCTTTAGCCACATCTTTCGCTTGTTGAACCACATAATAAGCCTTCGCGTTCAATATGTCATAACCTTCCACTTTCACAAATGGTAAAAACTCTTCTGGACGAATATCATAATCAATTAATAATTGAATATCAGACTTTGATACTACCTCCAAAATTTGTTCACGATTTTCATCATCAACATACATATAACGTGCTAATGGATCATAATGTTGACCCATAAACAAATAACAAATGATAAAAAACACAGTCACAAAGCCCACAAATAAGGCTCTTTCCTTTTTCATTCGTCATCACCTCACCATTCTATTATATCATAAACCTATCATTAATAAATCACACTTCCTTACAAGTGCAATTCATCACAGCGCAATAATTCTACAACTGCTTGCGCTCTTCCTTTTACTTCTAACTTTAACATCACATTTGAAATATGATTACGAACCGTTTTCTCACTAATTTGTAATTGATTCGCTATCTCTTTCGTACTATGATTCATAATCAACAAAGAAAAGATTTCTTTTTCTCGTTTCGTCAATATTTTTTGCACAGTATACCCTCCTAACTGTATACTATGCTATTGTTCATGCAACACACGATATAAATCACTCGCCACCTGACTAGGCAATATTTCACTTAATTGTTCAATCGTTGCTTCTTTAATCTTTTTAAAACTTCCAAAATGATTCATGAGTTTCTTTTTACGCTTTTCACCAATACCACTCACTTCATCTAATATCGATTTCGTTTGTTGTTTTTCTCTTAACTTTTGATGGAAACGAATCGTATATCCATGCACTTCATCCTGCATTCTTGTTAATAAGAAAAACAATTCACTACTTGCTTCTATTGGAAAATATTGTTCATATTCATCAATTAATGCATGTGTACGATGCTTATCATCTTTTACTAATCCTAGTACTCTTACATCAACGCCTAAAGTAGATAATACTTCTTTAGCCGCATGAATTTGTAAAACACCACCATCGACAATAATTAAATCCGCAAATACATCTTCTTCCTCTATCATACGACTATATCTACGATAAATGACTTCTTTCATATTCGCAAAATCATCATTCTCATTATGTACTTTATAATGACGATACAAATGTTTTTGTGGTAAACCATCAATAAACACGACACAACCACCAACTGCAAAGGCACCAGAAATATGCGAGTTATCATATAACTCAATACGTGATACATCTTGTTGCAATAGTTCATGTAATTGTTGCATTGCTTTTTCTTCTTTTAAAAGATGCTCACTTTCAACCACAAACTTTTGTTCCAATTGCTGTTTCGCATTCGCAACAGTCATATCCAAGAATTTCTTATATGCACCCTTAACCGGTTGATGCACCTTAAATGGAACACTTTCTTGAATCAATTCCATATCCACTTCTTGTGGCAACAATAAAAGATTTGGAGCAGGATGTTCTAAATAATATTGCATCATAAAACTCGTAAACATTTCCAAAGCATCATCATACATCGGTTCTAAACGGAATGCACGATCCAATAATTTTCCATTACGAATAAATAAACCTTGAATCGCAATATACCCTTTATCACAATAATAACCAAACGCATCAATATCTTTGGTATGATCAAAATCCACCTGTTGTTTCGCAACCACATGGCTTAAACTCAATAATAACTCATGATACTTCTTCGCTTGTTCAAATTCTAAATTTTCACTAGCAGTGTCTCTTTTTATAATTAATTCTTTTTCAATATCTTTAATATCACCCTTTAAAAAGCGAATGATATCTTCTCTCATCTTTTTATAGACACCAGCTTCAATCTCAAATTCACAAGGTCCCAAACACATTCCCATATGATAATACAAACAAACCTTATTCGGCATATGTTTACATCTACGTAATGGAAATAACTCTTGTAATAGTTCTAATGTCTTTCTAGCTGCTTGTACATCTGGATAGGGACCAAAATAACGAGCATCCTTTTGTTTCTTTAAATCACGCACAACTTGTAAGGTAGGATACTCTTCATTCGTTAAACGAATATATGGATAACTTTTGTCATCCATAAAAATAATATTAAAACGCGGACGATATTTTTTAATTAAATTAATTTCCAATAACAAAGCTTCTTTTTCACTATTGGTTACTACATAATCAAAATCAACAATGTTAGAAACCAACTTTGTTGTCTTATAATCATGTGCACCACGAAAATACTGATTCACACGATTCTTCAATTTCTTAGCTTTCCCTACATAAATAATGGTTCCATTTTTATCTTTCATTAAATAACAACCACTACTCATTGGTAACGTCGCTAATTTCGCCTGCAATTGATCATTCATAGTTATTCCCTAAATACGACAACCGTCGCACCACTTCCACCTTCACCAGGTCCACCTAAACGATAACTCTTAATATTTTTATTCTTCTTCAACATATCCCAAACCGCTTTACGCAAAGCACCCGTTCCATGTCCATGAATAATACGTACAAAAGATACATTCATCAACAAAGCATCATCCAAATACTTATGCAATTCACGCATCGCTTCTTCTACACGCATACCAATTAAATTACATTCAATAGAGAATGACTTCTGTTTATTAACATAAACCGTACTCTTCTCTTTCTTCACTTTCTTCACATGTTCCTTACGCAAGCCATCTTTACTAACTTTCATACGAATACCATTACATAAAACCATCACTTGCTTTTTATCAATCGATAATACTTCTGCCAAATAATTAGTTTTTACAACTCTTACTGTATCACCCACATTGATTTCTTCATCCACATATTCTTCTTCCTCATCCATTTGAGATAAGTCATCAATCTTCTTCATTAAAGCAATCGTTTCATGCATCTTATATTCACTCATTTGCTTTAATTCATCTATTAATTCTTTCGCTTCATCTTGGGTTTCTTCCACAATACGATTTGCTTTTTCTTTCGCTTTATTCAACAATTCATCTTCTTGTCTCATAAATTGTTCTTGTTTCACAATCCAAGCTTCCTTAGCCTTATTTGCTTCAGCCAATTCTACTTGCAATTTTTCTTTCAATTGTTCATTTTCCATCAATTGACGATCTAATTTTTCTAACAACTGATCTTCCAATGTTACATCTTCACCCTTTAATTCTTTGGCACGTTCAATAATCGAAGGAATAAATCCATAACGCAAAGCAATATCAAAAGCATTCGATTGCCCCGTATAACCTTCTTTATATTGATAGGTTGGTTGTAATTTTTCCATATCAAAAGCAACAGATGCTAATAGGATATCATCATGTTGTTTACCATAGGTTTTTAATTTACTATAGTGCGTAGACGCAATAACATAAATACCCTTTTGACGGAAATATTCTAAACTCGCGATTGCTAAATTTTCTCCTTCTTTAGGATCAGTACCTGAACACAATTCATCTAAAATAACTAAAGATTTTGTCGTTGCTTTCTTAAAGATATTCGCTAAAGACGAAATATGTCCTGAAAATGTAGATAAGGATTGCTCAATAGATTGTTGATCCCCAATATCCACAAATACTTTGTCATACATTGGAATGGTTGCTTCACTACAAGGAATTGGCATTCCACTCATTGTCATAATGACAAAAAGACCCATCGTTTTTAAAGATACGGTTTTACCACCTGTGTTTGGACCAGTAATTAATAAGGTCTTATAAGGGGGAACCATACGATAGGTATTTTTAACTACTTGATCTTTCGCAATCAATGGATGACGAGCATCTTTTAAATACAAAATATCCTCTTCATTAATACTTGCAATACAACCATCCATTTCTTTACCATAACGCGCTTTCGCAAACACTTCATCTAAAATACTTAATGTTTCCATATTCGCTAATAAAGCATCCGCATCCTCTTCTACTAACGCTGTTAATTCGCGTAAAATACGTTCAATTTCAACCTGTTCTTTTTGACGCAAAGATTGTAACTGATTGTTATACGGAATCATACAACCCGGTTCAACATAGGTTGCTAAACCACTTGCACTATCCCCATATTGAATGCCATCCATTTGATTCTTATAACTATTCTTAACCAACACCACTTTACGATCATTACGTGTAGCACTAATGGTATCCATTAATTCCGCACTATGACTACGCATATATTGCTGTAATACTTTATCCATATCTGCTTGTACTCTTGCAATTTGCTTACGCAAACTACTTAAAGTACTACTTGCAGAATCATTGACTTCATTTCCTTGTGAAATACAACGTTCAATTTCTCTTTGCATTTTATCAAAGGTACTTAAACTAGATGTTAATTCACTTAGATATTCCACTTTACATTCCACTTTTTGAATGTATTGAATACAACTTCTAACACATGTATTATGACTCGCAACCCATAATAGTTCTAATGGAGACAATACCATTCCCTTTTGAGCCATCATTACCAATTTTGTAATATCACGAATACCAGTAAAAGGCATTTCACCATAGGATATCGTACATTGTAAAGCCTCTTTGGCACGAGCCAATTCTACATTCACATATAATTTAGAAAAACGAGGTTCTAATTCTAAAATACGTTGTTTCCCACCATTAAAAGAACAGTAACGACTTACTGTTTCTTTAATTGTATAAAAATCTAAAACCTCATAATTTTCATTCATCATAATCACCTATTGTTTTTTCATTTGATGGATAGAATGCTCATTCACAAACTCATACACTTCGTCCGCATTATCATGTTCAGTAATTAACCACTCTAAAACTAATTTTGTTTCTTCTTCTGTTAAAGAAATAGGATCCGCAATTAATTTTTGTAATGCTTCATTCACTTCGTATGGTTTTTGTAAAATATACACTACATTTGTACTCGCATTACGAATTGGTCCTAGCCACGTTTGGTCAATTACATCTTTACCATTTTTCACAACTGGAGTTGACATAAAATAGGTTAAAAATAAAATTACGACCAAAGAAGGAATTAAACCAAAAATCATTCCTAATACTTTATTCACAGAACCAATCAATGGTACTTTTTGTACAGCTTTCGCTAAAGGTTTTAATAATGCAAACAAAATAGACACAATCGCAAATAATATGATATACCAAATTAACGTATTCATTTTGTCATAAAAAATATCCGCAAAATCTGTATAAGCAAAAGGACACCATTCTTCTGGATAAATATGCACTTGGCTAGCCACAACAGGCGCAAAAAACCAAGAAATTAAAATTGCACTTAAAACACCCAATAAAGAAAAAACTTGATATAAAAATCCTCTTTGATAACCTAAAAATAGCATAATAGCCACAAAGACGATAATAAATATATTTACATATGGAATCATAGTTAATGGAATAATCATATAAAAAACCTCGATTTCTATGTTATTATAATAAAAGAATTTGCACATTTATGCAAGAAAGGAACCTATTATGAATGTTATTTCTTTAACTTTAAATGAACAACAAATTCAAAAATTAGTACAAGCATACAACGAATTTTTAGTGACACCAAATTCTCCATACATTCAATATCAATTGAAAGTAGAGAATTGTGTAATCACCATTTATACATCTAAGAAAGTCGTTTTCCAAGGAAAAGATGCCGAAATCTATGCTTCTAGTTTCCAAGTAACATCAACTCAAATCTATCCACAAGCAGGATCTGATGAAGTAGGAACTGGTGATTATTTTGGTCCCGTTTGTGTTTGTGCTTGTATTGTACAAGAAAAGGACAAAGAATTATTACAACAACTACGTATCAACGATTCTAAACAAATTAAAGATGAAGATATCCGTAGAATCGGTAAACAATTGATTCAAACATTACCCTATAGTTTATGCATTTTAGACAATAAAAAATACAATCAAATTCATGATGAAAATAATATGAATATGATTAAAGCAAAATTACATAACCAATGTTATATTCATTTAGAAAAGAAATGTGGTAAACTTCCAGCATTTAAAGTAGTAGACCAATTTACTCCTGAAAAAAGTTATTATCAATATGTCAGTGATCAACCAACAGTAATTGGTAATATCCATTTTGAAACCAAAGCTGAAAGTAAATATGACGCAGTTGCTTGTGCCTCTATTATTGCTCGCTATGCCTTTTTACAAGCATGGGATAAAATGGAAAAGAAATACAATATGACATTTGTTAAAGGGGCATCAAGTAAAGTTGATGAATGTATTATAGAATTTGTTAAATTATATGGAAAAGATGAACTACAAAATGTCGCAAAGTTACATTTTCAAAATACGAAGAAAGCTCGCATCTAGCGAGCTATTTTATATCCAAACTAACTTTTAAAGCCTCATTCACCACTTCCATCAAATCTTCATCTAACGTACAAATCCATTGACCCATACGCTGCTTATCAATCGTACGCAATTGTTCTAATAAAATAATGGAAGTACGTTCTAATATAATATTGGGAATTTTCACATGTGTAGGTAAAGGTGGTTTATCTAATTGCGTAGAAATTGGTGCAACAATCACCGTTTTTGAAAAACGATTTCCCTTTTCATTTTGTAAAATCACAACCGGACGTACACCCGCCTGTTCACTACCTGTAGCACCAAACAAATCCGCATAATATACTTCACCCCGATGCATCATTTACTATAGTTCATCACTGCAACTTGTAAACTTTGTACCACCTGTAACATTTCATCCATCCCCAACTCATTTGAATATACACTAATTTCCATTTGCTCACTCATTACCGTCAAACAATTTTCACGATAATAACCTATTAAATTCAATTCATTCACAAAGGTACCACTTACCGATTGCACTTCTAAATTTTCATTACGAGTCATCTCTTTTTGTACAATTGTAAAATTTTTATCCCCTGTAAATTCTAATACATGTTGTTTGCTATCATTTACAACCATCACATTTTCATGGCTAAGTTTCGCATCAAATGTTTGCATTGGATACCAAGGCAAAGAATATTCAAGTTCTGTACTAACAGATGCTGACATATTTTTATCTGGAGTCCTAAAATAATGTTCATCAAATACTGGATTCATATCTACTTTTTGAAAACCAATTTTAAGTACTACTCGATCATCTTCTGTATATCCAACTAAGCTTAATGGTTTCATACTTTTATCTAACACAATCTCTTGTCGCACCAAACTTGGAACACTCGAATAAGAAGCTACACTATTGATAATGTAGGTTTGTTCTTTCTTTTGCATTGTATACTCTTGTTGTAAAAGTTGCGTTATATTTTGTAATAAATAAGGTTTAGTTGAATTATTGGGCCAGTCTCCCTCAAACTTAAATACTTGATTTAAATTTGGAGTAATCACAAAGACTCCATCCGTATTTCTAAGTATCTCTTGTTGTTGATTTATACTTTTGTCATACATAATCACTTTAAAATACTCAATACCATCCACCATTTGATAGCCAACTGTTAATTGATAATTCTTAAAATCCTCTCCACTAGCCAATTCCATTTCCGCACTTACTTCATACTTTTCTAAGTTTGTATACAAATCATCTAGTTTCTTTTCTGCATTTGCTGGTTTATAGGCTATAAATAAAACAATAACTACAATAATAGCCCCTATCCCCATGCCTATATACTTTTTCATTTTTTATCCCCTTTCAAAACAAAATATGAAAAAATACAGAATTTATGCAGAAAAAAAGTTCATCGAAATGAACTCATTGATACTTCTCTCTCCAAGTATAATACTCAATATCTTTTTCTAAATTAATACCTTCATCATTTTGCTTTTCATACAAATAGAATGTCTCTTTAGAAAATAATTCAATAAACATCTTCCATGGTAATTTATAGGTACTATGCAATTGTTTACAACGAACCATACCATCATTATAACTACAAAAAGTCACAACCCCATTTTGTTTGGTTGCCACAATTTCGTGTTCTTTTAATTTTTGCAATACTTCTTCAAAGTTAATTAACTCTACCATATTCATCCCTCTATCCAAGTACCACTATCCAAAGCATTCACTTTGCCAACAAAAATACGTATTTGATATTGTTTAGCCCATAGAATGCTATTTTTACACATGACTTTAGCACCACTGTCAATTAATTGTAACATTTTATCATAACTAAGCATAGTATACTTTGATGCTGTACAACTTGTTTTTGGATCATATTCATACACACCATCAACATCAGTAAAACAATAGACCTCAGGCACCTGTAACATACAAGCAATCACTATCGCACTTAAGTCACTACCACCTCTACCCAAGGTTGTAATATGTTGATGATACGACAATCCTTGAAATCCAGGTACAACCAATACATCATAACTCATTAAATATTGTTGAATACGTTCTGAATGCAATTGTAATATATTCGCTTCATTAAATTGTTCATCTGTAATGATTCCAATATCCAATACATTACAAGGAATATTCACTAGATTTCGAGCATATAGCTCATTACTAACCACTAATGTTGAAAACTGTTCACCCAAAGCTAACATACGATCCACATACATAGGTGGTAAATAGGAACTATAGGATACCAATGTATCGGTCGCATAAGGATCAGGTAAACGACCAAAAGCAGATACAATCATTACTACTTTATGTTTTTGCAATAATAAACTTTCTATATAATCATATATTTTTGAACGCAATGATGCATTCGCTAATGAAGTCCCTCCAAACTTACACACGACAATTCCCATAGCTATACCTCCTAGTCATCTATACGTTATGGATATACTTCTAGTTAGATATACGCCCAAATTGTATAGCCATAATCAAACGATACATACTACTATTGAAAGGAGATACTATGTTTAAACACGACAAAAAACTATTAAGAGAAGTAAAAGTAGAAAAACCAAATCCGCAATATGCAGTATTGATGCAAGAACAATTGGGAGGATGTAATGGCGAAGTAAAAGCAGCGATGCAATATTTATCGCAAAGTTTTAGAGCCAAAGACAAAGCCATGAAAGACTTATTTCTAGATATTGCTTGTGAAGAATTGAGTCATATGGAAATGGTAGCCCAAACGATTAACTTATTAAATGGACATGAAGTTGACTACAAACAAGTGAATGTTGGTGAAATTGAAACCATGACAACCTTTGGTTTAAATCCAGCTCTTATCAATTCCAGTGGACATCCATGGACCGCTGATTATGTAACAGTAACCGGTGATTTAGCTGCCGATTTATTAGCTGATATCGCATCTGAACAACGTGCTAAAGTTGTTTACGAATACTTATATCGACAAATCGATGACAAATACGTAAAAGAAACGATTTTCTTTTTATTAGAACGTGAAGAAGCGCATAATGCCCTATTCTGCGAAGCTTTAAATCGCTTTACCAAAGAACAAGGCAGTAATATTAACTTTGGTTTATCCGAAGACAGTAAACTCTACTTTGATTTATCAAAACCAGGCAAATATTTTGATGAACCTAATCCAAAAGCACCTGAATTCAAATAAAAGATGGCACAGTAACTACTGTGCCATTGTTTTTAATATATGTTCAACTTCTTGTATAACATCCGTTGGAACTATCGAATATACACTCTTTGTATCCAACAAACAATCCGCCGCATAGCCATGCAAATACACACCCACACAAGCAGCTTTTACACAATCTTTTATTTGCCCTAACATGCCCGTAATGATACCCGCCAAAACATCACCACTACCACCAACAGCTAAACCATTATTACCTGAAGTATTGATATAGCGATATTTTCCATTAGCGATAATTGTCGTTTCACTTTTTAATACTAACGTCCAATTTGGATATTCTTTAGTGAATTGATCAATATAAAACATTCGATGCTTTTCTATTTCACTCACTGGTACATCCATCAAATCCGCAAACTCTTTAAGATGCGGTGTTAAAATGACATCCTTACGATTTTTATAGACCATCAATAATGGTTTTAAACCCACTAAACCATCCGCATCAATTACTACTGGTTTATTACATTTCATAACTTTATCAACATAAGCTACTACATCCGCATGTCTTCCCATACCACAACCAATTAAAATACCATCATAATTATCTAACATAGGTAAACTCGATACACTTTCCTTAGATACCCAACCATTACGATCAAGTAATGGAAGGCTCATACTTTCCAATACATTGGTTTGTAAAACAAATTGCATACATACCGGTACTGCACAAGTTAATAAGCCACATCCACTAGCTAAGGCAGCCTTAGCAGCCATACAAATAGCACCAGACATATTACGACTACCACCAATCATCAAAATTTTTCCATAATCACCCTTATGAGAATGACTACTACGTATTGGTAATAAACTCTTACATACATCTTCAGTCACTAAAGAAATCGTACTATCACATTCTTCAAATAAACTATTTGGCACATGCAAATCAATATAAGATACATTTCCAACATACTCACTACCAGGATATACATATAATCCAACTTTACCTCTAGCTATGGTATAGGTGATATCCGCTTTAACAGCTACCCCTAAGATTTCTCCAGTATTACTACAAATCCCACTAGGAATATCGATACTTACAACTTTGGCTACATTGGCATTTATTTTCTCAATCCATTTCTTCGCATTGCCTTCTATATCTCTTTGTAATCCTGTTCCAAAGATTGCATCCACAATTACATCCACAGACTGTACATCTTCATAACAAGGAATACCCAAAGCTTCTACCACTTGTAAATTACTCAACGCATCCTCTGTTACTACTTTATGTTCAACTAACGAATAACAAACATCATATCCATCAATAGTTAATAAACGAGCTAATGCTAAGCCATCACCACCATTATTACCTACACCACAAACAATTTGAATACGATCACTTTTCTTTAACCAATTCTTCATTTGCGCATAGATACCACTAGATGCATGTTCCATCAAAACAATGCCAGGAATATGATACTTTTGCATAGCCCCTTGATCGACACTACGCATTTGTTGACTCGTTACTACTTGCATATAACCTCCTACTTATAACGCTCTTCGTTATATTGCTTTGTTACTTCTTCTAAGTTATATTTAGACACCACCGTTTTACGATCCACCGAACGCAAATAGTCATTTGGTGTAAAGCTATTTTTCCATTGATACCCTTCTTTAATACAATGATTCACCGTTTGAATATATTTTCTCCGCGTTTTAGATAAACTACCATACGCAACCAATTGTTTTACTTTATCTTTCCAAGGCTTTAAGAAATCACTCGATTGAAAAATAAATTCTTTCTCTTCACTAGTTCCTTCAACACTTTCCTTACTACCTAATGCACGATATACTTTACGCACAATAAAGATGGCTACGATAACTAAAATGATAATTCCAATAATAAGAATCCACGAATCATTAGATGTAATCATTTCTACTTCTTCTTCCGTCAAAATCGTTTCAATAATCGTTGTAGCTTCTTCTGTTTGTTCAGCTTTCGGTACTTCATACCCAAAAACTAATTGTAAAAACCACAAAATGCCATTAAAAATAGATCCTACAAAATATCCCAACACCTTTAACAATACATAAAATAGAAAACACACACCAAAAACAACAACTAAAAAGATATCAATCACATGATTACGAATGAAGAAACACAAAATCATCGCAAGCATTGCGACAACATTCACAATAATAATATTCTTCTCTTTTTGAATCGTTTCAGAAGTATTATGCTCATATTCTGTAATGACATTGGTACGAATCACATGCACAACACTATATAGAATAAAGAATAAGCCACCACTAGAAATGGTTTGATAGATATTTACATCATTCACAAAATAGCCCACTAAAGAAGCATAAAGCAAAATGATACCAACGATTTTCACTAAATCACTCAAATTCAAATCTTGATGACTTACTTTCAAATAGAAATAACCACCAATTCCATAATACACAATACCAGCCACAACTACATACCAACTAGAAAGGCCAAAACCAAAAGCTAAACATAGACTACATACAAGTAATAACAATACTCGTTTACCCTTTGTAAGTCGTTTACTCCATAAACAAATGATAAAGAACAACAAAGTTCCTACATAACTGAGACTAGACCATGTATCACTTAATAATTGAATGGTACAAATACCACCAACAAAAAACCATAAAATACTATAATACAAAAGATGATTCAGATAACCTAACCACATATACAATTTATTCATCATGAGGTTCCACCTCCATTTGAATCACTTCTACATTGCGTATATATTGCTTTAATGGTTCTTGTACAAACAATTGAATTTGATAGCCTCTATGTGCAAATTGTTGAATAATTTGTAACGCATCTTCATCTACATAACGCATAACAATCACAAATACATGATGTTGACCCCATTTTGGTAAACTACGCAATAAATAGCTAGTCGCATCAAGACCTGTCGCATAGGTAATACACGCCAACATATCCAAGATACGAATACGATGATTTTGATTATTTTCTAAGCCTGTAGTTTGTTTCATTTTTCCTTTAATCACATAGTTCGTATTAAAAGATACAGGCACTCTTTTCTCTAATGCATCCTGAATCAAACGAGCCAATAACGAAATATTAGCTTCTAACTGCTTTGTATAATAATGCTCATCTTTATACCCTACATACAAAAAGACAATCGATGGATCACTTGTCGCATCATAGGTTTTCACAACCAAATTCGCTTGCTTAGCACTCATTTTCCAATCAATATCTTTTACAGAATCAGTATAGGTATAATCTCTAAAGCCAGAATATAATAATGGATCTTTATTAATCCAGCGTTGTACGACATCATTTCCTTGTAAACCTTGTTTACTAACAATACCAAAAGAAGTATCCAATGCCTTAGGATGAATCATAATACGACTTTTAATCGTTTCCGGATAATTGACACGCACCAATCCAAATAAATCCATAAACGTTATGATTGTTTCTACTTCATAAACCCCACGACTATGCGCCATCAAACGAATCTTACGTTTTAAGCGTTGAAACCAAAACAAAGAGGTTGTGACCGTATAGGTATATGGCATCTCTGATTGTGGATAACTTTCCATATTAGCAATATCAAAACAAGAAGGAACTCGAACTGCAATTTTAATAATTGGTAAAATCATAAACTTACGATTAGTTAGTTCTAATTCATAATAAAAGTCTTCATCTTGAATCATTCGAATTTGATCAAACTGAATCTTCGTATCAAAGTTTTGATAACATTTTTTCTTAAATCGATTCGAAATTAAAAAGATAATTCCTACTACGACAAAGGTAACAATTAATACTTGCATACTATTGTAAATCTTCCGTTGGAACCGCTACTTCTTGCAAGATTCCTTTTAAAATCTTTTGTACATCATTATCTTGTGTAAAAGAATAATGATTCGTTTGAATACGATGACCAAATACATATGGTACTAATGTTTTTACATCATCTGGTAAAACATAATTTCTTCCTTGAATTGCGGCATACGCTTTGGCACACTTCACCATACCTAAAGCCGCACGAGGACTTACACCCATCGCAATTTGTGGATGATTACGAGTTGCTTTAGCTAAACGAACAATATATTCCACCACATCTCGATGGATTTTTACTTCTTCACACTCTTTTTTGCACGCTAAAATGTCTTCTTTTGTACAAATTGCTTCAACTTCTTTCAAAGCATTATGAGAACTATGATTCAATAACATTTTTACTTCTTCATCAAGTGTTGGATATCCCAAAGACATACGCACCATAAAACGGTCAATTTGTGCTTCAGGTAATGGGAATGTACCTGTACTTTCAATTGGATTTTGTGTTGCCATAACAAAGAAAGGTTCATCAAGTGCATACGTTTTCATATCACTTGTTACTTGTCTTTCTTCCATCGCTTCTAATAAAGCACTTTGTGTACGAGGTGTTGCACGATTAATTTCATCTGCTAAAATCAAATGACTAAAAATCGCACCTTTTTTAAATTCAAATGTACCGGTTGCTTGATGATACACATTAATACCAATTACATCACTAGGCACAATATCCGGTGTAAATTGAATACGTTGAAAACTTAAATCTAATGATTTAGCCATTGTTTTTGCTAAAGTTGTTTTTCCCGTTCCTGGAACATCTTCTAATAAAACATGTCCATTTACTAAAAGACACATCCACAATAAATCTGTTGGTACACTACAACCAACCATTACTTTTTCTATATTACGTTGTAACAAATCTCTTATTGTTTTTGTTTTCATAAAGATTCCCCCAAAACTATTTAGTTTATTATATCACGATTTCGAATAAGTACATTTTGGATTTCATAGATTGTTCTAGGAGTTCTCTATGAAATATCTACTATCTTTATTATTAGGAATCATCATTATTCTTTCATTACTACATGGTACAAATACCATCATCATTTCCAAACAAGCACTAACCATCTGGATAGAAGTCCTAATTCCATCCTTGTTTTTCCCTACGGTGATGTTACGACTGTTTATGGAATATTTGCCTTTTCAATTTAACACCAAACCCATTTTTAACATCTATAGTTATCGATATATTCTTGTAGGATTTTTGTTAGGCTATCCAAATTTCGCAATCTATTTAGAAGATGAATGTCAAAAAGGAAAAATTTCCCCATCGGAAGCTTCACGTCTAATCTATAGTGTATCTAGTTGTAGTTTACCTTTTCTATTGATTACCATTGGTTCCGCATTATTCCATAATATAAAAATAGGTATATTCTTATTTATAAGTTATTTTTTTTCAGTATGCATTTTATTAATCTTTACAAAAAAACAACCCATCCATCCTTATCATTACCAGAAAACAACAAATACTTTTATGAAACTATGCAAAGAACATATGGTAAAAGTAGGTATAAGTTTATTCTTCATTGGCGGTTATATCTTAATATGCCAAGTCATTTTTCATCTTTTGCCCACAACATTTATTACACCCTTTTTAGCTTACATCCTAGAGTTTTCTAGTGGCGTATTTTCTCTAGCAACACAGCCATCAACTTATCAACTACCATACATTGCCGCACTCTTAGGTTTTGGTGGAATTTGTTTACATCTACAAACAATATCTTCTTTAGACAAAATAAAAATTCGATATACTATCTATCTAGCATATCGAATTCTACAAGCAATTCTAATGTTTTTATTTATGCAATTTTTCTTCTAAACGCTTAGCAATATTATTTGGAACAAAATGCTTTAAATCACCTTTATAAGAAGCAACCGTTTTCGCAGCTGAACTTGATAAGAAAGAATATTCAGGTCTAGCCAATAAGAACACCGTTTCAATTTCATCTGCCAACATCATATTAATGGTACTTTGTTGTAATTCATATTCATAGTCCATGACTGCACGAATTCCACGAATAATGACAGACGCACCTTCTTTACGCGCAAAATTCACAGTTAAACCTGGAGAAGCTTTTACTGTCACATTTGGTAGTTCACCTACTGTTTCTTTCAACATTTCTACGCGTTCTTCTACAGTGAACAAAGGCTTCTTGGCGTCATTAATTAATACAACCACCACTAATTCATCATACAACATTGCTGCACGACGAATAATATCTAAATGTCCATACGTAATTGGATCAAATGATCCAGGATAAATAGCTTTCATGAAACTTACCTCCTGTAATAGTTTACTCTAACAATGCCATAATTAGCTTGTTTATAAAGTTCTAATCCTTCAATTTCAATAGGTGCATCTTCTTTTAAACATTCATAAATGATAATACCATCTTCTTTTAAAAGATTGTCTTCCATAATTTTCAACAATAATTTATCGACATCTTTTTTTGCATATGGAGGATCCAAATAAATCACATCAAATTGATAGCCAAAACTAGCACATTGACGTAATGCTTTTTTCGCTTCCATTTTCCAAACAATACAAGAATCTTGTTCTTTTAAAGTCGCAATATTTTTCTCAATGGTTTTAATCGCATCAAAACTCATATCCACCATCACCGCTTTTTCAATTCCTCTAGAAATAGCTTCTAATGCCATATTACCGCTACCACTAAATAAATCCAAAAACCAGCCACCATCAAAATACGTACCCAAAGAAGAAAATACAGCTTCCTTCACTTTATCTAAAGTCGGACGCGTATTCATTCCTGGTACTGCCTCTATCTTTCTTGAACGATGCTTACCAGCCACAATTCGCATTTTATAATCCTCCTTGTATAAAAAAGAAAAAGTGGTCCATGCTAGTAATGTATCCAAAATGGATACCCCTAACTTTGTTTCTCCTCTTTCCTTTCTTTTAGGAATCCTAACGGATTCCCTTTTTATTCTTCACCTCTACGGTAACGAGAAATAACACTTTGACTTAAACCAATTGCCGCAAACCACGCCATCAAACTACTACCACCACTAGATAGCATTAACAATGGCACCCCAGTTAACGGAATAAAAGCCGTCGCACCACCTACGTTAAATAATATATGTACAAATAAATACGTTGCTGTACCAATTAAGACAACCTTATGTTCATCTTTTTTAACTTTCACTGCATACATAATCAAACGAGATAAAATAATACCATACAATAAGAAGATAAACGATAATGTTAATAAACCGCCCTCTTCCGCAATAACCGCAATAATAAAGTCAGAATCCGCAAATGGTAAATATCCAAACTTTTGAATACTTGTACCCAAACCACTACCAACTAAACCACCACGAGTAAAGGCAATCAAACTATTACTTACTTGGAAACCTGCACCATAACGATCATAGAACGGATCTACAGATGTAATAATACGATTGATTTGATATGCACTCAAAGGCAAATGTTCAACAACACTTGTACCAATTGGAGACAAAATAAACAATGCACCAACTAAAGCAAAAGCCATCAAGCCAGCCACAACATATTGTACTTTACGCAAGCGAACATCCGTACAAATCATACAACAACTTACAGTCACAAAAGCTAAAACAACTGCACTACCTAAGTCATTTTGTAAAACTAAAATAATAAAGAAATATGCCGCAAAAATTAAAAATACTGGCTTAATTAATTCAACCCAAGTTGCTTTAGGTCTTGCTTTACAGAAAGTACCCGCAACCAACATAATCATCGCAACCTTCGCAAACTCTGCTGGTTGTAACGTCATAATTCCTAAATTAATCCAAGCGTGAGTACCATTAATTGCTGGGAAAACTAAACACGCCAACAACAAGCCACCAATCGCAAGCATAATGATTGGCATAAACGTAAAATTCACTCGTATTTCTTCTTTTAAATTGTAATAATGCTCACTAGATAAAGGAAAACGGAACTTTTCAAACTTATATAGATTCGCAACGAAACACATAACAACTAAAGACATTACTAAAAATGCACATTGTTTAATAACCGCTTTAGCCATAACCCACATAGCACTTGCTGAATTATCAAGTCCAGATAAATTATTAAACATTGTACTCATACTAGCAGAACCAATGTATACAATACCAATTAATGATAATAATAAACAACAAAAGAACAATACTAAATCATATTTACGTGGCAAGGTTGTAAACATAGAAATCCAAGGATTCTTTTGAAACGTACGTTTTAATTTCATAGCTTCACTCCTTCCACACGTATTTATTATACACAAACATCCTAAAAAAAACATCCTCTTCCAGAATGTAAATGTGTTTACTTTTTACACCCAATTCTTTATAATTATAGAAAAAGATACGACTTAAATATCATCTAGACTACAAAAGAAAGGAACCATAATTATGTTTATTAATAATGATGTGATTTTACCAGATACAGATCCTGCTTTGCGTAAAAAATGCGAACCAGTGAAATTACCTTTAAGTAAAGAAGACAAAGACCTTTTAATGGATATGATGCAATACATCCGTAATTCTCATGATCCAGTATTAAAAGAAAAATACAATTTACGTGGTGCAGTTGGTTTAGCTGCTCCACAAATTGGTGTACTAAAACAAATGATTGCGGTAGGCATCCCTTATGACGATGATGAAACTCTAGAATTTGCTTTAGTAAATCCAAAAATTATTTCAAATTCTATGCAACACTCTTATTTAAAAATGGGAGAAAGTTGTTTATCCGTACCAGTAGATCATGATGGCTATGTAAAACGTTATGCACGTATTACTGTAAAAGGCTATGATGCTTTACAAGACAAAGAAATTACTGTTCGATTATCTGGATATGAAGCGATTGTATTACAACATGAAATTGATCATTTATCAGGTATTTTATACTATGATCATATCAATAAAAACAATCCATTAACTCCTATCCCAAATGCTTTAATTATTGAATAACACCGACTTACTATTACAAACAAAAAAGGAGAAATATAATGTTAAGAAACGAAATGGCAACACAGCGTAATCGAATTATGAATCAACATACTTCAACGTCATTTCATCGTGATACAGATACCCTGGTCTATGCACTAGGTGGTCTTGGTGAAGTGGGAAAGAACATGTATTGTATTGAACACAAAGATGAAATCATTATTATTGATGCGGGTGTTCGTTTCCCTGAAGAAAATCTTTTAGGTGTTGATTATGTAATTCCTGATTATAGTTATTTAGTTAAAAATCAAAGTAAAATTAAAGCTTTAGTGATTACTCATGGTCATGAAGACCATATTGGAGGGATTCCCTTCTTATTAAAAGCTTTATCGATTCAGAATATTTATGGTTCTCGCTTTGCTCTTTCATTAATTGAAAAGAAACTAGAAGAGAATCGTTTAATGCATATTGTAAAACTGAATGAAATTAATAGTGAATCACGTATTACTACCAATTATTTCCATATTGGTTTCTTTAATACGATTCACTCTATTCCCGATTCACTAGGTATTTTAGTAAATACCCCAAATGGAAAAGTGGTTTCTACTGGGGACTTTAAATTTGACTTAACACCTGTTGGTAATAACTCTGATTACCAAGTTATGGCCTATATGGGTCAAATTGGAATTACTTTATTATTAAGTGATTCTACTAACTCTGGAGTAAAAGACTTCTCTATTAGTGAAAAAGAAGTAGCGAAATCTATTTTAGATACTATGAAACGTACACAAGGTCGTTTGATTATTTCGACTTTCGCATCCAATGTACACCGTGTACAACAAATTCTATACGCAGCAGTACAATGCAATCGTAAAGTATGTATCTTTGGACGTTCTATGGAAAACGTTGTTGAAATTGGACGTAAACTAGGTCACATTCGTGTACCAGATTCTACTTTTGTAGAACCAGATATGATTAATACACTTCCTGCGGATCAAATTTGTTTAATTTGTACAGGTTCACAAGGAGAACCTTTAGCCGCATTAAGTCGAATCGCCAATGGTACCCATCGTTGGATTCGTATTATGCCTGGTGATACCGTTGTATTCTCAAGTAGCCCAATTCCAGGAAATGCTCATAGTGTCAATCAAGTAGTAAACAAACTAACACGTGTTGGCGCAAATGTTATCACCAACTCTGTATTAAACAGTTTGCATACGACTGGACACGCTTCTTGTGAAGAACAAAAATTAATGTTACAACTTATCAAACCAAAATACTTCATGCCTATGCATGGTGAATACAAAATGTTAAAGATGCACAAAGCAACAGCGATTGAAACCGGAATGGATCCAAACAATATCTTCATTTGTGCAAATGGTGATGTTGTCGTTCTTAGAGATGATGAAGCCTTCTTATCTGAATCAAGAATCCAAACTGATGACATTTATGTAGATG
The DNA here is from genome assembly GCA_017473265.1 of Erysipelotrichaceae bacterium. Lineage (GTDB taxonomy): Bacteria > Bacillota_I > Bacilli_A > Erysipelotrichales > Erysipelotrichaceae > RGIG4607. The sequence goes on along the minus strand of JAFULQ010000005.1, from coordinate 65,243 downwards.
GAAATGATTCTACAGGTGTTGCGACAGCTGTATTAAAAGATAGAAAAATTCTTGCAGACAATGGCTTAGTTTCTGTAATTGTAACTATTGATTCAAGATACAACAAAATCCTATGTAGACCAAATATTGTCTCTCGTGGATTTGTATTTATTAAAGAAAATCAAACACTACTAAAAGAAGGCGAATTGTTAGTCTATGAAGCATTAAAACGTAAGATGATGCAAAAAACAACATTTGGCGAATTAAAGAATTGTATACGCGCTACTTTAGAACCATATTTCTATCAAAAGACTCGAAGAAATCCAATTATTATTCCAGTCATTCTAAATATGCGCGCCGCAATGATACCAAACAAGAAAGGCAACTAGCCTTTCTTCTTTCTAGGAGGAACATATGAAAAAGAAATTATGGCTTATTATCCTACTATTCATAACCCTATCCATACTTGCTATCGCAGCGGATGCCTATTATTTAAGCATGAAACGCTTAGATATTAACTATACAAAGCTTTCATCCTTACAAATCCCAAAATCACATGATAATCTATCGATTGCATTAATTAGCGATATTGAATATGGAACCTTCTTACAAAGAGAAACATTAGAAAAGTTTCAAAAGAAATTAGAAAACATTCAACCAGACATCCTATTATTTGCTGGAGATATGTTTGATACCAACATCACCCCTACAGAAAGTGATCAAATCGTATTAACTAATTTCTTGTCATCAATTGATGCGAAATATGGTAAATTCGCCGTACTTGGAGAAATGGATGAAGCCAACAAAGAAGTTGTAGAAAAAATATTATACGATAGCAACTTCGAAATGATTGAAAATCAAGCCATGCGTATTCGTAAAGATACACAAGATTATATCTATTTAGTTGGTTTACCAATTGTTACATCAACTACAATTGATACCACAGCTTTATTTGCCGATATCCCAGAAGAAGTGTATGTCATTACTTTATGTCATACACCAGATATCTTTGCCTTATTACCAACTACACAAGTTGATGTGCTATTAAGTGGACATAGCCATGGATATCAAATCAACATTCCATTCTATGGTTCTTATGAAACACTAATTGGTAATGAAAACCATACCTTAGGTTTAAATCATATGGATGGTGTAAGAGTCTATGTAACCAAAGGTATTGGTACAACCAAACAAAACATTCGTTTATTCTGTGATCCAGAAATTCCTATTTTTAGACTTAAATCAAACAACTAAAGAGCGAAAGCTCTTTTTCTATGAAAAAAGAGTAAGCTAAACTAAAACCTACTCTATTTAATACATTTATTGTTATTTCCTATACATATGACATCACATATATCTATCAATTTTTTCACCGCTGCCCTTCTGCAGTTTTAAGTTCAGGTTCTAATTCATAAAGTTCAATACCTAAATCTACCATTACATGTCTAGAAGTCATAGAATCCACATACATCATACTTATATGTTGTAACAAGATTTTATCTATAATATTGAATTAAATTTTCGTATCCTTCTTCAAAATCAAGATATCTAACACCATTAACTTCAACAGAAACAATAGGATATACATAGCCATCACCTAAATATCCAGGAATGGTATGAAAAATAATTTTATCATTGACCGATAATTCATCAATTAGGCTTCTTTCAAATACAACATCATAGTTTTTCCCAACTATTTTGAAACATATATCAGAGAATTGGTATGATAAATTATTGATTTCTAAAATTATTTTTTTATTATCATTTTGATTAAGAATATGAACAATGTTACCTTCAACAAGAACAAATTCATCTCTATTTTTATAATGTCTATATTCTTCAGAAAACGAATAAGAATTTAACAAAACAATCATTGATAAAACTAAGATTATAAAAATAGTTATTTTATAAATGAAATTAATTTTTTTCATACTTAACATTTATTATATCTCTATAGTTAAATTTATAGGATTTTCACTTTCTAGACCTTAATCAATTAAGTATATTCGGCCTAATATACTTAATAGTAACAGTTTAAGGATTTACACAATTATTTCTTTGCAAATTATTCTAAATTCATCCCCTGAATTAAGTTTTAAAATGACACACATATACTCCTGAATATTCTTGAAATTATGAGAGCTAAATGATAAATCCCTATTTAACAATGTAATATATTCATCTAACACACTACAATCATCTTCAATCCAAATATGATAAACATATCTACCAGGATTCCAAAACTCACATGACTGCATATCAAAATATAAAACGCTATTAATTAGAATATCTCTACATTTATTTGTGTTATCATTTCTTAAATGAATTGTTAAATTTCTATTTAAATAATCATAACTTATACCCAAAAATGAATAATCATGAAAATATTCATTTTTATTAAAATCTTTTTTAGTACTAGAATTATAATTCATACGAGTCACCTTTCCATTATATTAAAAATCTCGTTTTTCATGCTTGGGAATTGAATCGCCAACTTTTATAATGTTTATCATAATATTTATTAGAGTCGATATTGTTTTCTTACGCTTATTATAGATTAAATATATAAAAAGAACTATCTAAATTTCTTTAAATAGTTCTTTTACCCTTATTCATTAATTCGCAACAATATTTACAATCTTATTCTTAATAACAATTACCTTACGAATTGTCTTACCTTCAAGTTGTGCTTTAACTGTTTCTAATTCCTTAGCTTTAGCTAATGCTTCTTCATCAGACGCATCTTTGGCAATTGTAAACTTACCACGCATCTTACCATTTACTTGAACCGCCATATCTACATCATTAAGAACTAATTTACTTTCATCATATGTAGGCCATGGACGATAAGCTAAATCTGTCTTACCTGTTAACAATTCATACATTTCACATCCTATATGAGGTGCAAAACAAGATAATGCTTGTACAAAGTTAATTGCATATTCTTTATAAACTGTTTCTGTCTTATAACAGTCATTGATGAAAATCATCATTTGAGAAATAGCTGTATTTAAGTTCAATGATTCAATGTCATTTGTTACTTTCTTCATCATGAAGTTATAACTATAATCCAATTTACCATCATTTGTATCAGACAATTTACCAGATTCAATCATTAAACGATATACACGTTCCAACCAACGGTGAGACCCTTCTACACCTTGTGTAGACCATGGTTTATCAGCTTCTAATGGTCCCATGAACATTTCATATACACGTAATGTATCTGCACCATAATCTCTAACTACATCATTAGGATTTACACAGAATTCAGGGAAACGTTTACCCATCTTAATGCCATTAGCTCCTAAAATCATACCTTGGTGTACTAATTTTTGGAATGGTTCTTTACAAGGAACAACACCCTTGTCATATAAGTAATTGTTCCACATACGAGAATACAATAAGTGTCCTACCGCATGTTCTGGTCCACCTACATATAAATCAACAGGCATCCAGTGTTTTAATAATTCAGGATCTGCTAATTGTTTATCATTTTGTGGATCAATATAACGTAAGAAATACCAACTTGAACCAGCAGAACCAGGCATTGTACTAGTTTCACGTTTACCAACTTTACCATCTACAGTCACATTTACCCAATCAACTGCTTTATCTAATGGAGCTCCGCCTCCTTTAGAAGGACCATAATCCTCAAGTACTGGTAATGTTAATGGAAGTTGTTCATCATCTAACACACCAATTGTACCATCTTCATAATGGATAACAGGAATTGGTTCACCCCAATAACGTTGTCTAGCAAAAATCCATTCACGCATACGATAGTTGATTTTCTTAGTACCTAAACCACGTTCTTCTAACCAGGCAATCATTGTATTGATTGCGTCTTCTTTATTTAAGCCATCTAAGAAGCCAGAATTCATATGAATACCATCTTCTGTATGTGCTTTTTCAGTAATATCGCCACCAGCTAATACTTGAATAATTTCGATACCAAACTTTTTAGCGAATTCATAGTCACGATCATCATGAGCAGGAACTGCCATAATCGCACCAGTACCATAACCCATTAATACATAGTCACTAATCCAAATAGGAATTTCTTTACCATTTACAGGATTGATTGCATAAGCACCAGTAAATACACCAGTCTTATCTTTATTTAATTCTGTACGTTCCATTTCAGATTTAGTAGCACAAGCTTTTTGATAGGCTTCAATTGCATCTTTTTGTTCCGCTGATACAATCTTTTCTACTAATGGATGTTCAGGAGACATTACACAGTATGTAGCCCCGAATAATGTATCACAACGAGTTGTGAATACAGTAAAGTCATGTTCAGTATTTGCAATCTTGAAGTTAATTTCAGCCCCAATAGATTTACCAATCCAGTTACGTTGAATTTCTTTTGTACTTTCTGGCCAATCAATATCATTTAAGTTTTCTAATAAACGTTCAGCGAATGCAGGAATATCCATTACCCATTGACGCATATTTTTACGAACCACTGGGTATCCACCACGTTCTGATTTACCATCAATAACTTCATCGTTAGCTAATACAGTACCCAATTCTTCACACCAGTTTACTGGCATATCTACACATTTTGCATAGCCATCTAAGAACATTTGTTTGAAAATCCATTGTGTCCATTTATAGTAACTTGGATCTGATGTAGAAACTACTTTAGACCAGTCATAAGAGAAACCTAACATCTTTAATTGATCAGTAAATGTTCCAATATTTGTTTGTGTAAAACCATCTGGATGATTTCCTGTTTGAATAGCATATTGTTCTGCAGGTAATCCAAATGAGTCAAATCCCATTGGATGTAATACATTATATCCTTGCATGCGTTTCATACGACAAATAACATCTGTCGCTGTATATCCTTCAGGATGCCCTGCATGCAAACCTACACCTGATGGATATGGAAACATATCTAAAGCATAATATTTAGGTTTTGAGAAATCCCATGTATCGGTTTTAAATGTTTCATTCTCATCCCAAAACTTCTGCCACTTAGTTTCAATCTCCTTGTGATTAAACGTCATAATTATATCCTCCCTTATAATATAAAAACGTCCTTACTTCTAAGGACGTTAAATTAACGCGGTACCACCTTAGTTCACACTCAAAAAAGAGTATGCCCTCATTTCTTTTAACGCAAGAAAACACGGATAACCTTTTCTTGTTATCAGCTCCTAGGCGAGTTCATTATCTACAGCCATCAATTTCCACCAACCATTGACTCTCTATCTGCCTTGAATAACTACTACTCCTAATCAACGCATTTCCATAATATCAAAATTTCACATTCTTTGTCAATTATAAACCAAGAAAGAACATCGCAATCACAAAGTAAATCAATAAACTTAAAGCATCAATAACCGTTGTGATTACAGGACTAGCAACACTTGCAGGATCCAATTTCAATGCATATACCACAAGTGGTAATAAGCCACCCAATAATTTACTACAAGTTAAAGCTAAAATAACTGATAAAGATACTGTTAAAGCCACACTTGTTACATTTGAAAGCAATACCAAATCACTTGGGAATAAGGAAATCTTCGCAAAGTTAACGACAAACAATACTGCCGAACAAATCAATGCAATACCCAATTCCTTTTTCATTACCTTCAAAATATCTTTGGTTTCTAAACCATCAACGGCAATTCCACGAATAACCATCGTACTTGCTTGAGAACCTGCATTCCCTGCTGTACCCATAATCATTGGAATAAAACCACTAAGTGCTGGAATAACCATTAAACTCTCTTCAAAACCAGCCATAATCGCTCCAGTAAAGGCTCCAGAAATCATCAAAATCAATAACCAAGGCAAACGACTCTTAACAATCGATAATACACTAGCTTCCAAATAGCTTTCTTCAATTGGTGTAATCCCAGCCATCAAATGAATATCTTCTGTTGCTTCTTCTTCTAAAATATCGATAATATCATCGACCGTAATAATCCCAATCAAACGATTTTCATTATTTACTACAGGCACTACTGTAATATCGTACTTTTGAATAACATCTACAACTTCTTCCTGGTCATCTGTAATCGTTACACTAACCACGTCAGTTGCCATAATATCGCTAATCTTTTCATCACGATTTTCGAATAAGAATTCACGTAAGCGAATACTGCCCACTAATTCACGTTTTGCATCAATGACATAACACGTATTAATGGTTTCCGCCATCTTACCTTGACGCTTAATTTTACGAATTGCTTGTTCAACCGTATCAGTTACCTTCAACTCTACAAAGTCTGTAGACATAATGCTACCAGCACTATCTTCAGGGAAACTCAACAACCAGTTAATTTCTGTACGCGTTTGTTCTGTAGCACTTGCTAATACTTTCTTTGTAAGATTGGCTGGCATTTCTTCCATGAAATCAACAATATCATCGGCGTATAGATTCTCTAGAATTTCACGAATCTCTGGCCCACTAAACGCTTGAATCAATTCTTCTTTTTTGTCTTGTTCTAAGTAAGTAAATACTTCCCCAGTCACATCTTTACGTAAAATCTTAAATAACACTAAGATCTCATGTACAGTTAATTCATTAACTAACGCTGCCATATCTACTACGTGATATTCATCAAATAATTCACGCAATTTCACAGCACGTCTTTCTAATATCCACTCCTGTAACAAAGATAAACTTACATAATTCATTTCATCCATAGTCTATCCTCCTTACACCAAAAACCATGCTAAAGCAAAGTACACACTCAATGATAAAGCATCACATACTGTCGCAATCAGTGGAGAAGCCAATACCGCTGGATCTAAATGGAATAACTTCGCCACTAAAGGTGTTAATCCTCCAACCAATTTTGCCACCACAATCGCTACAAATACACTAGCACTAGATACAAGTGCAACCCCACTACTCACTGTAGGCATAGTCAAAACAACACGGAAATAATTCACAACAAACATCACAAAACCGCAAATAATACCTACCTGCAATTCTTTCCAAAATACTTTAAAAAACGAACGAATATCCAATCCTTCAACTGTAATACCACGAATAACCATCGCAGCTGCTTGAGATCCCGCATTACCCGCTGAACCCATCAACATCGGAGTAAAATAGGTTAACGCTGGAATTAAAACAATTAATGTTGTATTTCTAGCCAATACTGTTTCTGATAATACAGCAGAAATCATCAACACCAAAAGCCAAGGCAAACGAGACTTCGCAATATCCAAAATACTCGCTTCCATATAACTATCATCAAGAGGCGTAACCGCAGCCATCATATGAATATCTTCAGTAGCTTCTTCTTCCATAACGTCAATAACGTCATCTGAAGTAATCACACCAACTAAATGCTCTTGATCATCAACCACAGGAATCATTGTTAAGTCGTATTTCTTGATTAATTCAATGGCTAACTCTTGATCATCTTTTGTTGTAACAGCCACAAACTCTTCATCCATTATTTCTTCTAATAAACTATCTTCAGGCGCAAAAATAATATCACGCATAGAAACAATACCCACTAACTTATCTTTTTCAAGCACATAACCATACGAAATAGATTCTGCCACACGTTTTTGACGCTTAATATCATGCATCGCCTCATCAATCGTATCATCACGCTTCAATTCCACAAAGTCAGTAGTCATAATCGAACCACAAGAAAACTCTGCGTATGATAACAATTGATTAATTTCTTCTCTTTGTGCTTTACTAACCGCACCCAAAATCTTTTTAACCAATTCATTAGGAAGTTCATCCATGAACTCCATCATATCATCCGAATACAATTCGGCTAAAATATTCTTAATTTGATCATTTGTTAATAATTCAACCAATGATTCTTGTTTATCTTTCGAAAGATAGGTAAAAACTTGACCACTTACTTCTTTTCTAAGCACTTTAAAAATAAAGAGCGCCTCAGAAATCTCAAGTTCTCCCACAATATCCGCTAAATCGACAATGTTGTATGTATCAAAGATTTCGCGAACGCGCTTTACTTGTCGCAAAGTTGCCGCTTCCGCCAAAATCTCTTTTGTCATCTCAATCATTAACTTCAATTCCTTTCTACTTCCCTTTTACTCCTTTCGAAGCATCAAAATTAGCCAATAAATTCGTATCATATGACGTAATTTGTTGTTTACGAATACGCTCCTTATATAACACATCCTGAATCAAATGATCCAACAACTGTGTAAATGATATACCCTCAGGTTCAAACAAATAATGAGCCATAGAACCCGGAATCGTATTCACTTCATTCACATAAATCTTATTCGCATCACAATCCATTAAGAAATCCACACGAATCACACCTTGTAAATGCAATCTACGACACGTCTTCACTGTTAAATACTTTATTCGATCAACTACTTCAGAATCTAACTCTGCAGGAAGAATACGTTTCTTTTCTTCATATTTCATGCCCTTTTCATACTTATCTTCATAAGTTAATATCGCATGTTCATTTACCACTTCTTCAACAGCACTAATGGTAACTTCTTCAATATTTCCTAAATATGCACAATTGAATTCACGCATATTCACAATCTTCTTTTCAACTACAATTTTATCACTATACTGACCAGCCAATTCCAACGCCGCATCCATTTCCTCCACCGTATTCACAACAGAAATACCAATAGATGAACCCAACGTAGCTGGTTTAACAATCACAGGATACCCCAGTTTTTTAGTTTTACTTAATATATCTTTTTTATCCTGTTCTACTTCATAACGATATCTCCAAAACCATGGACATATTGGAATCTTATTCGCATTCATAATATGACGCATCAACACTTTATCTTGACCAATTACTGCACCATCTAATGCACAACCCGTATATGGTAGCTCTAGCATTTGACAAAATCCTGCAAAACTACCATCTTCACCATTGGTACCATGAAAAGCATTAAACGCTACATCAATAATATCCACCGTTTTCTGTACAAACTTCATTGTTGTACAAACTAATGCAAAACGCTGATCTTGGCGAATCAACTGTACAGGAGTTAATTTATCTAACGCTTTAGTTAAATCCTTAAAGGTATCTAACTCTTTAAAGCGAGAATCCGAATAAAACAAGCCACTTTTAGAAACATAAACAGGCACAATATCATATTTTTCACTATCAAAAGCATGCATAACTTGCATAGCCGTCAAAATACTAATCTCATGTTCAACACTTTGACCACCAAAAAACACGCCAACTCTTGTTTTCATTCTTACTTCCCACCTTTCTTTATATCACTAGCAGCCATATATACAGCAGGCAAATCATTTTCTATTAAAATTGTATCATTTACTTCACTTACTTCCAATGACTTAGATAAACCATCAGCCATAGAATTAACTATATAAATATTCTCTTCACTAAATCCATTCTTTATAAGACCATTATAAATCATAGACGTTTGTGATTCACCCACTAAAATGACAATATCCACTTTTTCTTTCATCAAAGAACCAAATTGATAATGTGTTTCATCCGCCATATACGCCAAATCCACTAAACCAGGAGTAATGATAATTTTCTTATTCGGCATCATCGATAAAATCTCTAATGATTCTTTCATACTTTCAATATTAGAACTATACGAATTATCAATCAAAGTACGTCCATGGAAATCTTTTCTTTCCAAACGATGTTCAATACAAGGCATATGTTTCACAACATTCTGTAAAATAGCCATATCCATACCCAAAGTATGCGCAACACTAATCATCGCTAACAAATTCATGACATTATGCTTACCCAACAATCTTGTCTCAAATTCATAATACATACCATCTACTAACACAGTAAATTGTGTAATCTCACTTGTTTGATACATATTAACAACTTGATAATCTGCTTCCGTCAACATCGAAAACCATACTTTCTTACAAGGATTTTGAATTTCATATTCACGAATATACGCATTATCTTTATTCAAGAAACAAACGCCATCCACATCCAATTTTTCAACCAAACTCATCTTCTCTTCTACGATATTACGCATCGTACCAAAAGTTTGTAAATGCTGTGGACCAATCGCAGTAATCACCCCATACTTAGGATGACAAATCTCCATCATATTGGCAATCTCACCTGGATGATCACTACCCATTTCACAAATAAAATATTGATGAATTGGCTTCAACATCTTACGAATGACACCCGTAATTCCCATTGCCGTATTATAAGACTTTGGCGTCATCAAACCATAATATTTTGTAGATAACATTTTATCCAAAATATATTTACAACTTGTCTTACCATAAGAACCTGTAATCGCAACACTAATACCATCAAATTGATTCATAAAACTACGAGCTTGTTTACGATAATAATAGCCAATCAACCATTCAACAGGATATAGTACAAACCAAACTACATAAATCAAAAACCAACTACCAATATACGCAAAAACACAACCCCAACCAAGTGAAGTCGTATTCATCACATCAATAAACAAATACATCCACACAAAATGTAAAACAAATAGTACAATTGCACTACGTAGCATACGCATCGTCCAATCAATACTCTCAAATAATTTCTTCCAATCACACTTATAAAAACGTACCATGGTATACAATACGGTAAAACCAACAAACAACAAATACGCTACCATATCACTACAATATTCCATCATAATAAAAGGTAACGCTAAAAGAATATAATATAAAAAGCTTCTAAACTCCCATAAAAATTGGTCCTTAAACCAATGACTATAACGATCCATCTTATAACGATTCTTCTGATATGCACTTAAAGCTTTAAAGAAAGGAATGACTAAAAACATGCTAAAACTAATCCAAGCACTCATTTTCCAAATACTCATAACACTAAGCATGCTCTTCCTCCTTTTCTAAAAACACTTTCACTATCTTCATAAAACGATACCGATCTTGCAAATATGCAAAATGATGACAACTTTCAAACACAATCATCGCCGCATCCTGCATCCGAGATTCCATTTCCCTAGACATCCAAATAGGTGTAATATCATCCTTATCACCAACAATCAAAATTGTAGGTGTATAAATACTACTCAAAATCCCAGTCACATCATTATGAATGACCTTAACCAAGGTTTCTTTCATTACTGGACTGGCACTACGATAATCATAACTTCCTCTACTATTTTGTAACTGTTCAATTCGTTTTACTAACCCTAATTTCTTATAGATATACTTACTTATATGATACTCTATTTCTTGCCATTTTTGAAACTTATTTTTCAAAGAAGGAATCCCAGCAGCACCCGTTAACACCATCTTCTTACAACCATAGACATAGCTATACCATAATGCAATTCGACAGCCAAACGAATGTGCCACAATCATAATATCTTCTAACTCTAGTTCCTCACAAAAAGCATGTAACCAATCCACATAATCAAATACATCCCAACTTTGACGAATCTCACTTTCACCAAACCCAGGCAAATCAATCGCATACACCTTACACTTTAAATCTTCACCAATCCATAACATACTATGCAAATCCATACCCCATCCATGCAAAAGTAAAACGACATCCCCTTCTCCACTTACCTCATAATTCGTCAAAACTCCATGTATTACCTGTTTCATTCGCCCACCCATCCTCTATCTATTCTATGTGACAATAGACACAATGGTCATTCTTTGTTATGATAGGTACAGGAAGTGAAACTATGCAAATCTTATTAGTATTAATTGTTATCGCTAGTCCTTTTATGATGATTCTATTTAAACTAGCAAAACAAATTGAAACAAAAGAAAAAGACACCTTCATTTTCTCAGCTAAAAACTACGAGAATAAAGATGCTTTTCATGTATTATTATCAAGAGGAATTAAATCTTTAGCCCTATATTTAGGAAACTGCATATTAGTAGTAACTATGTGTGTGCTATTACAAACACCAAAATACTTTATCTTTGCAGGACTATTTGTAATCACTACACTTGTTCTATGGTATTCAAATATGTACTATTCTCTAGAAAGAGCTAGGACATTACCAATTGAAGAAGAGGAAGAAAAAAATTGAAGCTACTTAAGCTTCAATTTTTCATTTATTTCTACAGTTCTACCTATTTCTGCTTCAAATGTAAAATAACTCCAATAATCTAATTTTTCTTTATCCACTCGAATTTCTACTACATCAGATAATGGATAATATGTATAAATATCAATTCCCTTATTTTGATATGACATTCTTGCGTTTGCTAAATTAGCATTTTTCCCTTTTAACAATACCAAATAATCATTCGTTCCATCATAATCTTCAGGATTGAACTTAAATAAACTTTGTTCAAATGGCTTTCCTACTTCTTTCTCATAAATTCCTACAAGTTCAATACATTCTGTATATCCTTTGATTTCTTTTGTATCTAAATGAACACTTACTCTATTATCAAAAGGTTGTAATTGCACACTTTTTAATACAATTTCCACATCTTTATCATAGAAATAAGGACTCATATTCACATATGTAGCAGCATTTCCATTATAATATCCATCACCACGTTTTGTTTCAATCACATTACCATCAACAGAAAATTCAAAATCTACATTAATTACTTTCATCGTATTATTCTTATCCGCTTTAACATATAAATACGTAGCCAAAGGATATACCTCTAATCTTTCAATTACAAGTTTTTGATTATCAATAATAACCATTTGATTCATATCATAAACTTCTGGATCAGCTATTTTCTTTATATCAATAGGAACATCAACACTTATTCTTTCATAATCCCCATAAATTACTTCAAGTGTAAATGAATCCAATATTCTTGAATCCAATGTATTGCATTCAATAACCATAGGTTCTACATCAGATTGAAAAACAGTAGCCACATAAAAAGTTGCATTATTATCATTTATTAGTTTGATTTTATGCATATCATATTCTTTATTTCCAAAATCAACTGTATAATTCACAAACATATTACGTTCATCCAATACTACATCATGAACAGTTAATGTTACTCCATTTTCTTTTTTGGTAAGGTTAATTTCTTGAACATAATCCTTTTCCTTGGCCAAATTATAAGAATCAATTCGCAGCCATTCATTTACCGTATTTAAAAATGGCACATCTTGCAACGCTTGAACATAATCTTGACTTACATTAGCTAAAACGAACATACAGACTAAAGTAATCAAACAACCTCTTAACAAATATTGAAAGCCTTTATTCTCTTTCTTCATATTTTGTCTAACAAACTTTTCATTAAAATCAAATTTAGAATTCATTTTACTCCACTCATTTATTTGTTTTTTATCCATTGTAAACCTCCTCTAGTTCTATTTTTAACTCATTTAAAACTTTGTAATACTTTGACTTCACCGTACTTAAAGGCATTTGTAAATACTGAGCAATTTCATTTAAAGTCGCATTTTCAAAAAAATGAAAGATTAATATACTTCTTTCCGGCTCATCTAATGAATACACGATACTTCTTAAGGAAACATCATTGCTTTTACCATCTTCAACATCAACCACTAATTCAACGTGCTTACCCTGTGATTTAATTTCCTTTATACAGTTATTTATTAATATTCTTATTAACCAAGTATCAAAATATTGCACATCTTTGCATTGTTTACGATGCTTATAACACTGATAGATAGTTTCCGATAGAACATCTTCAACCATTGCATCATCTAGACAATACTTATAAGCAATCCGAATCAACTTTTCTTTCTTCTCCATGATTAACTGTACAAATAAATCATCATCACCACGTAATGCCTTTTTTACTAGTTGTAAATCCATGTTCTACCTCCTTTCACCTATTAGATACATAAAACAAATAAAAAGTTTAAAAATCATAAAAAAAAGCAGAATACTGCTTTTTCTATTATCTTTCTTTTACGTCTGTAGTTGGATATACCATATCACTATAATCAATAATTAGTTTCTTACATTCTTTACATGCATATGTTTTCATTTTACAAGTTACTAAACCCGAACTAAATATGACAGCTCCTGCATCCAATAATTTATTATCTTTTATTGGATCAAAAAGGAAAATACCTGCATTTTCACCTTCAGGTAACCAATATACTTTATCAGATTTGGTAGGATGTAAAGTACCTTCTTTTAGAATTCCGCCACAATATGGACATTTATCATTCATAGTCTTCCTCCTATTCATTAATTGTTACTACGTAAAAATCTAATAAGCCTCTAACTTCATCTGTATAAAAAATAACATTATCTTTATAGATTACACAACTATCACTTTCATGCTTTTCAAATGGTAAATGATACACCTTTAATTCATCATTATTCCATTCTCCATATGCATAACAAACTTTTCCATCAATTCTTTCTACAAAGATAAAACCTTTGTCACTAGTATCATAATTAAACACCATCGGCATTTCAAAATATAAATCTTCCATTAATATTTCCATATTTTCATTTAATTGATGTATTTGATGTGTTTTACGATCAATTACAAAACTAGCAATAGCTTTACCATATTCAAAATTTGAATAAACAATATAAGTAGGATGAATCACCACTCGATCTGTCTTTTTGAATTCATACGTATTCTCTTCACATATGTACTTTATGCTATCGTTATTTTCATAAATAAAATACATATCATTCTCATTATTTTCAAATCCTAACAAAGTATATTCACCATCATTTACTGGATAACGTTTCAATTCTACCAATTGTCCATCTACAATTTTATTTAATACTAATTCTTCAGCTACAAAATAACTAAAATACAATATACCCTTCACTTCAAAAGCACTAGGATATGATGGATACAATTCATTCTCCCAATGATATTTACCATCACCATAAAATAAAATACTTGTTAATTCATCACTCACATACGTATATTTACGAAGATACTTTTCAGATTCTTGATCATATATTTCTTCTCTAAGAATTTCTACTGTATCATTCTTAAAAAATTCATTAGAACCCCATCCAGCAAACGTTTCTATTTCAAACCCATTTTCTGTTTCTATATAGCGATATCCACCTCCATAAAGAGGTTCCAATCCTTCTGCAATCTTCTCTAAGGAATACCCGTCTTCAATACGATTTACTGGCATATATGTATCTTTAGCACAAGAACACAAAAATAATATACATAATAGAATCAATATTTTACGCATATTAATAACTCTCCCACTTTTATTTCAATACTCTAACATGTCTTTGTGCCGCTGCGATTTGATTCTTCTTCACCCAAAATTCATACACATACTTTGATTTCACCATCATTTCACCCATCTTCATAGTATCTAAACTACTACGATGATGAACATCCTTTTTGCGTACTACATAATCAATCTTAAAATCATAAAATAATTGTTGAAGTTGATTCTTCTTATCTACATCAACTGTTTCAAACACTTTTTCTCTAGTCAGAAATTCAAACATTTTAACATCTCCAATCTATTTAAAATAGTAATTCCAAACATCTTCTAAAACAGGATAAATATTATCCAAATGTTCATAATCATATACAACAAATCGAAGATACTTTTCTTCACTATTTAGTTCAACTACTAATCGTTTTTCATCTTCAATTGATGGTTGATTATAAGAAACTTCTATGCCATCAAAAATATCAGTAACTGAAGTAGACATCTCTTCACTCCATTTAAAACCATAGCCTGGCTTTTTTTCATACACATCTAAAATCACTGGTTCACCATTTTCATTAAGATATGACCACATCGTTTCACAAGCATACTCATTTTTCCATGTTTTAAACAAAGAATTATAATTATCCACAATTAAATTTACATAAAAACAATCTAAGTTATATTTACTCAAATCAACCCATTCTTCTTTAGGTGCATTAATAAACATATTTTCACTAACACCAATATACTCGCACCCATTGTATTCTCCATACTTATGTATTTTCATGGATCTATAAATAACTATGGTACTACACAATAGAGCTAATATTATCAATATTAGTTTTACATATTTCTTCATTATATCCACCTTCTTCTAATGTTCAAATAATAAACATAATTACATGATTACGATTTATATAAACATTATATCATAATCATTATCTACTTTTTTCTTATGGTTAAAAATGACCAAAAAATCCAAATAAAAGAGAAAAATGGCAAACCATTCCCCTCAAGCATTTATTATCTTTCTTTAATTTGATAATCAAGCTTTTGCCCATAATTAAATTGACTATACGCCAATAGTTTATTTACATCCTTCTTAAAATTCACAACCTCATCTTCATCAACTACAAATGTCATATCATAGAATTGCACTACAATTGGATCAATCGCACCTCTTAATTTACTAGTTAAGTCTTCACATGTTTCTAAAGACGTATAAATCATTTCAGAACCATCCGCTTCATATACTCCAACAACATCAAATAAAATATCTATAATGTCATATTTTTTAATATAGCTTTCTGTACCATTTCTTAAATTATCTAACTCTTCTTCTATAGAACTATCATAATGCCAATTAACCATATTTAAACGAATGGTATTCCCTACTCGATAAGGAATGTTCTTTTTATTCAATAAAGTAGATGGAATAATCACTTCATATTTACCATCAAAAGTATCTTTTCCTTCTTTAATAGTTAAATTTAGTTCTTTTTGATAGGCTCCTTCAACACCATTTAACACTAAAAATTGATGTAGTCCTTCATCTACAAACATATAACCAAAGCGATCAATAATAGAATATGATTTATGATTCATGGCCAACAAATCATCAATAAGCATATTCGATGCATCATATTGCTCAGCAAACTTATCACTTCCGTAAGACCAAGTATTCACTTCAACTTCTTTTGTCTTAGTTGCACAACATGTCACAAGCAAAACAAATAAAACTAGAATTATTATTTTTTTCATAGTGGCTCCTCCTAATGGTTCTAATAAACTATATTTAAAATCCATCTCCACTTTTATACCTAGAAATACACATCAGTAATACCTCCATAAGAAATGCAAGTAACAAATGTTACGTATTCTATTTACATATATATTATATTATTAATCTTATTTTTCTTCAACAATTATACAAATAAAAGAGAAGAATATATCTATTCTTCCCTAATATACGTAAATCGCTTTTTAAGTTCGCCATTCACTTCAACCGTTTCATCAAACATAGAAACAGGTCTAACCCACAAACCATACTCACCATACAATGCTTGATAAACCACCATTTCTTCTAAAGTTTCAGAATGTTTGGCAATTCCAATCACTTTATAATAATTACCCTTGAAGTGTTGATAAATACCTAATCGAATCATAGTGCTAATTTATAGATGTTTACAGCATCTTCCACAGTCATCTTCTTAAAGTTACCTTCTGTTTCTTTGCCTAATAACATCTTCTTCGCCATTTCTTCAAATTTACTATCATCAATATTCAACTCGGATAAACGAGTAGCCAAACCTAAATCTTTGAAGAATACTTCCATTCTACGAATACCTTCTAAAATGATCTCTTCTTCCTTTTCAACTGCATAATCTACATTCCAAACACGAGTCGCAAATTGTACAAAACGTTTAGGATTTTCTTTCCAAACATATTTCATCCAAGCTGGGAACATGATAGCTAAACCTTCACCATGGGTAATATCATAAATAGCACCTAGTTCATGTTGTAAACTATGAGTACCCCAATCTTCAACTCTACCTTTACCTAAAATACCATTATGTGCAATTGTACCACACCAAGCAATTTCAGCACGTAAATTGTAATCTTCTGGATTTTTAAGTGCTAAAGGAGCTACATGAATCATAGTACGTAAAGATGCTTCTAATAAACGATCACTAAAATCTACATTTGTTGTATGTGTAAAATAACGTTCTAATAAGTGTGCAATGATATCTGCACTACCACAAGCTGTTTGATAATTCGGTAATGAATAATGATACTCTGGATTAATAATCGCAAACTTAGGAATCATATGATCAGAACCTAAACTACGTTTAAATTGTGTTTGATCATTGGTAATAACAATACCACGATTGGTTTCAGAACCAGCTGCAGGAAGTGTTAATACAACACCAATTGGTAATGCTTTAACTGGACGACGTTTTTTCATAATATAGTCATCCCAGAAATCTTCCTCTTCTTCAATCAATGTCGCAGCCGCAATCCCTTTAGCAGAATCAATAACAGATCCTCCACCAACTGCCAATACAACATCAACATTTTCTTTACGGCACAATAATGCCCCTTCTTTAATTTTAGAATAACGTGGATTTGGTACAACACCACCCAATTCCACAATTTCAACTCCCGCATCTTGTAAAGACTTCACTACAACATCATATAAGCCATTACGCTTGATAGATCCTCCACCATAGTGTAACAATACCTTATTCCCTAAAGCCTTCACATACTTACCAACATCTTGTTCAGTCCCCTTACCAAAAATAACATTTGTTGGACTACTAAAAGTAAAATTATTCATATTATCCTCCTACTTTTTCTTAAGAAAACGAACATACACATAAATCATTGTCATTAAAATAACAGGTAATGTCCAATAGATAACCGCCACATTCATAGCAACTACTTCACTATTAAACAATGTCATAAAACCATTACAGCAAACACCAAAGACATCATCGGTAAAATCAACCCATACCAATGTTTCTCCATACAACATAGACGATACTGTAAATACATCAAAAAAGCAGTTAAAGCAACACCCAACGCTAATATGATGACAATAACCATATTCATGCTCATAATCGTTCCTCCATCTTATAACAATTATATCGAAAATAAAGAAGACAAACAACCAACTTAACCAATTTCATTTTTCTTCAAAAAGTCGAGATATTCTCTCAACTAAACTTTCATCTTATACTTACTGTATTTTCAACAATACGATTCGTAGACATCAAATATACCAATTGATTGTCACTTTTCTTAAACATATGAAACCCAAACTTTTCATAATAGTTTCTCAAAGGAAACACATCTTTACAATCAATATGCGTAACCACACTAGGCATTATCTGATGAATTTTCCTTATGCGTTCAAAAACGATTTTCATAAGTACATCTCCAGTAATATAACGATTATTTCCATTCTTGTAATTTTTTGATAATTGTCCAATTAATAAAGTCTTCAATGTACCACCAATGGGATACGTTGTTCCAAATATACGTTTCTTATCATTTTTAGATAATTCATCACCAATAACTACATGACTCAATCCTATCGTAAAAAAAGCAACCAATATTGGTTTATCATCTTCTGAAAATGTATAAATTAAATTCGTTCTAGCTAAACCAACACGATCAAAATCATAAGCTTTACATCGAATAAATTCCTCAACATCACCATTTAAAGGACAAGAAAAGTCGGAAAGAATACTTTTTATTTCTTCTTTGCCGACTCCAAATTTTCTCATATTATATAAAGAAACAGTAAAATACTTCATTTTAGTAACTTTATAAACTCTTTAAGTTCTTTACCTTTAAGTTCTTTATGATTCTTTACCCTTTCAATCTTGATGTTTCTCTTATCGTTCATGATATATCGAAGCCTCTCAACATCTTTTTTCTCAATGACAACTGTATCAAAAAAACTCTTTGTAGACATTGTATCCTCTCCTTCCATATATACTTCACCAATCTTATATCATTTTCCCTCAACAAAATCAAATCTATCATGAACATGTATAGCTTATTGAATATTTGAAGCCTTTTTTACTTTACTATTATAGCTTTAGCTCAATATCCTGTAAAATCGTCAAACTAAACACTATATGCATACTATTCCTAGAATAAACTTGTAATAATTGTCTATTTTATAATAAAAAAAGACGGTTATTCACAGCAACCGTCTTCACAACATCCATCATTGCAGCCACCGCCACAACCACCACAACCTTGTGATTGTCTTTCATAGCGAACTGTATCAATAACGAAACATTCAATTTCTACTAATGCATCTTTTGGCAATCTAGCAACTTCTACACAACTTCTAGCAGGATATGGTTTTTCAAAAAACATTGCATATACTTCATTCATATCGTTAAACATAGATAAATCTTTCATATATACTGTTGTTTTTACTACATGTGATAAATCACAACCAAGACTGCTTAATACAGCTAAAATATTATTAAATACTTGTTGTGTTTGTTCTTTAATATCACTAGATTCAATTAACCCTGTTTCAGGATTCACTGGTAACATACCAGACAAATACACAAAGTCACCTACTTTGATACCTTGAGAATAAGGTCCAATTGCCTTAGGCGCTAAATCCGAATGAATTTCTTGATGAAACATAATAATCCTCCTTATTGTTCCCAATCACGATAATACTTCTCTTCATCACGAATATGTTTCGCCAAACGTTGAAAAGTATAAGTACGAATCAAATAATAAATTACATAGATAAAAAATCCACTAAGTAATGCTAGAGATAATAGATCATTCATATTTTCAATCATTTATATCACCTCATGCGCCTATTATAGCACAAACCTATCGTGCATACAAACAAATGGCTCATATATAGTATGCTTAAAAATACTACATTCATTCACAAAGTAATACGTATTTTATACGTATAACAATTGAATACACAATTAGAATTTGTTATACTATTGATGTGTTAAGGAGGAAGAAGTCATGCCAATGACTTGCAAGGAAATGATAAAGTTCCTCAAAAAACATGGATTTATAGAAATGAAACATGCCGCAACCGGTCATCGAAAACTTTATAATCCTGTAACAAAAAGAACAACTGTCATTCCTTATCACAACAAAGAATTGGGGAAAGGTCTTGAACAAACCATCCTCAAGCAAGCTGGCTTAAAATAGCCGCTTGCCATTATAGAAAGGAAGGAATTTTATGTCAATCATGTATTATCCTGCTGTATTTCACATTGCGGAAGATGTTCAAGGATATTGGGTTGAATTTCCAGATCTTCCAGGGTGTTTTTCTCAAGGAGATACTATTGCTCATACTATGGAACAAGCCAAAGAAGCATTAGGACTCTACTTAGATAAAGATACTGATTTATACGAAAAAGATATTGCTTCACCATCTGATATTCAGAATATTATGAAACAATATCCAAATGAAATTGTTGTTTTAGTTGAATACAATGCTTTAGAATTTGCTAGAAAATACAAAACAAAAGCCATAAAAAAAACACTAAGCATCCCCGAATGGTTAAATGATGAAGCCATTCATCAAAACATTAATTTTTCTCAAGTTTTACAAGAAGCACTTATAGCTAAATTACAACTTTAGCTATAAGTGTTTTCTATTTCTCCACTAAATACATCATCCACCATAACTGCATAATATATAAAAGTATCCTCAATCCAAATACGACTACTACCACCTTCACATATACAACATACCTCATTTTCAATTTCGTCATGAATGAAATAATGATAAAAACTAACTATACTGCCACTTCCACAACTTAATGTCCATCCTACACCCTTTTCAAAGGTTTGTACACGAATAGTATTTCTATCTAATATTTCACAAAAATTTACATTATACGTATCATCTTGAATACTTTCATCTGCCACTACATGTATTACACCACACTTATACAAATTAGGACCTAACATTTGTGGACAATGTACTTTCACCACAATTTCGTCTTTGTCTTTATATAAATCATATAAAGTGTCTCCCATTTGAATTTGACAAACATCTTCATGAAAGATTTGCATATACCAATTCGCTACACAACAAATTCCATTACCACAAAACTCAGCATAACTTCCATCCGCATTATAATATTTGCATACACAATGCTTATCTATTAATTCAACAACCAATACGCCATCTGCACCAACTCCATAATGCCGATCACATATACTCACTACATCTACATCACTATCTTCAGTAAGAATAAAATCATTACCATTTACCTGATATTTCCAAAAGTTCATAAGTACCTCCTGATGTATAGATATGCTAAGAAAACAAACAATAGTAGTAGGAGGAACAAAAAAATGAAAGAAAAAATTATATCCGTTAAACACATGAAGACCATACATCCAGTAGCCTATAAAACCAATCTAGGAAATGTCTATTCCTATGAACAAATACTAGATGCCGTTGAAAATGGAACTATTACCAATGCATACATCGATAAAGACGATAGAGGAGTCAAACATATTCGTTATAAAAAATGATAATGTGGAAAACTCTAGAAATTTGAGACAAATATTTTTTTTGATGTGCTATAATGTATTTGGATTTAATCCTGCAAAAAATATTGAAGAAACCCCAGTGTGTCCGCACTGGGGTTTCGCTGTAGAAGGAGAAATTAAACTTGAACTATTATTATCTAAATGATAATAATTTCCAATATTCTATAAGTAGATTCTTATATGTAAATATAAAATCTACAAGAATGATGAATTCAAAATTCATGTTTTCTCCCACAAAAAATATTGTAAAGGCACATCTATTACTCCTCCTTCTAAAAATGGCCTCTACTATACTTATTCGCAAAAAAAGACAAGAACTCCTACGAATTCTTGTCAAAAATTTATTCTTCTTCAAAAGATATACTATAAAATGTATCAAACACCAAATAAAGATGTAGGATAACTAATACAACTTGTACAATCCCAAATACAATAGCTGCTCGATGAATCCAGGTAATTGCAATAAGTGCTGTACCACTACTCATTGCAATAACTGCCATCAAGAATACTGCACAAATAGCTAACCACTCTAAAGCGATACTAAATAACACATGCCATCTAGCACGCACAAACAAGTCATCATCAATGCCATGTAAACAAAATACGATAACGAGTCCAAACCACACCACATGTAACAAGTCAAAGGCATACAACAATATTTTTATAACCCCACTACTTGTATTCATAAAGTTTAAATATCCAACAATGACTCTACCAATCAAACTCGAATAAATACTTGTTACATCTAATAGCTTGTATAAACTATTAATATCTTCTACTTGATACAAGGCATAACTTAAAGAAGCATTGTGATATTGAAAATATAATAAGATACCAATAATTACTACATATACAGCTAATACTCTTTTTGGATAACTATCAAAGAAACGATCAATATATTTCATTATTCATTCCCAATAAAATCTTCACCTTTAATTACTTCTACACGACTTAAACCAGGATAACCCAATTGACGTAAACACTCATACGTACAAATAGCTACACAATTGGATAAGTTTAAGCTACGAGCACTCGCAACCATTGGTAAACGCATTTGATTTTCTAAATGATCAATCATAATACGTTTTGGAATACCTGTACTTTCTTTACCAAATACTAAGAAAATATCACCATCAACTGCAGTAAAATCAAACATATCTGGAGACTTTTTCCCATAACGAGACACAAAGAAATATTCCCCTGGATACTTGGCAGTAAAATCCTCCCAATTAGGGTGAACATGCATTGTTAAATCCTTACGATAATCCAATCCTGCACGACGTAAGTGTTTCTCATCTACTGAAAAACCTAATGGTTCAATCAAATGTAAAACACTATTTGTCGCTACACAAGTACGCATAATATTCCCCGTATTTTGTGGAATCTCTGGTTCATATAAAACAATATGGATCATAACTAACCTCCTACAACCACGCTAACGCGGCTAAAATTACTACATGAACTGGATAATAAATGTAGAAAAAATACTTCCACTTTTTACATCCAACTTGATTATTATACAACCAAATCAAAAAGACCGAAAGAATTGAATAATACTGCATCGGATGTACATTACTTGTAGAAACCAATAATACATTCATCCCCATCATCACCAGTAACATCGCTAATTTTTTATCTTTTAAATAATACATCATTGGTACCATACACAATCCATACCAATAATAATCAACAGGAACAAGAACCCCAATTAGAAATGCACCAATAGTAAGTAAATACTGTTTCTCTTCAAGTCCCCATAACATCATAAAACCAAGTCCTAATGTTAAGAAAATATCACCCGTACCACTTGGTTCCACATACAATCGTACCATGGTATAGATAACACCACATACAATCATACGTAATGCATAAGCTTTCTTATCTTTGGTATAACGAAAACTCTCTGCACATAGAAAAGCAAAAATCGGCATGGCAATTCTACCTACAATACGAAACCAATCATCAAATGGAAATAAATAATATCCCATATGATCCAATGTCATCGAAAGAATCGCAATTACCTTTAAATCAAAATTCGTTAAATGCTTTCTCATAGACCTGCTTCTTTCAAATACGCAAGTACTTGTTCTAACGCTTTTCCTCTATGACTAATCGCATTCTTCGCTTCTGGACTTAATTCAGCACTTGTACAACCACATTCTGGTACATAGAAAATTGGGTCATAACCAAATCCATTACCACCCGCAATACAAGTATGAATTTCACCTTCAAAAACACCAGTAAAGATTTTAGTTTCTTGATTAGGAATAGCTAAAGCAATCGCACTCACAAATCGAGCACTACGATTGGTAACACCCTTCATACGTTCTAAAATCACTGTATTCTTATATGTATAATCCGTATCATGGCCTAAATAACGAGCAGAATGAATACCAGGTTCCTTATTTAATGCATCAATTTCTAAACCAGAATCATCCGCAATGGCCATGATATTACATTGATTACGAATAAAATCGGCTTTAATAGCCGCATTCTCTTGGAATGATGTACCATCTTCTACAATATCGAACTTCTCATCCGCATCCAATAAACTCTTAACTACAAAACCTAATGGTTCTAACATTTGTTTAAATTCTTCAATCTTATGTGCATTGGTAGACACAATCATAATTTCTTTCATAACTATACCTCTTTCACAGTTTCAAAATCCATCGAAATTAAATAACGATCTGGTAATGTTTGTAATTCATTGTAAACTACACATTGATAATATAATACATCATCCATATATCCATAATCAAATATTGCATAACGATGCAAACGCTCTTTCACAAAACCATATTCCACCATTCGACCCACAATTTGTTTTCTAACTTCTTCATCAAATGGCATATTTAACCATCTTTTTGGTCTTTGTTTAAACAATGCATAATAATCCATCATCAAGACACCACGCATCTTATGATTTTGATACGACAATTTCCAGAAAATATCAAACAATTGCCATGCTTGATATGGATGTCCTAATTCAATCAATTGTTTACCTACTTCATAGAACAATTCAAATGCATCCCATCCAGAATTTGTCATATATTGAATGGTATTACGTAGTTTACCACTATTCCAACACTTCTCAACTGCATGTGCTACAATATCCACAATCTCAATTTCCTCTTTGGTAATCCATTTATTTTCATAAATGGTATATGGAGAATGTTCATCATGGGTTGCTTGATATTCTTCTTTCATGGCATTCATACGTGTACCTTTTAAAAACTTAAGAATACCTACTTGCATTTCATCAATATGTAAAGAATACAACTTTCTAAAGGTTTCCTTAAATGATGTATAATCCTCTAAAGGTAAACCCGCAATCAAATCCACATGCATAATACATTGATGATCACGCATTCTTTCAATAACCGATACCAATTTCTCATTATTTTGAATACGACCCACTTCTTTTAATGCATAATCATTAAACGTTTGTAGTCCTATCTCAAAACGGAAACGATTTTTATTTGTTTGATTCAAAAAGAACGATAACAATTCTTCAGATAATGTTTCAGCTACTACTTCAAATTGGAAAGACATTCCTTCTGGCATTTGACTTAAACGCTTTGCGATAGCTAAAGCTCTTTGTGGTTTTACATTAAAGGTACGATCCAAGAATTTAACTTGTTGTACACCACTAGTTTCTAATCTATCAAATAATGCAAATAAATAATCATCTGAGAACATACGTACTTGATTATCCAACGAAGCTAAACAATAACTGCAACGATATGGACAACCACGACTAGTTTCTACATATAAATATCTTCGATCCATATCCTTTTTATCCATCTCTAAGAAATATGGACTTTCTAAAGATTCCAAATACGAAATCGGAACTTTCGCATAAGGAACACTAGATGTATATTCTCTAGTCTTTAACCCATCAATATTCTCTTTATTTTGTACATATTGCCAGAAAGTAATTTCCCCTTCACCTTGTAAAATGGCATCAATTGGCAAATCAAACCAACCATCATTTTCATACGTTACTTCAGGTCCACCTAATACAATTCTACAATTTGGCAACATTTCACGAATTTTAACAATCCATTCTTTTACATATTCCGCATTCCAAATATAGACACTAATACCAATAACATCTGGTTGATACGCTTCTACTTTATGTAAGGTATTTTCGATTTTATCATTAATCGTAAACTCAAAAATCTCTGCATCTTCTTCTTTGGGTTTTGACACATAAATCCAACGCAAAGCTAAATTCTTATGTATATATTTCGCATTAAAAGCAACTAATGCTGTTTTCATATTCTCACCTACCACTTTTGTCTATGTACTTTTTCCCACTCTAAACGATTTACAACTTCTTTTGTTTCTGCAGGATATCCTAAAGAAATAAGTCCCATTGGTTCTACTGTACTTGGCAAACCTAATAACTTACTAATTTTCTTATGCAATCCCATTCTAGGCATAACACCACACCATACAGCACCCAAACCTAATTCATGAGCGGCTAATAAGATATTTTCAATCATTGCACTACAATCATTAATTAACATTTCCTTAAATGGTTGTCTTTTATGATCACCACAAACCACCATACACATAGCCGCACTGGCAATCATTTTCGTATACATACCACATTCACTTATTTCCTTCAACATTTCTTTATCATCCACAACAATCACATGAAAAGGACGACGATTCATCGCACTAGGAGCACTAAAGCCACAAGCCAATAATTTCTCTAATACTTCTTCACTAATTTTCTCATCTGTATATTTACGAATACTGCGTCTAGTTAAAATGGTTTCAATCATACAAAACCCCCCAATACTTTATATATTATAATGCATAAATCATTTACAGTGAATATCATACTTTTACTCAAATTATAACAATGTTTTTACACATAAAAAGGTACCAATTTCTTGGCACCTTAATTCAACATAATATTCTTAGGTTTCATACGAATGATATATAACATTGGTAATAAACTACTAATTAACAAAACACCCGTAGAAGCCAAGTAAATGGTAATGATATATTCCGCATCCAATTCCATTGAATAGGACTCTAACATATCCAATTGCGTAATGACATCTCCTTGTTCTTTTTCATACAACATTTCCGCATCCGCATCAATTTGCATCTTCAAAAATTCATTCGAAATCACTTCACCCAATTTATTACCACTCACCATTGCACAACTTGTTGCCAATAATCCAACAAGCATTACTTCCAAAGCAAATTGCATCACTACTTTTAATTTACTTTCACCCAATGATAATAAAATACCAATCTCATATTTACGTGTACGAATAAATAAAATAGATACTAAACTCAAAACACTAATAACTAAGAAAACAGATGCCCATAAGGTTACATTAGATAATGCTTCTAAATTTTCTAGTGGAGCTTGGACATGTAAATAATCAGAAGTTGAAGATCTAAAGACATACATACTTCGAGCGAAATTATCATTATGCTTAATCTCATTTTCTATACGTTCAATTTTATCAATACCATCCGTATTTATTGTCATACGTAGTAAATCCGAAACAAAATATCCAGATGTTCTATACCAATGCAAATGCTCTTTATTGTATTTATCTACTACTTCTTGTTCTTCAGGTGGTAGACTCGCAAACAACTCATTTTGCATTTCTTCCATTTTATTTAAATACGGCAATGGTACAACAGGAAAAGAAGTCTTAAAATTCTCGTCATAAACTCTTTTATATCCATTGGCAATACCTATAATTTCAAATTCTACATAGTCAGCAGGAAACATATATTGATGCATTCTACCATCAATCCATTCATGCTCGATTCGATAGCTATACAAAGGAACCTTTAGCGTATCGCCAACTCTCAAATCACCATCAGGATATGTTAATACAATTTTAAAATCATCAGAATCAAAATCTTCTTCCGTATAATTTCGTCCTTCAACAATATTTAACTCTCCAAAAGCATCTGATAACGTTGGAATTCCCACCAAACAATATAAATTCCAATAATCATACATTGAATCTATATACATTTTTTTCCACATTTTATAATCAAAATCTTGAGGATTATTTTCGATGTCCTTCACAAAATCACGCATACGATACAATGCGATTTCATTTACACGCATAGTATCATCATTATACGTAATCACGATTTCCCCTTGAATACGATCACGCATTTCTTGTTTCACTTGGGCACTTGATTGTTGTATCGCAATAGAAGCAAACAAAACATTACCTAATACAAATACAATTAGTAAAATGAATAATCCTTGATACGGTCTTCTTTTGATACTCGTAAAAATTCGTTTCCACATTTTCATACAATCACCACCTACAACATAATTTCCTTAGGATTTAAGGAAGATAAATACATCATTGGTAAAATTGTCGAAACAATAACACTCAATTCTCCAACTATAAAAATCGTTAAAAAATACTCTGCAGTTGGCTGCACTTCATATTGGTCAATAATATCATCTCTAGTTTGAATGGAAATACCATTTCTTACTGGTTTATATATTGGTTTTAAATTAGGAATACCAATTTCTTGTTCTCTTTGTACATAACGTTGTACATCTAACATATAATCCGATAATTTATCACCTAAAACCAATCCTGACACACTTGCACAACCAATCGCAAGGGTAGATATAATCACGATTTCACATACTATTTGATACACAATATGCTTCTTCTTTTCGCCAACCGACAAGTAAATTCCCATTTCTTTTTTACGATCACTAATGAAGAATACAATTACCAATCCTAAAATAACAACTGTAGCTACAATCGCAATGATAAAAATAACTTTCGCAATCGTATCTAAATTTTCAATAGGACCAACATTTTTCTTATAAGTATCCACTGAAGAACTATATACAAACCCTTCAGGTAAAGAATCAATGGAGGTTTCATTATTACTCATAAATGTATCTACATCTTCAATAGACTCCATTGATAAATGTGTAGCTTGCAATTCACAAGTAACTTCTTCAGCACCTACGCTTTTAAAATAGGCATTCGCATCATCAAGCAATTTCATCATCGCTTGATTTGAAACATATACACAATTATGGAATGGTTCTTTAGCACGATTAAATAGCACACCTACTACTGTAGCTTCAAATTCATATTCATGCATTTGCATTTCATTATTTATATAAGAAGGCGACCTTAAAACTAAGGTAACTTTATTATCCAAAATATTCAATCCAGTTTGAACAACCGCTCCACCCCACTCTTGAACAGTTCCCAGCATTTGATCCACAACCATGTAAACTTCATCACTTTGTAACTCTTCTTCAGTTAAAAAACGATTCTTCTGCATACTACTAAGTCTATGGTCATTATCCTTAAAATACATCGGTTCAATGACATTTGTACTATAGAAATTAAGATTAAAATCTCTACTGTCATCTTCTTCCCAACCTAAATCACTATATTTTGCATATGCAGACATTGAATAATGTTGTTCAAATGCCTTCACATTTTCATCTTTTGACATATGTTCTAGCGATTGATTGTATTGCTTGATTTCATGCAAAGTCACATCACGTGTATAATTAATTTTATTTTCTTTATATTCTTTTTCATACGCAAAACTTACTTTAGGCGCAATCGATTCCTTTAACACTGTCTTAATAGTATCACTAGTTTGAATAACTCCTAATGAACCTGCTAACAAATTCGCCATCATAAAAACAACTAAGAACAATAAGAAAGATTTCCCAGGTCTACGTATGATACTTAACAATGTACGCTTAAACCACTTCATTGTTAATCACCTCAAAATTCTGTGTATCGGTATTTAATTTCAAGATAATATCACTTTGATCAGCCACTTTTTGGGCATGTGTTACCATAATGACACATTTATTACGTTCATGTGCTAATTCTTTGAATAGTTCAATAATAGTATCACTAGTCTTACCATCTAAATTTCCTGTAGGTTCGTCCGCAATAATTACGTCTACATTTGTGCTAATCGCTCTAGCAATCGCCACACGTTGTTGTTCTCCACCACTTAAACGATTGATACGTCTTGTAGCTTTACTTCCATCAATACCTACACTCTCTAAAATAGTTAATGCTTGTCTCTTGATGTCTTTTGTCATTTCATTTTCAGTAATCGACATTGCGACCATGACATTTTCAACACCATTCATATACGGAATCAAATTATAACTTTGAAAAACAATGCCTATATGATTTCGACGAAACTTTTCATATCCTATCTTTTTGATACTTTCACCATTATAAAGAATATCCCCTTTTTCTGGTTTATCTAAAGCAGAGATTAAAGATAAGAATGTCGTCTTCCCAGAACCACTTTCTCCTAATATGGTATAAAACTTTCCTTTTTCAAAAGAGACATTAACTTCATTTAAAATCACTTTACGGCTATCTCCATCAGGATAGGTAAAAAATAAATTTTTGGTTTCTAGAATACTCATAAGTAGTACCTCCGTAGTAGTCTTTATCATTTAATTGTTCAAATTATATCACATTTTACTATTTCTTTTAAAACATACAAAAAGGATATACTACAGCATAGTATATCCTATTAAAACTAGTAATCCGATGACATTCGCAATCGTAAAAATACCTAAGAATATTAAAATATTCGAATCATTTGAACGCATATAGAGTTTTAGTGTAATTAAACTAGCAAGGGACGCAATCGGCGTTCCTAAGCCACCAATATTTACACCCGCCAATAATTCTTGCCAATGATTGGTAAAGTTTGATAATAATACAGCCGATGGTACATTACTAATAAATTGACTTGCACCAATGGCTGTTAATAATGTGCTTTTGTTTAATAGATTTTGTAAGAATAAACAAATTTGTTCAATTCTTCCTAAGTTTCCACTAACCACAAAGAAACATACAAAGGTAAATAATAAAGCATAATCCAATTCTGGTAATAATTCTTTGTCCATAAAGAATAACACGATCAAAATAATAAGTGTCGTGATTCCAAAATGAATTATTTTAAATACCGTTAATAAGCACACTACAAATAATAAAAGATACATACCTAGTT
Source organism: Erysipelotrichaceae bacterium (assembly GCA_017473265.1). Lineage (GTDB taxonomy): Bacteria > Bacillota_I > Bacilli_A > Erysipelotrichales > Erysipelotrichaceae > RGIG4607. The sequence continues at coordinate 34,089 of JAFULQ010000005.1, read as the reverse complement.
TTCGATGATCTTTAATTTCTTCTTTTTGAACATCAAACTTTGGTAATTCTTTTGAGAAAATTGGTAATGACCCTAAAATTAATCCAACAAAACTAATTCCTGTTAAAGGCAATACCACACTAAAGAATGGCATGATATCTAAATTGTAATTCGCAAATAAATATAAATTTTGTGGGTTTCCTACAGGAGTTGCCATACTTCCTAAGTTTGCCGCAATCGTTTGTAATACCAAAATAGGAATAATTGCTTTTTTTAAGTTTAATTGTTCAAGCAATCCTAATGTAAAAGGTACAAAGACAATCAAAGCCACATCATTTGTCACAAACATCGAACTAAAGAAAGGTAATAAAATCAATGTAAGACTTAACACTTTCCCATTTTTAATACGACTTAATAATTGATAAGTTAACCAATCAAATGCGCCTACATGTTTAATACCTGCAACTACTGCCATTAAACACCACAATAAACATAAAGTACGAATATCAATATAGTCTATATACGATGCATCAAACGGAATAAAAACCATCGTAATCAACGCACATACAAGTGCCACAAATAATACAATTTCTTTTTTAATAAAACGAATCACTTTTTCCATAATAAATCTCCAAAAACGTAAGTAAGAATACCACAATCAAGACTTACTTACAAGAAAAAAAGGTACCACCTTGAAGTGATACCTCTTATCTTATAAATCAAATCTTTCTTTCTTAGAATAATGTGTGTGTAATAACTCATGTGATTTATGACCACAAGGTTGACCAAGATAATTCTTATATAAATCTTGTACTTGTTGGTTTTCATGAGATTTACGTTTTGGCATAACACCATCTTCTTCATATAATGCTTTAGCACGTAATGCTTTATAATCCACACCACTGTTTTTAATTAATGAAGAAATATGTGATTGTCCTCCACCATTGACACATCCACCTTCACATCCCATGATTTCAATGAAATGGTATTTAGATTTTCCTGCACGGATGTCATCTAATAATGGTTTGGCAATCTTCATAGAATGTGCAACTGCAACATTCACTTCTAAACCATCAATAGTTAGAGAAGCTTCTTTTAAGCCTTCTGTACCACGAACTGCTGTGAAATCAATATCATCACATGGTTCATCTGTTAACACTTCATATACTGTACGTAATGCCGCTTCCATTACACCACCACTAGTACCGAAGATAACACCAGCACCAGTATATTCTCCAAATACATCTTGATCAAATGTATCATCTGGTAAATCTTTTAAGTCAATACCAAACATTTTGATTAAACGTCCTAATTCACGTGTTGTAATTACAGCATCTACATTTCTATAGCCACCATTCATCATTTCTGGACGAGAAATTTCTGATTTCTTAGCTACACATGGCATAACAGATACATTATAAATTTCTCTAGGATCAATGTTATTTGTTTCCGCATAATAAGACTTAATCATTGCCCCTAACATCATATGCGGACTCTTACAAGTTGATAGATTATCCAATAAATCTGGATATTCTCTTTCTGCATAACGAATCCATCCAGGAGAACATGATGTAATCATCGGTAATGTTCCACCATTTTTAACACGATTAATGAATTCGGTTCCTTCTTCCATAATTGTTAAGTCAGCACCAAAGTTTGTATCATATACACGATAGAAGCCCATTTGTTTTAATGCCGCTACCATCTTACCAGTTACACGAGTACCAATAGGCATACCAAATTCTTCACCTAAAGAAGCACGTACAGCAGGAGCTGTTTGAATGAATACTTTCTTTCTAGGATCTTGTAAAGCTGCCATTACTTTATGGATTTCTTCTTTTTCACTTAAAGCACCAACCGGACAAGCATTTACACATTGACCACATTGCATACAGTTTACTTGTTTTAAACTTACTTGCATTACTGGACCAACTGTTGTTTTAAATCCACGATCTTGGAACCCTAAAACACCTAAACCTTGCATTTTCTTACAAACTTCAACACAACGTCCACATAATACACACTTACTTGTATCACGAACAATACCATCACTAGCATCATCATAAACACGTGTAGAATAATCCCCTTGATACTTAATATCACGAGCACCAACCGCAACTGCTAATTCTTGTAATTCACAAGATTGGTTGCGTACACAAGTTAAACAATCTTTAGAGTGGTTTGATAAAATCAATTCCACAGTTTCTCTTCTTGCATCTACTGCCTTTTTAGAGTGTGTAAATACTTCCATACCTTCAGATACAGGATATACACAAGCAGCACATAAACTTCTAGCACCCTTTACTTCAACCATACAAACACGGCAAGCACCAGTACCTGTATAATCTTTCAAATAACACAATGTAGGAATCTTAACACCCACACTTCTAGCAGCTTCTAAAACGGTTAAACCTTTTTCAACTGTATATTCACGATTATTAATTTTAATTTTAACTGTTTCCATATACAATCCCCCTATTTACGAATAATCGCACCGAAGCGACAAGATGCCATACAAGCACCACAACGGATACACTTATCAGGATCAATAACGAATGGAGTCTTACCAACTTGACCTGAAATAGCCCCAACTGGACATTGTTTTGTACATAGACTACATTTCTTACACTTATCCGGATCAATTGTATATTTCAACAAGGCTTTACATACACCTGCTGGACAACGTTTATCCAATACGTGCGCAATATATTCATTTCTAAACATTTTCATTGTAGACAATACTGGGTTAGGTGCCGTTTGTCCTAAACCACATAATGCTGTTTCTTTAATATGATTAGATAAACTTTCTAATTCATCTAAAGTTTCTAATGTACCTTCACCAGCACAAATCTTATTTAATAATTCCAATAAACGTTTTGTACCAACACGGCAAGGTGTACATTTACCACAAGATTCATCCACGATAAAGTCCATATAGAAACGAGCAACGTCAACCATACAGCTATCTTCATCAAGAACGATCATACCACCAGAACCCATCATAGAGCCTAAGCGTACTAAGTTATCGAAATCAATTGGTTCATCTAAACTTTCTTCAGTTAAACATCCACCACTTGGACCACCAGTTTGCACCGCTTTAAAGTTCTTATGATTTGGACAACCACCACCAATTTCATAAATAACTTCACGTAAAGTTGTTCCCATAGGAACTTCAACTAAACCAGTATTTGTAACATTACCACCTAATGCAAATACTTTCGTTCCCTTAGAACCTTCTGTACCAATTTGTGTAAACCAATCAGCACCGTTATAAATAATTTGCGCAACATTCGCAAATGTTTCTACGTTATTAATAATTGTAGGTTTACCCCAAACACCACGTACCGCAGGGAATGGTGGACGAGGTACAGGCATACCACGTTTACCTTCAATAGAAGCAATTAACGCTGTTTCTTCACCACATACGAAAGCCCCAGCACCTAAACGAATTTCAATATCAAAATTGAAACCACTACCGAAAATATCATTTCCTAATAAACCTAATTCTTTAGCTTGTGAAATCGCAATTTTTAAACGTTCAACCGCAATTGGATATTCTGCACGAATATATACATAACCCGTTTGCGCACCAATTGCATAACCAGCAATTGCCATCGCTTCTAATACCGCATGAGGATCCCCTTCCAAAATGGAACGGTCCATGAAAGCACCTGGATCTCCTTCATCCGCATTACAAATTACATACTTTTCATCACTTTCACTATTTCTAGCAAACTGCCATTTACGACCTGTAGGGAAACCTCCGCCTCCTCTACCACGTAAACCACTCTTCAAGATTTCATCAATAACTTCTTGAGGAGTCATTTCTGTTAAAGCTTTACCCAATGCTTGATAACCATCTTTCGCAATATATTCATAAATATCTTCAGGATTAATTACCCCACAGTTACGTAAAGCAATACGTTTTTGTTTAGAATAGAATTTGATTTGGTCAATATCAAAAATCTTTTCTTTTGTTTTTTCATCAATATCTGTTAACTCTAAACGAGTAACTGGTCTACCTTTATAGAAATGTTCTTTCACAATTTCATCCACATCATCCACAGTCACATGACTATAGAAAATTTTATCTGGATAAATCGCCATAATAGGACCTTTTTGACATAAACCAAAACATCCCGTTTTAACAATCTTTACTTCATTTTCTAAATGATAGGCAGGCAATACTTCTTCTAATTTCTTAACAATTTCTAAAGAACGAGAAGATGTACACCCAGTACCTGCACAAATCAATACATGCAAACGTTCCATTTTACATTCCCCCTACTTTTATCTTTGATTTACAGTATACATTTCAAGCGTACGACCATTTTTCAAATGTGACTCAACAACTTGTGCCACTTTTTCCGCATCCATTTTAATGTATGTTGTTTTTCTTCCTTCTTTATCATAAATATCAACCATAGGTTCTAATGTACAGCTACCCATGCAACCAGTTTGTGTAACAATAACATTTAAATGATCATGATTTACACCTTCCATAAATGCATTTAATACAACCCTAGCACCCGCTGCGATACCACAAGTACCCATACCAACAACGACACGATAATCTTCATTTCCCACTTCACGCATATTTACACGCTTTTGTGCTTGTTCACGAATTTTTTGTAAATCTGCCAATGATTTCATATCTGATTCCTCCTATTTTATGTTCTCATTGATATACTCTTTTAGCCAAAGCAATATACTTGGCTCTTGGATATTTACATCCCCTAAAATTTCTTTTATTTCTGTTGTTTTCATTATGAATTCACCATGATGACGATAATCTAAGACATATTCAATAGTTCCATCTGCCTGTATTAACATCATCATCGCTTCTCCTACATCCCCTAAAGGAGGCGTATCCCAACAACTTTTTTGTAATGTTATTTCTAAAGTGGTTCCTTTTCCTACTTCACTTTGAAGTAAAAATGAACCATTACATAATTCAGCTAATTCTTTAATAAATGGAATTCCTAAACCAATCTTACGAGTGGTACGCGTACTAAAGAAAGGATCCAATACTCGTTTTTGCATATCTTCATCCATTCCAATACCATCATCCACTAATCGAAAAGTAATACAATCCTTTTCATCATCAATCCATAAACAAATTTCAATATTCTTGGCATTTGCACGAATGGAATTTTGTCCTAAATCCAAGATATGCATGGCTAAATCTTGCATCATACACCATTCCTCCACAAACAAGAGATTGCTTGTTCACTTAGCACATTCACTGGTTCTGAAATATCCACCAATTGATGTGCATCCGAATTGATTAACCAAAAAACATCTTCTTTTAGATATGGATTTCGCTCCATAATCTTTTGTTTATCCGCTTCAAAATTAATTTCAATTCCATCATAATTCAAATCTTTAGGAATAAATCCTAACTGTGTCATCACCGAATTCTTACGATGCAACACATGCGCCAATACCACCACTCCATGAAAATGATGAATAATATCACACACTTCATGAATCGAAGCATTCACTGAACTAATTAATAAATTTTCTTCAAAACCGCATACTTCATCCATATCATCAACTAAAAGTTGATTTCCAAAAAACTTCGGCTTATTTTTCACCTGAATTAACTTTTCATCCAACCAACTTTGTAAGCCAATTGTATCCTCATACCTAGAGAAATAACCTAACACATGTACTTCTTCAATGGTTTGAATTTCAACACCATACAATACTTTAATCTTACCTTCACTAACACGCTTAAAGGTTCCTAATTGTTTGGTCGAATTATGATCACATATCGCAATCACATCCAAATCCTTAACCAAAGACATATTCACAATGTTATTCACTGTCATTTCATCTTCTGCACAAGGCGATAAACAGGAATGAATATGCAAATCGTAAAACATACTAAACTCCTAAATCATGCAAAACACAACATGCTTCATACGCAGTAAGATTTGTTGTAAGAATTGCTAAATCCTCTTCCATTGCTTTATCCAGCGTTTCTTGAGGCGGTTGTACTCCTTGTACAAAGACAATACAACTAAAATCACGCAAACAAGCCACAGCAATTACATTCAAATGTGCTTGTACTGTTAACCAAACTTGATCAGGACAACTATTACCCATAACCCAGCTCAATAAATCACCAACAAAAGCACCATGTACATCACGACTTTTGGCATCATCACTTGCATACAATGACCAACCCGTTTTTGTAGCTAATTGTTCAACGTTCATTCTTTCACCTCCGATTTTAATATCTTACATTCACCAATTGTTGCATTACCCGCAACAATTTCTTTTGCCATTGCTCGACATGAAGGATATCCACACGCACCACAATCATAACCAGGCAATAAATCCAATTGTTGATTTACCTTTAAGAACTGTTGCATCTGTGCCTTCATATCTACTTCACCATGATAAATAGTTTCAGGTAATTTGAAGATATCTTCAAATTCTAATTCCGCAATCGGTTTATCCGCCGTTTTAAAGTATCGTTCAATAAATACTCGACCAACATATGGATTTCCCCAAAGGAATCTTCCACCAATACAACCATTAGGACAAGCATACAAACTCAATAAACGAATGTTCTTTAAATTTTCAAACTCTGCTAATTCCAATACTTGTTGGACTTTATCTAAACCATCTACCGCTAATACATCTTTTTTCTCTAATCCTAAATCATAGAAATCATGAACCACTGCATGAATTCCTTCTTTACAAAAATGACATTCTTCCCTAGAACCATCTTTCAAACGATTGATCAATGGGAAAATATCGGTAATTGCGACTGCATAATCAATATTGGATTCCATATTCCCATATGGATGTTTTGCCAAAGATAACTTCGCAATACATTCACACAACGAATAAATACCAACTTTTTTATATTTACCAGCCAAACGCTTACGAACCAATTTCGCAGCCACTTCTACTGGATATTCAAAAGGCAATATCGAACTCAATAACATTGGATATTTTACTTTGATTAAACGATTAATCACTGGACAAGTAGAACTAATCGCTAATGGAATATCCGTTTCACTCATATACCGTTGACCAAATTTATAAATAGCCCCGGTAATATCACTAATATCTACAACTTCATCAAAACCAATTTTCTTAATTGCACTAAGCCAAGTTTCAATTTCTGCTTGATTAGATGAATCTGACAATAACGCTGTAGGTATAAGTGCTACTGTATAATCATATTTTGACATTGTATCTAGTGTTGCGCCCTTTGCTTGTAATCCACGAGAAGAACAAGCGCGAACACATGCATCACATAAGATACAATTCTCTTTATTAATCACTACTTTCCCACGATTGATAGAAATAGCTTCAGTTGGACATGCACGCAAACACTTCATGCACTTTTTACAAGAATTTAAGGTATAGTTAATAATCTTTTCCATTAAGCCACCCTAAATGTAATCGTAATGGTTGTGCCACTAGGCGAAGTCTGTAAATCAAATGTATCTGATACACGTTTAATATTCACAAGACCCATACCAGCACCAAATCCCAATTGACGTGCTTGTGCACTAGCCGTAGACCAACCCGGTGTCAACGCTTTTTCCACATCTGGAATACCTGGACCTACATCCGCAAAAACCAAAGTTACATTTCCTTCATCATCGATATCTAAAGTAATTTCTCCTCCATAGGAGTGAATAATCATATTAATTTCCGCTTCATAACATGCGACTGCAATATTGCGAAGCACCGCAGTTGGAATCCCAATCTGCTTTAAAATACGTTTCACTTTTGATGAAACAACCCCTGCATCTACAAAATTCTCTTTTTCAACATTAAAACTATAAGTAATCATCGAGAAACTTTAAATCCCTTTTCATATAATAAACCACAAGTTTCAAACATCGAGAATTTTGTTGTCATTAGTTGAATACCATGATCCTGTGCTTGATCAATCAAATCTTCTGTTAAAATCTTATTTCTAACCAAAATAACAAGTGAAATATCCAACATTTCTGCTGTACGCAACGTTTGCGGATTGACTAACCCCGTTACTAAAATCGTTTCTTCACTATCCATCGTAACCAAAGCCAATACATCACTCATTAAATCAGAGGCAAATACATATTGATATTCCTTATCTAACACATCACTATTACGAAATGGTAAATAGGCATCAAGAATATTTGCAATTTCTAAAAACTTCATTACATTCCTTCTTTAAGTTTAATTGATACAATTGTATCCATAACTTTAGAAGATTGATTTGCTGATCCAAAAACTTCCCCGTCAATAATAACAACTGGTGCTAACCCGCATGCCCCCACACAACGAGTCGCATCTAAAGAAAATAAACCATCAGGACTAGTACCATTTACTGGTGCCTTTGTCATCGCTAACAAATCATCAATAATTTGTTGCGCCCCTTTAACATAACAAGCAGTTCCCAAACACACATTGATAACATGCTTACCCTTAGGTTGTGTTGTAAATTGGGCATAGAAAGTAACTACACCATACACTTCCGCAACACTAGTTCCACTAGCTACCGCAATCTTTTCCATTGCTTCAAATGGAATATACCCAAGTTCATGTTGTACATCATGTAACATCAATTTAATCGGACCTGGACGTCCTGTATGACGTTTCACAATTTCGTCAATGACTTGAATGGAATGTTCGTTCAATTTTCTCATTTCTCTATTCCTCCTTGTTTTCTATTTTATGACTTGCATTGGGTAATTCTAGTATAACAATCCCATTTTTTACCAGCAATAAGCAATACTGCTAATTCTTTCACAAAAATATGTGAATGATAAAACTTTCACAAGCCTACTTAATAAAGAAGTTGAAAGACAAAGTCTTTCAACTTGCTCGCTTTATTTTACTACAATTTCACTAATATCTTCAATACCAAATAACTTCAAAAATGCTAATATTTCATCTTTTACATCATTTGCATACTTAAATTCAATATTCATACGATCATAAGTTTCATTAGACATCACCCCACTGGCAACACCTAATACCTCTTGTGAAATGCTATCCATATCCGCTTTTAAAGTAGACATATCCACTTCTTTAGCTAATAAATCAAAGATAGCTTCACAAGAATCCTTTTTCTCAGCATAGACATCTTTATGCACGAAGATAGCTGCTTGAGGATAATTATCATATCCAGTTACTCTTTTCCATTCTTCTTGCATATCAATCACGATTTCCATATCTGACATCTTATTCATAACCGTACTAGCTACTGGTTCCGCAACCAATCCAGCTGTATGTTTCAAACTCAACAATTGAGCCGCTACATCACTAACTGCATTAAAATACGTAACCTCAACTTCTTGCCCTTGCAATACCGTATCTAATACTTTATTAGGAACCGCATTTTGACCAAAAGCAGCTAAATACTTAAGTGTTGGTAAGGTTAAATCAATATTACCAGATACAATATACAAATTACCCCACGTCACAACACCTGCTAAACGATAATCAGTAACTCCCTTTTTGATTAACGTACTACCCAAATTAATTGGCGCAATAATCATATCATATTCACTATTTGGGTTTGTAAAAGCAGCTGTCAAGGCATCTGTACCATCCACAGTAGTAATCACCTTCTCATCACCAACTTCTTTGAAATAATTAATCAAAGACAATGATGGAGCCCCTTTCGGTGATAAAACTGTCAAATGTTCCGTTTCCTTTGGCTTACTTGTACATCCAACAAGTGCTAAACATACAAGCAAGACAATTAGTAATTTTTTCATTAACGTTTTTCCTCAATTTCAGCTTGTAACATACTCAAGAAATCATTTAGAGGCATTGTTACTTTATCTTGAGAACCATGACGACGAACTGTTACTGTACGGTTTTCAACTTCACCATCTCCAATAACGATTTGAACTGGGATTTTCTTAATTTGCGCTTCACGCATACGATATCCAAGTTTTTCATTACGAGCATCTACATGACTAGAAATATGAGCATCATCTAACATAACTTTAATTTCTTCACAATATGGAGTATGGATTTCACCATTTACAGGAATAATTTCTACTTGTAATGGAGCTAACCATAATGGGAATACACCACCAAAGTGTTCAATTAAGATACCGATGAAACGTTCAACTGAACCATAAATTACACGGTGAACCATAACTGGACGTTTCTTAGAACCATCTTGAGCTACATAGTTTAAATCAAAACGTTCTGGTAAGTTCATATCCAATTGGATAGTTGCACATTGCCATACACGACCTAAAGAGTCAGTCACATGGAAGTCCAACTTAGGACCATAGAAAGCCCCATCACCAGGATTTACTTTACATTCTTTACCAGCCGCATGACATGCTTTTTCTAATGCTGCTTCAGCACGATTCCATACTTCAATATCCCCAATATATTTCTTTTCAGGACGAGTACTTAATTCAATGCTATATGGTAAGTTAAAGATCTTATATATACGGTCAATGAAAGCAATTAAACGAATTACTTCACTTTCAATTTGATCTTCAGTCATAAAGATATGCGCATCATCTTGAGTAAATGTACGAACACGGAATAAACCATTTAACGTACCACTTGCTTCATGACGATGAACTTGTCCTAATTCACCCATACGTAAAGGTAAATCTTTATAAGAATGTAAGCTATTTTTATATACTAATAATGATCCAGGACAGTTCATAGGCTTAACAGCGAATAATTTATCATCGATTTCAGAAGTATACATATTTTCACGATAGTTAAACCAGTGACCACTTACTTCCCATAATTCTTGGTTCAACATAATAGGAGTCTTAATAAATTGGTATCCTTCTTTAGTATGTTCATCGTACCAGAAGTTTTCTAATTTGTTACGTAAAATCATACCATTTGGTAACCAGAATGGGAAACCAGGACCATATTCAGAGAACATGAATAAATCCAATTCTTTACCCAATTTACGGTGATCACGTTTTTTAGCTTCTTCTAACATATATAAATGTTGATTTAAAGCTTCTTCAGTATCAAAACATACACCGTAAATACGTTGTAACATATGGTTATTAGCGTCACCCTTCCAATAAGCTCCACTAGCCTTTAATAACTTAAAGTGTTTTAATACTTTAACAGATTCTACGTGAGGTCCACGACATAAATCTACGAAATCACCTTGGCGATAACAAGAAATAACTGTATCGTTTTCATCCATATTATTAATTAAATCAACTTTGTACATATCATCCTTGAACATTTCTAATGCTTCAGCCTTAGAAATTTCTTCACGAACAATACGTTTACCATCTTTGGCAATCTTCTTCATTTCCTTTTCAATCTTAGGGAAATCTTCTTCATTAATTGTTACTCCACCTAAATCAATATCATAATAGAAACCATCAGTAATAACAGGTCCTACCCAGAATTTAGCTTGTGGGTACAAATGCTTTACTGCTTGTGCTAATAAGTGAGCACAAGAGTGATTCAAAATACTTAATTGTTCATGCTCTTTCATGTTAATCATACACATTTCCTCCTTCATAACATAAAAAAACGTCCCAACAAAAGGACGTTATATCACGCGGTACCACCTTTATTTATATCTAAAAAGATATACACTCAAACTGTTAACGCCAGCAACGGGATATTTTCAAATACCCTACTCCTAAGTGGTAACTATATGCTCCATCAAGTCGTTTTCACCAACCACAACTCTCTCTACATCTATCACATATAATCGTGTCTTAATCTCAGTATTTACTCATTATTTATACTCTTTTTTTAGCTTTATGTCAATCTCTTTGCACAAAAGAAAAGAGTTCAAAGCACATAAACAATGAACTCAATTTTTAATTTTCTATCTAGAAATAATACAAATAATTCATCTAAAATTACAAAACACTATATTCTTCAAATTTTGCATTACAATCGTCAACTACAATCCTAATATTTCATCTTCCAATTGTGGTTGAATTCTTTTATTAATCTCAGAATACTTCAAATTTCTAATTACAGATCTATTTTTTAAATCTAATAAATCTAATAATTCATTACATTTCTTTTCATAATCATTTCTTTTATTTTTATGAATATCTTTCGTTACATATATTACATTCGGGTCAGATTTTACCATCACAGCAACTAATACAAATGGTAAATTACCACTCTGATTCATCACCCAATTTAGTGCTTGATTCCATTTATCTACCATAATAATTAATATAGTTTCCACATCAACCCAATCTCTAGGATATGTATAATGTCTTCCCCAGTTTCCGCATACCATTTTTTGAAATCTAATTAGATTTGCTTCAACAAAAGTATGATTTGATTTAATTTTGGTATTTATATATTTTCTTCCCTTGTATTTCTTATAAATCTCACCTAAATATTGTGAATGGTGATATACACATATTTTATATTTAGGATATTCTAAAAATTCTGGATTATTTTTAAAATATACTGTAAATTTTTCATCACGATTAGTAATTAATTCCTCTTTATTTATATACTCATTTTTCATAGCATAATCATATACTTTTTGAAGCAATTCTTCATATGATATATGATTAAAGGAATAAACTTTACAACCTAATCGATTACCATTGAAACGTTTTTCATATTTTAAACATATAGGAAACACTAATAAACCTGCTAAGAAAAACAAAATAGTAAAACCATATGTAAGATGATTTTCCAATTCTGCTGTCAATAGCATTCCTATAAACCCAGTTGTTGTCCCAAAGGCAAATATATACAAGAATATATAAGTTTTAATTTTGTCTATGTTGATTAACTTTTTTTCATCCATTAACTATATACCTCAATAATTATTACTCTAAACATTTAATAACTTATTCAGAATTATAACATATTTTTATTCTCTTTTTCGTTTAGCCACGCTTCTTTTTGTCAACAATAAACATGAGAAAAGAGGAATCATCATGTTAAAACCATACGATATAACTAACCAACAACTACATACAATCCTACAAATACCTAATAATTTCGATGTATTAACTAGAGAACTTGTTGTAGGAAATAGAAGAATCATGTGCTATTACTTAAATGGCTTTATTCAAAGTGCAGTGGTAGAAAATCTATTTCAATTCTTATTACAAGTATCCAAAGAAATCGATACCATCGAACAATGGCAAGCACATTGTATTTCTTATGCTGATAGTAAAATTCAAGAAGATATAGATACAATCGTTACTTTAGTATTATCAGGTATGATGGGGATAGTTATTGAAGGCTTTGATAAAGCCTTAGTACTGGATGTTCGTATCTACCCACAAAGACCACCAACAGAACCAGATGATGATCGTGTACTTAGAGGTTCTCATATGGGCTTTGTGGAAACGATGGTTACTAATATAGTCATGATACGTAGAAGAATACGTGATCCTAAATTAAAAGTAGAATATCTTTCAGTGGGTTCTAAATCGAAAACGGATATGGTTCTTATGTATTTACCTAATGGAGAAAATGAAGAGAACTATAGAATATTAAAAGATAAAATAACCAATATCACCATTCCCTCTTTAACCCTTTCTCAACAAAGTTTATCAGAATGTTTACTAAGAAAAAGCAAATATCATCCGATGCCTCGAATTCGTTATACTGAAAGACCAGATGCCGCAGCCGCAAGTATTTATGAAGGAAAAATCCTCGTTGTAATGGATAATACCCCTTCGGTGATGATATTTCCTACTAGTTTATTTGACTTCCAACAAGAAACTAATGACTATTATTTTTCACCATTAATTGGTACGTATTTACGTTGGATACGGATGATTGTTTTTACGGTCAGTATGTTAATTACTCCAATTTGGTATCTCATCATTGATAGTGGAACCAATGCACCTGAGTTTCTACAATTTCTACAAATTCAAGAAATGAATAGTGTGCATATCTTTGTACAATTACTTGTTGCGGAATTTATCATTGATACCATTAAAATCGCATCATTGAATACTCCAAAAGCATTAAGTGGTTCCTTTAGTATGATTGGTGCTTTAGTACTAGGAGAATTTGCTGTACAAGCCCATATCTTTGTACCAGAAGTACTTTTATATATGTCCTTTGTTGCAATTGCGAATTTCACTCAACCCCATTATGAACTAGGCTATACCGTAAAATTCTTTAGAATCTTCCTATTAATATGTATCTTCTTTTTCCAATTACCAGGATTTATTATTGGTCTAGTACTAATCCTTATATTAGTAGCTACCACACCAACCATCTTGCCACAAAAATACTTATTTCCATTAATTCCTTTTAATAAAAAACGCTTCAAAGAATTATTTCTTAGAGTACCTATTTCTAGAAACAATTCCTAGGATTCTTCGGAATCTTTTTTTGTATAATAATACTAAACTTTTTGTTCAAATATATTGAATTCCAGAAAATAAACTGTATAATGTAAATTATTAAAGAAAATGTTTAGTTATACAAAACAAGGGGTGATTCTATGGATATTGGAAACAAACTAAAAGAACTTCGACTCCAAAATGATTTAACACTAGAAAGTTTGGCTTCTAGATGTGAACTAACAAAAGGATTTTTATCTCAAGTAGAACGCAATCTAACAAGCCCTTCTATTTCTACTTTACAAGACATTTTGGAAGCTTTGGGTAGTAACTTATCTGAATTCTTTCATGAAACAAAGGAAGATCAAATTGTATTTGGTGCTCAAGATTTCTTTGTGGATGAAAAAGAAGACTATACCATTGAGTGGGTCATTCCTAATGCTCAGAAGAATGCAATGGAACCTATTTTATTAACCATTCATCCACATGCGAATAGTCATGAACTACAATCACATGCTGGTGAAGAATTTGGTTATGTCTTAAAAGGAAATGTAACATTAGTTAGAGGTAATAAAAAATATAAACTGAAAGCTAAAGAAACATTTTATTTAGATGGAACAACTGCTCACTATTTATATAATCATGGAAATAGTGATGCCTTGGTGTTATGGATTACAACACCACCTACATTTTAGAAGGGAGATAGAGAATTATGGAAAAGAAAAAATTAATTGAGTTTCGTAATATCGTAAAAACATGGGAAGACGGAACAGTGGTTTTAAAAGGAATTAACTTAGACATTTATGAAAATGAATTTGTTACATTATTAGGTCCTAGTGGATGTGGGAAAACTACATTATTACGTATCTTAGGGGGATTTTTAGATACAACAGAAGGTAGTGTAATGTTCGATGGAGAAGAAATTAGTCATAAACCTCCATATGAAAGAGAATTAAATACTGTATTCCAAAGATATGCTTTATTCCCTCATTTATCTGTATATGAAAATATCGCATTTGGTTTAAAAATCAAAAAAGTTTCTAAAGACGTTATTGATCAAAAAGTTATGAAAATGTTGAAATTGATTGGTCTTGAAGGCTATGAAAATAAAAACGTGTCATTAATGTCAGGTGGACAACAACAACGTGTTGCGATTGCTAGAGCCTTAGTTAATGAACCTAAAGTGTTATTACTAGATGAACCACTAGCTGCGTTAGACTTAAAACTACGTAAAGAAATGCAATACGAATTAAAACGTATTCAACAAGAAGTTGGTATTACTTTCATCTTCGTAACACATGACCAAGAAGAAGCATTAACTATGTCAGATAAAATTGTAGTTATGAAACAAGGAGAAATCCAACAAGTAGGTACTCCAGAAGAAATTTATAACGAACCTGCTAATAAATATGTTGCGAATTTCATTGGTGAAAGCAACATCTTATCAGCTACTATGGTAGAAGATTATAAAGTACGCTTCGATGATATTACATTTGATTGTGTAGACTTTGGATATAAACCAAATGAACCAGTAGATGTAGTGATTCGTCCTGAAGATATTGATATCGTAGAAGTAGAAAAAGGAAAAATGACTGGTGAAGTTTTAAGTGTATTATTCAAAGGTGTACACTATGAAATTATGGTAGAAACCGTTCCTGGTACTACAGTAACTGTAAATATGCACGTAATTGGTAACCGTGACGTTTCTAGTGCCGATGGAAAAGAAAAAATCAGTGCCAACGATTTCTACATCGATATTGAAGAATTAGAAAACTTAGATGATAAAGAAATCATTGCTAGAAGTGATGCGCAAGCATGGGATCCTGAAACAGATGAATTAATGTCAATTGCGAAAGTTGAATATGATCTAAAGAATGAACTAGGACAATATCCTGTTAAATTCTCAACAGCTAATGGTACAACAGTTGAACGTACAATCTTTGTTGTTAATCAACCATTCGTTAAAAATGAAAAAGCAAATGAAGCAATCATGGCCTTCAACTTCTTCAAGACAGTGGATGAATTATTAGAATCTCAAGCATTAGATACAGATATTAAAACTTGGGCAAATGCACAAGGTTGGAAATTATCAAACGAAGATCAAAGCATCGATATTTTCGTAGACTATGACTTCGATCCAGAAAACATTAAAGAAGGCGTTTATAAAGTAACCTTCTCTACAACAGGTCGTGAATTTAAAATTCATACAACAGACTATTCGGAAGTAGGTCAGGAGGTCGGCTTGACATTCTTCCCAGAAGACATTCATGTTATGTCTAAAATGGTATTCTAGATGAAAAAGTTTACAACATTAGCTGTTCCTTATATTGTATGGTCAGCACTAATGTTAGTATTGCCAATGGCGTTAATTGCTTTATACTCATTAACTAACCAAGGTAATACCATCATTAGTTTCTCATTCACTTTGGAACATTATGTAAAATTCTTTACCGACCCAGATTTCTTATTGATTTTATGGCGTTCCTTTGTGATTGCTGTAAAAACAACAATTATTTGTTTATTGCTTGGTTACCCTGTTGCCTATTTCATTGCTAGAAGTAATGAAAAACTACAAAGCATTTTGGTATTAAGCATTACCATTCCTATGTGGATTAATGCTTTAGTACGCACCTATGCTTGGATTGGTTTATTAAGTGATGGTGGTATTATCCAACAAATCTTAGCGTTCTTTGGATTTCATGATGTACAACTTCTTTATACTGAAGGAGCTGTCCTATTAGGTATGGTTTATAACTTCTTACCTTTCATGATTCTACAAATCAATACAGCTTTATGTAAGATGGATAACTCTTTACTAGAAGCTAGTGCAGATTTAGGCGCAAATCCATTACAAACATTCTTAAGAGTCACTTTCCCACTATCTGTACCTGGGGTAATTAATGGTATTACATTGGTATTCTTACCTGCTGTATCTTCATTCTTTATTCCTAAGTTATTGGGTGGAGGTCAATACTTCTTAATTGGTAATATGATTGAAAATCAATTTATTACTGTTGGTGAATGGAACTTTGGTAGTGCTATCTCTATGATTATGGCAATTATCATGATGTTAATGATGATGGCTGTAAGAAAAGCTGAAGATCGCACACAAGGTAGAAAGGAGTAAGACAATGAAACAATCAAAACGTACATTTGGTACTGTCTTGATGACATTATCAATTATCTTCTTCTATCTTCCAATTTTATATATGATTATCTTCTCATTCAATGAAGGTAAATCACTAACAAGTTTTACCGGATTCTCTTTGCGTTGGTATCAACACATGTTAGAATCCCAAGATATGATGGAAGCCTTATATACAACCTTCATGGTAGCGATTATTGCCACAGCCATTTCAACAGTGGTTGGTACTATCGCAGCGATTGGATTAAGTAAATCGAAAAAGATTGTTCGTGAACTAATGGATCAAGTAAACAATCTTCCTATGATGAATCCAGAAATTGTAACAGCGATTGGATTCATGTTATTATTCATTACTTTCCAAGTAGAAAAAGGCTTAACAACAATGTTATTAGCACACATTGCCTTCTGCATTCCTTATGTTATGCTTTCTGTTATGCCAAAGATTAAGTCTTTGGACCCTAACCTAGCAGATGCCGCAATGGACTTAGGATGTACACCTTGGCAAGCACTTATTAAAGTCATTGTGCCACAAATTATGCCTGGTATTGTATCAGGAGCATTGATTGCTTTTACAATGTCTATTGATGATTTTATTATCTCTTACTTCGTAACTGGTCGTGGAGTTAAAAACTTAAGTATTATCGTTTATACAATGAGTAAACGTATTAATCCAAGTATTAATGCTATTTCTACAGTTATGATTGTGATTATTACAATTTTATTAATTGTAATTAATGTATTACCAACCTTCTTAGCAAAACAAGCTGAAAAACCAGGTAATGGAAAACGTAATTTAATTATTGCATTAGCTTGTACAATCTTATTAGTATTTGGTATTCAAAGTTTAAAACCATCTGTAGGTAATGGAAATCGTCCATTTGAAGGACAAACATTACATATCTACAATGTAGGTGAATACACAGGTGAAAATATTATTTCTAACTTTGAAGAGTTAACAGGTGCTGAAGTCATTATGGAAATCTTTGATTCCAATGAAGCGATGTATATTAAGGTTGCTAATGGTGAATCTTATGATATCTTAGTACCATCTGATTATATGATTCAACGCTTAATAGAAGAAAACTTATTACAACCATTGGATTATGAATTATTAGATTGTATGGACTTACTAGTTCCTGAAGTCTTAAATCTATCTTATGACCCTAACAATGTATACTCTGTTCCATATTTCTGGGGTACAGTTGGTATTTGTTATGATACAACCATTGTTAGTGAAGAAGATTTAGAAAAAGAAGGATATAACATTTTCTTAGATGAAAAATATAGAGGACAAATCTATTTATATGATTCTGAAAGAGATTCGTTCATGATGGCATTAAAAGCTTTAGGCTATTCTATGAACACCACCGATGAACAAGAATTACAAGAAGCTTATGAATGGTTAGTACAATGTGTACAAACCATGAAACCTGAAATTGTTACTGATGAAATCATTGATAATATGGCACAAGGTAGAAAAGCTTTAGGTATTACTTACTCAGGTGATGCCGCATACATTATGTCAGAAAATGAAAACATGGGCTTCTACTTACCAGAAAGTGGAACAAACTTCTGGGTAGACGCAATGGTTATTCCAGCAAATGCTAATAACCCTGAATTAGCACATGAATTTATGAATTATGTATCTAGTTATGAAGGTGCATTAGATAACTCTAGTTATGTTGGATATACTTCTCCAAATATCGAAGTAAGAGAGGAATTAGGCGGACCTGGTGGCGATTACGAAGGCATCAACGCTTACTTACCTCGTACAAACTACGAAAAAGATGAAGTATTCTTCTATGATGAAAACACACGTAAAGTGATGAGTAATCTATGGGCAAAAGTAAAAATCTCAGCAAGTAACGCAAAATAAACGAAAGGACATCACACGATGTCCTTTTTTAGTATTCTATTAAATTGTGCAAAGAAACAAATCGATGTGACTAATGCCGCAACAATATCACTTACTGGCTCTGCCACAAACACCCCAAACACTTGATTCTCAAAGAAGAATGGTAAAATAAAGATTAATGGGATTAATAAAATCAATTTACGTAAACATGCTAAGAACAAACTAATCTTCGCTTGTCCTAAAGCCATAAAACATTGTTGACAAGCAATTTGGGCCCCAAAAGCAAAAATACCTGCCATATAAATACGAATTGCCCAACTAGCATAATCAACCAAAGCTACATCATTAGTAAAAATACCAGCAAATACACTTGGGAACAATAATGATACTAAACAGAAGAAACTAGCATAACCCACGCAAACTCCAAACTGAATACCAAAGGCTTTCTTCACACGTTCTGTATTCCCTGCACCAAAGTTATAACTAATAATTGGTTGTCCACCCTGACAAAAGCCTTGTAAAGGCATAACCGCTAATTGTGAAACACTAGTCACAATGGTCATCGCTCCAACCGCAAGATCTCCACCATATCTAGCCAAACTACTTGTAAAACTCATACTCAATAAACTTTCCGTAGACATCATTACAAATGTTGATATACCTAAAGCTAAGCAAGGTAGAATAATCGCTTTTTCCAACTTCATATTCTTAACTTGTAATTTCAATATCGTTTTCTTACCTGTTAAAAACATTAGTATCCAACAAGCACCAACTGCTTGAGATAAGACAGTAGCTAAAGCTGCCCCTTTTACACCCATACCCAATCCAAAAATAAAGATAGGGTCTAATACAATATTAATAATCGCTCCAATCAAAGTAGTAGCCATACTAATCTTCGCAAAACCTTGTGTTGTAATAAAAGGATTCATACCTAATACCAACAATACAAAGATACTACCACAAATATAAATACGAGCATAATCTAAAGCAAATGGTAAAGTTGCAGAACTTGCTCCAAAGAACGTCAACAATGCTGGTGCACTATGATAAAAAACTATTGTTAAAATAAAGGCAAAGAATAATAATAAACAAAAACAATTACCAACAATTTTCTCTGCCTTTTCTTTATCATTCTTTCCTAAAGCAATTGATGCCAAAGGCGCACCTCCAGCAGCCGCTAACATCGCAAAAGCATTCATCAACATCAACATCGGCATAAATAGTCCTACACCAGTTAATGCTAAAGAACCTACCCCTTCAATATGACCAATATAAATACGATCGACAATGTTATATAGCAAATTCACGATTTGAGCAATTACTGCAGGAATTGCCAATTGTAAAAATAATTTACCAATACTCTTATTTCCTAAATCTTGAGACTTATTCATACTTCACACTCCAAATAAAAACTTGCGCATCATACGCAAGCAATTATACTCTTTTTATTTCTAAATATCTAGACAATTCCATTACTCTTGCTTTACCAACCACATTCGTAAGTTCCTTATACACACCTTGATACGACAACAAACTTCTTACATCACACATAATCAATGGACCATAACCATCAACATCATATTCTTTTGTAAGAATTTTCCCAGTTTCTTGTTCATACTTTCGAATATTTTCTACTTGTGTATATAAATCCAAGAAAATACAACTTGATACTGTATATTCTTTTTCATCTATTACAAATTTCATCGTTTCCCCATGACATCGTACACTGCCTTGCACAGCAAATCCCAATGCAGGTAAATATTTAGAAGCCATACCCTCTAATTCCACATTACTAATATTACTATTACCAATAATTCCCTTCATGACAATCGGTAAATCTGTTACATCATCTATCACTCTACTAGGAGTTACAAACAAATCCACATACTGACTATTCATCACATGATATAAAAATGTAATAAAATCTTTACTTGTTGTTTTTACACCCGCATGACCATAATAGCCACCCATAATATTGGCTTTTGGATCATTAATCATACCTTTATTCACAGTCACATAGCGATCACTATCAATAGCTAAATAAGTATCCATTAATTGATACTTTTCAATAATATATTGCTGAAACAACTCTTGATAACTTCTACCAGAATACATTTCCATAACATCCGTCAAAATCATAATTGGTAAATCGGTATATAAATAGTATCCTGCTTTTTCCTCTAAGGTATACACTGTTCGTAAAGCATCTACTGCATCTTTTTTATTTGTACAATTACGAATATCCACTGTTGTTCGATAGGTATTTTTAAATTCTAACAAATCCAAAATGGTCATTTCTTCAATATTTGGATATACAGTTGTTAGTTCTTTTAGTTTCGTATCCAACGACAAATGATATTCCTCTAAAAAAGCAAATAATACAAACTCCGTATACAATTTTGTCATCGACGCAATATCAAAAATAGTATCTTCTGTATATTCTTTTGCACCAATAGAATAATAGTACTCTGTATCATTCATACGAATACCAATCATTCCACTAGGAATATCAAACATTGGATATTCTTGATTCCATTGTTCCATTAATTTGTGATAACTAGAATAAACATACTCTTCAATATTAGAAATCTCAAATAATGTTTCTAATTCATGAATATCTTCTTTTGTAATATAGTTTATATTTTGAATTATATTATTAAGCATACTTATTTCTCACTAAAAAAGATTTTTTTGACGACTAAACTCATTATTGAACTAAATAAAAACAATACTCCTAGAATTCCAAATAATAAGACTATATATGGTCTATCTGGTGTTGCTTTATAGATAAAGGTAAAACTAAAATCCGTTCTTACAAAATGATAAATGTAGAATGATAAAAGAAAAATACAAAATGCTATAACAAAGGATGCAATGGATAATTTATTTAATCTACTTCTCATACAACCTATTTCCTAACTAATAAACAGATACTTTCTACATGGTTTGTATATGGGAACATATCTACTCCAACTAACTTTTTCATTATGTATCCATTCTTCAATAAATATTGAACATCTCTTTTTTGGGTATCTGGTCCACAAGAAATATACACAATCTTCTTTGGTTTCATTTTTACTAAAGAAGATAAAAATTCAATCGTACTACCACTACGAGGTGGATCCATAAATACCACATCAAAATTTTCTTTCGCAATTGCCGCATGTTTCATATAGTCACTGGCATCCACAGCATAGAAACGAATGTTCTTACGATGATTAATTTTCGCATTAAAAATCGCATCTTGAATAGCTTGTTTATTCACTTCCACTCCAACAACTTCTTTTACTTTCTTAGACACAATTAAACCAATAGTACCAATACCACAATAGGTATCTAAAACTCGTTCATCACCCTTTAAATTCGCCATATCAATTGCTTTTTGATATAAAATCTCTGTTTGTACAGGATTCACTTGATAGAAGGAACGAGAAGATAATTGGAAGTGGGTACCACATAACGTATCTTGAATTTTACCACTACCATAAATCACTTTTTCATTATCACCCAATACAATACTCGTATGACGTTTATTTAAATTTAAAACAATTGTAGAAATACTAGGATGCTTATCTAACAATTCATCAATAAAGGCTTTTTTAGCAGGAAATACAAAACTACTCACAACTAAAACAACCATAACTTGTTGCGTATAATAACTCTTACGCAAATAAATATAACGCAAGAAACCTCTTTCTCTATCTTCATCATATGGTTCCATACGGTACTTTTTCATCATCTTTTGAATCGTTAAAACAATTTCTTGTAATTCTCTTTCCTCAATATCACAATGTTCTTTTTTAACAATTTTATGACTATTTGCTTGGAAAATACCAGAGATAACTTCTTTTTTACGATCATATCCCAATGCCGCATATACCTTATGACGATAATACAACGGATTTTCCATACCTAAAATCTTTGGCACCTTCCAACTAGGCCAAAGCTTTTGTAAATAGTCTTGTTTTATTTGTAACTGTTCTTCATAAGTTTTACCTTGTAATTGGCATCCCCCACAAAGTTTCGCTATTTTACACATTTCCATATTCATCAATCTTCTCTTTCAATTCTCTTACTTTATCTACACTAACGATATCATACATATCTTTATTAAAACCATAATCATTTCTTTCACTAGTCGTAGTCGGATCTACTACCCAACTCTTACAAGAACTATGCACTTGGGTTACTCCAGTTTTTTCAAGTAACGCAATTACATTACTAGCATTCACACCACAACCAGCTAATATTTCAATTTTATCTCCATATTTAGCTTGCAATGATTTTAGTACATCTGCTCCTTCTAGCGCAGTAGAATATCCACCACTAGTCAATACACGGTCCACACCTACAGAAATTAATTGTTGTATCGCTTCTTCTACATCTTCTACCATATCAAAGGCTCTATGAAATACTGCTTGCTTACGATAGCCATGAATCAATTTCACCATTTCTTTAGTACGTTCTACATCAATGGTTTTATTTTCATGCAAAAATCCAAAAGCTAATCCATCAGCATCTTGTTCCAACAACATCATAGCATCTATTAGCATTCCTTTATACTCTTCATCAGTATAACAGAATCCAGCTCCTCTAGGGCGCACCATACAAATCACTTCTAAATCCGTATTTTCCTTAGCATATACTAAACTTCCTACACTTGGGGTTAAACCACCTAAAAACAATGCAGAATTAAGTTCAACTCGTTTCGCATTTCCTTTATAGGCATTTATACAATCTTCATAACTACCACAACAAACTTCTAATGTAATCATAGTGCCACCTCATATTTACATTATTATAACATTATCAATTGAAGAATTTTCATAAACCTTTTACAATATAGAAAAGAGGTTATCATTATGGAAAAATATATTTTAACAATCGATCAAGGTACAACAAGCACACGTGCTATTTTATTTAATCATGAATGCGCAATTACTCACGTTGCACAAAAAGAATTTACCCAACACTTCCCAAAACCAGGATGGGTAGAACACGACGCTAATGAAATTTGGTTAAGTGTGTTAAGTGTAATGGCAGAAGTATTAACTACAAGTGGTGTAAATCCATCACAAGTAGCTGCTATTGGTATTACTAACCAAAGAGAAACAACCGTTGTATGGGATAAACATACCGGTTTACCAATTTATCACGCATTAGTATGGCAATCACGACAAACTGATTATATTTGTGATGAATTAAAACAAAAAGGTTTAGAAGAAACCTTTAAAAATAAAACAGGCTTAGTATTAGATCCATATTTTTCTGGTACGAAAATTAAATGGATTTTAGATAATGTACCAAATGCTAAAGAAAAAGCAAACAATGGTGATTTATTATTTGGAACTATTGATACTTGGTTAGTATGGAAATTAAGCGGTGGTAAAGTACATGTAACAGACTATTCAAATGCTTCAAGAACATTAATTTATAATATCTATGATTTAAAATGGGACGAAGAATTATGTAATATTCTAGAAATTCCAATGAATATGTTACCAAAGGTAACAGGATCAAGTGAAATCTACGCAACAACAGCACCATATCACTTCTTTGGATATGAAGTTCCAATTGCTTCTATGGTAGGAGACCAACAAGCTGCCCTATTTGGACAAGGATGTTGGGAAGCCGGTATGGCAAAAAATACCTATGGTACTGGCTGTTTCTTATTAATGAACACTGGTGAACAACCAGTTAAATCACAACATGGTTTAGTTACTACTCTAGCTTGGGGAATAAACAACAAAGTGGAATATGCCTTAGAAGGAAGTATCTTTGTGGCAGGAAGTGCTATCCAATGGCTTAGAGATGGTTTAAAATTCTTCCCAAATGCTAAAGACTCTGAACCAATGGCAAAAGCACTTGATTCAAATGAAGGTGTCTATGTAGTACCAGCATTTGTAGGACTAGGTGCTCCTTATTGGGATGATAAAGCAAGAGGCGCCATCTTTGGATTAACTCGTGGTACAACACAAAACCACATTACAAGAGCTACATTAGAATCATTAGCTTACCAAACAAAAGATGTATTAGAAGCTATGGAAAAAGATTCAGATTTAACACTTTCTACTTTACAAGTAGATGGTGGTGCTGTAGCGAATACCTTCTTAATGCAATTCCAAAGTGATATCTTAAATGTACCTGTTAAACGTGCTGCAGTAAATGAAACAACAGCTATGGGCGCAACCATGTTAGCTGGTTTAGCTGTAAGCTATTGGAAAGATAAAGAAGAAATTAAGCAATGCATGAAAACAGGCGATACCTTCTATCCACAAATGGATGAAGATATCCGCACACAAAACTATGATGGTTGGAAACAAGCAGTAGAAGCTGTTTGTAGATATCATAAATAACAAAAGCGAGTTCAAAACTCGCTTTTAATATGATATTTCTGCGATTAAATTTCCTTGATTATCATAGGCTTTATATATTCCATTTTGCCACATTTTATCCTTGATAAAAACACCCGCAAAATCTTGTTTCCAATCATCCAATACTACACAAAACCCATCATCATAACAAACTTCAACTTTATCAATAGCTGAATCATTTCGATAAACAACTGTAATCATGCCACCAAAGTCACGGCTATAAGAACCAAAAGTATCTAATTTATTATTCATATCTATTTTATGTCCTGTACTACTAGATGCTGTTTGATGCCAAAATCCCATCCTCTTACTCCCAACAATTGACATTGTTTTTTCTTCAGGATTGGCATATATAGTCTTTGTATAATTATTGTTTGAAAACTCCATTATATATGTTGTTTCATTAACATAAAAACTACGCATAGTATGCAAATCACATGTTTCCTTAGAAATATAAAATCCACCAAAATAATAAATTAAGAATAATGAACAAATAATAACAAGAGTATTTAAAATTAATTTCCTTACTCTATTCATACCCATACTCCAACAAATCAATAACCACTAATTTTTCATTTTGAAATCTTAAATATAATACTCGATCCTCTGGCATTTTAAATATGGCATAACCCGCTCCACCAAATAGATTACTATCACGAAATGAGCTTCCCATTAAAAACTCTCCCGTAACATCCACAATATCAAAACTATCTGTATCCCATCCTGTACGACTATAACCAAAATTTTTTAAAGAACGATATGTTAAATAATATGTATCATCTTTATAACACAAATTATCAATCATAATTCGATGTGTTGGAATATCCACTTGTTCATGTATTTTCAAAATTGTTTCAGCACCACTTACAGTAGTAGGAGTAAACACATAATACATATCACGAACCAATATTATCCCAATTAAAATCATAGGTATTATTAATAAACAAATTACTATTTTTGACAGTAATAATAAATATCCCACCAATGGATGATGTTCCTTATTCAATTGCTTACCAATTTCAACTGGATTTCCCATTTGTTGTATAGCTATTTTTTCTGCTTCCAAATATTGAATCCCGTCATCTACCATATCCAAAATACTATCTTCAATATGTTGATTTAATTCTTCTTCAATATCTTTCCTATCAAATACATATTGTATTTGTTTAGTTATTAATTGTAGAAATTCTTCCCTTTTCATAACTATTTATTCTCCAACTTTAATTATATCCTCTAACACATTGCCTTCCGCATCATAAGGAATATATCTTCCAGAAAAGCTTATCTCTTCTCCTACTCGTCCTATACAAATATTACCCTTCCAATCATCTAATAAAACACGCTCTCCATCATCATAGAATACTTCAATTTTACTAATGGTAGGATCATTTCGATAAATCAATACAAATTCTCCTCCCATTTCACTATGACCAAAGCGAAATAATGCTATTCTATTATTAGAATATGAAATATATCCCTCTTCATAATAAGAGTTTGAACGATAGAAACTACCTATTTTCTCATGTCCAATCCAGGATACAGTTTTATTTATTTCATCAAAATACAATTTCATAGTTTGATTATTATGTGTTACATCCATAAGATAGATATCATCTAATGCATAAAATTTACGCATCGTATGTAAATCACAATTTTCAGCAGAAATATAATATCCACTAAAAAAACGTACTATAACAAAATACAGGACTAGTATTAAAACATTTCTAGTTAATTTCTTCTCTTTATTCATATCCATACTCCGTCAAATCTAAAGTTATGATTTGATGATCAATAAATTTCAAATATAATATCTTGTCATCTGGCATTTCAAATTCTCTAAATCCAATATCGCAAATCCAACCACCATGACTATTTGAGCTTCTTTCAATTGATTGACCTAATTCATCCACAATTAAAAAAGGTCTCATGCCATATGTAGTGCGTGTATATGTAATATTATTGATGCTACGATATGTTAAATAATAAGTATCATCTTTTACACATACTTTATCAATAAAAAATCTCTCAGTAGGTAATTCGATAGTTTCTTTTATTTCAACTACATCTTCTCCACCTCTTGTAGAAACTGGTAGAACAAAGTTAATAGTATCAAATCCAAGCATACCTACACAAAGAAACATTGGTATGATGTTCAAAATAATAATGATTTTAGAAATTAAAAATGTATATCCTATGAATGGATGATGTGCTTTATTCAATTCCTTACCTATTTCAACAGGATTTCCCATTTGTTTTATTGCAATATCCAAAGCCTCATCATAACTCAAGCCTTCTTCCATCATATCTCTAGCACTATCATCAATATGCTCACTTAGTTCATAAACAATATCTTGACGGTCAAATATGTATAAGACTTGTTTCTTTACCGTTTCAAGAAATTCATGCTTATTCATACACTATCCTCCAAATGCAATGACTTGATTGACTGCACTAGAAAATTCTTTCCATTGGGCCTTATCTTCTGCTAAAACCTTAACTCCTTTATCTGTAATATGATATACCTTACGCATTCTACCATTGACCATTTCATTTTTAGAAATGATATATTCATCATTTTCTAATTTATGTAAAATTGGATACAATGTACCTTCTTTCATATCAAAGACATCATTTGAACGCAATTTTAATACTTTAATAATTTCATATCCATGACATGCTTTTTCTTGTAATACATTTAAAACTAATAATCTTGTACTTCCTGAAATATATCCTTTATCAATCATATGAATACCTCCTATACCTCGTATCTCTATGTATAGTATACCTAGAGTTACAAGGTATGTCAAATAAAAAAGAAAAGTCACTGTATGACTTTCCATTTCTCAATTAATTTATCCAATGTATAGCTTGCATTGGCAGCACTTGTAGATGGTAATACATGTATTTCCCCATCAAAATTAGCTGGTTTTACAAAGTATTTACTAGCTGCTTTACCATTAAGAACAATTGTTTGAATCTTTGTTTTCTCGATAATTTCTTGTATATTGTTTATTTCTACATTTTGAATACTGGCATCACTAGAACCCTGTATAACACAAGAAGCAATACTATCCCATAAGGCAATATGATGTTTTGTTAAAAATGCTTTCTTATCTTCAATCGTTATAGGCAAATCATCTTTATAGACACTTACTAAAACTTTCCAAAAACGATTTTGAGGATGACCATAATAAAAGTTAACTTCCCTACTTTTAACAGATGGAAAACTTCCTAAAATCAATATTTTAGAATCACAATTATAAAATGGACCAAACTCATGAAATACTCTTTCCATTAGAATTTTGCTATTACCAATACATCATCTTCTTGTAATACGGTATCACCAGAAGGTACAATGGTATCCTTTCCTCTTTGTAACATCACAATTAAACCTTTTTTCATAGCAATATCACTCAATGAACGATGATTCCACTTGTGATTATTTCCAATAACTACTTCTTGTAACATAAATTGACTACGATCATCAAACTCTTGACCAGCAAGTACTAATAAATCCCCTTTTTCAATTTTAGTATCCCCTCTAGGCACTACTAAATCCAATTGATTTCTTACCAATAATACAATTAATATTTCATTTGGTAACTCTAGCTCACGAATCAGTTTACCTTCCCATTTATGACCTTCATCAATATGCAAACGAACAAAATTAATAGCCGTATTTTCTTGATAATCATTAAATGTTCTTTGAATATTCTTATCATAATCAATCATTTTAAGTACTCTTGATACAAACGGCAACAAGGAACCTTGAATAGCAATCGATAACAATACAATACAGAACACCAAATTAAATAATGGATAGGTCATTTCTACATTTCGTACAACTACATAAATTGCAAATACAATAGATGCGGCTCCACGAAAACCAGCCCAAGAAACTAAACCTATTTGTTTAATTTTTGATCGATTAAACGCTAATAATAAACTCACCGCTAAAGGACGAGCAACAAAGGTTAAAAACAACATAATGACTAACGCTGGAACAAATACTTCTGATAAATTCATTGGAGTCACCAATAATCCTAATAAGAAGAAAATCAACATTTGGGCAATACCTGTTAATGTATCAAAGAAATGAACATGTTCTTTCTTCTTAGGAATATCTGCATTTCCCATAATAATTCCACATAAATAAACTGAAATATACCCATTACCACCAAACACTGCAGGTAATGCATAAGCAATCAACACTGTCGCAACAACTAAAATAGTTTCCGCTTGATCTAAACTAGTATTTAAACGATTTAAAGCATATACACCAATTTTCCCCATTAAAATACCCGCAAGACATCCAAATACTACTTGAGATATAAGTAATAATGGAATAGATACTTCTTGTGCCAATAACAAAGCAGTAAACACTACTGTTAACATATATGAAAATGGGTCATTGGAACCTGATTCCATCTCCAACATAGAGTCCGTACTATATTTTAGACTTAACTTTTGCGCACGTAATACACTAAAGACACTGGCAGCATCTGTAGAAGAAATTACTGCCCCAATTAACATACCTTCTAATAAAGATAGTTTTAATGTCCAATGAACAAACAATCCCACAAAAACAGTAGTTAAAACTACACCTATCGTTGATAGTAAAACAGAAGGAACAATTACTTTTTTCGCTTCCTTAAGATTAATACCAAATCCACCATAATAAATAATAAATACCAATGCTATTGAACAAATCCATTCAGACATCAAATAATCATCAAAAGGAATTCGCAAAATACCATTTTCACCAAATAGCATTCCTAAACCTAAAAATATTAACAAAGAAGGAACCGGCAATTTTTCAGTCCATCGATGAATCAACACACAAATTAAAATCACAATACCCACTAACAACAATGGCTCATTCATTTTTACCCCTCCTTTTACAATGAAACATATTATAGCATATTCTTTTTTATATCTCAAAAAGCATAACCCTTATAAATATGACTAGTTTCATGTACACAAACTTGCTATTGGATATCCATATATTTTTGATATAATATATGTGTT
This sequence comes from Erysipelotrichaceae bacterium, assembly GCA_017473265.1. Taxonomy (GTDB): domain Bacteria; phylum Bacillota_I; class Bacilli_A; order Erysipelotrichales; family Erysipelotrichaceae; genus RGIG4607. The sequence continues at coordinate 3,444 of JAFULQ010000005.1, read as the reverse complement.
CCAATCGCTAAGAAACCCCAGTGAATTCGGCTCACTGGGGTTTCGCCTTTGAGGGAGAAAGAAGCTCTAAATTATTTTCTAATTAATTTTAGACACTCTTTAATTAAGATATAGTTTTTACATACTATATCCAAAAGAATGATGAATATCATATCCATACTTCTTTCCAATCGATAGTAGAGACATTGCAATCACTCTCCCTCTTTATGCCTCTACTATCTTTTTCTACATATTTTCGAATTATTCCTACCTGAATCACTAAATTTATTAAGAAAACTATGAATACTACTAGTTTACTCTAAGACAAACTTGCTATTGGATATCCATATATTTTTGATATAATATATATGTTCCAAACACGAAGAAACCCCAGTGATGTCGACTCACTGGGGTTTCGTTTTTTGAGGGAGAAGAAGTTCTAAATTATTTTCTAATTAATTTTAGACACTCTTTAATTAAGATATAGTTTTTACATACTATATCCAAAAGAATGATGAATATCATATTCATACTTCTTTCCAAACACTAGTAGAGACATTCATATCACTCTCCCTCTTTATGCCTCTACTATCTTTTTCTACAAGTTTTTTAATTATTCCTACCAAAACATAAAAAAACTACTCAATCTTCATTGAGTAGTCTTATGATTAATAATTTTCTTTAGATACTTTATTGTCTAAACCTAATACTACAGGTACAGATTTATAACCAATACCCATACGATCAATTCCCATATCAATTAATTTTAAGAAATGTTCACGAGTACGGATACATCCACTACCTTTAATCTTACATTTATCGCCAACTTCTTCCATCATCATAGCGATTAACTCAGGTTGAGCACCAACATTATTGTGTCCTGTTAAGAATCCTGTAGATGTTTTAACAAAGTCTGCGCCAGCTTCAATACAACATTGACATGTTTTTCTTACTTGTTCTTCATTTAAAGCATCTGTTTCGAAGATCACTTTAATTTCACGTCCATATTTATGTGCAGCTTCTACACAAGCTTTGATATCTTTAGTAACTTCTTCATATTTACCACTACGGATTAAACCAAAGTTCGCAACGATATCTACTTCTTTAACTGTGTCATATTTAGCAACGATTTCGATTTGTTTCACTTTAGATTCAGTTGAACTTGTACCAAATGGGAAATCACATACTGGACATAACATAGTTTCAGAACCTTTTACTAATGGTTCACATAAGTCCATGTATCCAGGATTGATACAAATTGTAGCACATCCTAAAGCTACACCATCTTTTGTTAAGTCGATAATTTCTTGTTCAGTAAATTCTGGTTTTAATACAGAATAATCAATATAAGCAGCTAATTCTTTAGCGCTCATTTCACATGCTTTTTTATCAGGTCTTTTCATTTTAAATTTTCCTTTCAAATTACTAAATATATTATAATACAATTGTAACTCTTTTGTTATAATAAAATAAAAAAGGAGAAAAATTTATGGATGAAAAATATATCAAAAAAATGATTACAATTGGAAGAGATTTTATGAAGTTCTCCGAAGAACAAGAAAATAGTGATTTTGAGTCTGATCAACAATTAAAGAAACCACAACCACCACTAACAAAAGCTCCAATGACAGATAGTCGTATTGATTTACCTAAGAACTTTGAAGATTTAGAAATCATCAATGACTTTACTAGAATTTTAACAGAACGCAAAAGTTCTCGTGTTTATACCCAAACACCAGTTACCTTATTACAATTATCATACTTATTATGGGCAACTCAAGGTGTAAAAGAAATTCGCGGACAAAACTATGCGACCATTCGTACTGTACCTTCTGGTGGCGCTAGACATCCATTTGAAACCTATCTTGTCATTCAAAACGTTGAAGGATTAGAAAATGGTTGTTATCACTATTTACCAATGGAACACCAATTAGAATATTTACACTCTTTTGAAGAAAAGAATATTAGTATCACTACAACTTTAGTTGGACAAAGCTGGGCAGAAAAAGCAGCTGTTGTCTTCTATTGGTCAATTGTTCCATATCGTTGTGAGTGGAGATATGGAATCTTTGCTCATCGTCCTGCATTAATGGATATTGGACATGTAGGAGAAAACTTATATTTAGCATGCGCTGCCTTAGAATTAGGTACATGTGGAGTCGCGGCATATGATGGAGATAGTTGTGCTAAAGTATTTGGCTTAGATAATAAAGAAGAATTTATGGTATATACCTCACCAGTTGGATGCTTAAAATAAACATTTTTTTCATAAATTATAGTCAATATAATTGTTACAAAAGATAAAAAGTGATATTCTAAAAGTAACTAATATGGGAGGAAATTATCATGCATGAAAAGAGAAAATTAGTTCTTGTTGGTACTGGGTTTGTAGGTATGAGTATGGCTTATACATTCATCAGTACTGGTGGATTAGATGAGTTAGTGTTAATCGATTTAGACACTGAAAAAGCAATTGGGGAAGTTATGGACTTACAACATGCTTTACCATATTCTCATCAAGCAAAAATGGTAATTAAAGCTGGTGGTTATGAAGAATGTGGAGACGCTTCTATCGTTGTCATCACTGCTGGCGCACCACAAAAACCTGGTGAAACACGTCTTGATTTAACTGCAAAAAACACACGTATCATTAGAAGTATTACAGAACAAGTAATGGAAAGTGGATTCAATGGAATTTTCATCATTGCTTCAAACCCTGTCGATTTAATGACATTAGTTGTATCAAAAGTATCTGGCCTACCACACAACCGTGTTATTGGTTCAGGTACAATTTTAGATACTGCTCGCTTGCGTCACTTAATGAGTGAATATTTAGGAGTATCAAGTAAAAACATCCATGCTTACATTATGGGAGAACATGGAGATTCAAGCTTCGTGCCATGGGTACATGCATATGTAGGATGTAAAAACTTACTTGAACTATTAGATGATACCAAACGCAATTTATCAGATTTACATGAAATCTACTATCAAGTGCAACAATCTGCATATGAAATCATCAATCGTAAACGTGCTACCTACTATGGAATTGGTTTAGCACTGAACCGTTTAGTATTAGCTATTTTAGATAATGAAAATTGTATACTTACAGTATCTGCATATCAAAATGGAGAATATGGACACAAAGGATTCTATACAGGTGTTCCAGCTGTCATCAATCGTCAAGGTATACAATCTATCGTTAAACTAAAATTAACCGAAAGTGACCAAGACAAATTTGATAATAGTTGTGAAACATTGAAAAAATATATCAAAGAATCAGTTGAACCAACACTTGAAGAATAAGAAGAAACGCTATAGCAATTGATCAGCTCCCTGTCAAGTAGACAGTGGAAATAAATAAAGATATTGGATGCCTTACGCAATGTAAGGCATCTTTTCTTAGGCCATCGCATAAGATTGCTGTTTGTTATCTAAACTTAAATAGTATTTTTGGATGCGCTT
>JAFULQ010000016.1 GCA_017473265.1 Erysipelotrichaceae bacterium | reverse complement strand
TATTTCTCGTATCGCTTCTCTTTTTTCATAAAAGAATACCTTTCTTCTATATTTTGGTGCGAATACCACGTGATACTTACAATTCCATTTACTGTGTGCTAAACTATTTACAGCATTATTTTGGTTACTCATTATAATGTGTCCTCCTATTGTGTTATTTCTTTTTGCAAGCTGGCCGGCTTACAAATAGTTTAGCACAATAGGATTCATCGCTTAAGCTACACGGAACCACACGACTATCGTGTGGTTTTCTATAACAACAAAAATGGCCAAACTCAGTTTGACCATTTTTTCATAATTTATATCTGTTTTATCGCAACCTCTAACGCAATTTTTATCATATTCTTAAAGGACACTTCGCGATCATTAGCACTCATATGTTCATCAGTTACTAAATTATCACTAACCGTTACCAAACAAACCGCATGTTTCCCCAATACTTTCGCATTAGAGAATAACGCAAAACTTTCCATTTCCACAGCCAAACAACCAAATTCATGTAACCAATCTCTTTTCGCATGTTATTCTACATAAAAGATATCACTAGAATGAAGTCTACCAACGCTATATGGAATTTCATACTCTTTAGCTAAATCTATACACTGTTGCAATAACTTCTCATTAGGAACTTGAATATCACTCTCATCAAGATTTTGTACTTTCGCAAAACTGGAATCACTCCAACAATCTTCCGCAATTAATACATCTCCCAACGTTAATTCCGTAGTATAACTACCACAAGAACCAATACGAATAATATTCTCTACATCATATTCCTTATACAATTCATAAGAATACACACCAATACTAGGCATACCAACTCCACTACCCATTACCGATACTTCTTTACCCTTATACAATCCTGTATATCCAAACATATTACGAATTGTATTAAATTGTTTAGGATTCTCTAAAAATGTTTCAGCAATATACTTCGCTCGTAATGGATCTCCTGGCATTAAAACCGTTTTAGCAATATCACCTTTGTTAGCTTGATTATGTGGTGTTGACATAGTTTATTCCCCCTATTTCATATTTAGAGTATAACATTTCCACTCAGTGAGTAAAAAATATTTAGTATCGTATACTTCCAGAGAATCTTTCATCCGTAAGATCAATTATATCTAAATGGTTCTCCTCAATATACCTTCTACGATACTGAATGTATAAATCCTTTTGTGTATACAGATGATTATCCTTCTCATTTGCATACATCCTCAACAACTCTCTAAAAGATGGAATTACTTGATAATATGTTTCATCCATTCGTTCCAATTCCAATATAGTTTTATCAAACTCTTGATTCTCTAGTTTATCAATATTTGATGGCAACAATGATAATGTCAAAATCCTATTTTCAACTTCTTTAAAAGAAGCATTCAACCACTCTAATGGTGTACAATTTTTATCTCTATTTAAAAGTTTTTTAGTCACATCACTCATATTTTCATAATCATTTACAGTTATTTTAGAATCAGCTAAATGAATTCCTCTGCCATTAGAATGAGGCGTAAATAAGAAAATACGAATTTCTTCTTGCGGCAATATGGAAATCAATTCATCAATTTGATTTATATTATCTTTAATAACTGGAATACCTACTTCCACTTGTAATCCTTTATCCAAGGCAATTCTTAAAGAACGCATCATTAGATCAAAATCGTTCTTTCTTCCAGCAAACTTATCATGATAAGCTTCCATTCCATAAAATGTAAAATCTATCAGTTGAATACCTTTATTCTTTAATTGTATGAACAGTTCTTCTAACTCATCATTTGAACGCATATTCATTCCATCAAACTGCAAAAAATTTCCACCAGGTGAATTTGTTTCTTGAAGAAAATCAATCACTTCAAAAAGCTTAGGATGTTCCATAGAATAACCAAAATAATAAACAAAATTCAATTCAGGGCGATTTTTCTTTAACCACGAATAAAATCTTTTTGCATAATTCATTGCTCTTTCTTCAACAATACCTAAGCAATTTCCATCCCATGATAATAAACAATACTTACAGTGATTATTACAGGGAACACTAAGATTTAATATATTTATGGATGTCGTTTTCAAAAGTATCACCACCTAAACATTTCTATATAAACTACACATTTTTCACTATACATTTCTTACATGACTCAATCAAATCATCAGGTACATTCAATAGTTTAATCACTTCATCAAAGGGTAGATTTAACTTTTCGATTAATGTTACGACTGTATGAATCTTTTCTTGTTCAATTCCTTGCTCAATTCCTTGTCTTTTTCCTTTTTCTAAAGCCTTTTCTTCTATTCTATCTGCTAAATTACACATAGTATCCATCTCCTTTTGCATAATTTCATTAACATTTATCTGATAATTTTTTTCTAATATACTTTTCTTTTCATCTGAAGTTAACTGATTCGTAAATAATACTTCTAAAAACTTTAAAAACTCATGTTTTGAACTTTCTTCACCTAAATAGATAATCACAATTAGTAATTTATCATATTCATCTAGTGTAACTATATTATAACCTACTTTTACATCCTTAAAGAGTGAAAAGTAGGTTATGCTATTCTCTTCCTGTTTTGTTGGTGCATCAAAACATATCCAAATAGAAACAACTTTTTGTAATTGATCATAATCCTGATTTTTAAACACTCGATTGTATTGATATACAATTTCATATCCTGCATAAACAAGTGCTCTATTATGTATTTTATATTTTAATTTAGATGTCTTTTGGGCTTCTATGTTAATAAATGCACCAATAGAATGACTACTATTAGGTATAGATGCACTATAAAATACATCATATTTGATGTCATCAATATCATTTGTTATACCAACAATTTTATCTGTAGTATTTCCATCTTCAATACATCTTATGATTGTATCCATATCATAGTTTTTATATTCAGATATACACTCTTTCATTATTTTGGCTAAAATCACCTTATAAGACAATATACTTTTACATTGTTTATTATATGCCTCTTTGTATTTATCCATAAAGATTACCCCCTACTTATATATACGCAAAATAGTAGAGAAATCCCTACCATTGGATAAATATATTTAATAAAAAAAACAAAGACCTTACGATCCTTGTTTATCTTGTTACTGGTTTACGTTTAAATAACATATAAGCAAACATGACTGCTAATAAGAAAGCAATCGCAGATACAATGAATGACATCTTAGGATGTACACCATAAATAAATCCTGCTAATAATGATCCACCTACACTACCTAAAGCACACATAGAATTGTATAAACCAACCATAATTCCATTATCTACATCATTAAAGTAGGTAATACTTGTTTGTAATAATGGTTTATATACTGCATTAAATCCGAAGAATACAACGTTCATAATAATGAATGGAACCACTGCATCTAATGCTACAATACTAACCATCATCGCAAAACAAATGGTTAATACTGGAATAATAGATTTAATAACATACGTTTTCTTTAATAAGTAATTACAAATTGTTGAGTTGGCAATGAATGCAATAATACCAACTGCTGCTTTTAACAATCCATTATAACTTGGAGGGAATCCATATTGGTCTTTAATGAAATAGTTAAAACATTGTTCATAACATGTTGATGCGAATGTAGTTAAAGCACAAACAGCTAAGAAACAAATAATCACTGTAGTAATTACATCTTTTGCATCAATTAATGCTTGGAATGGATTGGATTTTTGTAATACTTCTTTCATTGGTAAATGTGTCATTGTTTCTTGGTTATCATCTAATAAGAACCAATGCATTAAGCCAATTAAAGCTAAACCAATAGCTTGTACATTAAATGTTAAAGCAATAGAAATATCACCTAAGAATCCACCAATCATAAATCCGAATGCTGCAACAACAGCATTAATCGTTGCACTAGTAGCCAAATCACGACCACGAGTTTCAACTGGTGAGTTATCAATAACATATAAAATGTTATTAACCGTGATACCACTAATGAATACCCCACCAACTAAACGAGCAATCATAATACCTAATTCACTAGTAGACCAACCAAAAATCAATTGAGCACATGCATAACCCATAAAACAGAAACCTAGTACTTTAGAAATACCAAAGTTTCTAGATACTTTTCCCCAAAATGGAGAGAATACAAAGTTGGTAATAGACATACAAGCAAAGGCTACACCAAACATATAATCATGTAATTCTAAATTTTGAATAAAAGTTGGAGTAATTGGATGCGCAAAGTTCGCAACCAAACTATATAAGAAGATAAAGATAAATAATCGAAAAACAGAAATCTTTTTCATACTATTTAATTAAATGGAATTTATCTTGTCTTCCAGCAATGTAGTGTGCTTTATCATTTGTAAATAATACATCTGTTTCAGCACCTAATGTTAATACGATATTCCAACTCTTCACTTCATACTTACAATTTAATTCCAAAGAATAAGCTGTGTCATTGTACATTGGATAATCACCACAACCTGGCACACCACCTTGCATATCCCATAAACCAATTGTTGGTCCAGCCGCATGGCCATGGAATCCAATTGGGTGTGTATAGATGCATGGGTTAATTCCTTCTGCTTTTGCTTGTTCTAATGATAAAGCAAGAATTTCATTACCAGTTCTACCTTCTTTGAAATTAGAAATTGTAATATCTTGAAGACGATTTGCGGCTTTTAAAGCATCTTTTAATTCTTCAGGTGCATCTGTTTCATCTAATTTCAATACATATGCATTTTCTTGTGTATCTGTACATAAGTTCAAATATTTCAATCCAACATCACAGTGTAATAAGTCTCCAGGCATAATTACTGTTTCCCCTTCAACTTCACCGATGTTAGCACGTCTTACACTTACTTCAAAATCAAACCAAGGAGTTAATCCTAAGTCGATTACTTTTTGCATCATCCAATATTTAACATCCATATTTGTAGTTACACCTGGCACTACAACTTTACTTGAGAATGCTTCCGCAATCATTGTATGTGCAATTTGCATAATACCTGTATAAGCAGCCATTTCCTTTTCCAAGCGTGTTTCTAACCAACCAACACATACAGCATCAGCAGGTACTACCTTTGCTTTTAATTCATCATCGATTGCACCCATAATATCTTCATATAATTGATGAGATAAACCATCCGCAAATGCAAAAGTACTAGATGTATTCAAACCAATCTTTGTAGGATTGCATTTCTTCAACATACGATTTAAGCATTCTAATTGTGTTTCTAACGGAGCATCATCATTCTTATTTGGATCAAAAGGCATTAAGCTTTCAGAATCTTCCCAATTTGCCCCCTTAGGATTTGTCCATACAGATTTATAAATACCATCAAGACCAACACCTGGACGAGTTAAAGCATAACGAGATACTGTACCATCTTCTTCTAAATGGAATAATAAAATGGTTAAACGACGAGCTGTCATCATTGCACAAGGCACTAATGTTTTTAATACTGGATCTTCATTGTATTCTCTACAAGCAACTACCCAAGTATCAATTTCAGCACGCTTCATAACTCTTGGTAAAATCGTATCCAAACGTTCTACTAACCAACCATTTAAAATTCTCTCTTGTTCACGATAAGACATAATCTTATCTTTTAATCCATCTGTTGAAGCAACAGATGTTACTAAAAACTGTTCTTTAGAGATTCCCATACTAACACCCCTCTAACACAAAATCTCCGTGTTCCATAATTACAACTTCTTCACCAGACTCTTTAATTCCCACTACTTTAAAATCTGGTGTACCAATCATAAAGTCTGTATGACTTACTGCCACATTGACTCCATTAGCCAATAGTTCTTCTTTACTCATATCTGAGCCACCCTTAATATTACTTGGGAAAGAAGTACCAAATGCTAAATGACTAGCCGCATTTTCATCAATTAATCCATTAAAGAAAATACGATTTAATTGTTTAATAGGTGATTGTTTTGATACTAACGCCACTTCACCCAATTGGCGTGTATATTCATTTTTAAATAAAGTATCTTCTAAACACTCTACATTTTCACTAGCACTACAAGAAATAGCTTTACCATCTTTAAATGTAATACTAAAATCTTTTACTAGTTTACCAGACATCATTAATGGGAAAGACGCAACCGCAACCCCATTTACAGTACGATAATCAGGATCGGTAAATATTTCTTCTGTTGGCATATTCGCAACATATGGAGCATTCACTTTACTAGAACCCATATCGGCTGCAGATGTCCAAATATGATTCTTTACTAAATCCATTGTTATATCTGTACCTAGTTCACTAGTAATATGTAAAGACTTAAAGTTATGTTCATTTAATTTTTTAGAAATCTTAGCCATATCCGCACAATGAGCATGCCAATTATCTACAGGATCTGTATCGGCATCCACACGCATCATATAGCATAATTCTTCTTCTAATTTCTTATATGCTTCTTCATCAGATAGTTCTGGATACAATTGCTTTGCCCAATTCATACTTGGACAAACGGTTCCTACCCATTTTAAAGTACCTGCATGAATGTATTTACGTACCACATTACGCACTTCATTACTAGCAAACCCTTGTGCTAATAACTTTGCAGTATCTACATCATTATTTAATGTAGGATAACTAGACATAATCCCAATTTGCACAGCATTACCATCTCTTAATACTGAATCTACACTTTCAAGTTTCCATGCAGGAACTTCTTTAAGTGTTTCTTCATCACAATGTAATGCACGTAAATGATTGATTTCAGCATCTTCAATATGTACTACAACATCTTTAGCACCCATCTCAAATGCTTGTTTTGTGACTTCTTTAGCTAATTGCAAGCCTTCTGTGCATGTTTGTAATAATACCGTTTCACCTTTTTGTAAATTTACGCCAATATGAAGTAATGCTTTCGCATACTTTTGACATAATGTATTATCCATTATTTTTAGCCATCTCTTTCAAGATAACTTCTTTAATTTGAGAAACGGCTAAATCAGTATCATTGTTGTAAACAACATTTTTGAATAATGGCGCAATTTCCATATCCATTTTTGCTTTATTAATACGACGAGTAATACTTGCTTCATCATCTTTATAAAGTAAATGAATTTGTTTTTCTAATTCTTCTAAGCTTTCAGGCATAACGAAGAATGCTACTGCATCAGGTACATTTAATTTAATTGGACCAACACCTTGTGCTTCTACTTCGATTAATACATTTTTCCCTTTACTACGTAAGAATTCTACATGATTCTTAGGAGTACCATAGTAGTATCCATTAAATTCTGTGTATTCTAATAATTCTTTCTTCTTAACAGCATCCGCAAACTCTTTATGGGAAACGAAATAATAATCTTTTCCATCTACTTCATCACCTTTAGCTGGGCGAGTTGTCATAGAAATTGAATAAAATAATTTCAATTCTGGATCATGCAATAAACGTTCACGAATAGCTCCTTTACCAACAGAACTTGCTCCACTTAAAATAACTACTAAACCTTTTGACATATCTATATCCTCCCTTATTTACAACGACTTACAATATTACGCAAAATTGTATATGTACGATCAAATGATGCTAAATCTAAACTTTCATCTGGTGTATGAATATCTTTTGATACTGGACCAACTGAAATAATATCCATATCATTAACTAATGCTTTAAATACGCCACATTCACATCCACCATGTGCCGCTAATTTCACTAATGGTTTACCATATAATTCTTGAACCACTTCATCATAAATATCACGCATACCACTTACTTCACTATAGTTCCATCCAGGATATCTAGCACCTGTTTCAATAGCGAAACCTAAATGTTTTGCTAATAATTCTAATTGACGAACTAAATGGTCAATACCACTTTCAATGGCACTACGAATTGATACATGGAAAGAAATACGTTCTTCATCCATTTCCACAACACCTAAGTTTAAAGATGTTAATGTTAATCCTTCAATAGCCATTGAACGATGCATAAAGCCATTTGGCATTAACATTGCATAATCTAAAATGGCATCACTTACTGCTTGTGTAAGTTTTTTAGATTCTGTTTCCACTGGTTCAAATTCCATATGGAATCCAGCATCACTAAATTCTAATTCTATTTTAATATCATTTTCTGTATTGAAAAGACTCTTTTTCAATTCTTCAACATTTGTATTAGAAGCAAATACCATATCTGCTTCACGAGGAATCGCATTATCCTTTAATCCACCATTGAAGTTAATTAATTGGATATCACATCCATTTACTTGTGCTTCTTTTAAGATACGAGCAACCAATACATTGGCATTTCCTTTTTCTTTATGGATTTCCCCACCAGAATGACCACCAAATAATCCTCTAACCGCAACACGATAACAAGCATCCGTATTGTCTTCCCATTCTAATTTCTTAGAAATGTCAGCTCTACATCCTCCAGCACTTGATAATAATGTACTAACTTCTCCACCACCATCTAAAGAAATCATACGATGTGCTGAAATATCTTCAGCTTTTAAGTTCATTGCACCAAATAAACCAACTTCTTCTTGTACTGTGAAAATACATTCTAAAGCAGGATGCGCTAAAGTATCATCTTCTAAGATTGCTAGCATATAAGCAGCACCAGCACAGTCATCTGCACCAAGTGTTGTACCCTTTGCTTTTAACCATCCATCTTCTACATATAGTTGTAATGAATCAGTTTCAAAGTTATGATTGGAATCTTTGTTCTTTTCACAAACCATATCAATATGTGCTTGAATAATCAATGGTTCTGCTGATTCATAACCAACACTCGCTGGTTTATAAACTATGACATTCCACATATCATCTTGCATATATTTTAAATTGTGTGCTTTCGCAAATTCCACAATGTAATCACTTAAGGCTTTTTCATTGTAAGAACCATGTGGAATCTTTGTTGTTTCATTAAAATAGAAACAATGTCTTTTACTTAAATCAAACTCCATAACAAACCTCCTATTGGATATATTTACCTATCCATTCTGTTATTTCTGTTAATCGTTTTATACGATGTAATGGTTTACCCGTTCTAGATAAATCATGATTTTCTTCTTTAAATGCTACTAATTTTGTATCAACACCACGACACTTTAATACGGTATACAATTGAATTGGTTCACATATTGGACAACGATAATCTTCAATTGCTTGAATAAATAAAGTAGGTGTTACAGCATTATTTGCATATTTTAATGGTGACATCTCCCACAAACCATCATGACAATTGTAAATATCGTCATATTCTTGTTCAATTGGGAAATCAATACCATAATCAGATGCACATACTTCAGTAATCCAGTTAGAAATCGAACGCTGAGATGCGGCTGCCTTAAAACGATCTGTATGGGTAACAATCCAGTTTGTCATATAACCACCATAACTACCACCAGTTACCCCTAATTTATTTGCATCGATTGGATATCTATTACAAACTTCGTCTACGAAATCCATAATATCTTCATAATCAATAGTACCAAACTTTTGACGTAAATCCGCAAATGCATTTCCTCTACCGTCAGAACCTCTAGGATTACAGAACATCACAAAGTACCCTAAAGATGCCCAATATTGCATTTCATGATAATAGACTTCTCCATAAGCTGTTTTCGGTCCACCATGAATATCTAAAATAGCTGGATAAACTTTATTTGGATCATAATTGTATGGTTTTAATACCCATCCAACGATTGGTGTTTCTTTATCTAATACCACTCTTTCAGGTTTTGCGACATACTTACCTTCCAACGCAGTATTCATATGTGTTAATGGTACAATACCATCTTTTGTAGATAATACTTCTTGCAGATTTTGATCTTGTAAGCCAATCACATAAATCTCATCATCAATAACTTGCATATCATCTACACTACCTTCAAATGAAACAACATGTTCAATCGCATCACCTGTATACTCTAATACCACTGAACGCGATTCATAAGAAGAGATAAAATATACTTTTTCATCTACTTTTAAATAATTCTTAACTTTTCCATAACGACAATCACTACCTACACTGTTATAGAAAGAATAATCACAATCAAGTACTAAATGTAACTCATTGTTCTTTAACTCATAGAACTTATTCGTTTCCATAGCTCCATATTCTTTCGCAAATGTAGCCATAACAATAATTTTATCTTGATAATAGAAAGCTCTAGCAACTTGTGTCGTTTGATCATAGATTTCTTCAATTTCTCCAGTTAAGAAATTAACTTGATATACATGTGGCCATTTACCTTTAAATGTTTCAAAATCAACCGCAGTAAATACAACATGTGTATCATTAAAATCAAAGGTTTCAACATCCATCGTTGGTGTTGTCAACGCAGTAATTTCATAATTTGTTTTATGCACTTTAAATAACATTTCACGATTTCCATTAATGATACCTGCACCATTAAAGAAAAATGGATATTCATCAAATACAACATAATCTTCATTAGCTTTCATTGCTTGAAGATCCTGTTCTTTTTGCTCATCACTCCACAAATGATAATCCGCTTTATGGCGGTTTACACCTGCTGACACTAAATAATACTCATCATTAAAGTCCACAATGGTACTTACTGATAATGGTAATGTAAATGCATCTTGTAAATCACCTGTTGTACTATCTAATGTATAGAAATGTGTATGAACATATGGATTATCTTCATCATTTTTAACAACTAATACTCTATCTTTTAAAGCAAAGAATGGTGTACGTTTACTATGAAACAACACCTTGTCTTCTTTGTTTTCTAAATTGTATGTATGTAAATATTGATAATAATTATTATGTTCCATATCACATTTGGATTCTACAAATAATAGGTTTTTATTAAATCTTTGCAAATCAGATAAAAAACTAAATTTTGTAAATAAATCTAATGTAATCTTTTCCATAATTTTACCCCTTAACTTTATACATCTTATCTCTATTTTCAGCTAAAAAATGCACTTCATTATCAACAAAGATAACACTTTCTTCTGTGAAAATAAATGTATCACGACCATACATATCTAAATGCTCTGTTGTATTCAATTCCAAAGCATATCCTGTATGATTGTATAGTTTTAAATCTCCTCTAACAGGAATTGGATTTTGATCAGAGAACAATCCAATAATTGGTCCAGCCGCATGTCCATGGAATCCCAATGGATGGGTATATAGCATCGGACGAATTCCTTCCGCTTTTCCTTGTTGAATACTATCAACAAATACTTCATTTCCTGTTTTGCCTAATTGCATTTGTTCTCTTACAATATCTTGGAAACGATTATTACGAGCAAATGCTTTTTGTAACTCTTCTGGAATATCTTCTTCATCATCTTTTAAGACATAACACAAACGTTGTGTGTCTGTACATAAATTAAGATAACGAATACCAAAATCACAGTGTAATAAATCACCTTTTTCAATGACAGTATCTTCACCATGCATACCATCACTTCTTTGTAAATCAATCGTAGAATCAAACCAAGTATAAATACCACGATTATTTGTTTCTTGTTCCATAAAATTCATTAAATCTGTACAAGTTGTTTTACCAGGAATAATTTGTTCAGCACTAAATGTTTTTTCAATGATTTCTATAGCTACATCCATAACCATTGGATACACTTCCAATTCTTTTGCTGTACGTGTTTCTAATAAACGAATACCAATACTATCTGCACTAATAAACTTATCCGTTAATTCTTTTGGTAATTCGTTATGGAACAGACGATATAAACCTACAGATAAACCATCCGTATATGCAAAATGATCCGAATAGTTTAAAGCAATATTTCTTGGATTCATACGTGTTAATACACGTGTCAATGCCTCCATTTGTGTTTCATTTTTACGATCATAATCTTGAACATAATATTTTTCCAATTCATGATCTGGTAAATTTACACAATATTTTACATATTTACCATTTTCAAATCCTAAAACTAAGATAGTTACTCTTCTAGCTGTAGGGAAATGAGCTGGTGTTAAAGCATGAAAAAGTGGATCTTCATTGTATTCTCTCGATGCAATAATCCAAGCATCCACTTCACACTCCTTCATTAAGCTTTCAGCCAACGCAAGACGTTCTGCCAAGATTTCATCTTTAATACGATTTTGATCCACTAAATTCAACATTATATTTTCCTCCTAGATACGAATTAAGATTAGTTCTCTTTGTGGTTCTACTAACCATTCAGTTCCATTTTCAGTAATGACAACATCTTCTTCAAGTCCAATACGACCTTCAGCAATTTCAATACTTGGTTCAATTGTGAAGACATTACCTACTTGTAGAGGTGTATCAATTAATTCAGGACGATTATAACGAGGACGACGATTTGCTAAAATCGTACCACCATCATGTGTTTGATGTCCCACTTGATGTCCTAATGCCGCATTCCAAGAGTCATATCCTTCATCAACTACCATGTGACGAGCAATTTGGTCAACTTGAAAACCAGTTACTCCAGGTTTCATAAATTCTTTAGAAGCATTTACTGCATCACGAATTAAATAGAACGCTTGTTTAACATGTTCTGGAGCATCGTCTTCATCATCTTTTAACACATAGTACATACGTTGTAAATCTGAACAATAGCCATCCTTACTTACACCATAGTCAATATTAATTAGATAACCTTTTACAATTGGTGTTTCAATAATTCCCATATGTCCACTAGGAACATTTGGATCCACGCTTACACCTGGGCATTGTGAATCAGCCCAACTCATACCATAGCCTTCATTATAAGCCACATTATGAAGGAAGTTAAAAATATCTAATGAAGTTGTTCCTTCTTTACAGATTTCAGGAACTCTTCTTAAGTATTCATCCGCTTTAATTGCACAATGACGAATCTTTTCAATTTGTGTAGACGTTTTACGTCCACGAACTTCAGAAATGATTGGGAATGCACTCACAATTTCTACTGGATTTTCTAATTGATCCAATACCTTTTTAAGTTTCATATACATTCCAACTGTTAAACCATCAGCACTTGAATCGTTACTTGAGAAGTTCAATGCTAAGTTCTTTGGTTTAAGTTTTGATAAGACTTCAAAGATTGTTTCTTCCATAGTTGTTGGATATTCATATACTTCATCAACACCTTCAATCAATTTGAAGCATTCAACATCTAAAGGAGAAACAATAGCAAGACATTTTCTATCAGATGTAAAGATAAGTGTTGTTGCAATAATGAATGCCATATCTCCTAAAACTGGAAGAATTGGTTCACTTTTCATAATACTTTCGCGTCCAGTAATTAACCAGGCATCGACATTATTCTTTTGCATCACATCATATATAATAGGTAGTTTTTCTTGATCTAAATTCATAAATATACTTGCTCCTTATCTAAAAGAAAGAGGAGTCCTGGAAGACCAGAACTCCCTCTAGTTTTTTAAAATCTTATTTTGCAGGTGTTGTTACATACCAGAATGTGTAGTTACCTTGTGGACTACTTTCCATACCAGTTGTACCAGCAGCAGCTAAACAAATTTGTTTGTAACCGAATAATGGACATGTGTATGCCATTTCACCTACTAAGTAGTTTTCAGCTTCATGTAATTTTTCGATACGTTCTGTACCTGTTAATAAGTCAGCTTCAGCTAATAATTGGTCATAATGAGCATCACCCCAAGTTGGGTTACCATATAAGTTTTTAGAGTTAGCCATTTCTAAGAATGTTGTTGGGTCCATGTAGTCAGCACTCATAGCACCACGAGCTAATTGGAAGTTACCTTGTTGGTCACGGTCATCGAAGAATGTACGTAATTCACCAGTTCTTAATGTTAAGTCAACATAGATATCAGCTAATTGAACTTTTAATACTGCAGCAACTGTATCATGCATAGCAGCTTGGTTGTAGTAGTATTCAAGTTTTAATGGATTTTCAGCACTGTATCCAGCTTCTGTCATTAAACGTTTAGCTTCTTCTTTGTCTGTCTTAATTAATTGGTTAGCAGCATCTTGTTCACCACGGAAGTCGCCATCTTTACCAGCAAATCCCTTAGGAACATAACCGTATAATTCATAGTAAACATCAGCAGCATCTAAAGCAGTAACGATAGCAGAACGGTCGATACCTAATTGGATAGCTTTACGAACTCTAACGTCTTTTAATGCATCAACGCTCTTGTAAGCATTCATCATCATGTAGTAGTTAATTACAGAATCAGAAATAACTAATTCAGGTTGACCAGCATATAATTTAGTTACTGAAGAGTCAACGTTACTAGCAAAGTCAATACCACCTTGTTGGAATGCCATTAATTGAGCATCTGGGTCAGGCATAACTTTAGCAATTAACTTATTAGTTTTGATATTAGCAGCATCATAGAAGTATTCATTCTTAACGAATACGATTTCTGTTGCGTTATCGATTTTTTCATATGTGTAAGGACCATTTGTTGGGTGTAATTCAGCAGCCCAAGTGTAGTCACATTCTTTAGCATAATCTTTACGTGCAGGATAGAATACACCAGCAGTCATTAAACCTACGAAGTAATCACATGGTTTTTCTAATGTGATTTCGATTGTGTAGTCATCTAATGCTTTAATTCCAACATCTTTCATATCAGCAATGTAAGCAGTAGTAGCATCAGCACCATAAGGAGCAGCACCTTTTACATAGTTACGAATGAAGTAAGAATAGTAAGAATCACCAGAACCTAAACCTAATGAACGTAACATACCATATACATAATCACCAGCAACAACTTTTTGACCATCTGACCAGTAGTTGTTTTCTGTTAATTTGAATGTATAAACAGTTCTTGTTTCATCTACAGAGTAGTCTACACATGCATGTTTAACTGTAGAACCATCAGCACCAATCGCAAATAATGGATAGTAAGATTGGTTTAATACATAAGAACCAACAGAGTCACTTGCTACAGCTGGGTCTAAGTAGTTAGGTTCTCCACCTAATGCATAAGTGAATGTGTCTTTAATAGCACCTGTATCACCGTTATCCCCATTATCGCCACCACAAGCAGCTAATGAGAATACCATCATCATAGCTAATAAAGCAACTAATAATTTTTTCATTGTTTTCATATTTTTCCCTCCTTATCTCTCATATAAGAAACATGAAACAATTCTATTTCCCACTTGAATTGGTTGTGGTTTTTCTTTAAAGCAACGTTCCGTCGCTTTAGAACATCTTGTGCAGAATACACAACCTTCAGGTGGATTGATTGGAGAAGGAATTTCACCCTCCAATACAATTCGGCTTTTAGCTTTCGCTATATTTGGATCCGGAATCGGAATTGCCGACAATAATGCGACCGTATATGGATGTAATGGACGATGATATACATCATTAGATGGTCCACATTCCATCATATGGCCTAAGTACATAACTCCAATTTTATCAGAGATATGTTTTACCATGCTCAAGTCATGAGCAATGAATAAGTATGATAATCCCATTTCTTTTTGGATGTTTTTCAATAAATTAATAACTTGAGCTTGAATAGAAACGTCCAATGCTGAAATAGGTTCATCACAAACAATGAATTTAGGATTTACTGCTAATGCTCTAGCAATCCCAATTCTTTGACGTTGTCCACCAGAGAACTCTGCAGGATAACGACGAATGTGGTCAGGTTTTAAACCAACAATTTTTAGTAATTCTACAACACGAGCTTCTCTTTCTTCATCTGTGTTATAGATACCATGAATAATCATTGGTTCTTTAATAATTTCACCAACCGTCATTCTAGGGTTTAATGATGCATATGGATCTTGGAAGATCATTTGCATATCTTTACTGAACTCTTTTAATTCCGCACCTTTAATTTTAGAAATATCAACTCCATTGAATTCAATAGAGCCATCTACTGGATCATATAATTTTACAATTGTACGACCTAATGTAGACTTACCACATCCTGATTCACCAACTAATCCAAAGGTTTCATTAGGATAAACATCAAAACTAACATCATCAACCGCTTTAACAATTTGCTTTGGAGCAAATAATCCTTTAGTTACATCAAAATGAGTTTTAATGTTCTTAACACTTAAAATTGGCTTTTCACTCATTTATTCAACGCCTCCTTTTGACACAACCAGCATGCACATTGATGTGTATCACTGTATGTTGTTACTTCAGGTGGATATAACTTACACACCTTCATAGCTTTTGTACAACGATCCACAAATGGGCAACCAACTGGTGGATTCAATAAATCTGGAGGTGATCCAGGAATTGGAGTTAATTCCTCTTCATCATCATTTTCCGGATTAGCAATACAACTTAATAAGCCGTGTGTATATGGATGTTTTGGATCATAGAAAATTTCTTTATCCGTACCGATTTCAACAATCTTACCACCATACATAATTGCAATACGGTCACATAACTTAGCAACAACTCCTAAGTCATGAGTAATCATGATAATCGAAGAATCAGCCTCTGTTCTTAATTTCTCAATTAATTCAAGAACTTGAGCTTGGATTGTAACGTCTAATGCAGTTGTAGGTTCATCCGCAATGATTAATTTTGGATTACAAGCCAATGCAATAGCAATAACAATACGTTGTCTCATCCCGCCTGAGAACTCAAATGGATATTGAGTAATACGCTTTTCAGGAGAAGGAATACCAACCAATCTCATAAGTTCTAACGCTCTTTCACGAGCTTCTTCTTTACTCATATTGGTATGATTCAATAATGGTTCCACCAATTGTGTTTCAATCTTTAATACTGGATTTAAGAATGTCATTGGATCTTGGAAAATCATCGCCATAGAATTACCACGAATCTTAGACATCATTTCTTCATACTCTTTTTTCGTACTAAATTGATTACGTGAAATATTTTTTCCATCAAAAATAACTTCACCATTTGAAATTTGTCCGTTTTCAGCTAATAAACCAATGATAGAATACATCGTTTGACTCTTACCTGAACCAGACTCACCAACAATACCAAGCACTTCCTTTTCACCTAATTCAAAAGATACATTACGAACCGCTTGAACTCTACCTTGGTCTGTTTTAAACTCTGTACACAAATTTTTAACTTCTAATAATGCCATAATCTAAAACCTACCTTTTTGCCTCAAGTGCTTCTCCTAAACCATCACCAAGGAAGTTTAATGATAGAATAGTTAA
The DNA here is from genome assembly GCA_017473265.1 of Erysipelotrichaceae bacterium. Lineage (GTDB taxonomy): Bacteria > Bacillota_I > Bacilli_A > Erysipelotrichales > Erysipelotrichaceae > RGIG4607. The sequence goes on along the minus strand of JAFULQ010000016.1, from coordinate 40,948 downwards.
ACAAATAGCACCAATAGGCCAAATAATTTGAATTGGATCTGTAAACAATAATGGACGGCAATCATTTGCTAATTTACCCCAACTTGGAATTGTAGGGTCCAAACCAATACCTACGAAAGATAGGAATGATTCTGTAAAGATTGCACTAGGAACCATCATCGTTAAACATACAATAATTGGACCTAAAGCATTGATAATTAAGTGCTTCATCAAAATACGCATGTTACTAGCACCCAATACTTTAGCAGCCAAAGCAAATTCCATTTCCTTTAGAGCCATAACTTGTGTACGAACTTGACGCGCCATTTGAATCCATGATGTTAAACAAATCGCAATCATCATACTCTTAACACTATTACCAAACACCATCAAGATTAATACTACATATAATAAACTTGGAACTGCATAGATGATATCAATAATACGCATCATAACCATATCCAATTTACCACCAACATAACCAGCAACTCCACCATATACGATACCAATAAATAGGTTAATAGCAGCAGTTGAGAAACCAATTGCCAATGAAATTCTAGCTCCATACATAACACGAACTAAAATATCACGACCTAACTTATCTGTACCAAATGGATGTTGTAAACTTGGCAATGCATTACGTAGCATCATATTTTGTTCTTCATAACCAAATGGAGAAATCATAGGAACAAAAATTGCACCTAATACCATAATGATTAAGAAAATTAAACCAAATAAAGCTAACTTATTTCTTTTGAAACGATCCCATGTATCTCTTAAGAAAGTTTTACTTTGAATCGCAATAAACTCAGAGTTCTTTTCGCTATCATCAAGTAACTCGAGCATATCATCTGTTAAAACAATTTTATTTTCACTCATGTTACTCACCTACTTTTCTAATTTAATACGTGGGTCAATTAATGCAGCCGCAATATCAGAAACGATATTCATTACAATAACGATTGCCCCAAATAGTAATGTTAATCCCATAACCAATGTATAGTCACGGTTAATAATACTGTTTGTAAATTCAGCACCAATTCCTGGAATTGTAAATAACTTTTCAATTACCACTGAACCAGTAACCAATCCAGCAAACATTGGACCACAGTATGTTACAACTGGTAACATCGCATTTTTCAATCCGTGTTTAATAATTACCATTAACTCTTTAGTACCTTTTGATCTAGCTAATGTAATGTAGTCTTTATTCATTACATCTTTTAAAGAACTACGAGTTAAACGAGTAATCATTGAAATAGGACTCAATGATAATGCTAATGCAGGCATTATGTAATGCTTCCATGTTAACAGTTCCATAACTGGTAACAATTTCAGTTTTACACCGAAGATATACATAATAATCATCGCAAATAAGAATCCCGGAATCGAAACTCCTAATGTTGCGAATGTTGTAATCGCATTGTTTACCCAACGTTTCTTAGTTAATGCAGAAACAACACCAAGCGTTAAACCTACAGATACAGCAACAACGAATGCCACTGTACCAAGTTTAGCAGTAACTGGTGCACGTTTCACAATAATGTCGGCAACCATTTGACCTTTCTTAGTAATAGATTCACCAAAATCACCATGTAATGCATTTTTTAAATAGATTACATATTGTTCAGATACTGGTTTATCTAATCCATATTTCTTTTCTAAAGCTGCATATGCTTCAGGAGACAACCCTCTGTTATCTTGAGCAAATGGATTCCCCGGCATCGCTTTTGTACCGAAGAAAGTAATCGTTGCCAAAATAAACAAAGTAAGACATCCAATTAACAATCTTTTTACAATGTACTTGAACATATTACAAACCCCTTCTTTTTTACACTAGATATAATTCTTCTTGATATGGAACGATAAATTCTGCTCCATCTTCCTTAACAACTACATCTTCTTCTAAACCGATACGTCCAGCTCTTGTTGGAATACCAGGTTCAATTGTAAACACCATATTTTTAAATAATGGAGTGCGAATCAACTCATCGCGATTATATCTAGGTCTTTCAGGCCCAAGTAATGGACCACCATCATGTGCAACTTGACCCATTTGATGACCAAGAGCAGCATTCCATGATGGGAAGCCTTTAGACACAACATATTCACGAGCAACTGTATCAACCTCTAAACCAGTAACACCAGGTTTTAAAGTTTTCGCTGCAAGTTGAATAGAATCTCTAACAACATAGAAGGCGTCTTTAATATCTTGAGGAGCATCTGTTTCACCAGGTTTCAAAACATAATACATTCTTTGAAGATCACAACCATAACCATCAACTACAATACCGAAGTCAATGTTTACAACATCTCCATAAGAAATTGGGAAGTCAGGAGCACCCATATGTCCACCCGGACAACCATCTCCACTAAATACGCCAGGATTACAACTCTTAGGCCAAGAGTATCCATAACCCTTACGATCCACTTCGTTTTGGAAGAATGCATATACATCTTTGCAATTCATACCTGCTTTAATAAAATCTTTGGCATCATTGAAAATTTCTTCAGCTGCTAAACAAGCTTTACGAATCTTAGCAATTTCTTCCTCAGTTTTAATTCCTCTAACTTTAACAACTACTCTTTCAGCACTAACTACTTCACCTTGGAAATTAGCCTTTTCAAATGCTTTCATTAATGTGTTATACATTCCTAAGCTTAATCCATCTGCACTTGGATTTTCTAAAGAGAAATTCAAACCAATTGTTGCAGGATTCATTTTCTTAACATATTCAGCTAATGTATCAATGAAAGAAACTGGGAAAGCAATAACTTCATCAAATACACCATGATGTACATAACCGTTATAATCGATTGGTGTACAAATCGCTGCACTTGAACCGTCCTTATTAAAAATAAGAGCCGTTAAGCCAATGAATTCTGCATCACTCATTACTGAGAGAATTGGTTCTGTATTTGTAGCAGATTCTTGACCAGCAATAATCCACATATCAATGTTTTGTTCCTTGAGTGCTTCGATTGCAATTGCAATTTTTTCTTTTGAGAACATATAACGAACCCCCTTGTTATCAACTTGATATATCATATTCAAAAATATAAGTCGATTATATGCCTTATTTTCAGCCTTTTCAAGGGCTTTTTTCAACTTTTCATGAAAAAAATGTCATTATTTTTGAAAAGATTTTCATGCTTTAAATCATATATTTTTATTTTCATATTTTTCATAAAATTGCCATTTTGCAACGGTTTTTTGAAAACTCTTTCACGAAAATTTCACATTTCACACATCATTTAAACACTAACTTTTCCTTAACAAATTCATCAAAACTCACATATAAATCACACGTGTATCATATATACATTAGATTCACACTGACACATAATAAAAAGATTGCCTACTCTTTTGAAAGTAGACAATCTTTTTCATGAAAATTATTTCACTCCATATTGTTCGTAGTAAGCATCAAGACGAGCTTTGATTTCATCATTGATTACTACTTGGCCTTTATATTCTTTGTTATATAAATGTTCTACTACTTCAGGCATACTAACGATAGCTGCGGTATTGAAACCATATACTTCTTTGATTTCATCCAATGCAGTTTTATCATCTTGTTTACCTTTTTCATTACGATTTAATGAAACAATTAATCCCTTAACTTCTACATCAGCTTGTGCTTTTAAGATAGGATATGTTTCTTCAATTGATTTACCAGAAGTTGTTACATCTTCAATAATGATAACACGGTCCCCATCTTTTAATTTAGAACCTAAAAGAATCCCTGTATCACCATGGTCTTTTACTTCTTTACGGTTTGAACAATAACGAACATCTTTACCATATAATTCACTAATAGCCATAGTTGTAGCTACACATAGTGGAATACCTTTATATGCAGGTCCAAAAATAACATCGAAATCTAATCCATAGTTATCATGAATCGCTTTCGCATAGTATTCACCTAATTTGCGTAATTGTGTGCCAGTTACATAAGCTCCAGCATTCATAAAGAAAGGAGACTTACGACCACTCTTTAATGTAAAATCACCAAATTTTAAAACTTGGCTATCCACCATAAATTCAATAAACTCTTGCTTGTATTGTTCCATATTATTCACCTACAAATTCTTTCACACAACGTTGGTATGCAGCTACTGGATCTTCTGCTGCAGTAATCGGACGTCCTACAACGATAAAGTGAGAACCAATCTCTTTAGCCATAGCTGGTGTTGTAACACGCTTTTGATCCCCTTTAGACGCATCATCAAAGCGAATACCAGGAGTAACTGTCATAAAGTCTTCCCCACATACTTCTTGTACTAAATGCGCTTCTAATGGACTACAAACAACTCCTGCTAAACCTGCCTTTTGCGCATTCTTTGCATAGTGTTGTACAGTATCATTAATAGGATGGTTAATCCATAATTCTTCTTGCATCATTTGTTCACTAGTACTTGTTAATTGAGTAACTGCAATTAATTTAGTTTCAGGATTAACTTCATCAATTGCCTTTTGTGCAGCTTTCATCATTTCAATAGTTCCAGCCGCATGAACATTTGTCATATCAACGCCTAATTTTGCTACATTTTTCATAGCTTTATATACAGTATTTGGAATATCGTGTAATTTTAAGTCTAAGAAAATCTTGTGTCCTCTAGCCTTAATTTCACGAACCATATCTGGTCCTTCTGCATAATACAATTCCATACCAATCTTTACAAAAGGTTTAACTGTTGTAAATTGGTCTAAAAATGCTAATGTTTGTTCCTTTGTTGAAAAATCACATGCAATAATTACATCTCTCATACGTGTGCCCTCCCGATAATTTCTTGTAATGTATTGATTTTCAACTCATCCATGAGTTGAGGTAAGCGTTCAATGATTTCCTTGCATACATACGGATTACGACAATTTTCAGCTCCAATTTGAACTGCAGTCGCTCCCGCATACATCATTTCAATTACATCTTCCGCTTTAGATATTCCACCAATCCCTATGATTGGAATATTCACTGCTTTATACACTTGGTATACCATACGCAATGCAACTGGCAAAATAGCAGGTCCACTAAATCCACCCATTACATTCGCAATAATTGGTTTTCCTGTTTTCAAATCAAAACGAGAACCCAATAGTGTATTAATCATACTAATACCATCTGCGCCAGCTTCTTCACAAGCCTTCGCAATAGCCACAATATCCGTTACATTCGGACTCAATTTAATATATACTGGTTTATTCTTTACCACATCCTTAACCGCTTTAGTCACTTCATAAGCCGCTTTAGGATCTGTGCCAAAGCTCATACCACCATGCTTTACATTTGGACAAGAAATATTTACTTCAATAATACCAACAATGTCACATGCATCCATACGTTTTGCACATTCTACATATTCTTCAATAGAGAATCCACTAACATTCGCAACCACTTTCTTATGGAATACTTCAGCCAATTTCTTAAACTCTACATTGATAACTTCATCCAAACCAGGATTTTGCAATCCTACAGAGTTGATCATACCACTAGTACATTCCGCAATACGTGGTGTAGGATTCCCAAAACGAGGTTCTAATGTTGTCCCTTTAGTCGCAATACTACCTAAAATATTAATGTCATAGAACTCACAAAATTCATAACCAAACCCATAAGTTCCACTAGCTGGAATAATTGGATTATCCAATTCCCAATTTCCTAATTTTACTTTTAGTCTTTCGTCCATAGAATTTCCTCACTCTTCATAACTGGCCCTTCTTTACAAATACGTTTATAACCAGTTAACGTTTTACAACTACATCCCATACAAGCGCCAAAACCACAACCCATACGTTCTTCAAATGATAATAAACCATTATGATTACTTGCTTTAAATACACTTTGCATCATTGGTACATTACCACATACCATGTATAACATATCACATAGATTTTCATTCTTCATTACATCAGAGGCAAACCCCTTAGTTCCCAAACTTCCATCCATTGTACATACATGTAGTTTTACACCTAAATCTTCAAACTCTTTTAAGTAGAAGGCATTTTCTTGACCATTGAAAGCCAAAATCGCAGTTACATCTACACCCTTTTTAACTAACGATTTAGCCAGTCCATAGATAGGAGGAACCCCCACTCCTCCACCTACGACTAGTACAGGTTCATTGATATTTTCAATATCATAACCATTACCTAAACCAACTAAACACTCAATAACATCTCCAACTTTCTTTTGTGATAATTGCTTTGTACCAAAACCTACTACCTTATAAATAATAGTGATACTATTTTCATCCCAATCACAAATACTAATTGGACGCTTTAAATAAGCATTCTCAATGGTAATATTCACAAATTGACCAGGATTAGTAATCCATGAACTATCACCCTTTAATACCATCTTATAAATATCTAATGCTAGATACTCATTACTTAATACTTCATAATTTTGAATCGATTTCATAAGTACCTCCTATTGATCAATTGTAGAAACTTGCATTGTGATTTCTTCTAAAATATTCAACAATACATTAACTGTATCTAATGAAGTAAAGATTGTGACATTATTTTCTACCGCAGTTCTACGAATTAAATAGCCATCTTTACTTTGTGACATCTTACTATCAGAAGGAGTTACTGTATTAATAATATAGGTAATATGACCTTTACGAATAGATTCTAAGATTTCTTCTGAATTTTCAGAAATCTTTTGTTTTACACGCGTACGAATACCATATTCTTTTAATGATTTAGCTGTACCAGCAGTTGCTTCAATATTAAATCCTAAATCATAGAAACGTTTAACTAATGGTAACGCTCTTTCTTTATCCGCATCCGCAACAGTCACAAACACTGTACCATAGTTCACTACACGTAAATTACTAGCTTGTAATGACTTATATAACGCACGATTCAATGTATCATCATAACCAATCGCTTCCCCTGTAGACTTCATTTCTGGAGACAAATATGTATCTAATCCATGCAATTTAGAGAATGAGAAAGTAGGCGATTTAACATAGAAACGTTTCTTCTCTGGCATTACCTCTGTGCCATAACCTTGTTCTTTTAAAGATTGTCCCAACATAACTTTTGTCGCAATATTTGCCATAGGAATTCCACTAGATTTAGATAAGAATGGAACACTACGACTTGAACGAGGATTTACTTCAATTACAGAAACTTCATCATTAGAATCTACAATAAATTGAATATTAAATAATCCTTTAATACCGATGGCTAAGCCCAAACGCACAGTATAATCCGCAATTGTATCTTTTACTTTTTGACTTAATGAATAAGGAGGATATACACTCATAGAATCCCCAGAGTGAACTCCAGTAGCTTCAACCAATTGCATGATACCTGGAATATATACATCCACACCATCACAAATAGCATCCACTTCTACTTCTGTACCACTGATATATTTATCAACTAATACTGGTTGATCTTTATCAATCTTAACCGCTGTTGTTAAGTATTCTCTTAATTCTTCATCATGATGTACAATTTGCATTGCACGACCACCTAATACATAAGATGGACGAACCAATACTGGATATCCAATCTTATTCGCAACTTCGATACCTGTTTCAATATCTGTTACTGCTTGACCAATTGGTTGAGGAATACCTGTTTCTTTAACTACTTTTTCAAAAGAATCACGGTTTTCTGCTCTTTCAATCGCATAGTGATCAGTACCAATAATAGGTACATTTAATTTTGTTAAACGTTCTGTTAAGTTAATTGCTGTTTGACCACCTAAAGACACAATGACACCTTTTGGTTTTTCTAAATCAATAACATGCATTACATCTTCAATACACAATGGTTCAAAATATAACTTATCACTAATTGAATAGTCTGTAGAAACAGTTTCTGGGTTATTATTTACAACAATCGCTTCATAACCAGCTTGTTGAATTGCCCAAATCGCATGTACAGTAGAATAATCGAATTCTACTCCTTGTCCAATACGAATTGGTCCTGAACCTAATACCACAATTGATTCTTTATCTGTAACCACAGATTCATTTTCAGTTTCATAGGTACTATATAAATAAGGAACATAACCATCAAATTCACCAGCACAAGTATCAATCATCTTATACACTGGACGAATTCCTAAACCTGTACGATATTGGTACATTTCTAGTTCTGTCATTCCATAAATCTTAGCTAAATAGCGATCAGAGAAACCTAACTTCTTAGCTTTACGTAAATACTTTTCATTAGGATTTGCTTTTACTTTTTCTTCAACCGAAATAATATGATGAATCTTATCTAAGAAGAATGCATCAATCTTAGTCGCATTGTTAATTAACATCATATCTACTTTACGTCTAAATAATTCCGCAATCGCATAGATACGATCATCTGTTGCTGTTTCAATACTCTTCAATAATTCTTCTGTTGTATAACTATCAAATTTTTCTAAGTATAAATGATCTACACCAATTTCCAAACTACGAATCGCTTTTAATAAAGACTCTTCCATTGTACGACCAATACTCATAACTTCTCCAGTCGCTTTCATTTGCGTACTTAATGTACGATCTGCTTTGGTAAATTTATCAAATGGGAAACGAGCTACTTTTGTTACCACGTAGTCTACTGTAGGCGCAAATGCTGCACATACTTTTCCTAATTGGATTTCATCTAATGTTAAACCAACCGCAATCTTAGAACTTACTCTAGCAATTGGATATCCTGTAGCTTTAGATGCTAATGCAGAACTACGAGATACACGTGGATTTACTTCAATTACAAAGTATTGGAATGAGAATGGGTCTAACGCAAATTGTACGTTACATCCACCTTCAATCTTTAATTCACGAATAATAGCTAAAGCAGAGTTTGCTAATAAATTGTATTCCTTTTGAGATAGTGTTTGTGCAGGAGCTACTACCATACTATCTCCTGTATGAACACCTACAGGGTCAATATTTTCCATGCTACAAATAACGATTGCTGTATCGTTTTTGTCACGCATAACTTCAAATTCAATTTCTTTGTATCCTTTAATTGATTTTTCAACTAATACTTCACTTACTGGAGATAGTTTTAACGCATTTTTACCAATGCTTCTTGCATCATCATCATTATAAGCAAAACCTCCACCAGTTCCACCTAATGTGAAAGCTGGACGAAGAACAACTGGATAACCAATTTCATTGGCACAAGCCACAATTTCTTCTACTGTATGAGCAATCAATGATTCCAAACATGGTTGATTGATACGTTCACATAACTTTTTGAAATCTTCTCTATCTTCAGCTTCTTGAATAGAACGGAAACTTGTTCCTAAGATTTCACATTGACATTCTTCTAATACACCTTTTTTAGCTAATTGCATAGCTAAGTTAAGACCTGTTTGTCCACCTAATGTCGGTAAAATCGCATGCGGTCTTTCCTTACGGATAATACGGCTTACATATTCTAATGTTAATGGTTCCATATATACTTTATCCGCAATATTTGTATCTGTCATAATTGTTGCAGGGTTAGAGTTAATTAAGATAACTTCATATCCTTCTTCTTTTAATGCTAAACAAGCTTGAGTTCCAGCATAGTCAAACTCAGCAGCTTGTCCAATAACAATTGGACCAGAACCAATCACTAATACACGTTTAATATCTTCTCTTCTTGGCATGACTAGTTCCCTCCTTTTTGCATATATTCAATAAATTGTTGATAACACTCATGTGATACTCCTAATGTATTGGTTGGATAGAATTGCACACCAAAACATTTTTGATCAACAACTTCAATTCCTTCAATTGTATGATCCATTACATTTTCATAAGTGACTTGTACATTATCATTACCACTAGAAATTACATAACTATGATTTTGTGAAGTAATTTCTACCTTGTTTGTCTTTGTATTTCTTACTGGATAGCTTGATCCACGATGTCCATGTACTAATTTTTCAACAGATAATCCATTAGCCAAAGCAATTAATTGACAACCTAATCCAAAACCTAAAATTGGTTTTTGACCTTGAATCTTTTGAATCAATTCAATCACTTCTTTACAGTTTTCTGGACTACCAGGTCCCATTGAAATCACAACACCATCTGGATTCATACCCATGATTTTTTCATAACTTGTGTTATATGGCACGATTGTTACATTACAACCTAAATGATTCCATTCGCGAATCATATTATAAGCTGCCCCACAATCCACAGTCACAACATTGTACTTAGGATTTGGACAACGAGAATACCATATTTTTTGACAACTTACTTGTGATACTGGATGTTCAATCGCAATGTAATCATTTATTTTTGCTAATGCTTCTTCTGTTGTTACATCTAAGTCACAAATAATTGCTAGCATACTACCTTGTTCACGAAGCACTCTTGTTAATTGACGAGTATCTACATGTGTAATTCCTACTACATCATTTTCTTCTAATACTTCATTTAATGTCTTGGTATAGCGGAAGTTAGATGGTTTATCGTTGTATTCACGTACAACTAATGCTTTTGGGCCAATAACTTTTGAATCATAATCTTCATCAATCATTCCATAGTTACCAATTAAGGTATATGTCATACACAACATTTGGCCATAATAGGTTGGATCACTTAGAATTTCTTGATATCCAACTACAGAAGTATTAAATACCAATTCCGCAATTGTTTCTTTGAAACTTCCAAATCCATGGCCGATAAATTCCATACCATTTTGAAGAACTAATTTTCTTTTCATTAAATATCCCTCCTAAATACGATTTTTCCATCCACAATTGTCATTACACATTTAGCTTGCACATACATTTTATCAAATGGTGTACTCTTTCCTTTTGACACAAATTTAGATGCATTAATCTTTTCATTTGTATTTAAATGGAAGAAAGCTAAATCACATTTTTCAAAATTCACAATCTCTCCGCCAGGAATTCTGAAAATTTCTGCCGCATTACAACTCATTAAGCGTACGGCTTGTTCTAATGTAATGATTCCCTTTCTAACTAAATAGGTATATACAAGTGCGAAAGAACGTTCAATGGAAACAATCCCCATTTTCGCTTTATCCATTGTACAATTTTTTTCTTCCTCACTGTGTGGTGCTTGGTCTGTCGCAATCATTTCAATGGTTCCATCTTGAATACCACGAATTAACGCTTCTTGATCTTCTTTGCTACGTAATGGAGGATTCATTTTGAATCGTCCATGATTTTCTGTAATATCGTCTTCACATAATAATAAATGATGAACTGTTACTTCTCCACTAACCGGTAAACCTTTTTTCTTAGCTTCACGTAAAGCTTCAACACTTTCCTTAGTAGACATATGGCAAATATGATATTGGCATCCTGTTTCTTCTACTAATTTTAAATCACGTTGTACTTGTTTGTATTCACTAGCACTATTGATACCAACTAAACCATATTCTTTATCCTTTTTACCCATGTGAACACAACCACCAGGTAATAATTCATCTTCATCTTCACAATGCGCAATGATGACACCATCATTTTTCTTTACTAGTTTCATTGCTTGGCGCATTGTATCTTCATCTTGTACTCCTACACCATCATTTGAATATAAGAAACAAGCTTGAGATAATATATCAATATCTCCTACTTCTGAACGACTCTTTTGCCCTTTTGTAATTGCACAAATTGGATATACCTTTACTACTGCATCTTTATCAATTGCATCTTGTTGAATGGCTAAATTTTCTAAAGAATCTGGTACAGGGTTCAAATTTGGCATGGCAAAAACTGTCGTCACACCTCCATGTGCAGCGGCAGTCGTTCCTGTCTTTATTGTCTCTTTATATTCAAAGCCAGGTTGACGTAAGTGAACATGTGGGTCGATAAAACCAGGCATTATATGAATGCCTCTACAATCAACCACTTCATCTACATCATTATCATCTAATTCAATCGCATCAGCGATTACAATTCTACCTTCATCATCAATCAAGAAATCCAAATCTTGAAAGCGATTTTTATAAAACAATTTCCCATCTTTGAATAATCGAATCATATTAACCTCCAAAAGCGCGTCTAATTACGGCCATTCTTACATAAACACCATTATTTACTTGTTTGAAAATACGACTCTTATCGCATTCAACTACATCATCCGCAATTTCTACCATACGATTAAATGGTGCTGGATGCATGATAATTGCATGCTCTTTCATTTTATGTACACGCTCCATAGTTAAACCATAACGAGCATGATATTCTTCTTTACTTAATGACATTTCTTTTTCATGTCTTTCATGTTGTACACGTAACAACATAAGGATATCCATTTCTTCAACTGCTTGATCAAATGGAATGTATGTATATTCATCATCACGATATTCTTCAGGACCACTAATATAACAAGTCATTCCCAAACGTTCCATAACTTCAATATTTGTGTGTGCTACGCGAGAATGTTTAATATCCCCAACAATCGCAATTTTCAATCCTTCGAATTTTCCATATTCTTGATAAATAGTTAATAAATCTAATAAAGATTGAGTTGGATGATCTTTCACACCATCACCTGCATTTAAAATAGGAATAGAGATTCGCCCAACTAATTCTTTGTAGTATTCATCTTGTCTAGAACGAATAACTACTGCATCAATACCAAAACTTTCAAACGTCTTCACTGTATCATAAAAAGATTCACCTTTTTGAAGACTAGAAGCTGCCGCATTAAAACTAATCACCTTACAACCTAACTTTTCTTCAGCTACATTGAAACTATATTGCGTTCTAGTAGATGGTTCAAAGAATAAGTTCGCAACGATTTTGTCTTTGCAACTATCCAATCCTTCACCTTGCGACATCTTGATAGCGTCGTTTAAAATATCCATTATTTCTTCTTTTGATAGAGTACTAAGTTGAAGCAAATTTTTCATATAATCTCCTCCTTATGCCCAAATTGTCAATATTATATCATGATATTAATAGTTTACAACTACCCTGTTAAAATTTTGTGAAATTTTTACCCAAGTAAACGTTACCAATAAAAAAAAACATCTTGCTTACACAAGATGTTATCTTTTAGTGCATCATATTACTAATATTCACTAACACGCTAACTTCAGCGCTATTTATATTTTTTCCAGATGCAACTTCTTTTTTTATATCTTTTAATACTTTTTTAATATATTGACTCATATAATTTCCTCCTATATTCAACTTAGTTGACTATGTATAATACATTATATGAAGATACAATACAAATCATATGCTCACAAAAAAAGATGGATAAACATCCATCTATTTAACATATTTGACTGCTGTACCATATACAATAACTTCAGCAGCCCCTTGCATAACTGCGCTTGAAGCATAACGAATATTAATAACTGCATCAGCACCTAAGCTTTCTGCTTCTTGTACCATACGTTTCGTAGCCAAAGCTCTAGCTTCATTCATCATTTCATTATAAGCTTTCAATTCTCCTCCAACCATCATCTTGAACGCTTGCATAATATCTTTTCCAAGATGTTTAGATTGAATTGTACTTCCTTTAACTAAACCAATCGTTTCTAATTCTTTTCCTGTAATAAAATCAGTATTTACTAAGATCATCTTCTTCACCCTCTTTTATTTCGTTTATTCTTTCTATACAAACTCTTATAATAACAAATACAAATAGTAATGGAAGAACTCCCAAAAGATACTTCATTACACCATTAACTGCTGTAATTATCAAACTAAAATATAGGATAAAATATGCAATCAAAGCACAAGCAGCTATAATGGGGCCAATCATTTTTCTTTTATGATTCATGATCTTTCTTTCCTTTCATTATCTATATATATTAAACTATTTTCTAGGAATCTCAACATGTGGTTGTTTTCTCTTTTCTAAAGCTAAATATCCACCTTCATAATCAAAGGAAACAAACTCATCATGATCATTTAAAGTTAATATACCTTCTGTGTGCATATCAGGATTATTTCCTGCAAGGAAACGGTTAAAATTATATTTGATCTGCTTACCATCCACTTTAAACACATATACTGTTTTGCCAAAAAAACCACTAATACTTGCTGCGCTCATCATTTCAAATATAGCATTTACTTTTTTCATAAATTCCACCTTTCCTTTCATTATCTATATTATATAAATATTATACTTCTATTCTTTTGGAATCTCAATGAATGGTTTCTTTTTGGCTACTAGCGCCAAATATCCTCCATCATACTCAAAACTCACAAACTCTTCATCATCATTTACAGTTAATGTACCCCATGTATTCATATCCGGTTGCATACCTGATAAGAATCGATTGAAATTATACTTAACTTGTCTACCATCCACTTCAAATACATATACTGTTTTCGCAAATAAACCACCAAGTCCACCTGCACCCATTTGTATAAATTTAGCTTCTTTTTGTTTCATAATGATTCACCTTTCCTATTTTTGCATCATTTTGCCATCATACTCAAAACTCACAAATTCATCATCATCCGTTAACGTTAAAGTACCCCATGTATTCATATCTGGTGTTGGTCCTTTTAGAAATTGAGGTAAAAGGAAACGTTTCTCCTCCTTATTTACAGAAAACGCATAACTTACATGAAAAACTAGAAATCCGTATCCAGCACCCATGCGTAAAAACTTTGCTTCCATTTGTTTCATATACTACTTACCTCCTTGCATCTTCATTGTATCTTATTTTTCTTATATTTACAATATATATTTCTTATTTTTCTGTATCAATAAATATATTTTGGTAAATATTTCTAAGAAAAAATTCGTTTTCCACTTTCATTTATAAATTACCTTTAGTATAATTTGAGTATTGTGAATAAGGGGTGTGAATATATGAATAAAATTGCATTTGACAGTACCAAGTATTTAGAATTACAAACAGAAAAAATCCTTGAACGTATTCGTAAATTCAATCATAAATTATACCTAGAATTTGGTGGTAAAATTTTCGATGACTTCCACGCTTCTAGAGTATTACCTGGATATGATCCTAACAATAAAATTCACATGTTAACGAAATTAGCAGACTATGTCGAAATTATTATTGTCATTAGCGCTAATAGCATTGAACAAAATAAGACACGTAGTGATTTAGGAATCAGTTACGATCAAGATGTATATCGTCTATTAGATGCATTTAAAGAATTAAACTTATATGTAGGTAGTGTGGTTATTTCTCAATTTGCCAACCAACCTTCTGCAGTTGCTTATAAAAAGCAATTAGAAAAACAAGGAATTAAAGTATATTTACATTATCCAATTGATGGCTATCCTACAAAGGTAGATTTTGTAGTAAGCGAAGATGGTTTAGGGAAAAATGAATACATTGAAACAACAAAGCAATTAGTAGTTGTTACTGCACCAGGTCCTGGTTCAGGAAAAATGGCTACTTGTATTTCTCAAATGTATCATGATCATAAGCACGGTATTCAATCAGGATATGCAAAATTTGAAACATTCCCAATTTGGAATTTACCATTAAAGCATCCTGTAAATTTAGCTTATGAAGCAGCTACTGCTGATTTAAATGATGTCAATATGATTGACCCATTCCATTTAGAAGCGTATCAACAATTAGCTGTTAACTATAATCGTGATGTTGAAGTATTCCCTGTATTAAATCGTATCTTTGAACGCATTCAAGAGGAGTCTCCATACAAATCACCTACTGATATGGGTGTAAATATGGTTGGTTTCTGTATTACAGATGAAGATGCTGCAATTCAAGCAAGTAAAAATGAAATCATTCGTAGATACTATCATGCTTTAGTTTCTTATAAACAAGGTGACTTAGAAATGGATTCTATCCAAAAAATCGAATTGTTAATGGAACAAGCATCTACAAATGTGAATGAACGTAAAGTTGCTTTAGCTGCTCGACAAAAAGCTGAAGATACTGGTTCTCCTGCATTAGCGATAGAATTAAACGATGGAACGATTGTTACTGGTAAAACATCTAGTTTATTTGGACCAAGTGCCGCTGTCATTTTGAATGCATTAAAAGCATTGGGTGGCATCAATCCAGAATTACAATTAATTTCTAAACGTGTTGTTGAACCAATTCAATCTTTAAAAATTGATTGTTTAGGAAACCATAATCCAAGATTACATTCAGATGAATTGTTAATTGCTTTAAGTATTGCTGCTACAACAAATCCAGTTGCTGAATTAGCAATGAAACAATTAAGCAAACTTAAAGGTGCTGAAGGTCATTCAACGGTTATTTTACCTTTAGAAGATGCGAATATCTTTAGAAAACTTGGTGTAAATATGACTTGTGATGCTCAATACCATCACAAGAAGTTATATCACAAACGTTAGGAGGTCAATTATATGGGATTAATTATCGGACTTGCAGTCGGCGCACTATGCGGTTGGATTGCTGGCGAAATTATGAATAGCAGAGGAACATGGTTAAGAAATATGATCCTTGGTGTATGCGGTTCATTTGTAGGAAACTTATTAGCCGGTTTCTTAGGAATTTCTGCTAAAACACTAAGTATCGGTGGAATTGCCATTTCTGTAGCAGGAAGCTGTTTATGCATTTGGTTAGCTAAAAAATATTTAAAATAAAGCAAGTTATTAAACTTGCTTTTTTAGTTCAAAAATCCAAAATATTGTAACAAACCAATATATATTGCAATCGCAAACAACAATTGTTCACTAACCAATTTATTAAAATCATTAGTATTCGTTAAATATCCAAGCTCAATCAAATTTGCCGGCATTCTTGTATTCCGTAATACATATAAATTAGGATTCACATATATATTATTATCGTTCATTTGCACCACATTAACTAAACTTGATAAAATCTCTTCTGCTAACCATTGCGCTTGTGAATTTGCACGATAAATATACACCTCACTACCATTGATATTTGGATTATTGTTATAGTTACAATGAATACTCAAAAAGTAATCAGCAGGCCAGTTATTTGCCATATCCACTCTTGCTTGCAAGGAACTATTACGGTCATTCCCTAGTACTTCATTTATACTATTCCTTGATAGCATTACCTCAAATCGACTATCTAGTGCTAAAATATCTCCCAAATATTTACTCACATTAAAATTCACATCTGCTTCTAAAACACCATTCACACTTGCTCCTGCATTAATGACTCCCGGATTATGTCCTGCATCCACAAATATTTTAATTGCCATAAAACACCTCTTTCGTACTAGTGTATGCAAAAGAAAGTATTATGTTCTTAAACAAGAAAAAAACCGTATTTTCTAGTACTCATGCCATGTACTATTCAATCTAGTGAATATGAGAGAAAGGAGATCGTCTAGATTGCTTACGGTTTATTTTCTATTTGACGTATAAAGAGTTAGTTTTCTAACTGTCTATAATTTAACATGCCATTTATTATATTTCAAATCATATGCTCGTACTTTTTTATTATCACAATTCTACTTTTAATGGGTGTTATATTTTACACACGCTTATATAATTAAGATATAAGGAGGAGTTTTTATGGATCAAATTAAAATTGGAAAATTCATTGCACAATGCAGAAAAGAAAAAGCCATCACACAAGAACAACTTGCCAAAATGTTAAACACAACAAACAAATCAGTTTCTAAATGGGAAAATGGAAAATGTATGCCTGATTCTGCATTATATGAAGATCTTTGTAAAGTTCTTAATATTACAATAAATGAATTATTTTGCGGGCATCGAATGAACTCCTCAAACATCAAGGAAGAAGCAAATCTACAGTTAATGCAAATGCTAAAATATAAGTTATATTGCTTAAGCGATAAAACAATTTCCTTTTCACAATTTAGTCATGCGCTTGATGGTATAGCAGAAACTACAACATTATTAAAATCTTTTAATAGTAAAGAAGAGGCTATAAGCTTTTTAGTCAAAGAATCCGGAGGATCTTTTGATGAATGTTCAAAAGCATATGACTTCTATATGCAATTATTTACTATTAAAGAATAATGTGATTCCCATGCATACATGCACAATGATTGAAAAACAAATGTAACATTGCTATAATTTAAGAGGTGGTGATGTATATGAAAATTCAAGAATCAGCAGAAAACTATTTAGAAACTATTCTAGTCCTTTTAAATCGCAATGCTTATGTACGTTCTATTGATATCGTGAATGAAATGGGCTTTTCTAAACCAAGTGTAAGTATCGCTATGCGAAATTTACGCGAACATGGTTATATTCATATTAATAAAGAAGGACATATTACACTATTAGAAAAAGGACGTGAAATAGCTGAAAGAATCTACGAACGCCATACCCTATTAACGAAATGGCTTACTGCTCTAGGAGTAGATCCAGAAATCGCCGCTGAAGATGCTTGTCGCTTAGAACACGTTTTAAGTAATGAAAGTTTTGAAGCAATTCTAAAACACACTAAATTATAAAGGAAGATAATCACTATCTTCCTTTTTTCATTATATACCGAGTATTCATCTCTTCAACAATTTCAAAACCAAATCGTTGATAAAAAGCAATTGCCCTTTCATTCTTTTTAAATACACACAATGTATTTGAGTGGATATATTCTTCCATTATTTTTGTTCCAATGCCTTGACCTCTATAGGCATCTAGAATATAAAAATCCTCAAGTTCATCATCATTAATAGCATAATATCCGACAACATCATGTTGATATATAACTTTCTTATACCACTCTTTATGATTATGTACTTTTTTATACATCCAATTCATAACATATTCTACATCAATAGTTAATAAATCTTCATATGCATATACTAAATTCCTCATTTCTTGATAGATACAATCACAGTCTTTTTCATCAATATCTGAAATCATAACATCCGTTAAAAAACTATGAAAACTTTCTAAAACCAGACTATAATCCACTGCACTACGCATATTTCCTACTTGATCTTTCCAGCAATCTATCTTCACACCTTGCTTTACAAAACCTAAACTTTCATAAACATGTTGTGCTCTTTTGTTTTCAACCATAGTATCTAACACAATCTTTTGATATCCTTTTTGAAACAATCTCTCAATTAACATACTTAGAAAGATTCTTCCATGTCCTTGATTTTGATAATCAAAATTACATATTTTAATACCAATATCTACAGAATCACCAAGATGGGTATAACACATTTCACCAATGGCAATTCCATCATATTCCATAATTAATCTTTGATTCTGATCATCATGATTCTCTAATTGCTCTTTCACTTTTTCTTTTGTAATTTGAAGACCATTGGGAAAACCAGCATGTTCCATCACTGCTCCATCATTCCACCATAAAACTAAATTATCCACATCTTTTTCAGTAGCGTTTCGAATGATATAGTTATGATATTGAATATACATGTTTTCACCTTCCTTCATACAAAATATAGATTCTATTTATCTGCTGGGAATACAATACCAGATTGTCTTCGCATTTCTGTTAATACTTCATGAATTTCTTGACTCAAATGTAAAGGAACACTTCTAGATTCTGTTTCCCCTTTTTCAATTTGATCAATCATTTCACTGATTTCATAATAGAAGTTTTGTTTTTGTTCTACACCAATATTTTTAACTTCTTTTGTTTTACGATCTGTAAAAGTTACAGTCGATAATAGACTTGGATGGTCAATACGAATAGTACCTAATTCACCACAAATTTCAGCTACAGGATTTGCGTCACATACTTTAGAATAATTTAAGCTAACTACATAATCACCATAATCATAAATCGTAGAACCAGCTACATCAGCCGCATTTTCTAATACGGATGCTGTGCTTAAAATTTTGTTTGGCTTACCAAATAAACCAATCGCAAATCCTACACAGTAAACACCTAAATCCATAGTAGCCCCATTTGATAATTCCAATCTAAAGGTTGTTGGATTTTCATTGTTTAAAAATGCATCATATCTTGTTGAATATTTTGAGAAATTCACATTTACTTGTCTCAAATTCCCAACTAGATGCAAATTATCTTTTATAACTTGATAATTCGGTTGATACAATGATACTAATCCCTCATGGAAATACACTTGATTTTCTGTTGCAATTCTTACTAATTCATTAACTTCTTTAGCATTACTTGCTAAAGGCTTTTCACAAAATACTGGGATTTTCTTTTCTAAAAAGTATTTAGCCATTTCAAAGTGTTTAGCATTTGGAGTTGCAATATAGACTGCATCAATCACTTTTGCCATTTCTTTATAATCGGTAAAACTTTGAGGAATATTATATTTTTCCACAAATGTTTGTAGTCTTTCTTGGGAAATACCACAAGCCGCAACAACCTCACAACGATCTTCTAATTTAGCCCCTTCCATAAAAAAGTCAGAGACAAAGTTAGTTCCAATAATTCCAAATTTCATTATCTAATACCTCTTTTATTTATTATCTTTATTGTACATGATTTTTCAATAAAAAACTCTGTTTTCACAGAGTTATAAGATAATATTTGCTTTTTCTTTTATTCTAAATGTTTCAAAATACAAATCTTCTTTTGGAATCCATTCATTCACAAAACGAAGTAACATCTTTTCACCATTACGTTTTAAAATGCGTGAGATTTGGGTTTCTTTGTCTATGCTTAAAAACACTTTATAATCCATATACTCTTTAAAATATGGATGATGGCTATAGCATCCTTCAACAATTAAGCCTTTAGAAATATCCACTGTTTTAGAACTTGTTAATTGCATACAGCGGCAATCAAAGATTTGATAGGTAATCGTATACTGATTTATGTTATTTACTACTTCTTGATAGAAACGTTCATAATCAACATTCCCTCCAATTTCCGTATAACGTTCCTCAGTTCTTTGATATGGCTGTAAAAAGAAGTCATCCATAGCAATCACTGGATACCCTTTTGCCTCACTCAATAATTTAGCTAATGTACTTTTTCCTGATGCACTATTACCATCAATAGCAATAATTCCTTCTTTATCTAATAATTGTATATAAGGAATGTATTCTTTTTTCATTAAACGATAATGTGGATGATATTGTTTTCTAAATAGTTCACTATGTCTCATAACCGGACACCCTTTTTGAATATATTCCTCAACATATTTATCCCATTCATCTTTTGCAAATGGTATGTTTTGCACTTTTATTAAAGCATCCATTATTTTTTGTTTATCTTCATTCATTTCTACACTTAACATAAAGAAATAATGATAGTATGAAAGATAATCTTTAGGGATTGCCTCTAAATGCACCCGAACTAATTCATCACTGATTTCTTCAAAAAGAATATGATTCTCATCATATTCGATAGTTTCATATTCTTTAACTAAATATTGGTAATTATCTTCTTGATTCGCAACTAAGTGTGCAGAACCAAGAGTTGCTTGATACAAATATTTTATAAAGTCTTGTATTGTCCCTAATGGATATCGTTTAAAATACATGTCTTGATAATGCATACTTACTCCTTTCTTACAAAAAGACTACAACTAGGCTTTTATTCCACTTCAATTAACTCATATTCACGAGTACCAAAGCCATGTTCAGCGGCAGCCTCAATCGTATGAATACCATGACGACTTTCAATGCGTTCAATTAAATGAGGTCTACCCGGATCAGAACATGCATAAACTAAATCAATACATGCTTGATCAATCGCAATTGGATCTAATGACACCAATATACCAATATCTGCAATACATGGATCTTCCGCAACTGCACAACAGTCACAATCCACACTCATATTCTTCATAACATTTACATACACAATATTTCCTTGGAAATATTCTACAACACTTTTAGCAGCGTCTGCCATTGATTCTAAGAAATGATCTCTAACACTTGTCCATTTTTCTTCAGGAACACCAGCACCATGAATATAGGCTTTACCAAAACTAGAGGCAACTCCAATCGACAATTGTTTCAATGCTCCACCGTATCCTCCACTTGGATGTCCTTTAAAATGTGATAATACTAACATTGAATCATATTTTTCAATGTTTTTACCAACATAATTCTTTTTAATACGTTTTCCATCAGGAATTTCTAAAACTTTATCTGGTCCTTCATCATCTAAGATTTCAACTGGGAAATGAGCACTCCAACCATGATCCTTAAATAATTTAATATGACGTTTTGTTGTATTTCTTGCACCTTCATATGCAGTATTACATTCAACAACTGTACCTTTAACATGATCAATTGTAGGTTTCCAAAAATCTGGTTTTAAGAAGTTTTGATTTCCCTTTTCCCCAGAATGCACCTTAATTGCTACATTCCCTTTTAATTCTACATTTAACATTTGGTAAAGTTCTAACACTTTTTCAGGCGTAATTGTTTTTGAAAAATATACTTTAGCACTCATAATTATAATCTCCTTTTCTTTATGGTATAACGTAAATGTTTCTAGTGCAATCCTTAATTTATATGGAAAGTATATACTCTACAAATCCCATTATTTTGTACCATATAAAAAGATTTCTATGAACAAATACATAGAAATCTTTTCCTTATCACAATTATAAGAATACTATTCTGGATCAACAATAATTTGATCTTTAGTGAAAGGCCCACCATGCCCACTATAATACACATTTGCTTCTTTATATAATCTTGCCATTGTCTTATCTAATGCTTCACGATCATCACAGAATAAAGCGCCTGTGCCAGTAAAATTATTAAATGGATTAATAACAATTGTATCTCCACAGAAAGCTTCACCAGTATCTAATACAACTGAAATATTATTATTTACATGTCCTGGAGAATATACAATCTTACCATTGACTCCATATGGTTTTAAATCAAAATCTTCATCGCCAACAACAATATCCGGTGTTACACCTGGTGTAATATCTAATGGACTACCTTTTACCATATCAAAGAACATTTGTCCCCATTCACCACGTGTTACATATGGAGCGAATTCTCCTGTTTCTAAGAATTTTACGGCTTTTTCATGAGCCAAAATAGGAGCTCCTGTTAACTCTTTTAACACCTTTAAATTACCACAGTGATCAAAGTGACCATGTGTCACAATAATCAAACTAATTTCTTTTGGATCAACACCCATTAAGTACAATTCATTGGCCATACCTGCTTTATTGCGATAGCATCCTGTATCAATGATGACAGTCTTTTCGCCACGAATCACATGCACATTACTTAATCCAATTTCTCTTGAGATAATTTCCATATTATATTTTCCTCCTTGATAGGACCCTAGGTCCTTACTGTCCAATCTTTAAAAAACTAAACCTAAACTTGCTAATGCAACAATTATCACTGTCGCAATAATTGGTACAAGAACAGTTGTAACAAATATATGAAGATATGAAGAACTATGAGTTTCATTACATACATTTAAGGTTGCCAAAATACCACCACAATGAGGAAGTGAATCCAAACCACAACTAGCTATTGATACGATTCGATGTAATGCAGATGCACTGATTCCTGAATTCATCCAACTAGAAACTAACGTTTCAGAACTCAAAGCGATTTTCATACCACCACTAGCCGACCCAGTTACTCCCGCTAATAAAGTTACTGAAATAGCAGCACTTACATATGCAGATCCTGGAATATTGATAGCAATTTGAACCAATTGTTCAAATCCAACTGTCATTTTAATAACACTACCAAATCCTACAATCATAGAGAAATTAAGTAGTGGCATAATCCAATCCACACAACCCATCTCTAATCCATGAATCATCTCTTCCTTTGGTTTCTTCATAAAACCTAATATTACCAAATATATAATCGATACAAACATAGCCGTCGATACTGCACTATAAGTTCCATGTTCTCTAAAAACATATCCACCAAAATTCACATTTTCAAACAACATATAACTAACAACTAATAAAATCATGGGTAGGAATCCTAAAAGAGCTGACACTTCATTTCCATCCTTTTTATTTCCACCAGCATCTTGTTTGACTGTAGATTCATCAAACCCTTCTCCTTTTTTAACAGAATGATTCACCATCACTTGAAGATATACAGTACCTAGAACAAACATAATCACTGCACCAATAATACCTAAAACTGGAGCTGCCGTAGAACTAGTTCCAAGCGCTTCTGTTGGAATAATATTATTTAATTGAGGTGTGCCTGGTAATGCAGTAAGTGCAAAGGTTCCTTGCCCAAAAGCAATCATAGCTGGTAAAAATTTCTTTGAAATATTAGCTTCTCTAAGTAATGAAATCCCAATTGGACAAACTGTAAAGCAAACAACCATGGCTGTCACACCACCATATACCAATAATCCTGTAGTTAAAATAATAACTAATACGACATTCTTTTTACCAAATACTTTTACTAATGCATTTGCAATAGCATTAGCACAACCTGATATAGACATCAATTCTCCATATAAAGTAGCTAAAAAGAAAACGAAAAAGTAAGAAGCAAAAGTAGCTCCAGTACCATCAGCTAAAGCATTAAGAATTGTCCATGGTTCTAACGCATTACACAAACCAGCAGTTAATGCAGCTGACAAAACAGCTAAAACAGTAGGAACTTTTTTAAAAATCAAGACAATTAAGACAACAAGTCCCAATACCAATCCGATAATTCCCATCATGATTGATCATCCTTTCTTAAAAGATGCTAGCATTTCTTGATTTCATTGTAAAACTCCCCTTTATGAAAGTCAATAATATTTTCGTAAATTTATTAGTTTTACGATTGTATTATCAAATATAAGATATTTTTGTGCTCATTTTCGTATTATTAACAATGTTTACGAATTTATTCTTTTTGCATTTTCAACATTTTTCATGTACAATACTAACAAAGGTAGGTGATACCATGTCACAAACAAAAAAAGGTCTTGAGACCAAAGATAACATTCTAGCTAGTGCAAAAAAACTTTTCTACATTCACGGATTAAAAAACGTTTCAACCAATATGATTTGTAAAGAAGCGAATGTTAAACTAGGCACCTTAACCTATTACTTTAATAAAAAAGATGATTTATTAAGTTATTTCTATAATGATTATATGTCTCGAATCAATCAATTTGTGAAAGATTCCACTGACAACTTAGATCCAGCTAAAGCACATATCTACATGATTTTACTTTATTATTTTAATATCTATAGAGATTGCAATGTGGTTCGCTTTCATGAGGAAGTATTAGAAAATACATCGATGTATAATATTCTATACAATCAAAGAGAAACAATTGCTCCATTTGCTGCTCACTCTTCTTTAGCACAAAATGATGATATGTTTGAAATTCTTATTCTTGCAGATAATGCTGTTCGCAGAGAAATGAATCTTGCATCAGCCAAATCCAAACAAACCAAGGATCTTACAGAAGTAAAAGAGCTAGTAACCAAAATCTATACAGTTACTGCTCAATTATTCTCTTATGATGTAAACTTATTATATGAACACATTGATGAAGGCTATGAATTCCTACTTCAACACGTTCATCAATTTATTCCTCTTTTACTATAAAAACACCCTCCTAATGGAGGGTATATTTATCTTGGTACACGTAAATTGTATTTCAATGCCCACTTCAAATTCCTTTTTGCAGAACCGTCAATATTAGCACTTAAGAATACATTGTACAATGGCAATACCTATAAAATTGCTTGTTCCTGCAACTGGTTTATCATATCCTTCTGGAGTATATGCCACATCACCAAATACTGCTTGATTATCTAATACTAAATCCGCAACTTCATATAGTTTTTTACCATCTTTTTGACGAGAAGAAACTTGTGTAGAAGGACGCATTGATGTAATCGCAATTACCTGTGCACCTTTTGCTTTAAATTCTAAAGCAACTTCTACAGGTACACTATTACGTCCACTATTCGAAATAATCATAACCACATTACGTTTATCAATTACAATATAATATAATTCCTATATATGTTCAACAATGAAAAAAGAGATTCAACGAATCTCTTCCTCAATACTATGCAATACATTTTCAAATTTTGAATACTCTGTATTTACTAACTTATTTTGAATCATTTCACACAAATTAATATCCAAACTATCTGTATACACCTTTATGTGATTAATCTTATTATTTTCAACAAATAAATGTAGTTGCACAATAGCTTTGCCAACCTTTTTTTCTATGACCAAACTACAATCATTTGATGAATAAATCCAATCCTTGGAAATCAATATTTGATATTGTCTCTCATCTTTTGAAATATTTCCATATTCAGCATCTGGAAATTTTTTCTTATAGGCATCAATAATTGCACACTGCAAAGAAGAAACCGTAATTTCATTAGAAAAATCACATAGATTTTTCACTCTACTTCTAATAGAATCAATCCCTTTTCCTTCATATTTAAGATGAGAAACCTGTAAAACAGATACCAACTCTTCAATATTCACATCTACCATTAATGTTCCATGAAATACATACCAATCATCTTCTTGTAAATATGCTGTTCCTGACACTTTATAGCCATCTACAAGCAAATCATTTCTACCTGATGTATTCGCATGGATACCAAATGTTTCTAGTGCATCTTTAATAATTTGGAGCCATTTATCTTTATTTAGTTCTTTTCCAAAAAAGGAAAAATTCAAATTACCAAAATCATGGTAAACACATCCACCACCCGTCAACCTACGGACAGGAAGTATATTTTTCCTCTTAAGTACCTCCGGATTATATTCTTTACAGGCATCTTGATTTCTTCCCATAATAATCGATGGTTGATTCACCCAAAGATATAACGCCTCTTCTTTTTGTTTGAATATAGCTGCTTCAATTGCTAAATTTTCATATGGATTATTCGATTTTGCTAAAAAGATACTAGCCATGAATACTTCCTAGTCCAAGTCCAAGAGCTGCTTCATGAATCGCTTCACCCGTTGTAGGATGTGGGAAAATGGTTTGCGTAATTGCTTCTACGGTCAATTCATTTTGAATTGCAATTGTTAATGCATTAATCAACGAAGAAGCATCTGGTCCAATAATTGTTCCACCAACCACTTTTTTAGATGCATTTTCCATAATAAGTTTTACAAATCCGATATTTTTATTCATCGTTAATGCTTTTCCATTTCCTGTGAAATTAAATTTAGAAATCGTATAATTAGCCTTATCATCTAATTCTTGTTCTAAAAGGCCTACACATGCAATTTCAGGATCAGTAAAAATCACATTTGGTACTGCATGATAATGCATTTTAACTTTTTTACCTAAAATATTATCAACCGCCACAATACCTTGTTCACTAGCCACATGCGCTAATTGAATAATATTTGTCACATCACCAATTGCATAAATATGATCTACATTGGTTTTCATGTATTCATCCACATGAACCCCGCGACCTCGTTCATTTAGTTCAATGGTTGTATTTTCTAACCCTAAATTATCTAAATTTGGTTGTCTTCCGATTGCATATAATACATTGTCTGTTTCTATTGTATGTATTTGATGTTCTTTTTCATAACTTACAATCGCTTTGTTATTATGTTCTTCAATTTTCACTACTCTAGATTGTAAAGATACATGAATGCCCTTTTCTCTAGCAATGCGTAAGATTTCTTGTGATGCCTCGACATCAATCATACTCAATAAGCGATCTGCAAATTCAACTACATAAACCTCAACACCAACATTACGATACATGAAAGCAAATTCCATACCAATTACTCCACCACCAATGATAGTAATGGAATTAGGTAATGTACGATACGATAATGCTTTAGTACTATCTAATACAAATGGTAATTCAATACCTGGAATATTAACTTGAGAAATCTTAGAACCTGTGGCAATTATGATATCCTTTGCTTTAAATTCTTCTCCATTTACAACAACCGTTGAATTATCTTTAAACGATGCTTCACCACGTACTACATGAATATCATTCTTATTCATTAAGAATTCAACACCATTCACTAGTGTTTGTACCACTTCTTCTTTGTGATTCATCATCTTATTAATGTTTGGTATAACCTTTTCAATTTCAATACCAAAAACTTCCGCATGTTGTGCTTCATGCATCACTTCAGAAGATTTTACTAAAGCTTTTGTTGGAATACATCCTACATTTAAACAAGTTCCACCTAATGAATCCTTTTCAATCAAAGTAACCTTTTTGCCATTTTGAGCCGCATAAATAGCCGCAACATATCCTCCCGGTCCTCCACCAATAACTAATACATCACAACCTGCTTCTTCTTTTGTTACAGTTTCTACAACATCAGATGGTTCAATTGTTGCAACTAATTGATTTATAGTTAATTTTTCTTTTACAGAAACATACAATTGTACTTTTCCAGAAACTGGTGCTACAATTTTATGACTTCCTTTTAGTATTTCAACTTCACAAACGGTATCACCTTCACGAATCATATCTTGTCCACATACCTTGGTAACAACCATATCACCAGTCGCATGAAAATCTGGACAACACACTTCAACAACTCCAGATATTTTTTCTTCTTCAACTACACACAATACGCAATTGGATGTAACTTCATCATTTAATTTCATCAAAATCTCTGTTACTTTTCCATTTTTACTAGATTTAATAACATGATTTCCCTTCATTCCTTCTAAATGAAATAAAACATCATCCTTTTTAACATACTGATCCTTTTCAACACAAACACGGGCAACCTTCGTTGTCTCGGATAAAACAGGTGCTTTTATTTCCAACATATTCTTACCTCCACTAAAAAAAGCGAGACTTACATCTCGCACAAATTATTATTGAAAGTCTTTTTCGAATTCATCTACACATGGATATAATGTAGCCGCAATGTATGCCATTGTTGGCCCACCACCATAAACCATAGCTGTCATAGCTGCATCAACGATTTCTTGACGTGTAGCACCATGTTTAAATGCATTATATACATGGTATACGATACAGTATTCACATCTGCAATATACAGAAATTGCAACACCGATTAATTCTTTAAACTTCGCATCTAATACACCATTACCTTCAGTTGTTTTTACAAAATTACTGAATGCACCTGCAACTTCAGGTCTTTCACCATACATTTTAGCACTACCTGCACTAAAATCCGCTAACATTTGTCTAACATCTTTTGCCATTATAATTCCTCCCGTAAACTATATAAGTTATTAACAAATATATTGTACGCCTAATTCTTTTCATTTTCAATGAACTTGCCATTTTTTTCACAAATATTATTTTTTAAAAATTCTTGCTTTTTATATATATTTACTGTAATATATTTCGAGTAAAAACCTTATCAAGAGTGGTGGAGGGATAGGCCCTATGAAACCCGGCAACCTGTTATAACAAGGTGCTAAATCCTACAGAGCAATCTGGAAGATGAGGAAAGAATAGTCATTCTTTGCCTCTTTGTTCTGAAGAGGTTTTTATTTTGGAAAAAAATAAAGGAGAATGAAATATGAAAACAATTTTTACATCAGAATCAGTAACAAAAGGACATCCAGACAAAGTAGCCGATCAAGTATCAGATGCTATTTTGGATGCTATTTTAAAACAAGACCCTCATGCACACGTTGCATGCGAAACAGTCACAAGTAAGAACTTATTATTAATCACAGGAGAAGTTTCAACTTCCGCAATTGTAGATTACGAAGCCATCGCTAGAGAAACAATTAAAGAAATTGGTTATACTCGTCCAGAATGGGGATTCAAATATGACGAAATCGAAGTATTAGTTCATCTAAGCACCCAATCCGCAGACATTAACCAAGGTGTTTCTTTAAGCGAAGAAGAAATTGGTGCAGGCGACCAAGGAATGATGTTTGGATACGCTTGTAATGAAACAGCCAACTTAATGCCACTATCATTTGAATTAGCTTCTAAGCTATGTGCTAAGTTAGATGAAGTAAAAGACACTTTAACATACTTAGGACCAGATGGGAAAGCACAAGTAAGCGTAGAATTTGAAGATGGAGAAATCAAACGCGTTGATACAATCGTTGTTTCTAATCAACACTTAGCTTCTATTGACCTAGACGCTTTAAAAGCAGACATCAGAAAACACGTAATTGATGCAGTCATCCCTGCACACTTAATGGATGAAAACACAAAAATATATATCAATCCAACTGGAAGATTTGTAATTGGTGGTCCTATTGGTGACGCTGGATTAACAGGTAGAAAAATTATCGTTGATACATATGGTGGATATGCACCTCATGGGGGTGGTGCATTTAGTGGTAAGGACCCATCTAAAGTTGATAGAAGTGGTGCTTATTATACTCGTTATGTAGCAAAACATTTAGTAGCTGCTAATCTTTGTGATAAAGCTTTAGTACAAGTAGCTTATGCTATCGGTATTCCAACACCAGTATCTATTCATATTGATACATATGGTACAAATAAAGTAGAAATGAGTAAGTTATATGAAATTGTAAATGCGCACTTCGATTTACGTGTAGCTAATATCATCAATGAATTACATCTAAAAACTCCTATGTATAAGCAATTAGCCGCTTATGGTCATATGGGAAGAGAAGACTTGCACATCTCATTTGAACAATTAGATAAATTAGAAAAAATTAAGGAATCACTAGCTAACTAGCGATTCCTTTTTACATATTCTTCAAACGTTAATACTATACAACGAGCCAACATCTCTTTTTCCATAGTAGTCGTTGTTTCATCAAATAACATCGATACATCAATATTTGGAATATATGAATCATCCAAACATTCTACATTACCAATTTCATCAATCGTTGGTAGATAAAAATGAATACCTTCTTCATCTTTTGTATGCACTTGATCCCAACCAAATCCTTTATAAAAATGCATATCTGCCAATTTCGCAATCATCTTTTCATCAGACATTCTAAAAGCAACACTTTCAAAATGCGCTAGATAAATTACATCACCTTCAACAACACGCATCCAGACTTTATTCTTCCAAGGTTTCCAAGCAAAACTTCCTCCACGGATTTCTAAAGTAGGCAATGGGTTCCATTCTTTATCCTTAATATATGAATTATAGAAATCTAGCAACACTTCTCCATATGCACATCCATTCGGCACAACATGAATGTTACTAGTTACTAAATCAATATCCATAACCATTTCTTCTTTTGTTACCTGTTTATTTAAAACATCCACTTCCAATTCACTTAACACAATATGATCTTCTGCCTTCATTCGTAAATCATATTCTTGGTTCCACAAATTAAAATCAATTAATTTTTTGTTTTGCCATACTTCTTTATGATTTACTGTAATA
Source organism: Erysipelotrichaceae bacterium (assembly GCA_017473265.1). Taxonomy (GTDB): domain Bacteria; phylum Bacillota_I; class Bacilli_A; order Erysipelotrichales; family Erysipelotrichaceae; genus RGIG4607. The sequence goes on along the minus strand of JAFULQ010000016.1, from coordinate 9,889 downwards.
CGTATTTCACTTTCCTTAATTCCTTTTATTTTCATAATTAGCATTTTCCTTATATCTTTATTATATTGTATCACTGTACGATTCAAAAAGAAAAATACTTTATAAAACACGTATCTTTACCTTGCATATCCATCAATCTGTCCTTTTTTCGTTATATTGAATAAAGGCAAAGATACATTATACGTTAGTGTAACAAGGCGATCCTGGCGGTTATTCACAGAATTAATAACAGTTGATGTTACATTCCATGTAGGACAAACTTCCTTTAGCTTTTTATTTATTTCATTTATATCAACCTCATAATAAGAAGCTTGAATCTGATTAATAATAGAAGTATGGTAATGACGCGCCATCATAATTTGCATTCCAGCAACACTAAAACTGCTTATAGTAAATACGACTAACACTAAATATATACAACCAACAAACGTTTCAATAATTCCCTTCATTTTACACCTCACTCATTAACGAAAAAATCAGCTTTTTTAGAAATAGACTCTCCATTCCAATTTAAAATAAATTCCACTTCATATTTTCCAGCTATACTTGTATCTACATTTCCATTCATAATTACATAACCAATTAAATCACTACCTTGCGAATCACTAGCGCTAACATAATTTTTCCAATTGAATTCACTATTTAGTTCAAGAATATCGCCATTAACAATAAACGAAGTATCATTAATCGTAGGAATTTCATAATCAACTAATAAATTTTCAGAAATTATTGTTTGTTGTAAATGATATGCTGCAGCCGAATTAACCAAATCCACATTATCATATATATAAAGAATCATAGTTAAAGAAGCAACCGCAAACAATACTTCTACACAAATCCATAAATATTTAGATATAAAATCTTTCATCACATTAAGCCTCCTAAAATCGTATTTACAATATTGTAAATTGCATTTGGCTCTTTAAAAAACAATGTTAACAACATTTGTAGTCCTAACAATGAACCAAATAAAGTTAATAAAAACCAAATATATTCTGTAAATATATCTTTCATACAAGCATCTCCACTATAAGTGTATAAATTATTTGCAATAACGATACGCCTCCAATACAAATTAATAACTCTACAATACAACAACACATTTCTTCTACAATTTTATTCATAAAATCACCATATTTAAAACTGAATAGATTGTATTACCGTTTGCATTAACCACGTTAATGATAAAACCATAACAACTAACAATTGAATCACAAACAATAAAACTGGAATATAGTTCAAAACCTCAACACCTAAAAGAGCATCCTCGTTTCTAAGGATTTCAGAACGAGCAAGCATAATTTGATTACGTTCAATTAATGAACTTATTTGTTTTTGACGATATTCATAATCAATTTCATTCATATTATATAAAGTTTTCATCGCTGAACGAATATCTGGTAAATCGTACTCCTTTAAAAAACTATCATATGGATAAATTGTATTTGGATCTTTCATAACATTTTCCAGAAATTCAAGAATGTAATAATCCAATATTGGAGATACTGTATCGCGACTATTTCTAATAGCATTAACCACTGTCATATTATATAAATTTAATGATACTTCTCTTAAGAAAATAGGAAATTCAATCTCTATATATTTTTTAATTCTCTTTTTATATGAAAAGTATTTCCTCCTTTTTTGAACAAGAAGTACGAAACTAGAAATAATAAATAATGTAGCAAATGCAATATTATTTATAAAATAGTTATAAATCGCTATACTCATCAAAATTACAGATAATAAAATATCTAACTTTGTCGCTTTTGCTTGATTTGTCATTTTATATTTCTTGAAAATTTCTTCCGTCTCATGCTCTTTTCGTTTTGTTTTATCATCAACCATCCATCTACCATTCATTTTAATAAAAACAAACGTAATAAAGATAAACATTACAAATATGAAAATAGATGTGGAAATTTGATACGGCAACAAATTAACAAAATCTGCTAATACATCACTAGCTGAATATACAACAATAAACCAACAACTAATTGCTAAGGTTAGTAAACAAATAAATATCAATAAATTTCGACGATGCTTTAACTCTTTTTGAAAAGAATAGCTTCGATGTATCCAAGCATCTATATCAAAGAATAAATTGTCAGAAGCATGAGCAAAATCCACAGAGTTTTGTTCTTGAACTGTGTACATCATACGATGAACTGCATGTATACGACTATTTGGAAAGGCTTCTTCTATCATAGAAAATGCAGTTTTATATGGATGAACATCACTTGTATTGAATAACACATAATCTGTTGCTTTATGAATAACTTTTTTCATATCTCCATCTAACAATTCCGCAACCTGTTGCCATGCATGTGTAATTATCGGTTTACTTTTAAAAATTGGAATAATATTTTCCAAATAAGTAACAACCATTTGAAATCGTTTTATTTCATATAACTGTACAAACTGCGAACGAACAATAAATGGAAAAACAAATAGTGATAATACACCAAGTATTAATATGAAAAACATTTGTAATTTACAGATATATGCAATACATCCAATAAAAACAAAACAACCTACCGTATGTAACAAAAATTTCTTTAAAGAATATTCGTATCCATAAGATTCTATGTCTTGTAATAGTAATTTAATATTAAAATTACTCCAAAAGTTTCTATTTTTCTGCACTTAAGTCACCTCCAAATGTTGCTTTCCACAATTTCTTAAACGATTCAAACTGTTCACATTCATTAAATCTATCTAAAATACTTTTGGGTATTTTATTCCCTGTATATTTGCCGTCTTTATAAAAAACAATTACTTGATTCTTCTCGTTTGTTCTTTCAAAAAAACATATTTGATCAATTCTTCGAATGGAACCTTTTTTAACCATCTTTTTAACTTTAATAGCGCAATCAAAAAATGTATAAATTCTATTTTCATAATCATTACCATCTTTATCTGTTCCAGTCATATCTTTTACGCGACTTATTACTTCCCATGTATTATCTGCATGAATAGTTGTCCAAACCGAACATCCAGTGGATGCTCCTTCTACAATTCGAGTAATTTCTCTTCCTCTTGCTTCAGCTAAAAACAGATACTTTACTAAAGAACGCAATGCATCTCTTATTGCTTTTTCATATGAATAGAACTTATCCACTTTAATAGAATTAATATTTTTGTTTGGATAAATAACAGGTAAACGCAATTCAAACGTATCTTCTACAGTTAAGCACACTTCATGATCTGGTATAAATTTAGCTAATAATTTAATAAGTTCTGTTTTCCCAGCTCCTGTTTCCCCAATAACAAATCCACTGCATTTCGACGTAATTAGTAAATTAAGCAATCTCAACAAAAGTAAATCGCCATAATTTGTTTCAATGAAACTTTCTTCAGTAATTCGAGCAACAGCTGGTGTTTTTCTTATCGATAAAATCGTTTTATTTTCACCAGTTATAGACGGATGATACACATGAAATCGCAAATCATCAGTAGAAGCATCCAAAGATGGTTGTGTCGGATTAAAGTTTAAATCATTGCTTGTCGCTATATTCTTTGTCAAAATACTTAACCATTCTTCAGATAATACATCATCTGTTTTCATATATCCCTTTGTTAGATGTTCTATCATTAAGAATCGTCCATTCCAACGGATATCGGTTATCAAATCATCAATAATATATGGATATAATTTTCCAAAAGTCTCATCATTTATTGGTATTTTAATTGTGTCCATCATCTACTTTCCTTTCTATTCATGTAACACATCAATTACAGAGGTCTTTCGACTATTAAACTTTTTTTTAATTCCATTTAATGTTAAAAACTGACCCTCAACACCAATTGACAATAATCCAGTTGTATAGTCAATTGCATAAACGTGGATTTTGTAATCGGTATTTGTTGATGTCAACACATGAAAATTGTTTTTAAATTCATCTAGATATTCTTTGTTCGATGTTATTTTTTTCCTACAATTATTTGTTCCTAAAATTTGATCTTCAATGTTTTCCATCATAATAATTTGAGTACTTGTCATTGCCATAGAAATACACTGATTTAACTCATCTCGTCTAATGTTGTAGTCAATCATTTGCAAAAAAATTAGTATTACATAAAACAACATGACACTAAGACCAAATATTCTCACTATGATTTTCATATATATCACCATTCCTATATAATATTAGGACCCTCATTTTTAGAGAGTCCCTTTAAAATTATGAACCTGTTGTAGGTAATTGGATTTGTCCCACCCATTCAGACACTTCACTAGAAAACTCTGTTACCATTGTTTCTAAGTAGCCAAACACTGTTGATACAAAATCAGGAACAAATACAATTACAGCAATTCCAGCTAAGATGCAAATTGCAACCCAGATGTATTCACTAATAATTTCTTTCATATTTTCACCTCCTTTTCATTATCTATACAAAAACAAAGACTTGCTTTGGATTTGCTAAAACAAAAAGAAGCATTCACATTCATGCTTCTTCATAAATTCATCTTTGTTCTTATCTATTAATATATTCATACTCTTCCAATGGACGATTATTTGACAGTGCTTTCTCTAGTTTAGTTTTATATTCTTCCAAATTCCATATAGACTTTGAATTCAATGTTTCTTTGGCATTTTTTCCATCATCTAATGCTAAATCTGCAATAAATCGAGAATATACGCTAGATGTTTTTGATAAGTTATCACTTTGATTTCCTTTAGCAATAATAGTAACCGTATTTACCGTTACTGCCGATGCTCCTCTTTTATTCGTAACCTTATATTCAACAGAAATATCCCCTACATTTGTTGTATCAATAACTGTTGGATAATGAACAACTGTACCATTTGGGTATACTACCTTACTAACAATTATTTGGTTAGAAATGTTACCATCTACGCAATCATTAGCGGTTGCATTTTGTATTAACATATCGACTGTAACTGTCGTATTTTGATAATAGTATTTCTTGTTGGCTACAACATTCGGAGGAATCACTTTCCAATGAGCATAATACGTAGTATTTTCCGTAGGAACTGTATCTACTGATATCTTTGTTCCTCCAGTTTTAGAACTATACCAACCGTCAAACTCATAACCATTAAAAGATGTCGTAGGTAATTTCTTTAATGGTTCTCCGAATACTTGTTCTATTGTTGTAAAACTTGGAGGTAATCCACCATTCGAATCAAAATTAACAACATAATTACTCGAATTATATTGAGCATACAATCGAATAATATCACCTTGTTGATTTGTTAAATTTACAACTTCTTGCCCGTCTTTATACCAAACACCAGATCCATCCGCTTCAGTATTCCAACCAACAAAACTACTATTCACTTTTTTATAAGTGCTCCTATTCAATTCTTTTAGCTGATCATAAACATGCACAGAAGGTTCCATTGAACCACTTGTATTTCCATTGCCATGATACTCAACAATATATGTAATAGGTACAAATTTAGCAAAATACTGTTTATCACCAATAGTCCCTTTTTCTATCTTTTCAATAACATTTCCATTAAAACCTTTATTATCATACCATCCTATAAAAACATATCCTTCTTTCTTAATCGTAGGCAATTTTACTTCATCCTCAACGGTATACACTTTTACATACGTACTTGGCATAATTCCTCCACTTGGAATATACGTTATGTTATATGGAATAACCTCTGCAGTTGCCAACAATGTGACATTATTAGCCGGCATATTGAACGAATACAATTGATTTGTACTACCTGGCAAATAGTTTGTATTACTACTCCATTTTTGCCATTGATATCCTCTTTTCACTGTAGCATTAATAGCAACATTTTTACCATAATAATAAGTTCCATCGCCTGTAACATTATCAATACCATTCGATTTATTTAATGTAATCGTATATTTAATTCTTTCATAGTAGTAATTAATGACTGTTGAATGATCTCCTTTAATTACCACAGGCAATGGTGTACTTTTCTTCGCATTAAATTGGATTCCAACTCCATAGTCTTTTTTCGTTGGAGTAACTAATGAATCCGTTGTTCCTGTTTTGTTTTCAGTTGCTTGTAATTGATAATTTCCATCCGTATCCATAAGATAATGATTCACTTTATATGAAATGTTGTTTTGGGGATTCCATTTAGCATACAATGTAGCGTCTTTATAAATATCCGTACATAAATCTGATGCAAACTCAACACCATCATATGCTATATATCGTTCACCATTATTTCCACCACAAGTTCCATCACCATAATAATGTACATAATCATATCCAGTTCTTGTTGGTCTAATAATAGTAGAAATTTGTGTTGTACATGCCTCATTGCTATAGAACTTATTAATACCATAGTAATACCAAACATTTTTGGTGCCACCACTACCTCCATTTGGATTCAATGTTAATTTTATTTTACTTGCCGTCCAATTAGCTATATACTTTCTGTTCCCAGTAGAACCAGCTGGTATAGTTACTCCAGGTTGTTTGAATGATACTATTTGCAAAGCACCTGGCGAATTGCTACTATGCCCTCGAGCAAAACAAAATCTCACATATCTTGTTTCTGATGGTGTAAAAGTTGTTTTAGTTGATGAATCAAAATATTCACTTTCCTTAACATTCATATTCATATCAAAAAAATGAACATCAACTTTACTATCACCAATATTCTTTAATGAATACGTCACCCCAGCTTCTACTCGCAAAAAATCACTATAGATTGCATTCTTATATGAACTATCTGGAGCCGCTCTTCCTGTAGACTTTGTTACTCTTCCTTTTCTCCAATCAGTAGTTTGTAATATTTCATTCCATCCTACAAAAGTGTGACCGTTCTTTTCAGGAGAAATAATATTAACCGTATCTTCTTTAGAATACCCTTTTGGATTTACTTTCCCGCTAGGCAAACTTCCACCTTGATAATCATACTGAATAGCATATTCTGGAAAATCTGGAGTTAAAATTAATTCATGATAACCCAACAATCCACCGCAATTCATTGCATTAGATGCTCCCTCATTATTATCCCATAAACGCAAAACATAATTGCCAGCAGACAATCCTGTCAGAGTAACACTATCAACCCTATAAACACCTTGTAAAAAAATGCGGTTTCCCGCATCGCTATTATTATCAATTCGATGATTATTCATTACACCACTAGCAACCAAATCACCATCTACATTAGGATTATTTTCCGTATACTCAATAACATCTCCATCAAAGACATCTACATATAGATATTTATCCGGATAACAATATCCATAATTTGCACTAGCACCACCATTAGGCTTATTACCTGGCCATTTTACAACATAGAAATAAACAGTAATTGAATATGTATTTGTTGCAGAATTAAAAATGGGCTTTATTGTTGCCACTTCAAAATATTTACCTTTGTTACTGTTTTCTCCAATCTCTTCTGAATACGCAATAACTCTCTCTCCATTAAGTCTTGCTGAAGTTTCGTTAAAATGCAAATACCCCCTTTCATCCCTTGTATTAATTGCAGATTCATTAAAATACTCAGGCACTTTTGGATAAGATGCTTCAGCAAAAATCTTAACACTTTGATAATATCCCAACAGAAAAGTAAATACATGTACCGCTATTAGAAAAACAAGTATCTTTCCTTTCATATTTTCCCTCCTTCATATAGTTAATTAACTAAAATAAAAGTCACTGCCCACGGATCATTAGGCAACCTTTGCTGTCCATACTTTTGGATTTGTGACACCATAAATTTACAACCATACCATTGACTATTTTCATCACCAATCTGATTACTCGCCCATTGTAGCGCCTCTTCCTTAGTTTTAAAAGCCATATCACCATCACCCTTTCTCTCAGTAGGAACCTCATCAACTGTCCACGGTTTTAATACCTCTTTTTCATTTGCGCTTTCCTCTTTTTTTGTTCCAGATGATCCAGCATTCTTATCATAATCTGGGTCTACTTTTCCATCTTCAGGATTTATATACTCCTCTTTATGAGAAACATTATCATATCTGACTACTTCTTTATCATGAACTACAACTTTCAACGCTTCTTTAGATACACAACCATTTTTATCTACAGCCTTGTAATTAATTTCATATATTCCAGCTTTGTTACTATTCACTTCTCCTTCAACCACATAATCTAAATCACCATCCACACAATCTTTAACAGAATCCACATACATATGAGGATTCCATTTTTTCCCATACTGCAATTCAACTTCCTCTTTTTTCAATGTAATTACTGGAGCTTGTGTATCGACCACATTTATTTTTACTTCTTTTTTCTCTTCATTATGAGTAAAAACTAAGTAATAAATTCCAACATCCAACATCTTTTTATTACCATCTATTTTTTCAATAGAAGTTCCATTTTCCATAACTTTATATAAATCTACCTCAAGCATATTCATCACTTCATTTGTACACTCTTTGACATAATCCTGTGGATCCACCGATACCAACTCTCCATATTCCATTTCAACTTCCTTGCTTATTAATGAAAATGATGCTTTTGACTCAGCCTTATCCTCCTTATTTACTTTATTATTTTCAAAATATATATTCATACCGCCTGCTATAGAAACCATAATTACACTACTAATACCAACCACTTTTATCCAACCCATTTTACTCAAACTTTTAATTCCCATAGACACAATCTTCCTTTCAAACCATCCAACAAAAGAAAAACTCGATATCTAATACATCGAGTTCTCTTATTCTTTTTTATTACGTTAACATATTATCATGGCTTTTGTGCCTGTGCACAAAAAGATTCAAGACACATTATTTTCTAGCAATACCAACCATTTTGTTGTTCATGTTTCTCTAACATGCAAATTGTATCAATTGATATGTTAAAACACATAAACTCAATCAAGATATTCTTCACATCATTCAACAAAGAATAGTATCCTGTACTACCTAATCTATATTTCTTTTTAATATAACGAACATCTCTTCTTAATATCTGTCGATCATAAAAAACCTTCTTAGCAATCACATCATCAATATAGTTTAACCTTTTGCAAATAACCCTACCCACTTTCTCATCTAACATATTTCTAGTAATTTTGTTTACCAACGGAGTGCCATCTCTTCCCCCATTATGTTGAATAGTAATGACTCCACCATGTAAAGAACTATCTATTTGATGTGGCACGTACACAAATTGCCCATCAACTTCTAATTCAAATCTCCCATCTAACTTATGCATTAATGATAAAAGATAATCATACTTCTCATCACTAGACATATCTCTATCATAAATCAAATCCTTAAGACGCTGCATCATTCACCCCTCATTATCTACATCTATCAATATACATAGCCCCAACATTCCTAAGTTTTTCATATTCCAAAACTGTAAATGACATAGTTTCTCTTTTATACTTTGCTTCCATCTCAGAAATACGCAATAAAGTAGACAATTCAGATGTCTTAATATTGTGCAAAGCAACATCAATATACTTATTCGACATTTTACTATCCAACTTAGAATCTATTAGGTTTTTAATATACAGCTTTGTTTGCTCATCATTCAGTAAAATCGCTTTTACTTTATCAATTAAGTAAATAACATCAATCTTATCATTATCTTCCCAATCCATTTTCTCCAATAAATACTCCATTATCTTTTCCATACGCCTTCTCCTCTCTTTTCACACCAATACCTACAAAATTGAAACTTCATAGTAACTCTCATACCAATCCCTCCTACTCTTTTATTCGCCAGAAAAAGAGAAAATTCCTACCACAATTACAAAAAAGACATAAAAAAGCTCCTTGAGATATGATCAGCTCCCTGTCAAGTAGACAGTGGAAATAAATAAAGATATTGGATGCCTTACGCAATGTAAGGCATCTTTTCTTAGGCCATCGCATAAGATTGCTGTTTGTTATCTAAACTTAAATAGTATTTTTGGATGCGCTT
>JAFULQ010000004.1 GCA_017473265.1 Erysipelotrichaceae bacterium | reverse complement strand
TTTCTTTATATAAAAATTATATACTCATTTGTTTTGAGGAAGATATAATATGAAAAATAATATATTATTTAATATTTACTATGTTTTTTTAGTCTATTTTTCATAATTAGTGGAATGTATTAACTGTTCAAATATGTAATAATTTTTGTAATTAGAAGTAAATGATACATATTTCTGCATATCACTTCTAAATATCTCTTCATACATAGAACCAGCCGCTAGAATTACTGATACTACTTCATTACATATATATAACTCTAATTCTTTAGCGTTTTTCTTTGTCATTATTTCATTACTATATTTCTTTCGATAATAATTAATAATAATACTATCATATTTACTATTAATTTTCTGAGTATCTATTTTATTCAAATGATTCATTATTATTTCAGTTTGATTGTATTTCTCTAATGCATAAAATAATAAACAGTAATTAATACCAATGGTCGTATGCTCATTAACCAAAACTTTGGTCAAATAAAGGATTACTTCATCATATTTACCTAACAAAAATGATATAATTCCCATTTTTCTATAGCAACCATCTAATGTAATATACGGTAACGAGCATGAATCCTCAGCAATTTTAATACATTCTTTTATTGATTCATATGCTTTATCATAAATACTCATGCTTAAAAACAATATTGCATTAGCATCATGAATAATGTATTTTTGATAATTTGTTAATGAGTTATATTTATAAGAAATATAATCATTAATCACATTTTGAGCTTCAAACAAATTTTCATCAATAATCGATTTCAACTTTAATTTTAAAAAAATCGGCTCATCAAAATATAGTTTTGATTCATCAATAATTTCTGATCTTGTATATGCTTTTACGTCTTTTCTAAAAGTAACATCATAAAGCAAAGTTAATATAATCATTTTATCTTCTACATTTACTACATCTTTTAAAAAATAAAAAACATCTAAGTTTTCTTGAGAAGGATTTTCTAAATTTAGTTTTACAGAAATTACATATTTATATAAATACAGCATTTCTCCAATATAAATTAAAGAGCGATATTTTAGTATATCCTTTTCTATTTTTTTTAGAAAAGCAAGCATTGAAACTTCGGAAAATTCCAATAAACATTCAAATACTCTATTTCTATATTCATTAATTAAATTCACGAAAAATGAATTAATCTCGAAAGTCTTACCAATATTTTCTGCAAGACGAAAGTAATAACATTCGTTATCTAAAACATTTCCTTTTTCAATTCTATATAAAGTGTTAGGAACACATATATTTTCCATATCAACACACTTATTACATACCAAACAGTATTGGTTGTAGTAGTCTTTTTTGTTTTGCAAGAAAACAAACAACTTTCGATTATCTTTTTTTCGATAATATCCAATTAAATAACCAATAACTGATTTTTCATACACATAATCAATCATAATAATCTCCTTGTACATAATCTTTACATATTTATAATATCATACTTATCTTTGCTCTTCATAAGTCAAATATTCATATACTTTAGTATTTTTAGTTAAAAGACAACAAACAATACAATTGTACTAAAGTATTGGAGGAAAAGAAAATGCTTAGTGAAAATATTCAAATTCTAAGAGAAAGCCGAAATCTTACTCAAGTTCAATTTGCAGCAAAACTTAATGTAAAAAAACAAACAATTTCAAATTGGGAGAATGGATACGTTATGCCCTCAGTTCAACAATTAGTGAATATTGCACTTATTTTTTCTGCATCAACAGATCACTTAACAGGATTGGATAAAAGAAGAATAATTGATGTAACAGATTTCTCAGACAATGAAGTTGCTCACATTCAACAATTAGTGGATGATTATCGCGCATTGAAATCTATTAAAAAATAATATCCAGACGGATATTATTTTTTAATCATTTCCCCAACAATCTAATGTACATGGTATTTGACAAGGGTCAACACCTGGGTTAATTGGCTCTTCTGGAATGTAATCCTCTGGGCATACTAATTCAAATGTACCATCTTCAAGTTCAACTAATTTACAGCCATTATTAATGTCTTCCTCATTAGAATCATTTGCGAAAATAGCACTTACATTAGTACAAATAAGTACAGCAAAAAATACAATTGAAATTACAAGTTTTTTCATTTTATTTCCTCTTTTCTATGTAATATATTTTAAATTATTCTTTATAAATTATTATTTATTTTGAAAAGAATACCTTTTTTGGTAATTAATCCTTAATTTTCATTCTCAATTACCTCTTGCTACTATACTAAAGTATTCTTATATTTACTATTCTTAGATTTCTTTTCATTTTTTACAAGATGATTAATAATATTTATAGTTTCCCCTTTTCTTATGAAATGAGGATTCAATTATGAAATACACACATAATCAAAAAGCAATTCTTTTATTCAAAGAATATACACATCACAAAAATTATAAGTCTAGCAGTTTCTCTGAGTTATTAAAACATTACATGACTTGTAAGAAAATGAATAATTCATCTCTTTCCTTAATATTAGGTATATCCCCTTCATATATTAGTAGTTTGACAAACGAAGACCCATTCGAAGAAATACGACATTCAACAAAACTTATAGTTGCAATATGTATTGCTCTTAACTTACCACCTTGTATGAGTTACAACTTATTGCATTTGGCAGGATGTGATTTATTAAATAATTCCAAAGATCGTGCATATGATTTCCTATTGAATTATTATTACAATTCATCTTTAGAAGAATGTAACAATATACTAACAGCACTTGGACAGTTACCTTTAACAAAATATTAATTATTATTTCACTTTTCAACTTATCGAATAAATATAACTAATCATTATATTTTCCTAGTATAATCCTCAACAATAAGTACAAAATAATTAACAAAAAGCTTTCGAAATTTCAGTTTTCAACTTAACGACAAGAAGTAATTTATGTGTTAACCTAAATTTGCAGATAGATAAATCTATTTGCTATTAACAATAGTTTACGTTAACAATTTGTTCTTTGAAAAGTTAATACCATAATTGATACGTTTAATTATAGATAAGCACTTCAATTTGTACGCCTATATTAACCTATTGTTAATAGCGATAAATACAAGATTGTAAAATAGATGTGGTAATCTATCTGCCATGAATCTATGATGATAATGATACTCCACCTGTGGCTACTTGAGCGTGATAACAACCGTCGCACGTGAAACAGGTGTCTCTTTGGATAGGGATGTGTGTCCAGTGAAGCAATTACCGTTGCTTGTCAATTATGTAGAAATCTAATGACACAAAACTCAAATTAATATTCGATTAAACTGACAGAATCAACTAATTCTGTCAGTTTGGTAGCTTATTAATATATATTAAGCTAGATATATTTTATTTATTGTGATATGTGTGTTGGTAAACAAAAGCGGTAGTAACAGGAGGTTAATTATTAATGACAACTACTAAAGAAATATCTGGAAAAGAAAAAGAGATTCTATCTAAACTTGGTTTACTGATTGCTCGTTTACGAACACAACATAAAATGTCTCGTGCAGAATTATCAAGAAAAAGCAATTTACATGTTCAATATGTATATGATGTTGAAATGGGAAAACGTAATTGTACAATTTTTGTTCTTTATAAAATTGCAAAAACATTTAATCTTTCACTTTCTGATTTTTTTAAATTATATGAAGAAAATACTGATTTATAAAAGTATTTTTAGATAATTTGCGAAAGGAGAAAATACATATGATGATTAGCGCAAAGGAAATATCTGAACTTCTGTCTATAAGTATCGCTTCTGCTTATAGGATTATCAGACAACTAAATTTAAAACTTGAAAAAATGGGTTATATGGTTGTCTCTGGTAAAACACCAAGAAAGTTCTTTTATGAGAATTTCTACTTAAACTAGGAGGTGCTTATATTGACCATTTATAAAGACGAAAAATCGGGATCATGGGTTGCTCAAGTTAAGTTTAAAGATATGTACGGTGTATCACAAAGAAAAACTAAACGTTTCAAAACAAGGCGGGAAGCTAAAGAATGGGCTGTTGATTTTCTTGCACATCATACCAAAGACATTAATACAACTCTTGATATCTTTTTTGATATGTATACTCACGATTTAGAAAAACGCATTCGATACAATACTATGAATACTAAAAAAACAATTTATACCAATTATATACAGCCTATTCTTGGTAGTAAAAAATTATCAGAAATATCAATGACTGATATATTACAATGGCAAAATTATGTAATTTCACTAGGAAAAGCAAATACTTATGTTCATACGATTTCTAATCAATTAACTGCAATATTTAATCATGCCGAGAAATATTATGGATTAACTAACAATCCATTAAGACGTATAGATAAAATTGGAAGCAAAGCACCAGAAAATATAGATTTTTGGACTTACGATGAATTTAAGCAATTTATATCTGTTGTAGATGATGAATCATCATTTATTCAATTTAATGTTTTATTCTATACTGGTATACGAGTAGGAGAATTGATAGCATTACAATTAAAAGATATCAATTTATCCAAAGGATATTTAGATATAAATAAATCTGCTCAGTATGAAAATAGTGAGTATATCTTTACAGATACAAAAACACCAAAATCAAAACGCAAGGTAACAATTCCAAGATTCTTATGTGATTTAATAAGTAATTATATTAAGAAATTCTATTTTATTGAACAAAATGAACAAGTATTTATGACCAACAAATCAAGACTGGGTAGAGAACTTAAAAAATATGCTCTTATTGCTGGAGTTAAACCTATAAGGACTCATGATCTTCGTCATAGTCATGCATCATTTTTAATAGAACAAGGAGTACAACCAAAGTTAATTCAAGAAAGATTAGGCCATGAAAAGATTGAAACAACTCTAAAAGTATATTCCCATTTATATCCAAATAAACAATTTAAGTTGGCAGAGTATATTGATCAATTTGTTGGATATACAAATTACGACAACGCTATTGATATGAGTGATAATTCTATACAAATTGAAGTAATTCACTAACAATTTAAGCAGATAACAATCTGCTTTTTTTTGTTGATTATTCTCATATTTATCATGATTATCAACTTTTCGTGCATCAAAAATGCATCAAAATAATATTTTCGGCCTTAATTTATTAGGAAATTACTTAAAATATGGGCTATTTTTCTTTATTTTAGATAAAAACAAAAGAAAAACCCCGAATAATTCGAGGTTTTGCAGTAATTTCTAAACTTTAATGGACTATTCCCACTCGATCGTGCCTGTAGGTTTAGGTGTAAGATCAAGAAGAACGCGGTTAATACCTTCAACTTCATGAGTAATACGATAAGTGATATGATGAAGAATTTCATATGGAATTTCTTCAATAGTTGCTGTCATAGCATCTTTTGTATTTACAGCACGAATGATTGCAGGCCATCCTTCATAACGGCTTTCATCTTTTACACCAACACTCTTAATATCTGGAATTGCAATAAAGTATTGCCATACTTTTTCACTTAAACCAGTTTTATCAAATTCTTCTCTTAAGATAGCATCAGCTTCACGTAATGCTTCTAAACGATCACGAGTAATTGCGCCTAAGCAACGAACACCAAGTCCTGGACCTGGGAAAGGTTGACGATATACCATTGAATGAGGTAAACCTAATGCTTCACCTACAACACGAACTTCATCTTTAAATAATAATTTTAAAGGTTCAACAAGTTCAAATTGTAAGTCTTCAGGAAGACCACCAACATTATGGTGAGACTTAACAGCCTTTTTACCTTCTGCAGCTTTAATAGATTCTAAAATATCAGGATAAATAGTACCTTGAGCTAAGAAAGTAATATCTTCAAGTTTTCTAGCTTCATCAGCGAAAACTGTAATAAATTCTTTACCAATAATTTTACGTTTTGTTTCAGGATCCGCAACATCTTTTAATAATCCCAAGAAATGATCAGTCGCATCTACATAAATTAAGTTCGCATTCAAACCATTTTGGAACATTTCAATAACTTGTTCACTTTCACCTTTACGCATTAATCCATGATTAACATGTACAGAAATTAATTGTTTTCCAATAGCCTTAATTAATAAAGCAGCTACTACAGAACTATCTACTCCACCAGATAAAGCCAATAATACTTTTTTGTCCCCAACTTGTTCTCTAACTAATCTTACTTGTTCTTCAATAAATGCATCAGCTAGTTCTTTAGTTGTAATTCTTTCCATTGTTTCAGGTCTAACATTTGTATTCATCAGTAATACCCCCACTTTTTTACTTAATTATTTTAATACTTTATAAGACATTTGTATATCTTTTGAAAACGTTTTTATAAAAAATTTTTTATAATTCTACCTTTAAAAATTCTGCAATTCTATGTAATAATACATCCATCTTTTGATGAATATCTAAATAATTTTCAATAATAAAATGATTTGGATGATTACTCCAAGCTTGGATTAAACGATCATCTAGTGCAGCCGCTTGTTCTGCTGTTTCATATCTAGCCACATTATTTTCTAATGAATAGAAATCTTCTAATCCTTTAGCTGTAGTTACTAAATGGAATACTGCATCGTATCTTGCATTCATTTGTGCTTCTGTCATATCTAAATGTTCCATTACTTGTTCAAATTCTGCTTGTGTCATATACGAACGATTATCTAACATACCACGATCACATACAATTAAGAATTTATCTTGTTTCATAGTTTTTGCGGCTTCATCAAATAAGTCTTCTTTTGTTTTTTGCAATTTACATTGAATCTTTTGATAATCTAAATTCGTTCCACATGTCCAAGGACAAACACCACCAGGAATCAATTCTGTAGCTGTTTCAGGAATAAACAAAACAGTATATCCTTTTTGTGAAAATGTTTCTTTAATTAAAGGCATCGCCTCACTTTTACCAGCACAAGGACCACCAGTAATAACAATACGTGTAATTTCCATGTTTAATACCTACTAACTTTCTTAACAGTAAAATTATAACGAAAATTCTTACTCGAGTCTATAAAAAAGTAGGTTAGAAACCTAACCTACTCTTTCAATTACATACTCATTATTTACAAAATCAATTTGAATTGTACAATTCTCTTCCATAGCATCCTCAATCATCTTATATGCCAAACGAGTTTCCACTTCTTTTTGAATATAACGTTTTAAAGGACGAGCACCAAATACTGGATCATATCCTTGTGCCATAATCTCATTTTTTGCATTCTCTGTAAAGATTAGTTTAATATCTCTACCCGCTAAACGAGATTGTAATTCATTGATAAATTTATCAGTAATTAATGCTAAGCTTGATTCATCTAAAGCATTAAATACAATAATATCATCTACACGATTAATAAATTCTGGTTTAAAGTATTTATGAACTTCCTTTTCATATTGTTGATTACGAAGTTCTTTATTTTCTTCAAATGCATATTGAGAACCTAAGTTACTTGTCATGATAATTAACGTATTTTTAAAGTCTACTGTTACACCTTTACTATCTGTAATATGACCTTCATCAAGAATTTGTAATAACACATTAAATACATCAGGATGTGCTTTTTCTACTTCATCTAGTAATACAATAGAATATGGTTTTCTACGAACCGCTTCTGTTAATTGACCACCTTCATCATGTCCAATATAACCCGGAGGCGCTCCAATTAAACGAGACACACTATGTTTCTCCATATATTCACTCATATCTATACGTATAATCTTAGATTCACTATCAAACAATTGTTCAGCTAATGCTTTCGCTACTTCAGTCTTACCCACACCTGTTGGTCCTAAAAATAAGAAGGAACCTAAAGGTCTACGTTCATCTTGAATATGTGCTTTTGAACGTAAGATAGCACTAGTAACTAAAGTCAATGCTTCATCTTGCCCCATAACACGTTTCTTTAATGTATCTTTTAAAGACAAAATCTTTTGACGTTGAGTAGTCATTAATTTTGATACATCAATATGGGTCCAACTAGACACAATCTTCGCAATCATTTCTTCATTCACAATTTCTTGAATCATAGCATTTTCTTTTACTACATTCGCTTCCTTAATTTTCTTTTCTAAATCAGGAATAGTAGAATACTGTAATTTCGCTGCTTCTTCGTATTTAGCTTCATTTTGTGCTGTTTCCAAATCTAATTTCGCTTTTTCTAATTGTTCACGATACACTTTTACATTGTCTAATTTAGATTTTTCATCTTGCCATTTCGCATGCATTTCATGATGTTTTGCACGAATAGCTTGTAATTCATCTCGTAATTCTGCTAAACGTTCCTTTGTCTTTTCATTGGTTTCTTTCATTAATGCTTTTTCTTCAATTTCTAACTGCATCATCTTACGCATCAATTCATCCAACTCTTGAGGCATAGAATCCATTTCCACACGAATTGTAGCACACGCTTCATCAATTAAATCAATCGCTTTATCCGGCAAGAAACGTTCTGTAATATAACGATTAGATAATGTCGCAGCCGCAATAATCGCTTCATCCATAATTTGTACACCATGATGCATTTCAAAACGATCTTTTAAACCACGTAAGATACTAATTGTATCTTCTACACTAGGTTCATCTACTGTAATCTTTTGGAAACGTCTTTCCAAAGCCGCATCCTTTTCAATATATAAACGATATTCATTGAAAGTTGTTGCCCCAATACAACGTAATTCACCTCTAGCTAACATCGGTTTTAATAAATTCGCTGCATCCATAGAACCTTCCGTTTTACCAGCGCCCACTAAGTTATGAATTTCATCAACAAATAGAATAATATTTCCATCAGATTGTTTCACTTCTTCTAATACTGCTTTTAAACGTTCTTCAAATTCACCACGATATTTAGCACCAGCAATTAAAGCTCCCATATCCAATTCAATTAAACGCTTTTGTTTTAAGGTTAAAGGAACATCACCCTTCATAATACGCCAAGCAATTCCTTCAACAATCGCAGTTTTACCAACACCAGGTTCCCCAATTAATACAGGGTTATTCTTTGTTTTACGAGAAAGAATCTGAATCACTCTACGAATTTCTTCATCACGACCAATTACTGGATCCACTTTACCATCTTTAACATCTTCCACCAAATCACGACCATACTTTAATAAAGCCTCAATTTGATTTTCACTATTACGATCATTCATCTTTCTTCCTCCTCTTCTTTCCAATTCTTGTTCATATGCATTTCCCTTAGTAACACCATACTTCTTTACAAACTCCTTAGAAATTAATGAACCATTAAATAATAAGGAAATAAAGAACGTAGCCACCGTCAAATACGCTTCTTCATGTTTTTTACTATACTCATCCGCATCAATAAATGCCTCTTGTACATCTTTAGCCATCATCGGTTGTGGTACATAGTTTACTGTAGAGATACGAGATAGATACGCTTCCACTATCTTCTTCATCTCTTTTTTATTCATCTGTAAACGCTCTAACAAACCATCAATCACATCTTCTTGCAAGATTGCATGATACATATGAGCAGAGGTAATTTCTGCATGTCTTTTACCAGTCGCAAGTTCATAAGCTTTCATCACAATCTTTTGCAAAGTCTCACTTAATTTATCAAAATCCATAATTTACCTCCTTTTTAGCACTTATAACACTAGAGTGCTAATACTATCGGGAAAGAAAAGTAACCCTAAGGTTACTTAAACGCTTCCTTGAATCTTTCAAAAACAGATTTCTTCTGTTTCTTCTCAATTTTACGCAATTTCTCATACAATTCAGTTTCTTCTTTACTTAAAGACTTCGGAATTTGTAATTCAACAATTACATATTGGTCACCATCTTGACCCGTACGAGCATTCTTAACACCCTTACCACGAAGTCTAAACTTTTGTGCATGTTGCGTTCCAGCAGGAATTCTTAACTCTACATCACCATACACAGTAGGAACATCAATTGTACATCCTAAAGTCGCATCCAAAGCACTTAATGGTACATAAATTGAAATATCCTTACCATCACGAATGAAATATTCATGACGATTTACTAAAATTTCAATATATAAATCACCATTTGGACCACCATTTACACCACGTTCTCCCTTACCAGAAATACGAAGTTGTTGTCCAGTTTGAATACCCGCAGGAATCTTAACTTCCACTTTGATACGTTTCTTTTCAAATCCTTTACCCTTACACTTAGGACAAGGAGTTTTAATAATCTTACCTGTTCCACGACAATTTGGACAAACAGATTGAGTTTGGAAAACACCAAATGCTGTACGTTGTTGACTTAATACATGTCCTGTACCATTACAAGTTGGACAAACTTGTACATCACTTTTCGTTTTCGCACCACTACCTAAACACTCACTACAAGTCTCTTCTACATCAATGGTAATTTCTTCAGTCTTACCAAAGATCGCATCCATAAAGTCAATACGCATTTGCATAAAACGATCTTGACCCTTTTGAGGACCTGTATTTTGTCTACGATAACCTGAGCCACCCATGCCGCCCATGCCACCAAAGAACGAACCAAAGATATCTTCGAAGCCACCAAAACCAGAGAAATCCGCTCCACCAAATCCAGCAGCACCATCCATACCCGCATGACCAAATTGATCATACGTAGCTTTCTTTTGTGCATCACTTAACACATCATAAGCTTCTTGAACTTCTTTAAACTTTTCCGCTGCATCTGGCTCTTTATTCACATCTGGGTGATATTTCTTAGCTAACGAACGATATGCTTTTTTAATTTCTTGCTCAGTCGCTGACTTTGAAATACCAAGCACTTCATAATAATCTCTTTTTGCCATATACACGTTCCTTTCATCCACAACCCCTAGCCAAAACTAGAGGCTGTGTTAGAATTATTTTTCAGTAAAATCTGCATCCATTACATCATCGTTAGGATTTGCATTTGGTTGAGCACCTTGTTGTTGTGCTTGTTGTTGATACATAGCTTCAGCCATCGCATGAGCTGCTTGTTCTAAAGCCTCTAATTTTGTACGTAGTGTATCAAAATCATTTTCATCAACTGCTTTTTGTAATTCATCACGTAATTTTTGAACTTCTGCTTTTTGATTATCATCAATATTTGCATTTTGTTCTTTTAATGTTGAATCAATTTGGTGAATGAATTGTTCAGCCTTATTCTTCAATTCAACTTCTTCTTTACGTTTTTCATCTTCAGCCTTATGTTCTTCAGCCTCACGAACCATACGTTCAATTTCTTCTTCACTTAAACCAGAGTTATTTTGGATAGTGATAGATTGAGACTTACCAGTACCCTTATCCTTAGCAGATACATGAACGATACCATTAACATCGATATCAAATGTAACTTCGATTTGTGGAATACCACGAGGAGCAGGTGCAATACCATCTAATTTAAACATACCTAATGTCTTGTTATCACGAGCCATTGGACGTTCACCTTGTAATACATGGATATCTACTGCAGGTTGGTTATCAGCCGCTGTAGAGAACACTTGTGATTTACTTGTAGGAATTGTTGTGTTACGATCGATTAATTTTGTCATAACACCACCCAATGTTTCAATACCTAATGATAATGGTGTAACGTCTAATAATAATACATCTTTAACATCACCAGCTAATACACCACCTTGAATACTAGCACCAATAGCTACCACTTCATCAGGGTTAACAGATTTATTAGGTTCTTTTCCTAATTCATTTTTAACTGCTTCTTGAACAGCAGGAATACGTGTAGAACCACCAACTAATAATACTTGGTGAATATCATTCTTTGTTAAACCAGCATCACGTAACGCTTGACGAACTGGACCAATTGTACGTTCAACTAAATTTTTAGTCATAGCTTCAAATTTAGCTCTTGTTAATGTCATTTCTAAGTGTAAAGGACCAGCAGGACCAGCAGAAATAAATGGTAATGAAATTTGTGTTTGCATCATACCAGATAAATCTTTCTTAGCCTTTTCAGCAGCTTCCTTCATTCTTTGTAATGCCATACGATCATTCTTTAAGTTAATACCATTTTCCTTTTGGAAAACTTCAACCATATAATCAACGATCACATTATCGAAATCATCTCCGCCTAAGTTGTTATCACCAGCTGTAGATAATACTTCAAATGTTCCATCACTTAAGTCTAAGATAGAAACGTCAAATGTTCCTCCACCTAAGTCATAAACTAATACTTTTTGTTCAACATCTGTTTTATCAATACCGAAAGCTAACGCTGCAGCAGTAGGTTCATTGATAATACGTTCAACTTCTAAACCAGCAATACGACCAGCATCTTTAGTAGCTTGACGTTGTGCATCATTGAAATATGCAGGAACAGTAATAACTGCTTTAGTTACAGGTTCTCCTAAATAACTTTCAGCATATGATTTCATATATTGAAGAATCATAGCACTAATTTCTTGAGGAGAATACTCTTTACCCTCTAAAGTCGTTTTTTCATTTGTACCCATTTTACGTTTAATAGAAATAACTGAATTTGGGTTAGTCACTACTTGACGCTTAGCAGCATCACCAACAATTTTTTCACCATTTTTAAATGCTACTACAGATGGAGTTGTACGATTTCCTTCTGGGTTTGTAATAACTTTCGCTTCCCCACCTTCCATAACTGCTACACAACTATTTGTTGTACCTAAGTCAATACCAATAATTTTACTCATTTTTATTTCCTCCTTTATTCGCTGACTTTAACTAAAGCCGCACGTAAGATACGATCCTTTAATACGTATCCTTTTTGTAATACTTCAACTACCATATTTGATTCCACGCCTTCCACCGCTTCTTGCATAATCGCATGATGGAAATTTGGATCAAATGGTTTATTAAGAGCATCAATTACCTCAACACCCTCATTTTTCAGTGCATGAATCAATTGTTGGTAAATCATATCTACACCTTTTTTAAATGATTCATCACTTGTTTGTTGTGCCAAAGCACGTTCCAAGTTATCAATTACTGGAAGAATCTCTAATGCAAAACTTTGAATACGATACTTACGCGTCATATCCGCTTCATTTTGTAGACGCTTCTTTAAGTTTTCAGTATCTGCATACGCTTTATAATACTTATTCGTCGCATCCGCTAATTCTTCCTGCAACTTGCTAATTTGTTCTTCCAAAGAAGGCTCTTGTTTCACTTCTTCAGTTTCCACTACTTCTTTCTCTTCAGCCATAAGTCCTCCTATTTTTTGTAATATTTCTGTTCTAATATTTCACCAATAAAATCCAACATAGAGGTTACTCTATCATAATTCATACGAGAAGGTCCAACCACCATTAGTTTTCCCTCTTCCGTATCATTTACTCTAAAACTTGTTGATACAACCGCCATATCATCTACCCAAATTAATTCACTCTTATTACCAGCTCTTAATAAAGTAGATTGACCTCTACGAGCAATCTCACGAACCAACTGTTCATCTTCCAACATACGCATTACATTACGTAACTTTTCAATATCCGCAAATTCTGGTTGATACAACATATTCGTCGCACCACTATAATACATATGATCAGAAGCAAATCGTCTAAACGCTTGAATAAAGGCATTAAATAATGCTTCATGACGTTTTACTTGATTCGCCAAAATTGGCTTAATCTCATTCATCTTATCCACAACTTCACTCAATTGTGTACCAACTAAACGATCATTCAAAATGTTACAACAGTTCGTAATATCATCTACTGATACCGAATCATCAAAATGGAAAGTCTTATTCTCCGTATGTCCCTGACTGGTAATAAATACCGCTACCGCTGTATGATCATCAACCGGGAACAATTTAATATGCTGTAACCTTTGGTTTTTCGCATCCGGCCCTAATACAATCGATGTCAAACTAGTCATATGACTCAACACATCACAACTCTTTTGAATCACATCATCCATAGAACCACGTTCATCACGAAATACCGTTTGTAATTCATATCTTTCATGATCATTAAGCTCGACATTCATCAAATTCTCAACATAATATCGATAACCCAATGTAGAAGGAACTCGACCACTTGAAGTATGTGTCTTTTCTAATAATCCTCTTTCTTCTAAATACATCATCTCATTACGAATCGTAGCAGAAGAATATGGAAGATCATACTTCGTCATCAAGGTTTTGCTACCAACAGGTTCGGCAGACTGGATAAAATCTTCAACAATTGCTTTTAGTATTAATGACTGTCTATTTGTTAGCATTTACTTCACCTTTTTAGCACTCGCCCTTCCTTTCTGCTAATAGTATACGCAATATTTTTAGCACTGTCAACACCTGTGTGCTAAAAAAATAAAAATAGGTAAAACCACCTATCTTCTTTCAACACGAATCTTTAGCATTATCAATCAAAGAAACAATTACAAAATTTATTCATCCAATAGAGATGATAATACTAACACTTTACTATACGAACACAAAAAAAGACATAATGAATATGTCTTCTTATAAAACGAAATTACCATTGCGGAATACCGCAACCACTTCACCATCATGAGTTGTACCATCTACATGCATATCTCTAGAACCAAACATAAAGTCAACATGTGTCATAGAACCATTTGCACCAGCTTTCGCTAATTCTTCTTGAGACATTGTAGTACCACCCTTAACATTCATTGGATATGCTCTACCTAATGCTAAATGGCAACTAGCATTTTCGTCAAACAATGTATTATAGAATAAGATACCTGTCTTATTAATTGGAGAATCATAAGAAATTAAAGCAACTTCTCCTAAATAAGCACTACCTTCATCAAATTCTACTAAATTCTTTAATGCTTCTAATTCTTTTTCAGCACTATATTCTACAACCTTACCATCTTTAAATGTTAAAGAGAAACCATCAATCAATTTACCTTGATAACTTAATGGTTTAGTAGCCACTACTTTACCATTTACACCATATTTATAAGGCATACAGAAATTTTCTTCTGTTGGCATATTTGGATTAAAGATAGCACCATTACCAGCTTCTTCACAGCCACCAGCCCAAATATGATTTTCAACCAATTCAACTGTTAAATCTGTACCTAAACTATTTGTAAAATGTAAAGACTTAAAGTTGTAATCATTCAATTGTTTACTATGAGTAAGGATTTCTTTATTATGTTGTTCCCACTCAGCAATTGGATCATTATCTTCACTTACACGAACACTCATTAAAATTGCATCCCATAAAGCTTTAACAGCTTCATCATCACTCTTATCAGGGAATACTTTTTTAGCCCAACCAACAGATGGTAACGCCACAATACACCATTGTCCTTGATTTGCCATTGTATATGCTTGTAAAGGCATAAACTTCTTACTAGCCGCCATTTGACGAGCTAAAATCTTCTCAGAATCAATATCCTTTAATAAACCTGGTGTACTACTCATAACATTTAAGAAACAAGCACCCTTATCTTGCGCATATTTACGTTTATCATATTGCCAATCAGGAATTTCCGCCAAATCCTCTTTTGACATATATTCATAAGACCACTTAGTATCATGTTCACTACCCCATTCAACAACAACTTGACTAGCTCCTGCTTTATAACCTTCTTCTACACAATAGCTAACAAATTCATGATCTCTTACATCCGCAGAAATCACAAGTGGTTGTCCTTTTTGAACATTCACACCCATAACAACTGCTAATTTCGCATATTTACGTAATACATTTTCACTAACCATAATTATCATATCTCCTTGTATATCATGATACTCCTAATTAAAAGTCAAGTAAAGAAAATGTATATCCCTCACCTTTTGCGTATTGAATAAACTCTTGTAATACTTCACTATTGGTTTTGGATACACAATGTAATAAATAAATCGCACCTGGATGTAAACCTTCTTTTAATTTCGATAATGCGATATCATTACTCATTTGATCATTTACATTATAATCATAATAAGCAAATGACCATAAAGCTGTTTTTAATTGTAATTGTTGCATCAATGCCAACGTTTGTTCACTAAACTCCCCTTTAGGTGGGCGCACGTAGTTCATATGATAATGATACTCTTGATGCATATATTCTTCAAATAACAATACATCCTCTACAAAATCCACCAAAGATGTTTCAATAAAACTTTTATGCTTATAGGTATGATTACCAATGGTATGCCCATCATAAATCATGCGCTTTGTTAAATCCGGATTATCTTTTACATAATCATACGTTAAGAAAAAAGTCGCATATACATCTTCTTCCATTAACACTTCTAATACCTTTTCGGTATACCCATTCTCATATCCATTATCAAAGGTTAAATAAATAACAGGATCCTTATCACCAACAAAATATGCATCATACGCACGATACATATCATTGGCATTCAATGCATCAATCGGTTGTTTGAATTCATTGGTATTTTTCCCCAACCCCCACATCACTGCTTTATCAGATAGTTTTTCTAACGCATCATAATCAACACTTGTACGCAAATCATTAGTTGATACTACCGGCAAACTAAAACTACATCCACTACATAATAACAATAGTAATAACACATACTTCTTCATATCTTCACCTCAGAATTAGTATGTGTATAAAAAAAGCAGATATGAAATCTGCTTATGATTATTCAATTATATCCTTTACATCTTCTATTTTCATACTACACAATTTAGATATTTCTTCTATATCAGCGCCATTTTTATACATAATTTGAAGAAGTCGTTGAATACCTTGCTTCATCCCTTCTTCTTTAACCTCTTCTAATTATCTTTCAAAATCTTCTTGATCCAATTTATTAAACATTGCTTTTATTCTATTTAAGTCAGCTACCATATCTGAAAAGAAATCCTCTTTTTTATCTAACATGATTTTAAGCACCTCATTCTTTTCTTCTATTAACTTAATCATATCACGTTTATTTTCATCATGAGCATAACGTATCATATATCCTAATTGTTCCATTTCTGTCCAACTATCGATATTATTTTCATCTAATTGATTCAACTTATCTAATTCCACAAACACAAGATGCATACGATTTGAAGGTAGTACGCTGTTACCGTTTTCTCCTGCTTGAAAATATAAAAAAAGTAAAGATTTTACTCTTTACTTCTTAAAACACTCACAATTTTCATAAGCATATTGAATCCCATCATCATCAACTGCTTTCGTTACAAAACTCGCAATTTCTTGAACACGCTTATCCCCTTGCCCCATCGCAATCGATACATTTGCATTCTCTAACATATCATAATCATTCATTGAATCGCCAAATGCAATAAACCCTTCTAAACCATAATGTTGCAAAAAGATTGTAATCGCCTTTGCTTTACTAGTACCTAACACACCAACATCTGCATATGGGAAATACGATGGATTTACACGAATACCATCTATTGCATAATATGGTTGATAATCATAAGAAGGATCACAGAATAAGATAAACGATAAAATCGTTTGCTCATCAAAAATATCTACTTCTGGAATCGTCATTTTCAAAGCAGCCATTGCATCCTTACAATTCTTATCTGGTTCCATGGTCATAAACCAATCACCATCTGTCATACAACACATTGGATGATGTAATTCTCTAGCCACATCCATCACCTTCAATGCTAACTCTTTCGTAAACGCTTTTTGATAAATATAGTTATGATTCTTATCTAATACTTGTTGACCATTACAACAAATATAACCATCCCAATCAACTGCTGAAAAAGCAACCGTTTCTTTCGCATTTTCATATGGACGTCCAGTAGCTATACAACACATATAGCCTTTCTCTTGTAATTTCTTAATTGTATCAATTGCACTTTGTGGCATGGTATGTGTTTTGGGGTCCACCAATGTACCATCAACATCAAAAAATATCGTTCTAATATCCATAAGACTCTTTCACCAAAATCACATGAATTCGTCCAGCTTCATGACAACGTTTAAGAGCAACATACGCATCACAAATACGTTGTTCGCTATTACAATTACAGCATTCACCAATTTGACGACATGGAGTATCTTTATGTAAACGTTCCGCATTGATTGGAGCCGCAATCATACAAATACGTTTTTTCGCTTCTTCTTCATCTTTACAAATCTTATTATATCCACAAACCACAATCACTTTTTTAGGGCCAAAAATCATTGCTGCTACACGATTTCCTAAACCATCAACATTATACAATTCTCCTTGCAAAGTAATTGCATTTGTACTAGTTACATAAACATCTGCAGTAAAAGCCTCACGCAATACTTCATGTAATTGTTCTCTAGATAATGCAGAATTGTCACGATCTTGGTATACAACATCCATTTCACGAATCATATCTTTAATACCTGTTTCATTAAGAGTCATAGAACCACCAAAACCAACACTTGCGCCATTTGGAATTAATGATTTTACTAGTTCTCTTGCTTCTTGGGCATTTTCAACAACATCACATAAGAAACGCTTCTTTTCCAATGCTTGTTTCACACGATTACAATGTACATCAACTATTTTTTTACTATTCGCATCCATACCTATTTCCTCCCATTATCATCAAGTCTACGATTCTCATCAAATTCAAATTCAATGATTCCACAATGCGGTATATCTAATTCATACGCAAAGGCACGCATCAACACCGCATGGCAAACAACAATAATTTTCTGATGATTTACATATGGTAACAACGCTTTATACGCACGATCAAACACTTCCTGTAAGCTTTCATAATGATATGTACTATCCTCAGGACGTTCCCCATGATACTTCACAAACTCTACATTCGGTTGTTCATAATCCGCATCTTCAGTAAAACGATATGGATTATCTGGAATCCATTCATGCAACCCTGGTTGAATTTCCACATCCAAATCACGCTTACGACTAATTAACATTGCAGTATGTAATGCTCTAGGAAATGGACTTGATACAATTAATTCGGCACCATCCAAACGTGGATCTACACTTACAGCTTTCGCTTGTTTAATTCCTTTTTGTGTTAATTGCCCTAATTCCATACCATAACCTTCATAAAACGGTCCCGTAAAATAGGAGTAATCAGGTTCACCATGACGAATCATTATTACTTTTACCATATAGAAATCCTCATTTCTTTTAAGTATTTTAACATGAATTCATCACAGTTTAATAATCTAATTTAAAATTAACTCACTTCTTTGAAAAAACATACAACCAACTTGTAAATAATGCATACCCACCAAAATTGCCATACTAACAACTTCCATACGAATTGCATCCCAAGCTAACATCCAATCATTTCCAACCAAAATCCAATCAAAACGAACAATTGTCATAGACAAAGCGACTAACCAAACAATAAAGATTGCACATCCTAATACAAACAAACTTTTCACTACACTTCTACATTCCTTTACAGTTAACTCTTTCATCACCATTTGTACCATTAAACTATATCCAACACTCATAAAACCAAGCATACCTAAAGAAGTACTTACGGTATATGGCATATATAAAAGCGCAACACTACCACAAACAAAAGGAATATGTAAAGCCAATGTAAACCAATGCAATTTATTTGCGCCTATCATATATAAGAAAAACCATCCAACTAACAAAGCCGCTAAACCACACATATATCCCAAAATTACTTTACCTGCAAAAATATTCGCATACGCAAACACTAAACATACACATCCACTAACTACCATATAATGACGTTTCATATTCAATACCTCCTTGAAGCATTTATATTGTAACAATTTCTCATTCCTTTATAGTCCCATTTATGGTACTCTAATACTAGAGGTGAGCTTGATGTCAAATAAAATTACAATCTTATATTTACTCGATATTTTAAAAAGAAAAACGGATGAACAACATCCATTAACTAGTTCAGAATTAATCAATGAAATCTATGAGGCAAGTCATCATCAAATCACAATCGAACGTAAAGCCATCTATAGAGATATTCAAACACTGATTGATTATGGACATGATATCTTACAAACAAGAGAAAACAATCGTAGAGGCTATTATTATGCCAATAGTGATTTTGAAGTAGCAGAGATTCGTTTATTAATGGATGCAGTAGAAGCATCCTCTTCTATTAGTCATAAAAAAAGCCAACAATTGATACAAAAGTTATCTAAATTAGTCAATGAACATAACGAAAAAGATTTACAATGGCAAATCAATTACACATCAAACAAAAGTGAAAATGAACACATTTTATATAATGTCGATACCATAAACCAAGCCATCATTCATAAACAAGCTATTACATTCCAATACTATGACTATGACCTTAATCATAAACGTATTGCTAGAAAGAAAAGCTATCAAGGAATTCCCTATGCTTTAACATGGGACCAAGACAAATACTATTGTGTATTATATATTGAAAAGTATCAAACATTCTCAAATTACCGATTAGACAAAATGGACCACATCCAAACCCAAGAAACAAACCATATCCCTTTACCATTCGATACCAAAGAACATTTAAAAAATACAATGGGAATGTATAAAGGACAAAAGACGACCATACAATTACAATGTGCAAATAACCAAACACTTATTTCCCATGTATTTGAAAAATTCGGAAAAGATATTATGGTTCAAGAAGTAACGAATAGCCATTTTACAATAGCCGTTCCTATAGAAATTTCTCCTGTTTTCTATGGTTGGCTATTCCAATGGACACCACAAATTCGAATTGTATCACCAATCGATATAAAAGAACATTATCATACAATGTGTATCCAAGCACTTGAAAAAACAGAATGATTGGTATACACTATATTAGCAGTCACTTGTACAGAGTGCTAAAAGGAGTGGAAATATGACTAAACAACAATTTAAAGCAGAATCAAAAAGACTGTTAGATTTGATGATCAATTCCATTTATACCAATAAAGACATCTTTTTAAGAGAATTGATTTCAAACGCTTCAGACGCATTAGACAAAAGAAACTTTCTATCATTAAATGATGCTTCAAAACGTGTAGCACCAGAAGACTTAACAATTACTCTAACACTAGATAAAGAAAATCGTACATTTACCATTACTGATACCGGTATTGGTATGACCAAAGACGAACTAGAAAACCATTTAGGAACCATCGCAAAAAGTGGTTCTTTAGACTTCAAACAAGCCAATGAACAAATGAATGATATCATTGGACAATTTGGTGTAGGTTTCTATTCCGCATTCATGGTAGCAGAAAAAATTACAGTAGATACTTTAAGTGCCAATGATACGCAAGGTTATATTTGGGAATCAGAAGGTGCAGATGGTTATACAATTACAGAAAGCAATCGCACAACCATCGGTACAACCATTACATTACAATTACGTAAAAATGAGGAAGAAGAAGACTATGATTCTTATTTAGACACCTATAAAGTAAAATCATTAGTTACTAAGTATTCAGACTATGTGCGCTATCCAATTCAAATGTTAGTTGAAGTATCTCGTTTAAAAGAAGATACAGAAAACGAATACGAAACAGTTAAAGAATTACAAACACTAAATTCCATGGTTCCATTATGGAAACGTAATAAAAAAGAAATTACCCAAGAAGAATATGATAATTTCTATATGAATAAATATATGGATTGGGAAAAACCTCAAAAAGTATTGCATTATACAATTGAAGGTAATTTGTCATACAATGCATTATTGTACATTCCATCAAAAACACCATTCAATTTCTATTCACAAGACTATGAAGCTGGATTACAACTATATTCTAAAAGTGTGTTTATTATGGATAATGCGAAAGACTTATTACCAGACTACTTCCGTTTTGCAAAAGGACTAGTAGACTCTGATGATGTGTCATTAAATATTTCTCGTGAAATCTTACAACAAGATCGTCAATTAAAAGCGATTGCGAAAAGTATTGAAAAGAAAATTAAAAACACTTTAGTAGACATGTTAGTTAAAGAAAGAGAAGAATATGAAAAATTCTTCATCAACTTCGGTTTACAATTAAAATATGGTTTATATTCTGATTATGGTGCACACAAAGAACAACTACAAGACTTAATCATGTTCTATTCAAGCCATAATGACAAATATACGACATTAAAAGAATATGTAGAGCGCATGAAAGATGAACAACAACACATCTATTATGTATCAGGTGATTCTATTGAAGCGATTCAAAAATTACCACAATTAGAACGTTTACAACAAAAAGGATATGAAGTTTTATATTTCCTAGATGATGTAGATGAATTCGCAATTCGTGTATTAAATACGTATATGGATAAACCATTTAAATCAATCAATCAAGGAGATTTAGATTTAGATAGTGAAGAAGAAAAACAAGAAAAAGAAACTATCAAAAAAGAAAATGAATCTTTATTACAAGCATTAAAAGACGCATTACAAGATAAAGTAAGTGATGTAACAATTTCTTCTAGATTATCTACCCATCCAGTATGTTTAGTATCTGATGAAGGTATCTCCTTTGAAATGGAAAAAGTATTAGCACAAATGCCAGATGGAAATGGACTAAAAGCTACTCGTATTTTAGAAATCAATCCAAATCATGCATTATTTGCGACATTACAAAAAATCCATGAAACAAATAAAGATGCATTATCAAACTACGCAGACTTATTGTATACACAAGCATTATTAATTGAAGGATTCCCTATTGAAGATCCAGTAGCGTATACAAATAAAGTATGTCAAATGATGATTGATGCAAATAAATAGCACATTTCCTAGCGAAATGTGCTTTTTTTAAAAGGCGCTCTAAAGTTTTAGGTTGGGGTTGGTAAACTATACGGAATCGGGTTGGTAATTTCCAAACCTTTGATTTTTTTGAGGTTGGTATTATTTCTCTAAAGTTTTAGGTTGGTAACTTATAAAAATTAAAACCCTTCATA
>JAFULQ010000015.1 GCA_017473265.1 Erysipelotrichaceae bacterium | reverse complement strand
CATAATAATTTTGACGATGTGAATACATGCATTTTGCGAATTGAACTAACACACGGATTACTGTTATCTCACGGAACTCGTTATAATATTGATTTTTCTAAGTGACTGACCAATTCCAATATATCAAACACTTTAGTAGACTCCCTACCTAAAGGGATAACTGTGGAAACGGTTGCGGTATTAACTAGGGAACAGATTGAGAAAATTATATAAAAAAGACAAATATCAATAAATGGTTGTAATTGATAATTTATATCCTAAATTCATTGAATATGAAGAAATAATAAAGATTATGAGTGTTGTTGATATGATGGTATAGGCAATAAAACATGACCAAAAAGAAGCGTATGCTTCTTTTTTGTTGAGTGTTTTTCTATCAACTATAGATAAATTATGATATACTAACACTATATATAAAGGAGATGAAATATATGTCAACACCACATAATAGTGCAAAAAAAGAAGATATTGCGAAAGTAGTTTTAATGCCAGGAGATCCATTACGTGCTAAATTTATTGCAGAAACATATTTGAAAGATGCGAAATTAGTAAATAGCGTACGTAATATGTTTGCTTATACAGGAACTTATAATGGCGTTCCAGTAACTGTCATGGGTGGCGGTATGGGTATGCCAAGTGTTGGTATTTACTCTTATGAGTTATTTACAGAATATGATGTAGATGCGATTGTTCGTATTGGTTCTGCAGGTTCTTATTTAAAGGATTGCAAAGTATATGATGTTGTATTAGCTGATAGTGCTTGGAGTGAATCAAGCTATGCTTATACTCATAATGGTTATGATCAACCAGTTACATATCCTAGTGAAGAATTAAATAATAAAATGGTTGAAGCAGCTAAACGTTTAGGTAAAGAAATGCGTATTGGAAGAATCCATTCTTCTGATGTTTTCTATCGTGATTTAGAAAAATCACCTAATAAAGCTGTTGAAAATGGATGTGTATGTGTAGAAATGGAAAGTTTTGCTTTATTCCATAATGCGAAAGTTACTGGAAAACAAGCTGCTTGTGTATGTACAATTAGTGATTCATTAGTGGATCATACAGAAACTACACCTGAAGAAAGACAAAATTCATTTACAAATATGATGGAGATTGCTTTAGAAGCAGTTACTAAATAATTATTTGGGGGATTTAGCTATGAATGCTTATGTTGAAAGAGTCTTGAATGACTTAAAGAAGAAGGATGCGTATCAACCTGAGTTTTTACAAGCAGTGGAAGAAGTTTTAACTAGTACAAGTATTGTATTTGATTTGCATCCATTGTATGAAGATAAAGCCGTTTTAGAGCGTTTGGTTGAACCTGAACGTATGATTCAATTTAAAGTTCCTTGGATGGATGATAGAGGGGTATATCATGTAAATCGTGGATATCGCGTGCAATATAATAGTGCGCTTGGTCCATATAAGGGAGGTTTACGTTTTCATCCGAGTGTAAATTTGGGGATTTTAAAATTCTTGGGTTTTGAACAAATTTTTAAAAATGCTTTAACAACTTTACCAATTGGTGGTGGTAAAGGTGGTAGTGACTTTGATCCTAAGGGTAAAAGTGATGAAGAAATTATGCGTTTCTGTCAAAGTTTTATGACAGAATTGTATCGTCATATTGGACCGGATACGGATGTTCCTGCTGGTGATATGGGTGTTGGAGTTCGAGAAGTAGGATACTTATATGGTCATTATCGTAGAATTCGTGGTGTAGTTGAACCTGGTGTATTTACGGGTAAATCATTAGGATTTGGTGGTTCTTTAATTCGTAAAGAGGCTACAGGATATGGTTTAGTATATTTTGTATGTGAAATGTTAAAAAATGTTGGATTAGAGAATGCCAAACCACGTGTTGTTGTTTCTGGAAGTGGAAATGTAGCCATTTATGCTTGTGAAAAAGCAAAACAAATGGGATGGCAAGTAATTGCTATGAGTGATTCTAAAGGATATATTGTGGATGAACATTTAGATTTAGATGTTGTAAAACACATTAAAGAAGTTGAACGTGGATCATTGGCCTTATACCCAGAATATGCAGGACATGGTGAATATCATGAAGGTAGTGTCTATGATGCTTCTTTAGCTTATGATGTGGCATTACCATGTGCAACACAAAATGAAATTAATGGTGAACGTGCTATGAATATGTATAATTGTGGTTGTCGCTTGGTTGCGGAAGGTGCGAATATGCCTAGTAACAAGGATGCTGTGGCTTATTATTTGAATCATGGCATGTTATATGGTCCAGGTAAGGCTGCGAATGCTGGTGGAGTTGCGACAAGTGCTCTTGAAATGTCACAAAATAGTATGCGTTTATCATGGACAAGTGCAGAAGTGGATGAACGTTTACATCAAATTATGATTAACATTCATGCACAATGTGTAGACGCTTGCAATAAGTATGGATTAGATCCTACAAATTATATGGCTGGGGCTAATATTGCAGGTATGGAGCGAGTAATTGAAGCGATGCTTGCTCAAGGTGATTATTAAAAAAGGGGCAATGCCCCTTTTTTGAATTCTAAGAAAAAGGTAGTTATGTACATGGTTTTGGATTGAAAATATAATGGATTGATGCTATTATGTAAAAAATGAAGTGGCGTTATACATATTATTAGCGCGGCTGATATCTGAAAGGAATATTTATCCGAACAGGTTATCCGTTCGGATTTTTTCTTTAATGGAGGGTTTATGAAGATTGTAGTGGATTTACAAGAGAGAAGTTATCCTATCTATATTGAAAAAGGTATTTTAACAAATGTAAATCAATACATAGATTTACAACGTAAAGTATTGATTGTAACAGATACTGGAGTACCTAGTAAGTATAGTGAATGTGTTCAAAAACAATGTAAAGAAGCTACTATTGTATGTATTGAACAAGGTGAATCTTCTAAGAATATTGAAAACTATCAAGCATTGATTCAAAAGATGCTAGAATTAGGGTTTTCTAGAAAAGATTTGATGATTGCTGTTGGTGGTGGTGTTGTTGGTGATTTGTGTGGTTTTGTAGCAAGTACTTATATGCGTGGTATTGATTTTATTAATATTCCGACAACTACTTTAGCACAAGTGGATAGTAGTATTGGTGGTAAAACAGCTATTGATTTAGGAAATGTTAAGAATTGTATTGGTTCATTTTATCAACCGAAAGCAGTGTTTATTGATCCAAATACATTAGATACATTAAGTAATCGTCATTTTTATAGTGGTTTAGTTGAAGCTTTAAAAAGTGGAGCTATATATGATCAAGAACTATTTGAATTATTAGAAGATTGTGATGTAAAAGAACAAATTGAAGAAATTTTATATCGTAGTCTCATGGTGAAAAAAGCAGTTGTTGAAATTGATGAGAAAGAATTGGGATTACGTAAAATTTTGAATTTTGGACATACTTTAGGTCATGGTATTGAAAGTGCTTCTAACTATGAATTATTACATGGTGAAGCAGTTGCTTTGGGTATGGTTAAAATGGTGGAAGATGAAAGCGTTCGAAAACGATTGGTTCGTGTTTTAGAAAAATGGAATATGCCATTAGAATATGAATATGATAAACAAAAAAGTTTTGAGTATATGTTACATGATAAAAAGAAAGTAGCGAATATGGTGAGTGTAGTTCAAGTGAAAGAAATTGGGCAAGCATGTATAATAGATATGACGCAAGAAGAATTGAAGGTGAAGTTTTAATATGAAGAATACAATTGGAAAAAATGTTGCGATTACCGTATTTGGTGAATCACATGGAGATATGATTGGTTGTGTATTAGATGGTGTGTGTGCAGGTGTTTCTATTGATATGGAATTCATGTTAAAGCAATTGGATAAACGTAAACCTCAAGGAAGTATTTCTACTGCGCGTAAAGAAAGTGATATGCCTAAGATTGTGAGTGGTGTATTTGAAGGGAAAACTACAGGTACTCCTATTACGATTTTAATGGAGAATCAAGATCAAAAGAGTAAGGATTATAGTTCATTAAAAGATATTGCTCGTCCTTCTCATGCGGATTATGTGGCGAATATTAAATATCATGGTTATCAAGATTATCGTGGTGGTGGTCATTTTTCTGGTCGTTTAACGGCTCCAATTGTGGCTGCTGGTGCTGTTGCTTTACAGTTATTACAACAAAAGGGTATTTCTATCGGCACACATATTTTGCAGTTATATAATGTATTTGATGATGCGTTTAGTAGTAATGCTGAAGAATTAAAGCATGAAATAGATAAAGTAAATACGATGTATTTTGCGGTATTAAATGAATATATTGGGCAAAAAATGGAAGAAACGATTGAACTAGCACGTTTACAACAAGATTCTGTTGGTGGTGTGTTAGAAAGTGCAATTGTAGGATTGCCTAGTGGTATTGGAGAACCATTCTTTGATTCATTAGAAAGTGTAATTTCTCACTATTTATTTAGTATTGGTGGTATTAAAGGTATTGAGTTTGGAAGTGGTTTTTCTTTCGCAAATATGTATGGTTCTAGTGCAAATGATGCGTTTAGATATGAACATGGGAATGTTGTGACTACAACTAATCATAATGGTGGTATTAATGGTGGTATCAGTAATGGTATGCCAATTCTTGTAAAAACAGTAGTAAAACCTACTCCATCTATTGCAAAAGAACAAGAAACAATCAATATGCAAACATTAGAAAATACAACTGTAGCAATTACTGGTCGTCATGATCCTGCAATTATTCATCGTGCTAGAGTTGTACAAGATAGTTTACTTGCATTAGCGTTAGTGGATATGTTAACGGAAGTATATGGAACAAGTTGGTGGATGCCATGTATGGATTAATTGGAGCGAAATTAGGTCATAGTTATTCCAAAGGTATTCATGAACAGTTGGCTGATTATACTTTTGATATGATTGAATTAACTGCTGAAGAGTTGGATGTATTTTTAAAAGAAAAAAACTTTCATGCAGTGAATGTTACGATTCCTTATAAACAAACCGTTATTCCTTATTTAGATGAAATTAGTGAACATGCGCAAAAGATTGGTGCAGTGAATACAATTGTTAATGTGGATGGTTGTTTAAAAGGATATAATACGGATTATTATGGCTTTAAGTATATGTTAGAGTACAATGATATTACGATTAAAGATCGCAAAGTCATTGTGTTAGGTGTTGGGGGAGCTTCTAAAGCAGTCTATGCGGTTTTAGCGGATTTACAGGCTAAAGAAGTTGTTTTTGTGCATCCTAAAGGAAAAAACGGGATTACTTATGAAGAATGTTACGCTAAGCATAAAGATGCACAAGTGATTGTAAATACAACGCCAGTAGGAATGTATCCTAATGGTAATTGTACACCTATAGATGTAAAAAGGTTTACTCACTTAGAGAGTGCAGTTGATGTTATTTATAATCCACTAAAAACCAAGTTTCTTGTTGAGGCAGAAAGAAATGGTGTAAAAACTGCAGGTGGCTTAATGATGCTTGTAGCTCAAGCAAAAGAAGCAGTAGAAATTTTTACAGGTAATTGCTTGGATGATAGTTGTATTACAACTATTACCAAGCAATTAGAAAAAGAAAAACAAAATATTGTTTTCATTGGTATGCCAAGTTGTGGCAAAAGTACCATTGCG
The DNA here is from genome assembly GCA_017473265.1 of Erysipelotrichaceae bacterium. Taxonomy (GTDB): domain Bacteria; phylum Bacillota_I; class Bacilli_A; order Erysipelotrichales; family Erysipelotrichaceae; genus RGIG4607. Next base: position 52,245 of record JAFULQ010000015.1, on the reverse strand, counting down.
AAAGCATTGGCACAACATTTAAATAAACAAGTAGTAGATTTAGATGCTAAGATTGTAGAACGATATGGAAGTATTCCTGCGTTATTTGAACAATATGGGGAAGATTATTTCCGTGATTGTGAAACACAAATTGCCAAAGAACTAAGTCAACAAACAGGGTTGATTCTTTCTTGTGGTGGTGGAATCATTAAACGTGAAGAGAATATGATAGCCTTAAAACAGAATGGTAAAATTATTTATATTCAACGTAATCTTGATTTGTTAATTGCGGATGATACGCGTCCTTTAAGTTCAAGTAAAGAGGCAATTTTGAAATTATATGAAGATAGAAAGTCATTATATGAAGGATATAGTGATTATATTATTGAAAATAATGGTACTATAGAAGAGGTAGTACAAAAGATTGTAGAGATCTTATAAAAGGGGAGAAAGCATGATTATTTCATTAAAAAAACATACTCCAGAAATAGAAAAACAAAAATTAATTACGGATTTAGAAAATCAAGATTTTCAAATTACGATAATTGAAGGCGTACATATGACATTACTAGCTTTAACGGGTGATACCATTAAAGTGGATGATAAGCGTATTCTAGCAAATCCTTGGGTAATTGAAGTACGTCGTATGGATGTGCCATATAAACTAGTAAGTCGTTATGTGCATCCTGAAGATACGATTATTGAGGTTGGAGATGTTAAAATTGGAGCGGGGCAACCACTAGTTATTATTGGTGGACCATGTTCTGTTGAAGGTGATGAGATGATGTGTCGTTTAGCACAAGATGTTAAAGATGCAGGTGGTAAAATGATGCGTGGTGGTGCCTATAAGCCTCGTACTTCTCCATATGCTTTCCAAGGGATGCAAACGGAAGGAATTCAATGCATGGTGCATGCGAAAGAATTAACGGGTATGCCAATTGTATCAGAATTAATGAGTATTGATAAAATTGATGAGTTTGTTAAAAATGTTGATGTTATTCAAGTTGGTGCAAGAAATATGCAAAACTTTGAGTTATTAAAAGCGTTAGGCAAAGTAAATAAACCAATTTTATTAAAACGTGGTATGGCAAATACCATTGAAGAATGGTTAATGTCTGCTGAATATATTATGGCTAATGGAAATCCAAATGTTATTTTATGTGAACGTGGGATTCGTACCTTTGAAACGTTGACTCGCAATACATTGGATGTAAGTGTTATTCCAATTATTAAAGAAAGAACGCATTTACCTATTATTATTGATCCTTCTCATGCGACAGGTGATTGGAAATTGGTAGAAGCTATGTCTTTGGCTGCTGTTGCGGCAGGGTGTGATGGTTTAATGATTGAAGTTCATGATCAACCGGAATGTGCTTGGAGTGATGGCTCACAATCATTAAAACCAGAAAAATTTAAAACTTTGGTAGAAAAAGTAAAAAAAGTAGCAGAAGTTTTAGGGAGAAGTATCTAATGTTGGTTACTATTGAACCTTCAAAATGTATTGAAAAACAAATTCGTATTCCTTCTAGTAAATCGTTAGGACATCGTGCCATCATTTGTGCATCATTGGCTAAAGGTACATCTCATATTTATAATGTAGATATGTCCAAGGATCTTGAGGCAACGATTGGTTGTATGGAACAATTGGGGGCTAAAATTCTTAAAAAAGGAAATACACTTGAAATTACAGGTATTGAATGTTTTGAAAATAGGGAATATACATTGTGGTGTAATGAATCAGGGTCTACTTTGCGTTTTATGATTCCTATAGCATCTTTAACAAAACAAAAAGTAACCTTACAAGGTACAAAACGTTTATTAGAACGTCCACAAAATATATATCAAAATATATTTAGTCACTTTGAACATAATGAGCAAGAAATTGTTGTTGAAGAATGTTTGAAGAGTGGAAACTATGAAATTGATGGGAATGTTAGTTCGCAATTTATTTCTGGATTATTATTTGCATTACCTTTGTGTGATAATGATTCTCAAATCAAAATACAAGGAGAATTTGCATCTAAATCGTATGTAGATTTAACAGTGGATATGTTAAAGCAATTTGGTGTTGTGGTTGAATGGATAGATGATACAACAATATTCATTAAAGGAAATCAGATATATCAATCTCAAAATGTAACAATTGAAGCTGATTATTCACAATTAGCATTTTTTGCAGGTTTAGGAGCATTAGGAATACCTATTACTTGTTTACATGCGAATCCTAATAGTTTACAAGGGGATAAAGCAATATTGGATATCTTAACTAATATGGGATGTTCAATTGTTTGGAATGAAGATGGTGTTTGTGTAAAAGGGGATTCATTACATAGTACAACAATAGATTTACAAAACTGTCCAGATTTAGGTCCGATATTATTTGTATGTGCTTCGTTAGCGGAGGGTACTACGCATTTTATCAATTGTAAAAGATTACGAATCAAAGAAAGTGATCGTATTTGTGCAATGGAATGTGAACTACGAAAACTAGGTGTTGATCTCCTTACAACAGAAGATGAAGTATGGATTACAGGTAGTAAGAAATGGAATACGCCATGTATGGTAGATGGACATAATGATCATCGTATTGTTATGGCTTTAGCAATCGGAGCGATTGTGTCTGAAAATGGAATAACAATTCAAGGAGCAGAAGCAGTTAGTAAATCGTATCCACATTTCTTTGATGATTTAGCAAAATTAGGTATCAAAATAAAAGGATTAGAAAATTTCTAATCCTTTTTTACGTAATGATTTAACCAATCTGTCATTTCATTTAATCTGCGTAAACGGTGTTTAGGTTTACCAGCACGAGATAATTCATGGTTTTCACCAATGAAGGCTACTAATTTTGTATCTACACCACGACATTTCAATACAGTATACATTTGAATAGCTTCAGAAATTGGACAACGATAGTCTTCTGTAGCGTGAATAAATAATGTAGGGGTTTTCGCATTGTTTGCGTATTTTAATGGAGAAATATCCCAGAATACATCAAAACAATCATCTACATCATAAATATTGAATTCGTATGGAGTGTCAATACCATAATCGCTATAACAAATTTGAGCAATTCTATTAGAAATTGAACGTTGTGAACAAGCAGCTTTGAAACGGTCAGTATGACCGATAATCCAGTTACACATAAAGCCACCATAGCTTCCACCAGCAACTCCTAATTGTTCAGCATCAATTGCTGGATATAAGCGCAATACTTCATCAACAAAATCCATTAAATCTTCATAGTCTGTTTTACCATAATGTTTCATAAAGTTTGCGAATTCATTTCCTCTACCATCAGAACATCTTGGGTTACAGAACATTACAAAATATCCCATATTTGCCCATGCTTGCATTTCATGATAGAAAACTTCACCATATGTACACTTAGGACCACCGTGAATATCTAAAATAGCAGGGTATGTTTTGTTTTCATCATAGTCTTTAGGTAATAATACCCAACCTTGAATATCTACATCTTTCTTTAACCAAATGCGTTGAGGTGTCGCTACATAATAATCATCTACATTATTAATGTGTGTTAATTGTACAGGCTTTTTATCAACTATAGCATATAGTTCAGATAGTTTTTGATCAACTAAGCCTAACATCCATATACCATGTTCATTCACAACAACATCATCACTTGCACCATCAAAATCATTCATTTTAACTAAACCAGTTTCAGTGAATTTGTAAATATAAGATGTATGGTATTCAACGCCAATGAAATAAGAATCGTTATTGAATTTATAGTAGTTTTTCATTCTGCCATAACGAGCATCTGTAAGAATGCTATTGTATAAGCAGTTTTCATTTTTGAATAATAAATGTAATTGTTTATCTTTTAATTCATAGAAGTCTTTTCCATCTACAGCGGCACCATTTGTACCTGTTAAAATAACTTTATGATTATAATAGAATACTCTACCAATCATTAATACATCATCAAATAATACTTCTGTTTCTAATGTTTTAAGATTGACTTTCCAAACCCAACTCCATAAACCTTTCACATCTGTAAAATCTACACCTGCATAGACAAGTTCATCACCATCAATATCATAAGATTCAACATCAACAGTTAATGGAATTAGATTTGTAATTTCTAATGTTTGTTTATTGACTAAGAATAAAGTATTACGATCACCATTAATAATGCCTGCACCATTATAGAAGAATGGATATTCATCAAAGACTACATAGTCTTCATTGTCTTTTTTGGCTTGTTCAACTTGTAGTTGTTGTTCAAGTGTTAAATGATGATATTCAGGACAACTACGATTGATAGTTGCTTGTACTAAATATGATTCTTCGTTTAAGTCTTTAATGTTACTTACTTGTAAAGGTAGTGTAAATGAATTTTTAAATTCTCCATTTTCTATTTTTGTTAAACGTGTATGTACCGTTTTTGATTCTGGATCTTGGTCTGCGTATAGGAATGATCCATCATTCATTAAATAGGTTGTACAACGTTTTTTGTAGTCAATGTAAATGCTGTCTTCATTTGTTAATGTATTGTATTTATGAAGACGTTGTTTGTAATTATTATTTTCCATATCCATAGCTGTTTCTACATAATATAAATCATGATTATGTACTTTTAAGTCGGATAAATACTTAAACTTTTCTAATGTTTCTAATGTGATTGTTTTCATATCTTCATCTCCCTTGTTTGTTATCATACCACTGTTTTGTGAAATTCGTTTAAAATACTTACAATGTTCATATGAAATTCACATAATTTGAGTATTTTTTAGTGGGTGATTAGATGAATGAAAGAATAAAAAGAGTCACGATGGTGACTCTAGTTACTATATTAAGTATAAGTTATAGTTTACAAACAATTCCAATGATGCATGCAATGGCTATGACAATAATTGGATGCTTATTGGTTTTATATTGAAATATAAATAGTGGTATAAAGAGTATAATTGCTGGCCAATTGATGATACTAAAGAATTCGGTTGATTCTGGTTGTAACAAGATAAAGGCTGCTTGAAATACTTGAAATCCAGCGGAAGCAATTAATCCAGTAACTGCAGGTCGTAATGCTTTAAATGCATTATTTACATGTGGATTGTCTTTAATGTTGGTTAATACTTTAGCAACAATTAAAATGATAATCACTGATGGTGTAATTAATCCAATTGTAGTTGCAATTGCGCCAAAAATACCACCTACAGTATAACCTACATAAGTTGCCATATTTACTCCAATAGGTCCTGGCGTAGATTCAGAGATGGCAATCATATTGGTAAGTTCAGCTGTTGTATACCAATTGTATTTGCTAGCTAAATCGGTTAAAAAAGGAATGGTTGCTAGTCCGCCTCCTACAGCGAATAATCCAATTTTAAAGAATTCTAAGAATAAGGTTAGGTAAATCATGCTTGTTTACCTCCTTTCCATAGTAAGCCAAAAATAATAGCTCCTATGATGACGTATACACTTGAGATATTTGTAAAGGTAACAAGTAAGAATACAAGTACTGCAATTATGATTCCTGTATTATTTTTAATGTTTTTCTTCGCTAGTTTCATAATAGCAATAGAGATTAAAACACATACAGCAACGCGAATACCACCAAATGCGTGTTGTACAATTTCATAGTCCATGAAGTTTTTTAAGAATGCAGCGATAATAGTAATAATCATAATAGAAGGGGTTACAACACCTAATGTTGCGAATATACCACCTAGGATACCTTTTGTCTTATAACCTACAAATGTAGCTGTATTTACTGCAATAACTCCTGGAGTTAATTGTCCAATAGCGAAGTAATCAATGATTTCATCATCGGTTGCCCAATGGTGTTTTTCTACAATTACTTTTTGGATCATTGGTAACATGGCATATCCTCCACCAAAGGTGAGAGCGCCAATTTGAAAGAATGCCCAAAATAGTTCAAGATATATTTTCATATTCATCCTTCTTTCATGCGGTTATTGTAGCATAGTTTTGAAAGTGTATGTTAAAATAATTGTAAAATATGAGTGAGGTTTAAGTATGAAGATTGGTATTTTGGGTTCAGGTATGATAGTACCTACACATGCAGATACAGTTAAGATTGTAGATGGGGTAGAGGATGTTGCGATTTGTTGTGTTCCAAGTTCAATTGAAAGAGCCAATGAATTAGCGAAACAATATGATTTAAAATGGGTGTATACGGATTATAATGAAATGCTAGAAAATCCTGAGATTGATGCAATTTATGTTGCAGTTCCAAATCATTTGCATTATGAAATGAGTTTAAAAGCATTACAAGCGAAGAAATATGTTATTTGTGAAAAGCCTTTTACAACAACATTAAATGAAGCGAAGCATTTGTTTGAAGTGGCTAAAGAAAATGGAGTTATGATTTGGGAGGCAATTACGACGATTTATTTACCTAATTTCTTAAATATGAAAAAGAAATTGGCAGATTTAGGTGATGTTAAGATTGTACAATCGAATTATTCTCAATATTCTTCTCGTTATGATAATTTCCAAAAGGGGATTGTTATGAGTGCATTTGATCCTAAGTGTTGTGGTGGCGCATTGATGGATATTAATATTTATAATTTACATATGGTTTGTGGTTTGTTTGGTAAACCTAGTGCTGTTAATTATATTGCGAATATTGAAAGAGATATTGATACTTCGGGTATTGTGACATTGGATTATCCAACATTTAAAGCAGTTTGTATTGGTTCTAAAGATAATGGGGCACCAGGAGGAACACAGGTACAAGGTACATTGGGTTATATTCGTACACTTACTCCTGCATTTATTTGTGAATCATATGAATGGCAGTTGAATAAGCAAGAACTTCATCAAGAGAATGCGAATGATTCTAAGATGCGTATGAAGTATGAATTGATTGCTTTTGAAAAGATGTTTAGAGAACAGGATTATGTAAAATATGAAGAAGTAAAAAATCATACTTTGACGGTTGTTGAAGTTGCTCAATTGGCTAGAAGAAGTGCAGGTATTTATTTTGATCCAGATAAGAAAGAAGTGGAATAGTCTACTTCTTTTTAATTAAAAATCCAATCGAAGGATTGGATTATTGATGTAATTTTACTCTTGGTAAATTCCATTTATAGTAAGCAGCTAGTAAACGAATAACGATAGTAGTTAGGGTGCCAATGATAATGGCGATGGTTCCAGGCATAAGTAAATATAAAAAATAGTAAGTACTACCACCGATTAATGCAGCTACTGCATAAATGCGTTTACGTAATACCATTGGGATTTGTGTGGCCATCATATCACGCAAGATTCCGCCACCAACACCAGTGATTAATCCAGTAAAAAGAATTAAGAAAGTACTTGTTGAACCATATTGAATGGCAGTGTTAATTCCAACGACTACAAAAATAGCTAAACCTACTGAGTCGAAAAATAAGTTTGCATAATCAAGTTTTTTGATATATTTTTGAACAGTGATTTGATTTTTATAGAAAATAATAAATGTCACTAAACTGGTAATAATTGAAACTATAGCGTAAATAGGATCTTGGAAAGCCATTGGTGGATGAATACCAAGGATAACGTCACGAATGATTCCGCCTCCAATAGAGGTGATACATCCTAATACAATAACACCAAATAAATCGCATTCTTTTTCCATGGCCAAAATGGATCCGGATACTGCAAACGAAATAACTCCAATTATTTCTAAAATAAATATAAAATTAAATTCCATAGTATGGACTCCTTGAAAAAATTGTCAAAATTACTATATCACATCTTTAATTATGTGCAATGATAAAAGATATTTTAATTTTGTAAGTCATAGAATGGTAATGGATTAAACCATTAGTTGAAAATTGTTAAAATAATTATGTTAAATTGTTAATTGAATTTTGTGTAAAATGTGTGAAATGGATTGACACCGCTTACATTTAAAGATATACTACTTAATGTATAAAGGATTTTGTCGCTTCTAATCAAAAAAAACAAACGAATTTATACAAATCATCCTTATGGTGTTAAAGATGAAACTTTAACCATTTATTAAGTTTGGTGTAAAAATATTTATAGTGTTTGTAACCCACTATGAATATTTTGACATATTATCACATCATTTTTTAAAATTTATAAGGAGGAAAAAAAGATGGGAAACATTTTACAAGCGCTAATCGCTGCATTAGTTGCTGGTATTTGTGAATGGGATATCTATGGTGGATTCCACGTTCAAACAAACCGTCCAGTAGTTGTTGGTCCATTGATGGGTTTAGCTTTAGGTGACTTATCATTAGGATTAGAAATCGGTGCTGGTCTTGAATTCGTATTCTTGGGTACAGTATCTGTAGGTGCTGCTATTCCACCTGATGCATGTTCTGCTGCTTCATTAGCTGTTGCTGCTGCATGTATTTCAAACGGAGCTTTAAATGCTAACCAAGCGGTTACATTAGGTGTTGCATTAGCTTCAGTAGCACAAATGTTACAAATGTTAATTTGGACAGTTAACATCTGGTTCCAACACCAAGCTGACAAATATGCTAAAGTTGGGGATATCGACGGTGCTTGCCGTTGCATGTACATTCCATGTACATTATGGTTCTTCCAAGGTGCTATTCCTGCATTCTGCTTAGTAGCATTTGGTCAAGAATTAGTATCAAATATCGTATTACCTGCATTAGTTAACACATGGTTAACATTAGCTGGTGGTATGATGGCATCTGTAGGGTTCGCTATGTTATTCGTTATGATGAACAAGCCAAAATTAACTCCATTCTATATGATCGGTTTCGTATTAGCTGCTGCATTAGGAATGGGATTAGTTCCAACAGCTGTATTAGGTTTAGCTGCTGCTTTATTATACATCCAACAAATGGATGCTCCAGCTGCACCTGAAAAGAAAAGAAGAAGTAGAGAAGCGTAAGGAGGAGAATGAAGATGGCTGAAAAGAAAATTACTCAATCTGATATTATGTCAGTTTACTGGCGTTCATTCTTCGATATGGCGTCAATCAACTACGAACGTTTCCAAGCATTACCATACTTGTTTACGTTCCAAAAAGTATTCAAAAAATTATATGGTGACAACAAAGAAAGAATGACTCGTGCATGCTTACGTCACGTTGAAATGTTCAACACAATGCCTTTGTTCATCCCTGTAATTCAAGGTACAACATTAGCATTAGAAGAAAAAATTGCTAACACTCCAGTTGAAGAAGATACAGCTGAATTAGAAGAATCTGTAAACAACATTAAAGTTGCTTTAATGGGTCCTTTCGCTGGTATCGGTGACTCTTTAATGTGGGGTACATTCCGTCCAATCGCTATGTCAATTGGTGCTTCTATCGCTGCTAATGGATCAGCTGCTGGTCCAATCGTTGCGTTAGTAATTTGGAACGTTGTTAACTTTGCATTCCGTTACTTCACATTAGTATATGGATACAAAGCTGGTACAACAATGTTAACAACATTACGTTCATCTAACATCATCGAAAAAATCTCTACAGCTGGTTCTGTATTAGGTTTAATGGTATTAGGTGTATTAACAGCTTCTTGGGTTTCTTTAAACACAGGTTTAGCTTTAACAGTTGAAGGTACAGAATATGTAACTGATGCTAATGGTGTTACAACTGAACAACCAAAAGTTATCACAACTGCTTTACAAGAAGTATTAGATGGTATCCATCCAAAAATCTTACCTTTATGCTTAGTTATGTTCATGGCTGGCTTAATGAAAAAAGGTTGGACAACAACAAAACTTATCGTATTAGTATTCGGTATCGCATTAGTATCTGCAGTTATCTCTACATTTACTGGCGTTGTTATCTTCTGCTAATAGTAAGAATGATGTTAAAACTGAACTCTCTTCGGAGAGTTCTTTTTTTGTGATTTTAAAACAAAAAAGAAAAATTGGAGAGTTCTTTTTTTTTGTGATTTTAAAACAAAAAAGAAAAAATTTTTGAAACAATAAAAAAGCAAAGAAAACAAAAAAAGTGGTTACAAATATTATGAAATATGCTATGATATACGTAGTTCAAGTGTAATCGCTTACACGTTATGTATTGTTTTAAAATCAGGAGGAAACAATGACAAAAATTATTATGACAGCGCATGGAGAATTATCTAGCGCATTATTGTATTCTGTTGGTATGATTGCTGGTCAACAGGATCCAGAACAAGTTGCAGCAGTAAACTTCTATCCAAATGATAGCTTAGACACATTAAAAGATCGTTTGGAAGAACAAATCAAAAAGTTCGATCCAGAAAATAATCATATTATCGTTTTCTGTGATTTGAAATCAGGTTCACCATTTAACGCATCTGTAATTTTATCTAAAACATATAGTAATCTTACAATCGTTCATGGTATGAACTTACCAATGTTATTAGAAATTATTTTAATGAAAGACATGTATGCTTCTAAAGAAGATTTAATTCCAGTAGTTGAAATGTGTAAAGAAACTGTTGGTGTACATGTAGAAAAGGAGATTCGCCGTGGCCGTAGAGATGTTTAGAATTGATGAAAGAATGTTACATGGACAAGTAATGACAACTTTCTCAAAAGTATTGAATATTGATGAATATATCGTTGTAAACACAGAAGTATCTAAAGATGAACAACAAAGAGCTTTATTAGAATTAGCATTACCTCCAGGAGCTGATTTCGATGTAGTTAGTCCTGAAACTTTTGCTAAAATCGATAAAGAAAACGATTATTGGGGAGAACATACTTTCGTAGTATTCCGTTATTTAGAAGACTGCTTAGCTGCTATTAAAGCTGGTGCTCAAGTTAAGAAATTAACTGTTGGTGGTATGTATTCTCGTGGACGTGAAGGTGAAGTAAAAGAAGAAATCGCTTTATTCGTTGCTGATAGCGACCGTGCTTTATTCCGTGAATTGGAATCATTAGGTGTTGAATTAGAATATCGCGTATCATTCTATAACAACCCTGTACCTCTAAAAAATGTAGTTAAATACTAAGAAAGGAAATTAAATAAAATGGCTGTAGAATTATACAAATTAGATGGAAGAATGTTACATGGACAAGTATTATCAACATTCGGCCGTATTTTAAACCCAGATGAATTCATCGTTGTAAATGAAGAAGTTGCTAAAGATGATTCTCAAAGAGTAGTATTAGAAATCGCTGTTCCAGGTGATGCTGATTTTGACTGTGTTTCTCCAAAAACATATGCTAAAATTTTCCAAGAAAATGATTATTTTGGAACAAAAACATTCGTAGTTTTCCGTTATATTACTGACGTAGTTGAAGCTGTACAATTAGGTGCTCAAATTCCTTATTTAAATGCTGCTGGATTCTATCAAAATCCTAAATCAGCTCTTCCTCAAACAAACTATGGTGTAAACTTATGGATCACTGAAGAAGATAAGAAACACTTACGTTGGTTAGAAGACCATGGTGTTAAACTAACTTACAAAGTTTCTCACTTAACTCCAGAAGAACCATTAAACAAATATGTAAAATACTAAAAAACAGGATGAAATCCTGTTTTTTTTAGGCTATAATAGTAGAGTAATTATAGGAGGCTTTTATATGGGAGTTATTTTAAATAAAATTGATGGAAAAACTGTTTGTGGTAAAGTTGTTACTAGCTTTGGTCGTTTCTTAGGTGCTGATGAATATATCGTTGTAAATGATACAATTATGAATGATGAAGCACAAATGGGATTAATGCATATGTCTATTACTGGTGGTGCAGATTTTGATGTTGTTAAATGTTCTACATATGCTAAGATTTTTGCTGATAAAGATTACTATGGAACAAAAACAATTGTTGTATTCCGTTATGTTGAAGATGTTATTGCTTGTATGGATTTAGGTGTTGAAATTAAAGAATTAAACTGTGCTGGTATTTATAAAGAAAATAAAGAAAATGCTACAGTTTATGCAAAGAATTTAGTATGTACACCTGAAGAAGTTGAATTATTGAAATCTTTACATAATAGAGGCGTTCATTTATATTATCAACCAACTGTTCAAGAAAAAGCTGAAGAAGTAAGTGATTTATTAAAATTCTAATTTAAAAGGCTCCGTATGGAGCCTTTTTCTTTTAGTCTTCAATTACTTGATTGATCATCCAGATGTTTTTTGAGAATTCTTTTATATAATCATCCATTAGGGCACTGATTAAATATGATTCTTGTTCATCTGCTAGTTTTTTGATTTCTAGTACATCTTTAAGTAATTTATCGAAGTCTTTTAACACTTCTTTGAAGATGTGTTTTGATTTGATGTTTTCCATCTTTGCTTCTTCGATATCAGCTACTTCTAAGAAGTCTTTTAATGATGCTAGTGGTTTGTATCCAATCATTAGGATGTTTTCTGCTAACTCATCAATTGCACCGTTAATACCATTGTAGATGTCTTCTAGTTTTGCATGTACTTGGAAGAAGTCCTTTCCTTTGATGTACCAGTGATAGTTTTGTAGTTTGTGATATTCAACTACGTAGTTTGCTAATAATTTGTTTAATTTATTTTCCATATATTTTTTCCTCCTATATATGTTAGTCTTATCTAACTGTCTATAGTATATACTGGAATATATAGATTATGTTGTAGAATGCTCGGGTTATTTTAGTATACTTTTAAAGCTGTTTATTACATCATCTGCATCTATAGGGCTTGTAGAACCCATTTGAATGTTTGGTTTTGTTTTTCCATGGAAATCACTACCTACAGTACAAATTTTGCTATAATCGCTTGCTAATTGTTTATAGTAAGCAATTTGTTCTTGAGAATGATAACTACTGTATACTTCTAATCCTTGTACATCCATAGCTAGGATTTCTTTTAAAATATCATCTTTTCCTTTGAAGTTATTACCAGGATGAGCAACAACACAAATGCCACCTGCAGAATGGATAATTTGCATAGCATCTTGTAATGACATGAATTCCATTTTTACATAGGCTGGTTTTCCTTGTGAACAGATATCCCAATAAAAGTTTACAAATGGGTTATCACTACGTGTGCCATTTTCTAAATATGGTTGTATTAAAGGGTGATTGTGATTTCTTGTATCTGGAATCACAACTTCCGCAATATCTTCTCCAATCACAATTCCATCGGGACATAGTTGATTTAGTTTTTCCATATCGATAATAATACCTAGTTCTTGGATTTTTTGAATAAGTGTATCTCTATTTTTTAGCATTTGATTATAAATATCTTTTTCGATTGCTTCAAAAATAGGCAAAGTATAATCAAAGTTGTAACCTAATAAATGTAAATTTACTCCTTTATAAGTGCAATCTAGTTCTACTGCATCAATATATTCAATATCATAGTCTTTTTCTAATGTGTGAGCTTCATAGATGGCTTTTACAGAATTGTGATCTGCAATGGCCATATGGGTTAGTTGTTGTTTTTTGGCGATATCAAATAATTCTTTTACAGTATATTGTCCATCATCGCTATAAATGGAATGCATATGTAAATCAATTTTTGTCATAAGTAGTCTCCTTAATTTATTTTATTATCCCATAATCTCTTGGTTAGAGTAAACAATAATAATCATAATAGATATTGTTGTGGTATACTTATACTGGTAAAGGATGTGAAATTTATGGAATTATTAACAAGTATTCAATCTATACGTGATATTCCAAGATATAAAAGTTTAGGTATGACTGGTTGTATTTTGTCTTGTGACTATTTTGCGACTCGTCAAAACCATTATTTTACAAAAGAGGAAATTGTATGTGCAATGCAAGAACATGCGGATGTGCAATTTTATACGATTGTGAATCGTATTTTTGCGCAAGATGAATTACAACAATTAGAAGAATTCTTAGTTTGGTGTAAAGATGTGCAATTTGCAGGTATTTATTATAGTGATCCTGCGGTCTATATGTTGGCTAAAAAATATGGTATGGAAAACATTCTTATTTATAATCAAGATACCGTTTTAACAAATTCGTTGGATATTCAAGGATATTTGGATTTAGGTATTAAACGTTGTGTTATTTCAAGAGAAATTACATTGGATGAAATTTTAACAATCATGAATCGTTGTGAAAATAAATTAGAATTGATGGTTCATGGGCATATGAATTTATCATATTCTAAACGTCGTTTGTTGTCTTGTTATTTTGATGAAATCGGTGAAGTACATTCTACTGCTAAAATGTATACATTGGAAGAAGAGACGCGTAAAGATAAGATGTTTATTACGCAAGATGAACAAGGAACTCATATTTTTACGGGAACTCGTTTACAAATGGTTAAAGAATTACCATCATTGTTGTCATTACAAGCAATTCGTATTGATGGTGTTTTTATGAATAGTGATGAAATTGCGGATGCGATTATGTATTATGCTCAAATTTTAAATGGTAATGATGTAGATAGTGTGTATGATGCATTTATTGCAAAGAATGAAGAATTGTATACGTCTGGTTATTTGTACCAAAAGACGAATATTGTAAAGTAGGTGTAGTATGAGACATTCGATTGAATTATTGGCTCCAGCTGGAGATTTAAATCGTTTAAAAACGGCTGTTCGCTATGGTGCGGATGCAGTGTATATTGGTGGTAAAGAATTGAGCTTGCGTTCTCGTGCAGGTAATTTTTCGATTGAGGAAATTAAAGAGGGTGTTGCTTTTGCGAATCAATATGGGGCAAAAGTATATGTAACTGTGAATATGATTCCTCATGATGAAGATTTTAAAGAAGTTGAGAAGTATTTTAAATCTTTAGAGGATGCAGGTGTATCCGCAATTATTGTGGCTTCCATTCATTTAATGAAATTATGTAAAAAAGTAGCGCCTAAAATGGAAGTACATATTAGTACGCAACAAACTACAACCAATACTGCAACTGTTGATTATTGGAAAGAAATTGGTGCGGATCGTGTAGTATTAGCACGTGAAGTAACTTTAGAAGAAATGAAAGAGATTGCGAAAACTAGTAGTTTACCTCTTGAAGTGTTTATTCATGGTGGTATGTGTGTTAACTATTCTGGTCGTTGTACGTTAAGTAATATTATGACACTACGTGATGCCAATCGTGGTGGTTGTGCACAATCTTGTCGTTGGAAATATCGTATGTATGATGATGGGAATTTAATTAGTCCTGAGGATTGTTTGTTCTCTATGAGTTCTAAGGATTTACAAGCGGCTAGTGTGATTACTGCTTTAATGGATATGGGTATTGATAGTTTAAAGATTGAAGGGCGTATGAAAACGGCGTATTATATTGCGACTGTTGTTAAGGCGTATCGTCAATTGATTGATACCTATCATGAAAATGGTAAAGTAACGGAAGAAGAAATGGAAAAGTTCCAAAATGAATTAGCGAAAGCTGAAAATCGTCCAACGTATAGTGGTTTCTATTATGGATTGCCTCCAAAAGAAGGTCATTTATATGGAGTCAATGGTGCTGGGGTTATTCAAGATTTTGTGGCGTATGTATTGGATTATGATAAAGAAAGCCAAATGGCGACTATTCAAGTACGTAATCATTTTACTTGTGGTACGAAAATGGAAGTCTTAAGTCCTACAATTGATAATGAAACATTTGTGGTTGAGGAGTTATTTACTTTAGATGGTGAAAAGATTGATGTTGCCAAACAGCCAATGCAAGTATTAAAAACGAAGATTCCTTTTGTAGTTGAAAAGGAAGATATGATTCGTAAATATAGAGGTGGCTCATGTCAATAGTATTTGAAGGTGCTATTTCTGTTAAAGCAGCATTACAATCTCCGTATCGTACAATTTCTGAGATTTGGATGGATGAAAAGAAGAAGTCTAAAGATTTTGGGTATATCTTAAAAATGTCTGAAGTACATAATATTGTTGTTAAACGTGTTTCTAGGGATGAAATTGATAGAGTTGCCAGTGGTAGTACCCATGGTGGTGTAATTGCATTTGTGAATGAAAGACGATTTGTGACGATAGATGAATTATTTGCTTGTGATAAACCACATTTCTTTGTGTTATTAGAAGGTATTGAAGATCCATATAATGTTGGTTATTCTTTAAGAACTTTATATGCGAGTGGTTGTCAGGGTGTGATTATGCCTAAGCGTGATTGGTCTAAAGATGAAGGTGCTATTTTAAAAAGTAGTGCTGGAGCTTGGGAAAAGATGCCAATTTATTTGTGTGATGATTATACAGAACTTTTACAAGCATGTAGTGAATATGATGTAAAACTAGTTTGTGCGATGCGTGAAGATGCGATTGATATGTTTGATTATGATTATACCCAAAGTGTTGTATTGGCGTTAGGTGGCCCTTTAAGGGGGTTAAGTTCAGAGTTGTTACAGCATTCTAGTCAAAATATTTATATTCCATATGCGATTGATTTCCGTAATGCATTGAATGCTTCTAGTGCAGTTTCTATTTTGGCATATGAAGTATTTAGACAAAGAAGAGGATAGTATGGTTTATCAACAAATACAAAGTGAATTGCAGGGTGCAAAATTAGTAATTGTATCGAAATATCGTAGCAATGAACAATTGATGCATTATTATGCATTAGGACATCGTGATTTTGCGGAAAATCGTGTACAAGAATTAGTAAAGAAATATGATTTGTTACCTAAAGATATTTGTTGGCATATGATTGGGCATTTACAAAGTAATAAAGTGAAATATATTGTGCCTTTTATTACGATGATTCATTCTGTGGATACACTATCTTTATTAGATACAATTGAAAAAGAGTGTAAAAAAATCAATCGTAAAGTGTCTGTTTGTTTACAATTTAATATTGCAAAAGAAGAAACAAAGAGTGGTTTTAAGTTAGATGAATGGAAAGAAGTAATGGAATATTGTAGTCATTTATCTTATATTGATGTTTGTGGAATTATGGTAATGGGTCCACATACTGATGATGAAGAAGCGATTGTAAGTGTTTTTAAACAAGCACAGGAATTATTGCAGGTAATGCAAAGTAAGTATCCTCAAATTCAAGAGTTATCAATGGGTATGAGTGATGACTATCCGCTTGCTTTAGCACATGGTGCAACGATGATTCGTGTAGGTAGTAAATTATTTGAAAACGTATAGTATCTATACGTTTTTTCTTTTGTGGAAAGGGTTTCATCGATGATAATTATTGTTTTCACTAGTGAATTACTATATAATGAGAAAAAATTGTGGAGGTAGTAGTATGCGTGCAGTTTTAACAGTTGTGGGTAAAGATGGTGTTGGTATTTTAGCAAAAGTAAGTACAAAGTGTGCGAATTATAATGCCAATATTGTGGATGTGAATCAAACGATTATGCAAGATATGTTTTGTATGATTATGTTAGTTGAAATTGATCAATTACATATTGCATATACAGAATTTGTAGATGCGATGGAACAATATGGGTCAACTTTGGGAAT
Source organism: Erysipelotrichaceae bacterium (assembly GCA_017473265.1). Classification (GTDB taxonomy): domain Bacteria; phylum Bacillota_I; class Bacilli_A; order Erysipelotrichales; family Erysipelotrichaceae; genus RGIG4607. Next base: position 34,969 of record JAFULQ010000015.1, on the reverse strand, counting down.
GAAAATTCATGTAATGCATGAAGATATTTTCCAAGCGATGCATACGATTTAGAGGTGGCTTATGCTAAATGTAAATCATATATTAGAAACAATTAAAATGATTGATGAAGAAGATTTAGATGTTCGTACCATTACAATGGGTATTTCTTTGTTAGATTGTTGTGATGCGGATATTGATGTTTCTTGTGAGAAGGTATATAAAAAGATAACAACAAAAGCTAAAGATTTAGTAAAGGTCGGAGAACAAATTGAAAAGGAATATGGGATTCCTATTATCAATAAACGTATTTCAGTTACTCCAATTTCGATGTTAGTAGCTGTTAGTGGTGGAGATCCAGTGAAATATGCTCTAACATTAGAAAAAGCTGCACAAACTGTTGGAGTTAACTTTATTGGTGGCTATAGTGCGTTAGTGCAAAAAGGTTTTAGTGCAGGAGATAAGGAATTGATTGCGTCTATTCCAAGAGCCTTAAGTGAAACAGAACATATTTGTGCATCGGTTAATGTAGGTTCTACGAAAGCGGGTATCAATATGGATGCAGTACAAATGATGGGAAATGTTATTAAAGAGAGTGCTGAATTGACAAAAGATCGTAATTGTATTGGTGCAGCTAAGTTGGTGGTTTTCTGTAATGCGGTAGAAGATAACCCATTTATGGCAGGGGCTTTCCATGGTGTAGGTGAACCGGATGTGGAACTTCATGTTGGGGTTAGTGGTCCTGGTGTTGTGCGTGCTGCTTTAGCAAAAGCACCTAAAGATTTGCCTATGCATGAAATTGCGGATTTAATTAAGCGTACGGCATTTAAAATCACGCGTATGGGTCAATTAGTTGGTAGTATTGCCTCTGAAAGATTAGGGGTACCATTTGGTATTGTGGACTTATCTTTGGCTCCAACACCTGCTGTAGGTGATTCTGTAGCGTACATCTTAGAAGAAATGGGCTTGGAAGTATGTGGGGCTTACGGTACTACTGCTTGTTTGGCTATGCTTAATGATGCCGTTAAAAAAGGTGGCGTTATGGCAAGTAGTTCTGTAGGAGGATTATCTGGTGCTTTTATTCCTGTGAGTGAAGATGCAGGTATGATTGCGGCAACACGAGCTGGTGTTTTAACACTAGAAAAATTAGAAGCGATGACGGCAGTTTGTTCTGTGGGATTGGATATGATTGTTATTCCAGGAGAAACAAGTGCTGAAGTGATTTCTGGTATTATTGCGGATGAAGCTGCGATTGGTATGGTCAATAGTAAAACAACAGCAGTTCGTTTGATTCCGGCAATTGGATATCAAGTAGGTGATGAACTTGAGTTTGGTGGTTTATTAGGTAGTGGTCCTGTGATGAATATTAATCAAACCAGTTGTGAAGTGATGATTCGTCGTGGTGGAAAGATTCCGGCTCCATTACAAAGCTTAAAAAATTAAAGGTATACAAAATTGTATTTCAATGGTTTAATAATAGAGGTTAAAGGGGGATGTTGATATGAAGGAAGCATTTTATTTGAGAAATCGTACAGCGGTAATTAACTTTACATCTGCGTATTATCAAAATGCGGAAGATTTATTATCAAGTGAAGGTTTCGCTATCTTTTTGAAACGTTTTTTATCACAGTTAGCGATGGATGATATCGAAATGTTTGAATGGATTGTTCGCAAAGAACCATTAGAAGAATTCATTCCGAAATTGGTATTATTATTAAAATTATTAATGATTATGGATGTGGAAGATATTCATGAACCAACTTTACAAACAATTAGTTCCATTCGTTTATTGTCATTAGTTGAAAAGGGGTATGACTATTGGCGTAAATTAGAACGTTTTACAACCGTTACTACTACAAGCAGTAATAGTTTACAATTCGCAAGTTTTATGGATGCGGACCAAAAATTTAATGCATTAGTATTATCTATTTATCGTACACTAGAAGAAAAATTACAAGGTACAAAGAATAGAGTCTATCGTCAAATGAGTGCTGGAAGTAATGGTTCTTTAGTATTACGTAATTATCGTTGGAATATTCCAAATGAGTATCGTACATTGAAGAGTGTACCATTTGTGCATACAGTTATGATGCGTACTCCATTATTGTTATATCCTCGTAGTAATAAACGTACTGGTTCTTTTACAGAAATTGATTATAATCCAATGAATAAATTGCGTATGAATAAGCAATATTGGATGTGTTTCCCAGCTAAAGTGGGTAGTTTATTAATCTTTATTTACTTCCATCAAGATTTTATTTCTGGTGCTGTTTCTTTAGCGAATTTATTTGAATTAGCGACTGAAGAAGAATGTGCAAATCGTAAACCAGATGCGATTGTATTATTTGGCAATGAAGATGAAAAAGATGAAACGACATTCTATCATGATAAAGAAAATGATATTTGGGTAGGTAGTGTGTCTTATTCTCAACGTATTGAGTATTTTGGCTATTTAAAGAAAATGTCTTTAACTTTACACAATTTAGCGAAAATGAGTAAAGGTTGGTTACCTATTCATGGTGCGATGGTAAACGTTTATTTACGTAATGGCAAGAAAAAAGGTATTGTTTTAATTGGTGATTCTGGTGCTGGTAAATCAGAAACCATTGAAGCATTACGTGGATTAGGTTCTAAAGATATTGTCAAAGTGGATGTGGTATTTGATGATATGGGTTCTTTCCATATTAATAATGATCAAGTATATGCTCAAGGAACAGAAATTGGTGCCTTTGTGCGTTTAGATGATTTGGATAAGGGTACAGCATATCGTGATATGGAACGTAGTATTTTTATGAATCCAGAATCAAGTAATGCACGTGTTATCTTACCTTCTGCGCCATATGAATTAGTGGTACATGACCAAACTGTGGATATGGTGTTATATGCCAATAACTATGAAGATAAGCGTGGTATGCATCGTTTTGAAGGTGTAAATGAAGCGAAAGAAGTTTTTATTCAAGGAAAACGTATGGCTTTAGGAACAACTCAAGAAAAGGGATTGTCTAAAACGTATTTTGCGAATCCATTTGGTCCTATGCAACAACAAGAAATTTGTGGACGCATTTTTGAAGATGTGTTTGATCAATTATATAAGAATAAAGTATATGTTGGTGAAATTTATACTTGTTTAGGTGTAGCGGAACACAAAGATGGCTTACAAGATGCGGCTAGCCAATTGTTGGAATATATAAAAAATAACTAATTAAATCACCTCAGTACATACTAGTACTGAGGTGTTTTTTATGAACAAATTACTTTTATGTATCTTATTATTATCCAATGTATATTACAAAGAAGAAGATATTGATGTATATGTGTTTACTCGAAATATAGATGCTAATCAACCAATGATTGCTCTAACGTTTGATGATGGCCCATATCCTAAAGTAACAAAAAGAATCGTGGATGCTTTAGTTGAAAATGAGAGCCGAGCTACCTTTTTTCAACTAGGTTCCCGTATGGAAGAGAATAAAGAATTCGTATTAGCTATGGCCAAGAAAGGTATGCAAATAGGGAATCATACGTATACTCATGTAATACCTAATGGATTAAATACCAAAAAATGTATCAGTGAATTAGAACAAACAAAAGATTTGATGGAGTTAGTTATTGGTGAACAAAGTTATGTGGTACGTACACCTGGTGGTGCTTATAATGAGGCGTTATTGGCCGCAATTGATGGTCCGATTATTTTGTGGTCAATGGATACTTTAGATTGGAAGCATCAAGATGCGGATAGAGTTGTGAATCAAATATTAAAAGATGTTAAAGATGGAGATATCATATTGATGCATGATTTATATGAAAGTACGGCTGAAGCGTGTGAAGTTGTAATACCTGAATTGGTACGTAGAGGATATCAACTAGTCACTGTGGATGAATTGTTTTATTACAAAGGAATTGAATTAGAGGACCATGAATTGTATCGACATGGGTAATCTTTAGGATTCCTTTCTTTTTTTGTTGGAAATTCGTGCTATAATACTAAAAGAGAAATGAGGTATGGATATGCGTACATTATGTATTAAGAATGCGACATTGGTATTAGATGGACAACAAACAATTGAAAATGGTTCTATTTTGGTTGAAAATGGTAAAATTGTTAAAATTGGAACAGAAGATTTTGTTTGTGATACTGTTATTGATGCGAAAGGTCAATATGTACTACCAGGTATGATTGATGTGCATATTCATGGGGCTATGGGTCATGACTTTATTGATGGTTCTCAAGAAAGTATTGATGTTGTGAGTCGTAATGTAATTCAAGATGGATGTACTTCTTTCTTTGCGTCATTAACTGTAGAATCTCATGAAAAGACATTAGAGATTTTGCGTGGTTTGGGTCATTGTACGCAACCTAGTGGTGGTGCGAATTATTTAGGTATTCATGCGGAAGGGCCTTTTTTGGCTACGAAATATAAAGCATTAATGATTGAAGAATATTTACGTGATCCTAGTATTTCTGAATTTGATGAAATGGTAGAAGCGGCTAATGGTAAATTGAAATATATGACTATTGCGCCTGAAAGAAATGGTTCTAGTGAACTGATTCAACATGCATTGAATAAAGGTGTGTATTGTATGGTTGGTCATACAGATAGTCGTGTTAAGGATGTTATAAATGCATTTGAGGCTGGTGCTAAGGGATTTACGCATTTGTATAATGCAATGAGTCAACATACACATCGTGAGCCTGGAGCGGTTACTGGGGCTTTTTTGATGAAGGATATGTATGCGGAATTAGTTTGTGATGGTTTCCATGTAGATCCTCATGTTGTAAAAGTAACGTATGATGTATTTGGCCCTAAACGTATGACATTAATTACAGACGCAATGCTTGGTAAGGATATGCCTGATGGTCCTTATACATTCTCTAGTTTAAATTGTATTAAAAAAGGTAAGACTGTACAAGTGAAGGAAACTGGACGTATTTCAGGGTCTTGTATTGGTATGAATGATGCTTTGAAGAATATCATTACGTTTACAGGCTGTACATTAAATGATGTTGTACAAATGGCTTGTATAAATCCTTCAGTTTTAGCACAAGTTAAGGATACTAAAGGTACTTTAGCTGTTGGTAAGGATGCGGATATGATTATTCTTTCTAAGGATTTAGACGTTACAACAACTATTGTAAATGGTGAAGTTGTATTTGAACGATAGGGGAAATTAGATGAAGAAGTTTTGGAATGAGAAAGTCTTAAATTATATTGTAGCGTTAACTACAACAGGATTAATTATTCTAACTGCTTATTTTGCGGTTTCTAGAATCCAAGTATTAAAGACAGTAGTGGATTTAGTTGTTACAACGACAATGCCATTTATTATTGGTTTTGTTATTGCGTTTTTATTGGCACCTTTTATGTATAAGGTAGAGGGTTTATTGAGTGCAAAAACTAACTTGAAGGCTAAGTTGAAAAGAGTACTATCTGTTGTGGCTAGTTTGTTATTGTTTTTCTTTATTATCTTTATTTTCTTTGCGATTATTACACCAGAATTGGTAGATAGTGTTGTTTTATTATCGAATTCTATTGATGGATATTTGGCTTCTTTAGAAAAAATATTGGATTCTATTGCCTTTGAATTCCGTTCAAATCGTGAATTGATGAATTGGATTATTAATAATATTGAATCAGCAGTACAATCAGGTATTGCATATGTTACAGAATATATTCCTACATTTATTACGAATGCATTAAGTGCTTCTATTCAAGTTGTGAAGTTCGCATTTAATTTCTTGATTGGAATTATTGTAGCTACCTATTATTTATTGGATTATGAAAATTTACATAAGAAAGCAAAGATGATTATTTATGCTGTATTTCCTAAAGGCATAGCAGATGAATTGCAACGTATTTCTACTTTGAGTTCTAGAATTTTCAATCAATTTATCGTTGGTAAAGCGATTGATTCCTTGATTATTGGAATTATTTGTTTAGTGGGATGTATGATTATGAAACTTCCATATTATGGTTTAATTGCCTTTGTGGTTGGTGTAACGAATATGATTCCATTCTTTGGACCATTTATTGGTGCTATCCCATGTATGTTCTTATTGTTATTGGTGGATCCAATGAAGATGTTGATGTTTACATTTTTCATTTTCTTCCTTCAACAATTGGATGGTAATGTCATTGGTCCTGCTATTTTAGGAGATGCTTTAGGTTTACCAAGCTTATTAATTATGTTTGCCGTTATTATTGGTGGTGGCTTATTTGGTTTTATGGGTATGTTTATTGGGGTGCCGGTATTTGCCTTAATTTATACCTTATTTAAAGAATTTGTTGGTAAATCATTAGATAAGAAAAAGATTGTTATTGAATAGGATGTTTGTCCTATTCTTTTTTTATAGTGATGTGTGCTAAAGATTTTGTGGTTGGTCCTGATAGGCGTTTACCATCATAGTTAAAACTAGAAGCGTGACATGGGCAATCCCAGGTCTCTTTATATTTGTTGTATTGTAAAATACATCCTAGATGTGGACAATGAATATCTACTAAGATTTTTTGTTTATCATCTTCATAATAACCATATTTCTTTTTGTTGAATAGAATGATGGAGCCATTTGGTTTATGATAATGGAATAGGATAACGTATTTTAACCATAGATATAGAGTATCTATGTTATTTTGTATAAAAGGTAGTGTTAAACAATCGGTAATTCTTTGTGGTCGATAATTGTATAGTTGTTCTTGATGATGATTAATGATTGCTTGAGATAAAAGTAAACTTGATGCGATACTCCAACTATTACCCCATAAATTGTAACCAAAGGTTACATAGATATTTTCTTTTATTTCACCAATGAAGGGTAATAGATCAAAAGTTTCATAATCATGATTTTGCCATTGTAATAAAGTTTCTTGGGATATGCTTTGTGTTTTGTGTTTAAGATTTTTGTATGGTGTTGTATTATGAACACCAAAACGATGGTCTTCATTACAAATTAAAAGATACTTATCTTGGTTATAGTCTATTGTGCGCAATGAAATTGATGGTTGATCAATGCTTAATGCACTGAATGGCTTGTTATATGCATATGGTTTAGCGAGTATATAGCTTGAATATGCTTTGTAACGTGAAAATAAGAAGTATTCATTGAACATGCTAGGACTATGTGTGGTAAAGATGACTTGTTTGCAAGTAATGGTATGATTTGGTGTATAGAGTGTAATGTTAGTATCATATTTTAGAATTTGAGTATGTTCAAAACAACGTACTTTCGGCATATTTTGTAAAAGTGCGTTTGCGAGTTCTATAGGATGGAATTGGTATTGTTGTTCCATGGATAGGGTTGTATAGGTTTTATGATGATGAAAATGGTGTGGAATTTGTAAGGTTTCATATGCTTCTTTTTCTTTTTGTAAGCTATCTTCATTTTTTGAATATAGATAGGTATCGCATTGTGTTAATGTGAAATTATATTCTTTGTGCCATTGAATCACTTGTTCAATGGCTTTTTGATTGTGTTCATAATAGGTTTTGGCTACATTGTATCCGTATTTTTTCAATATTTTATGATAACAGTCATTATGTTGTGCTGTTAGTTTTCCTGTGTTCATACTACTTGATCCATTCATAAAAGTATCTTGGTCAACAAGTATTACATCATAATCCTTTAATAAATAGGCTAAAACGATGCCATTTAATCCTGCTCCAACAATACAAATTTGACAGCTTTCGTCTTTGTCTAATGTTGGATACGTATTCAATTGTATGTTTTCTTTCCATATGGATTGCATAGATATCACCATTATTAATATGGGTAAATGCAGTCTTTTTATTCATTTTTTTCTTATACTATATTGAGGTGATTGTGTGGTTGAAATTGAAGTTTTGCATAATAATTGTATTTTAGGCATCACGATGTATTTACCGAAAACAAAGATTGTTCTTTTGTATCATACCAATGCCGTTGTAGTGAGTGATCCTTTTCTAATGGAATCGAGCACATTTGATCGTGTGAATGTTTTATATACTAATGTCAATTCTTCGGTTGAAGCTATGCTATATGGAGAGGTAAAGCAGTATCGTTTAGTACAGGATGAGGATATATGGGTGGGGATGAAGGTTGTTGATGCATTGGAAATCTTACAGAAATAGAAAGTGGCTTGTATGGTTTATTGTTATTTGTGTGGTAGTTGTCTATTTGATGAATTGGTGGTTTTCGCAAATGAATATTGTTATTATGCAGTATTTAGAGATTTTAGAAGAAAGGCAACTCAAACAAGATGTTACACAAGTATTGCAGGAAGTGATTGAACATATTGATTATGATGCAAACCGCTTTGTGAAAATAGAAACTGGGAATGATGGGTATATTACGTCAGTATATTATGATAGTGCGTATTTACAAGAAGTGATGCATTTAATAATTGTTGAGGCTCAAAATACTTTGCAAGAAGTCAGTGAATTCGTGTATGAAATGAAATTGGGGATGTTTACGCGTAATATTTATTTAGCGAATACTGGACCTATTGTACGTTTAAAATTGAAAACTCAGCCTTATTTACAGGGTGAGTTAAATATTAAAATGGAACCGTATGGCTTGAATAATACTTTATTAATGATAGGGGTAGATGTTCATGTGCATGTATATACGGTGAGTCCAATAATTCATCAAACGATGATGATAACGTGTAATTTTCCTTTGGTGATTCAAGTCATAGGCGCAAAAGCTTCGATTACCTATCCATATGAAATTACCGACTAAACAAAAGAGGTGTTTAGTGATATAATAAAAATGTGGAGGTGGCATGTATGTATGAATTTGAATATATGAATAAATTGACAGAATGTTTACAGGAAGGTTATGAAACGAATAAAGAAACGATTAAAGAACTAGCAGAAGTATTCGCAAAGAATATTATGGAAGATCGTATTATTCATACTTTTGGAACTGGACATTCTCATATGATTGGTATTGAATTGTTCGCAAGAGCTGGAGGTTTAGGGAATATTAACGCAATGTTGGATCCTGATGTGATTACATCGAATGGTGCACAAAGAAGTTGCGCATTAGAAAAATTAAGTGGTTTATCTGATATTGTGTACGATAATTATAAAATTAATGCTGGAGATTTAATGATTATTTCTAGTAATTCAGGTAGAAATGCAATGCCAATTGAAATGGCGATGCGTTGTAAAAAAGAGGGTGTTATCACATTGGCGGTTACGAATTTAAAACAATCTCAACAAACAACGTCAAGACATGCAAGTGGTAAAAAATTATATGAATTATGTGATTATGTATTAGATACGTGTGTACCTAGTGGTGATGCGATGATGGATGTGAATGGATTAAAAACAGGTCCTGCAAGTACAATCGCGAGTATGGCTTTATTAAATACAGTTTGGACAGAGGCTATTAAAATTGTAACGGATAAAGGATTTAGACCTTATGTATTCCAATCTCAAAATGTAGATGGATTTGATAATGATGCCATTTATAAGAAGTATGATGGAAGAATTAAAGGATATTAATTAGTAAAAGAATATCGTTTTTATGACGATATTCTTTTTTTAGCAAATGTATAATTTTGTTATTATAAAAAATATGATAAACTTATAATAGAATAGTTTGGAAGGTGAATATTATGTATCGAGTATTAGAATTAAACCCTCAGTTAATGCCTTTTAAAGGTGATATTGATTTACGTATGCATTTGTATCATGACACTAAAAAACGTTTATTAGGAAATGATCAAACATTAAATAATTTTGCGAATGCACACGAATATTTTGGGATTCATCATGTAGATAGTGGTTGGTACTATCGTGAATGGGCACCAAGTGCTTATCAATTATATTTAACTGGTGAATTTAATGATTGGAATTTAACTTCTCATCCATTAACTAAACTAGAAAATGGTTGTTGGGAACTATATTTAGAAGGAGACAAAGCTTTATGGGAGGGCTGTAAAGTTAAGACAGTAGTGGATGCGAACTTAACTCGTACAGAACATATTCCTGTATATGCTAGACGTGTAGTACAAGATCCAAAAACAATTACTTGGTGTTGTGAAGTTGTTGATGATTGGAAACAATATGAGTGGACAGATCAAAACTTTAAAGCAGAAGATGATTTATATATTTATGAAGCGCATGTAGGTATGGCACAAGAAGAAGGTAAAGTGGGTACATATCGTGAATTTGCGGATTTGGTGTTACCTAGAATTAAAAAAGCGGGTTATAATACCATTCAATTGATGGCAATTATGGAACATCCTTATTATGGTAGTTTTGGTTATCAAGTAAGTAATTTCTATGCGGCTTCTAGCTGGTTTGGTAAACCAGAAGATTTGAAATATTTGGTGGATACTGCGCATAAGATGGGTATTCGTGTGTTATTAGATTTAGTACATTCTCATGCAGTTAAGAATACAGCTGAAGGTATTAATATGTTTGATGGTACTACTTGGCAATTCTTCCATGATGGAGCAAAGGGTGATCATCCAACTTGGGGTACAAAGTGTTTTAACTATGGTAAAGATGAAGTATTACATTTCTTATTATCTAACTTAAAGTTCTGGATGAAAGAATATCATTTTGATGGTTTCCGTTTTGATGGTGTAACTTCTATGTTGTATCATGATCATGGTTTAGGTACAGATTTTGATGATAATAGTAAGTATTTCTCTTACAATACACATACAGAAGCAATCACTTACTTACAATTAGCGAATGAATTGATTCATGAAATTAATCCAAATGCTATTACAGTTGCGGAAGATATGTCTGGTATGCCAGGTATGTGTTTACCAATTGAAGATGGTGGATGTGGCTTTGATTATCGTTTAGCTATGGGTCTTCCTGATATGTGGATTAAGACTGTTAAAGAAAAACGTGATGAAGATTGGGAAATTGGCCAAATGTGGGGTAGCATGTGTTTACGTCGTCCTGGCGAAAAGACGGTTGCTTATGTAGAAAGTCATGACCAAGCATTGGTTGGTGATAAGACAATGATCTTTAGATTGGCTGATGCGAACATGTATACTGATATGGATAAGGCTTGTCATAATCCAGTGATTGATCGTGCAATTGCATTACATAAGATGATTCGTTTGTTTACGATTGCTGGTGGAGGAGAAGCGTATTTGAACTTCATGGGTAATGAATTTGGTCATCCAGAGTGGATTGATTTCCCTCGTGAAGGTAATGGTTGGAGTTTCCATTATTGCCGTAGACAATGGAGTTTATTAGATAATGGTTACTTAAAATATCAATGGTTAGGCGAATTTGATCGTGATGTTGTGAATTTGGTGAAGTCTAAAGATATCTTTAAACAACATATGCCAGATTGTATGTTATTAAAAGATCCTGAAAAGGTAATTGTATTCTATCGTCATGGATTGTTGTTTGCGTTTAACTTTAATACATCGCAATCATTAACAAATGTATTGGTTCCTGTTCATCAAAAGACGGACTATGAAATGAAGTTATGTAGTGAAGATGGTGTATATGGTGGTCATGGTTTAGTTGAACATATGACATATCCTGTAAAAGAATTTGATGGAAAATATTATGTTGAATTGTATTTACCTGCTCGTACAGCGATGATTTTAGAAGAAAAAACGGTTGTTGTAGAAAAGCCAAAAAGAACTCGTAAAACAACTACAAAAAGAACAAAGAAAGTAAAGACTGAAGAATAATGAAGAAAGTAATTATTAGTTTATTTGTAATTTTATTGTTAGTGGGTTGTGGTTCTAATGGTGGTGCTTTCGATGGTTTAAGTGAATCACAGTTAGCAGCACTTCAAGAAGCGGGTATTACTGAAGAAACTTTTGCGGCAATGCCTAAGGAAAAACAAGAAGCGTTAATGGATGAATTAGGTATGATTACTGGAGATAATGAGCAAGTTAATAAACCTAAACCTGAAAAAGAAACTATTGATAATGTGAGTCAAGGTGGTAATTATGTAGTTACTGTTGGTGATAGTATGCTATGGAATTATGTAGAACTTCATTATCAAGATGGTAAATTGGTGAAGATTTATATGTCTTTCCAAAAGAATGATGAAGAACCTGCAGAGGAATATACATTTGTGGGTGATGAAGCTATCAATTGTACATTCTTCAATATTGATTATTCTCAAAATCCAAAAGATGTTGTGAATGCTTTATTGAATTATGGATATACGAACGTATATATTGAAAAAGTGTAAAGGGAAACTCCTAGTATAGGAGTTTTCTTTTTTTAGTAATCATGCCATAATATCCTAAAGGTGAGAAATATGAACTGGTTCAATAAGAAATCTGCACTTGAAAAAGAGTGGATGCAATTAGAAAAACAAGAAAAATTGTATTTAGATAAACGTAAAGAAAAACAAGATTCTAAAATGAATTTGTTTTTGAGTGAAAAAGTACCAGCAAATTTACAAAATACGTTAGAATTAGCTTTTTCTAAGGCATTTGCGATTGTTTTTGAAAAGGGTGTTGGAATGATTGAAAAGACCTATTCTAAAAAAGATCTATTAGAAGAATATGATATCAAAGAATATACAATGCAAGTGAAGAAAAACCGAAAGAGTTTACGTTCATTTTCTAAAAAGGCACAGTCTACAAAAATGGGCAATATTGTTTTGTCTGGTATTTCTGGTATTGGTTTGGGAGTATTGGGGATTGGTTTGCCGGATATTGCTTTATTTTTATCTTTAGTATTGAAGAATATTTATGAAATTTCTTTGAATTATGGTTTTGACTATCAAAGTGAAGAAGAAAAGAAATGGATATTACTAATGATTTGTACAAGCGTTTCTTATGGAGATACCTTGTATGAAAGAAATGATTTATGTAATGCTTGGATTGATGAAGAAGTGGTATTGTCTTTGGATATGAATGAATACATTTCGATGGCCGCAATTGCATTGTCTAAGGAATTATTATATATGAAGTTTTTACAAGGTATTCCTGTTATTGGTGCAATTGGAGGAATGTATGATGTGATATATATGAATGCTATATCTTCCTATGTGCAATTGAAATATAAGCGTAGATTTTATAGTTTTCAAAGAAAGAAGGCAAAAGAATGAATGAGCAAATGATATTGGAACAAATTAAAACTAGATATTTATATATATTGGGTGATAAATTAGTGGGTATTTATGTACATGGTTCGCTTGCTTTTGGTTGTTTTCATTATGATACTAGTGATATTGATTTTTTAGTGGTTGTCAAATCATGTTTAACGGTAGAAGAAAAGACAATGTTAATATCGGTACTACTTGATTTGGATGATTATTGTCCTACTAAAGGATTGGAAATGAGTGTTGTATTGGCTAGTGTGTGTAATCCTTTTGTGTATCCTACACCATATGAGTTACATTATTCCAATGCTTATAGACGTGATTATAAAATTGATTTAGTGGGTACTTGTTTGGATATGATGGGTACTGATAAAGATTTGGCGGCACATGTAATGGTTATAAATACTTGTGGTATTTGCTTATATGGAAAAGGTATTCAAGAAGTCTTTGGTGCAGTGGATGCAAAGTATATGATTGACAGTATCCAAGAAGATTTGTGTGATGTATTTGAACAAGCGAAAGAAAATCCTGTATATTGTTTATTAAATGCTTGTAGAGCTTGTGCATATGTTTTAGAACGAAAAGTGTTATCCAAAGAAGAAGGTGTTGAATGGGCATATAACCATTTTCCTGAACGTTTTCATTTGTTATTATCGATGGCTAAAGAAAGTTATCAAACGGGAAAAGTGTTTAATTGGGGATATCCATCTATTGTAGAAGTATTACAATATGCAATGAATATCATTAATTCTAAAGAAGTAATGTATCAAAAAATAGATATGGTTACGGATTTGGGTTTACCATATAGTTTGCATGATCAACGTATTGTACGTTATGAAATTGAAGATGCTAATTTACGATTGTATTTTGAACATGGACTATTTGAGATAGAGAATTTACAGTATGTAGATGGGTATTTGGAATTTGAAGGTGTGGATTGGGATTTTTGTAATATGTATCTTATGGATGTTGAAAATGAAGGTCCATTTAATGGATATAAATACAATTTACAAGATTTTATTGCAAAGGGTAGTGAACCATTAGAAATTATTGATGAAGTATATGGATATCATCGTTGTAAATATAGTGGTGTGTATTATGAAGATGACCGTTTTAAAGAATTTTTGATGGAAATTTTTTATCAAAAAGGTAGTTATGTGGTGAAAGTAAAATAAAAAGGCTTTCGCCTTTTTTATTCCATATATAATTTTACTCCTAAAATACCAGGTACTTCATCCATTAGTAAGGCTTCAACACCTTCAGCTAAAGTAACATCCAATGACATGCATCCGGCACAAGCGCCTAACATTTTAACATATACATAAAAGTCTTCTACTTTTACAAATTCAATATCGCCACCATCGTATTGTAAATAAGGGCGAATTTTATTGATTGTTTGTTTTACTAACTCAATATCGATTTCGTTCATATGTATCCTCCTAAATAACAGCTAAAATATAAATTATATAAGCTGTCGCAATTCCTAAAATACATCCACCAAATACTTCGCGCCATTTATGACCTAATACTTCTTTTACTTTTGTGAAATAAATTGGATCATCTAATTTTAATCCTGCTAAGTATTGCAAGTCTTTGATTAGCTTTTGGGTAATTTGGATGTTTTGACCTGCATAATAACGTACATTAGCAGCATCGTATCCAACAACTAATGATAATACCAAAGTGATGACGAATAATGTAGAATCAAATCCCTCTGTTAAGCCAACAGATAGTGCTAAAGCTGTTACCATAGCTGTATGTGAACTCGGGAAACCACCACTAGAGAAGCATAGTAAAGGTACCCATTCTCTTTTGACTGCGTAATAGAAAAATGGTTTTAATGCTTGCGCAACAATTAAAGCAATAAATGAACAAGATAATGGATATAAGTGATTTAGCATTTTTCTCACCTCGTTGTCTTATTATAACACTATTCCTACAATTTGTGCTATAATAATCTACATTAGCGAGGAGGTTTCTTATGCAATATCAAGTTGGACAAATTGTTACCGGTGTTGTGACAGGTATTCAACCATATGGTGCGTTTGTTTATATCGATGAACAACATTCAGGTTTGATTCATATATCTGAGATTTCTGAAGACTTTGTACGTGATGTTCGTTACTTTGTAAAAGTAGGAGAAACCTTGCGTTTGAAGGTAGTAGATATTGATCAAGTAACGGGTCAGTTACGTTTGTCTTTAAAAGCGTTAAATAGCAATCATGCTCGTAAATTTAAGAAGTATCAACGTAAAGATAAGTTGCCAGAAATGGTGATTGGTTTCCGTTCATTGGAATCACACATGGATGAATGGATTGCCCAAAAATTAGAAAAAATGTCTAAAGATTAAGTCCTATAAGTAGGGCTTTTTTTAATCTTTTTCATTTTTTTGTGAATATATTCACTTTATAGTGGAAAGTTATGTAAATTTTATGTAAAATTAAACATAAGTGGATAGTGAGGGATTTACTTATGAGTTTTGAAATTATTCTTTCCTTAATGGGAGGATTAGCCTTATTCTTATATGGTATGCATATGATGAGCTCTGGTTTGGAAGAAACAGCTGGGGACAAAATGAAATTAATTTTAGAAAAATTAACGAGTAATCGTTTTTTAGGAATTATTGTTGGGGCTTTAATTACTGCGGTTATGCAAAGTAGTAGTGCGACAACAGTAATGGTTGTTGGGTTTGTTAACTCTAAGTTAATGACATTGCAACAAGCTGTATGGATTATTATGGGTGCTAACATTGGTACGACAATCACTGGTCAATTGGTTGCTTTAAATGTTACGAAATTGGCTCCATTGTTTGCGATTATTGGTGTTGTATTAATTACATTTATTAAAAATAAAAAGGCGAATAGTGTTGGTAAAATGATTGCCGGTGTAGGGGTATTGTTTATCGGTATGAGTATGATGTCTAGTGCTATGTCTCCTTTACGTAGTGAACCTGCGTTTATTGATTTTATGACAAAAATTTCGAATCCAGTAGTTGGTGTATTGTTTGGTGCAGCGTTTACGGCATTGATTCAAAGTTCTGCAGCGTCTGTTGGTATTTTACAAACTTTGGCTAATGGTGGATTGATTGGCTTAAGTAGTTCTATTTATATTATTTTTGGTCAAAATATTGGTACATGTATTACTGCTGCGTTAGCTTCTTTAGGAGCTAGTCGTAATGCGAAGCGTACAACAGTGGTGCATTTATCATTTAATATTATAGGTACAATTGGATTTATGTTGTTTGCGGCGCTTTTCCCATTTGTAGAATGGATGGAAGCTATTACTTCTAATCCAGCAGCACAAATTGCGAATACACATACAATCTTTAACATTGCAACAACTATCTTATTGATTCCATTTGGTACAATTTTAGCGAAGATTCCTCAATGGATAATTCCTGTGTTAGAATCTGAAAAAGATGATGAAGCTATTACATTGAAATTCCTTAATAAGAATAATATTGGTAATGTTCCATTGGCGATGAGTAATTTGCGTAAAGAAGCACAAGCTATGTTAACATTGTCTTTTGAAAACTTAATTACAGCAATTCGTGGTTTATATGGCAATGAATTTGATTATGAACAAATTGATAAACGTGAAGATCATATTAACTTAATTAATTTTGAAGTGACGAAGTATATGTCTGAAGTATCTTTATTACCTATGAATCAACGTGAAACAAATATTTGTAATGCATTGTATAAGACGTTTGCGGATATCGAACGTATTGGTGACCATGCATTGAATATTGCACAATATCAACAAACTGCAAATGAAAATGGTTTGAAATTACAAGCAAGTATTGTTGAAGAATTGCGTGAATTAAAGGAATTGTTAAAAGAAAGTTTTGATTTGATTTTAAATATGGATCAAGATTCTATTGAGAAGAATTCTCAAAGAATTGAAGAGATTGAAGATGAAATCGATAAGTTAACAGCATCTTATAGAGAAAAACAAATTGAACGTTTGCGTGCAGGTAAACTGGATGCGACTGACTGTGTAATTTTCTCTCAAGTTATGACGGATATTGAACGTGTATCTGACCATTTGATGAATATTATGCAAGAATATTATGGTGTGCATATTTCTTTAAAGGATGAAATTTTTATTCAATAGTATTAGAACCCATTAAGGGTTCTTTTTTTACATACATTTTACATTATTAAACATTTGTTTTGTTAGAATAATAAATGTATATGTTAGGAGATAGATTATGACTATTGAAAATATTTTATCCTTATTAGGAGGATTGGCTTTATTTTTATATGGTATGCATATGATGAGTGATGGGCTTGAAGAAGCTGCTGGCGATCGTATGAAAACTATTTTAGAAAAATTAACGAGTAATCGCTTTTTAGGAATTATAGTAGGAGCATTAATTACTGCAGTTGTACAAAGTTCTAGTGCGACAACGGTAATGGTAGTTGGGTTTGTTAACTCTAAGTTAATGACATTATCACAAGCGGTTTGGATTATTATGGGAGCGAATATTGGTACAACGATTACTGGGCAATTGGTAGCGTTAAATGTATCAGAGATGGCACCTTTAATGGCTATTGTTGGTGTAGTAATGGTTACGTTTATTAAGAATAAAAAAGTGAATAGTTTTGGGGAAATTCTTGCTGGTTTAGGTATTTTGTTTATCGGTATGAGTACAATGAGTGGGGCAATGGGACCTTTACGTAATGAACCTGCTTTTATTGATCTTATGACAACAATTTCAAATCCATTTGTGGCAGTATTATTTGGTGCTGGATTTACGGCTTTAATTCAAAGTTCATCAGCTTCAGTTGGTATTTTACAAACATTAGCTATGGGTGGATTGATTCCATTGAGTAGTTCTATTTATATTATCTTTGGTCAAAACATTGGTACTTGTATTACTTCTGTTATCGCATCTTTAGGTGCAAGTCGTAATGCCAAACGTGCGACAGTAATCCACTTATCATTTAACTTGATTGGTACAGCATTATTTATGTTGTTTATTCAACTTGTTCCATTTGTGACTTGGATGGAAGCATTTACTACAAATCCTGCAGCGCAAATTGCGAATACACATACCATTTTCAATATTGCGACTACATTATTATTAATCCCTTTTGGTTATAAATTGGCGAAAATACCTGAAATGGTTCTTCCAGTATTACCAGAAGAAAAAGAAGAATCTAGCATTCAATTACAATTCATTGATAAAAACAATATTGGGAATGTTCCATTGGCAATGCAAAATTTACGTTTAGAAGCACAAGCTATGTTAAATTTAGCGAAAGATAATTTAATTGAAGCATTGGGTGGAGTGTATGGTAAAGAATTTGATTATGAAAAAATTGATAAACGAGAAGATCATATCAATTTAATTAACTTTGAAGTTGCGAAGTATATGTCTCAAGTTTCTTTATTACATATGAGTAAAAAAGAAAGTGCGATTGTAAATGCATTATATAAATCTTTTGCGGATATTGAACGTATTGGAGATCATGCATTGAATATTGCACAATATCAAGAAAAGTCTAAAGAAAATGGTTTAAAAGTACAAATTAGTATTGTTGAAGAATTACGTGAACTTAAGGAATTATTAAAAGAAAGTTTTGCGTTGTTATTAAATATGACAGAAGAAACTTTAGCTAGTAATTGTGATCGTATTGAAGAAATTGAAGAGGCAATCGACAACTTAACTGCATCATATAGAGAAAAACAAATCGAGCGTATGCGTGAAAATAAATTGGATGCGAAAGACTGTGTTATTTTCTCTCAAATTATGACAGATATTGAACGTGTTTCTGACCATATGATGAATATTATGGAAGAGTATCGTGGTGTTCATATTATTTTAACTCATGAATTATTTGACTAATGAAAAATACCTGTTAGATAACAGGTATTTTTTTGTTAGTCGATATTATATAGTTTTTTATATTTATTTGTTAAATAGTCGATGTAGTAATTTGGATTGAATGGTTCATTTGTTGCACGAAGTAATACTTCTTTTGGTGTTAATAAACCACCATCTTTATGAATGTGTTCTTTTAACCATAACTTGATTGCATTGAAGTTATTATTACGTAAGCAATCGTCTACATCAATGTCTTTTCTCATAGCTTGATAGAATTGAGCAGCATAGGCACTACCTAAAGCGTAAGTAGGGAAGTAACCAAAAGAACCATCTGACCAGTGTACATCTTGTAAGATGCCATCTGTATCTGTATCAGGACGAATACCTAAGTTTTCTTCGTATAAGTCTTTCCATTTTTCATTAAGTTGTTCTAGTGTCATTGAACCGTCCATAATCGCTTTTTCCATTTCATAACGAATATAAATATGAATTGGATAGGTTAATTCATCGGCTTCTGTACGAATTAATGAAGGACAAGAAGCATTAATAGCTCTAACAAACATTTCTTGTGTAACGTCTTTTAATTGCTCTGGGAAAAGATTTTGTAATGTTTGATAGTTGTTATCCCAGAAGGCATCAGAACGTCCTAAATAGTTCTCAAATAAGCGAGATTGTGATTCATGTAAACCACTAGTGATATTATCTACTAAATAAGTTCCATCAAAGCGTTCATCAATTTGATGATTATAGGTCGCATGTCCAATTTCATGAATAATAGAGAAGATACTAGAAATTAGATTGTCTTCAATATAGCGAGTGGTAATACGAACATCATTAATTGAGAAACCACTTGTAAATGGGTGTTCACTTTCTGATAAGTAACCCCAATCTTTTGTGAATCCTAAATAATTCATCATTTGGTTCATAAAAATTCTTTGTTTTTCAATGTCAAACTTTTGATTGAAGAAAGAAGTGTCTACTTCATCTTGTTTTTGACTAATTTGATGAATTAATGGTACTAGTTTTTCTTTAATTAAGCTAAAAAATTCATCATATTCTTCCATAGTCATACCTATTTCATAATCGTCTAGTGCTAGATTGTATAATGCGTTATTTTTATTACGATATTCTAGGAAACGTTTTTTTGTTAAGATTGTTTCTTTTAAATATGGTTCAAATAGGGCATAGTCATTATTATGTTTCGCTTCATACCATTTATCATAACTAATAGAAGCTAATTCATCGTATTTCACATACTCTTCTTTAGGAATACAATTGATTTTGGCAATATCAGCTAAACGATAATTAATTGCACGTTTTGTTTTTTCATCTAAATCTTCTTTCGTACTTAATTGTTTCATGACTTCTAAAATGTTTTCATCATTAACAATAGAGAAATATTCACCAACTAAATAGGCATTACGTTTGTTACGATAAGCACTTCCATTTGTTGGGGCAATGGTTCTTGAATCAAAACCCATTGTGCTTAAAGCTAAAGTATAAGCACTTAGTTTTAATTCCCATTCTTGATATTGTTTTACTAATTCTTGTGTATTCATATAACCCTCCTAACGTACTAGACGTTTTTCAAAGCCACCAGTTACTTGTAAGCCTTCATGTACAATAATAAAGGCATTTGGATCAAGTTCTTGTATTTTTTCTTTCAATGCATCTAATTCATATTTGGAAATAACAGTAACTAAAATATTTACATCATCTTTAGTGTAAGCGCCTTGTCCATTCCAACAAGTAACACCACGACGAATTTCTTTAAGAATCATTGGAGTTACATCTTGTTTTTTAGTGAAAATCATGACACATAGTTCAATATTTTGTAAGTGTGTTTTATCAATAACTAATCCCATAACGATAGAGAATAATGCTGAATATAAAGCAACTTGAATATTGAATAATAATGCACAGCAAATATAAATACACATATTAATTACGGTAGATAATTTGCCTACTGATATTTCTTTCCAATGAATGGCTGCATACATGCCTAAAATATCCGTACCACCAGCACAAGCTTCTCCCATTAAACAAGCACCACAACCAATTCCCGCAAGTACAGCTCCAATTAAAATGTTTGATAACATATCGTTCATAATTGGTGTTGTAGGAATCGGAATAATGGATAATAAAATAGTTTGTAAGATTACTGATAATAAGGTTTTTTGAATAAATGATTTAGAAATGGAGCGATATCCAATTAAAAATAAAGGAATGTTAAAAATAAAATATAATATACCCGCAATATCAAAAGGAAGTTGTAAATGGGTAATATTTAAAAATAGGGTACGAATAATTTGTGCAATACCCATGACTCCTGAGTTATAGAGTCCAATAGGAAGCATAAAAACATTTACAGCAATTGCATAAATAATGGTTCCACCAATAACTAAGGAATAATTTTTTAGGTTTGTTAAATAGTGGTTATATGTCATATGGTCTACCTCTTTGTCTATGTGTTTTATTGTATCACTTCATAACTGTTTTCAAAAGCACAAAACGCAAAATAATCTTATGGTTGTGCTATACTAATTTGCGAGGGATGTATATGTGGCAAGAACAATTATTAGCATGGTATAACCAAGAAAAGCGTGATTTACCATGGAGAAGAAATATAGATCCATATCATGTATGGATTTCAGAAATTATGTTACAACAAACGCGTGTGGAAGCGGTAATTGACTATTATCACCGTTGGTTAGCTCATTTTCCAAGCATTGAAGCTTTGGCTAATGCGGATGAAATGGAAGTATTAAAATGTTGGGAAGGTTTGGGATATTATAATCGTGCAAGGAATATTCATAAGAGTGCGAAATATTGTGTAAATCATTATAATGGCGAATTGCCTAAATCGTATGAGGAGTTGTTAGAGTTACCGGGTATTGGTAGTTATACAGCTGCGGCAATTAGTAGTATTTGTCATAATGAAAAACAAAGTGCTGTGGACGGTAATGTATTACGAGTATATAGTCGCTTGTTTATGTTGGATGAAGATATTAGTAAACAAAAGACGAAGGATTATGTTAAGAAGCAATTGGATACTTTGATTCCAGATGCGAGTGGTGATTTTAATCAGGCTATGATGGAACTAGGTGCTTGTGTTTGTATTGGAAATGGTGCTAGTAGGTGTAATATTTGTCCTATATCGGATGCTTGTTTAAGTTATCAAAAGGGTAAAATCTATGAATATCCTGTAAAAGGGAAGAAGAAAGAACGTAGAATTGAACATAGGAATGTATATATTGTGAAATGTAACAGTCGTTATTTGATTCGCAAACGAGATTCTAAAGGCTTATTAGCAAATCTTTATGAATTTTATAATGAAGTAGGGAATGATTGGATAAGTGGTCAGAACATTATTTCTAATGAATATGCACAATCTTATGTACATGTCTTTTCGCATATTGAATGGCATATGCAAGTATATGTGGTGGAATTACAACATCCATGTGATGGATTATGGGTAAGTAAAGAAGAATTATCTATGTATCCTATTGCGAGTGCTTTTGATTCCTGTAGACAGTATGTAATCTAAAGATTATAATAAATGTAGAGGTGAGTGTCATGGCAGAAGTAAGAAAAGAATATCTTGATAACATTCAAAATATGGATAGTAGTGATTTGAAAAATCCATTAGTATTTGTTATTGATATGATTAATGGTTTTGTGAAAGAAGGGGCTTTAGCTGATTCTCGTATTATGAATATTGTACCTAATATTCAAATGTTATTAGAAAAGGTAGAAGATCGTGTGTTTATTTGTGATTCTCATCCTGAAGATGCACGTGAATTTGTATCATATCCTACTCATTGTTTAATTGGTTCAAATGAGTCAGCAGTAATTGATGAATTAAAGGGATATATCAATGGGAAAGTTGTTCTTAAAAATAGTACGAATGCTTTCTTTGCGCCAGTTATGCAAGAAATCTTGAAGAATGATTTAGATCAATATCAAGATTTGGTGTTAGTAGGTTGTTGTAGTGATATTTGTGTATTAACGTTTGCGTTATGTCTAAATACCTATTTTAATGAACATCAAATGGTGGATAAACGTATTATTGTACCAATCAATATGATTGAGACTTATGGTATTGAAGGGGTACATGATCATATGAAGTGGAATGAAGTTGCTTGTGATATTATGGCAAGTAATGGTATTCAAGTTGTGAATGTAAAATAAAAGCTGACATTTTGTCAGCTTGTTTTATTATAAGAAGATATAGGTATGTAACAAACAAAGGAATAATGCGAAGCCAATATAACAAATCCAAGTTGTAAATTTGGATTTATCAAATGCTGCTTGTCTTCTTAGTTCAATTTGACGATTGATTTCTTCAGGTGCAACTTCTTGGAAGGTACCTGTTTTTTTATTGGATAGATTTAAGCCAATTCCATCAACAAGTAGGAATAATAGACCTAATACAGCAAGTAATGCCCATAATATAAGAAAGACATCAATATTGTTTAGTACACAAAATGCATAAAGAATAAAGATAAGTAAACAACTAAGCAGATTGATTTTATTCATAAAATACCTCCACATCTTTACTATAACATAAAAAAGAAAAGAGGGGAAATTCCCCTCTAGCTTACTTACCAAACTCTCTTAAGTTTTCTTGAATGTTTTCTGTAGCTACAATATAAACACCATTTAGTTCTTTACCTAAACTAGATTCAGGGTGATTGTCTACATCATATACCCAAACAACAGCAACAGGTTTTTCTTGTGTTTTGTTATAGTTTTCTACAAATTGTAATCCTTCTTCTAAGTCCATAACATATAGTGCAGTAGATAGGATATCCGCTACACCAGAATCTTCTGTTACGATGGTAACTGAACGATGGTGTGTAGCAGGGAACAATGTATCTGGATCAATGATATGGCTATAAATTTTACCATTTGAAACAAAGTAACGTTGGTAATCACCACTAGTTACTACAGACATGTTTCCACCGGTATAAATAGTTGTGACTGTATCTCCATATGGATCATTTGGATTAGCAATTCCAACACTCCAAGGTTTTCCATCAACTTTATTACCAACTACACGGACATTTCCGCCACCATTGACATTTCCAAATAACATACCAGCTTTTTCAAGTTCTTGAGCTACAACTTCTGTTGTATATCCTTTTGCGATAGCTCCAACATCTAGTGATACATGTTCATTTGTAATGTATACTGTGTTGTTTTCATCATCGATTTCTACATATTTCCAACCAGCGTATTTTGCGCTTTCTTGTAATTCTTTAGTAGTAGGAAGTGGAACATCATCACTTCCGCTTAAATTGATTTGTTCTCCTTGATCACGATAGTTGTGCCATAAAACCATAGTGTTTCCCATAGTAATATCAAATGTGCCATTGGTAATTTCTGTGTATTCTTTCGCAAGTAATAATAAATCAATAATTGGTTGTTCAACGGTTACTTTTTGTTTTCCAGCATTATCATTAATGGTTTTAATGTTGTTTACGCCTTCATAATCGTTGTATTTGTCAAATAATTGATTGTATTTTGTGAATGCATTTTCTAAGATTTGTGAATAGGTTAGAGCATCTTTATCGTTTGTTGCATAGGCATTCATGGTAATCATAGTGTCAAAACCTAAAATGACTTTAGGGTATTTGTTGTAAACAGGTTCTTTTGGTGTACATCCAAAAAGTGTACATAATAAAATAAATAATACGAATAACTTTTTCATTTCTTTCATCACCGGGGACATTATAGCATAAGTGTATCTTTTATGCCCATAATTATGTAAATAAAAAATGAAAATAGTGTGATACATTTTTGAGAATAGTGCTATAATATTGAAGAATATGATTATTCAGAAGGGAGAATTTGTAATGTCATTATTTACAGGTCCAATGCGCAAGCATGTTGATGGTAAAAAAGAATTGACTGCTCATACTGAAGTCGTAAAAGTTTTAGCTGGTGAAAAAGTGTATATTCCTTTAATTAGCATGGGAAGTACAAAGTTTGAAGTACTAGTTAAAGAAGGCGATGCAGTTTGTGTAGGTACTAGACTTGCTGTGCGTAATGATCATTTTACAGTTCCATTGTTCTCTAGTGTTTCTGGAACAGTTTTAGGAATTGAAAAAAGAATGCATGGTAGCTTGAAATTAGTAGAGCACATCGTAATTGCTAACGATGGTAATTACACTAAGAAGTTTGATATCGAACCATTAGATTATAAAACTGCAACAAGAGAAGAAATCGTTGAGTTTATGAAAAATAGTGGTATGGTAGGATGCGGTGGCGCTGGCTTCCCTACTTATGTCAAATATAATCCAGCGAACAAGATTCAAACATTAATTATTAATGATGTTGAATGTGAACCTTATATTACTGCAGACTATAAAGTTACTGAAGCTGAGTTAGCTTTATTAGTTGAAGGTGTTGTGGCTATGAAAAAAGCTTGTGATGCTGAAGTTGCTTATATTGCAATCAAAGAAACTAAGAAAGATATTATCCCAGTAATGAAAGAAGCTGTAGCAAATGTTGAGGGTGTAGAAATTAAAGAAGTTCCTGATGTATATCCAATGGGTTGGGAACGTACATTAATTTATCAAGTAACTAAGAAACGTTATGATCGTTTACCTAGTGAAATTGGTATTGTTGTAAATAACTCTACAACAGCTTTATCTTTAGCAAGAGCTATGAAAACAGGTGAACCTATCGTTTCTAAGATGGTTACATTCTCTGGTGAAGCATTAGCAAATCCTGCTAACGTTTTAGTTCCAGTTGGTGTTCCTGTTGGGGAAATTATTAAACAATTAGGTGGATATAGCAAAGAAAACGTTCATATTATTGCTGGTGGTCCTATGATGGGTAAAACTATCAATAATGATCAATTTGTAATTCACCATGCGATGAATGCTGTTACAGTATTAGAAGCAAAAGAAGAAAAAGAAATCGGATGTTTACGTTGTGGACGTTGTAATGATTTCTGTCCTGCTGGTATTCAACCAGTACGTATTAACAATGCTGGACGTATCAAAGATATTGATATGTTAGAAAAATTAGAAGTAGCACGTTGTATTGAATGTGGTATGTGTACATATGTTTGTCCTTCTCATATCAAAGTAACTGAAGGTATTAGAAGAGCTAAACAAGTCTTGGCAATGGCGCCTAAAAAGGGAGGTAAATAGTGATGAAATTTAAATTGAATCCAGCTCCTAATTACCATTGTGGGGCTAGTACAAGAAAAGTAATGTTAGAACTTACTGTTTGCTTATTGGTAGTATTTGCATTTGCATTATTCTATCAATTTACAGCACACGGTATTGGTAATGTTATTCATACTTTAATTTTAATGGGTAGCGCATTAGTAACTGCTGTTGTTTGTGAAGTTTTATGGGCTATCTTAGTAGCTAAGGAAAATCCATTGGATTACTTACGTGATTCTTTCCCTTGGGTTACTGCTATTATTTTAGTATTAATGGTTCCAGTAAATACTCAAGTATATCCTGTTATCATTGGTACAATCTTTGCGATTGTGGTTGCTAAATTATTCTTCGGTGGATTTGGTACTAACATTTTCAACCCTGCAGCTGCTGGTTGTGCAGTAATTTTCTCTTATTTCGCAACAAGTGTAGCTAAAGATGTTGTTACTGGTGCTACTCCAACTAAGACTATTGCTGGTACATATGGTTGGATTATTAACCAACAAGATGTATTAGATAAATTCATGGATCAATTCGGTGGAATGTTCGGTTTATTAACTGGTATGCATGATGGTGCTTTAGGGGAAACTTGCACAATCTTAATTTTAGTTTTAGGTGTATACTTAGTTGTTCGTAACATCATTGACTGGAGAGTTCCTGTATTCTATTTAGGTACAGTATTTGTATTAGCATTAATTATCGGATTATATCATGGTGCTGGTTTATGGTATCCTGTATTCCATTTATTAACAGGTGGTGTTGCATTTGGTGCTGTATTTATGGCTACTGACCCTGTAACAAATCCTACAACTCGTGCTGGTAAAATCATTTTCGCAATTGGATGTGGTTTAATTACTGTATTAATTCGTGTTAAAGGTTCTTTACCAGAAGGTGTATTATATTCAATCTTATTAATGAACATGTTAACACCATGGATTGAACGTGCATGTGTTGGTGTTCAATACAATATGGGCAAAAAGGTTATGCCTTTATTAGCTGGTGTTGTGGCTGTAGCTTGTGGATTAACATTTGTTGTTTCTACAATGATTGCTCCAGTGGTTCCACAACCTCCAAAGAAACCTTCTTTCTTATCTGAAACTCAACATTTATCATTAGCTGATGATTATTCTGCTGATTATCCTGCTAAAGTTACAGGTAAAACAAAAGATGGAAGCAATGTAATTTATACTGTTGAAGCTAATGGTTATGCATTTGGTCACTATGATAATGCTCAACCTAACGTATACAATGTAACAATTGATACAGCTACTAGAACAGTTGTTAAAGTTGAATATGTGAAGTTCTCTGATACAGAATATGTTGGTGATACAACTAAGGATTCTCGTTTCATGAGTCAATTTGAAGGTATGTCAATTGATAGTACTGATGCAACTGTTGATGCAGTTACAAATGCTACAATTACATCTAAATCAGTTATGAGTGCTGTTCAAGCAGCTATCAATGCGGCTAGGGGGTAATAGAAATGAAAAGAGCGTTATATTTAGCATTTTTCTTGGCTATTGTTAGTGCCTTAGCTGGTGGTGCTTTAACATTAGCAAATGATTTAACTATTGATCGTATCAATGCAAATAAAGTTGCTGCTGATAAAGCGAACTTAGAATTAATTTATCCAGGTGCTGAATTCTTACCAATCGAAGGTTTTGATGATGAAACTGGTTTAATTCAAAATATTTATCAAGCTGGTGATGCTGGTTATGTTTATAAATTAGCTGTAAATGGATTCAGTGGATCTGGTTCTATCGAATTCATGGTTGCTTTTGGTACTGATGGTAAAATTGCTGGTTATACAGTAATTTCTTGTAGTGATACTAAAGGTATTGGTGACAAAGTTGCTTCTGATAGCTTTGTAAATAGTATCGTAGGTAAAGATGTTGGTGCTTCAATCGATACAATTTCTGGTTCTACTGTTTCAAGTAGTGCTGTAGTTGGTGGTATTGATGCGGCTGTTGCTCATTATGAAGCAAATTTAAAATAGGAGGAATGAATCATGGAAAATAAAAAGCCAAATTTTTTACAAAGTTTGATTCTTGAAAACCCTGTATTTGTTCTTTACTTAGGTATTTGTTCTATTTTGGGGGTTTCAACATCATTAGATAATGCATTAGGTATGAGTTTACTTGTATTTGTTGTATTATTGTTCTCAAATATTATCGTTAGTTTATTACGTAAAATTACACCTAATGAAATTCGTATTCCTGTGTATATCGTAATTATTGCGACATTAGTTTCTGTAGCTGAAATGTTTATTAAAGCATATGCTACAAGCTTATATACATCTATGGGTGCTTTCATTTCATTAGTTGTTGTTAACTGTATTATTTTAGGTCGTGCTGAAGCATGTGCTAGTAAAAATAATGTGTTAACTTCTATCAAAGATGCATGCGTTATGGGTGCTGGTTATGCAGTAGCTATCTTCTCATTATCTGCTATTCGTCAATTCTTAGCAGAAGGTGGATTAAGCTTATCTAACCCATTAAATTTAGCTACAATCTTCAAATTTACAGTTCTTCCTGAAGAATTTGCAATTGGATTGTTCTCTAAACCTGTTGGTGCATTTATTACATTCGGTATTTTAGCTGCTGTATTTGCTGCATACAAACAAGGTTATGAAGCTAAACAAGCTGCAGCTGCTAAAAAAGCAAAGGAGGCTAAATAAGTATGGGTGAGTTATTAACTTTATTCTTATCAACAGTCTTAATTAACAATATTATTCTTTCTCAATTCTTAGGAATGTGTCCATTCATGGGAGTTAGTAAGAATCGTAGTTCTGCTTTAGGTATGGGCTTTGCGGTATTATTCGTTATCGTTGGTTCATCAATTATTACATATTTCTTATACCATGGTGTATTAGTTACATTTGGATTAGAATATTTACAATTAATTACATTTATTCTTGTAATTGCATGTTTCGTACAATTTACAGAATTATTCTTGAAGAAGTTCTCACCATCTCTTTATAAGAGTTTGGGTATCTTCCTTCCTTTAATTACAACAAACTGTGCAGTATTAGCTGTAGCATTAGAAAATATCACTAAGAAATATACTATTGTTGAAACATTAGTAAACAGTGTTGGTGTTTCTGTTGGGTTTATGTTAGTTCTTTATATCTTCTCAACAATTCGTGAACGTTTAGATATGAATACGAAAACTCCTAAGGCTTTCTTAGGTAACCCATTAGCTTTAATTACTGCTGGTTTAATGGCTTTAGCGTTCGGCGGATTGGCTGGATTGATTTAAGATGCAAGCGATCGGTTTAGTTTTAGTGCTTGGTGGTTTGGGTTCTGTTTATGCGTTACTATATTACCTAAACAAGAATACGCCAAAACCTGAGGGCTGTGAGGAAATCGAGAGTTCTTGTAGTGGATGTCATATCACAAGTTGTGGTCATCATCCAAGTCATAATGAATAATAGAAGGAGACAAAACGATGTTAAGTGCAATTTTAGTTACTTTAGTAATTGGTGGTGCTTTAGGTTTAGTTTTGGGTGTTGCTTCAAAAGTATTTGAAGTACAAGTAGATGCAAGAATTGAAGAAGTTACAGGATTATTACCTGGATATAACTGTGGTGGATGTGGTTATGCTGGATGTTCTGGTATGGCTGAAGCTTTAGTTACAGGTGATGTGAATGCAACTGCTCCTTGTAAACCTTGTAAGAAAGAACAACGTGATGCGATTGTTGCTTACTTAAAAGAAACACCAGGACCTAATGGTGAAACAGTTACTTTAAGAGGTTAATTTTAAAAGAGAATCTTGATGATTCTCTTTTTTTACGTAGTTTTTACACTGAGTCATTAAATTAATGTATAATAAGTCTAGGTGATACGTATGGAATTGAAAGAAAAGTTGTATTCGTTAATAGATGAAGAGTATCGCAAATTTCATGCGAATTTGATTCCTGGAATGGATAATAATCTAGGAATACGTACACCTGAGTTACGCAAGATTGCAAAACGTTGTGCTAAAGAATATGGCATAGAATGTATAAATCAAATCAATGATGATAGTTATGAAGAAGTTTTGTTGCAGGGGATGATTATTGGGTATAGTAAAGTGGATATAGAAACACGTTTATCTTATATTGAAAATTATCTTCCTAAAATTGATAATTGGGCTACTTGTGATTTGTTTGTTTCGACATTGAAGTTTGTAAATATGTATCCAGATGAAGTGTGGAAGTGGATGATAACAAAAGTTCATTCTGATCATGTATTTACGGTTCGCTTTGTAGTGGTTATGCTTTTATCGTATTATTTGAATGATGAATATATTGAATTGTGTTATAAGATGTTTGATGATGTTAATCATGATGGTTATTATGTAAAGATGGCTGTGGCTTGGGCAATTTCAATTGCTTATATTAAGTATCCAAAACGAACTTTGGATTATTTGTTATTTGCTCAAATTGATGCTTGGACTTATAATAAAGCGATTCAGAAGATGATTGAGTCTAATAGAGTAAGTCAAGATGAGAAAGATATGTTAAGAACTATGAAAGTTAAAGGGTAGGATGGTTTGATGAAAATTGATGATATTATTAAAAAAATGCGTCCTGTTCGTTTGATTACGTTGGGATTTATATTCACGATATTAGTTGGTGCAATCTTGTTATCTTTGCCAATATCGAATATAGGTGAGCCTATTTCCTTTTTGGATCATTTGTTTATGGCGACGACTTCGGTGTGTGTAACGGGTTTGGTTACTGTGCCTATTGTTGGTCAATATTCTTTATTTGGTGAATTGGTGATATTGGTGTTGATTCAAATTGGTGGTTTGAGTTTAATATCTGTACTATCATTTGTTTTGGTATTAATTAAGCGTAGTAAAATTAGTTTAAAAGAAAAGCGTTTGATTCAAGAAGCGGTTAATCAATCAAGTATTGCGGATATGAGTGGCTATTTGAAGCGTGTAGTTAGTTATACAGCAGTGTTTGAAGTGATTGGTGCTATTTTAGTATCTATTGTTTTTGTGCCTGAATTTGGATTAAAAGGTATATATTATGGTATTTTCCATGCCGTTTCTGCTTTTTGTAATGCAGGTTTGGATATTTTGGGTACAGTTAGTTTGTTAGATTATGCCACAAATCCAATTGTTAATTTTACGGTTATGTTTTTAATTATTGCTGGTGGTATTGGTTATGCTGTGTGGTTTGAACTTCAAGAGCAATTAAAGAATATACATAGAAAAGTTAGATTGTCTTTACATACGAAAATGGTATTAAAGTTAACAGGAGTATTGCTTGTTGTAGGAACTGTTTTATTCTTAGTGTTAGAATATCAAAATCCAAATACTATAGGTGATATGTCTTTTATGGATAAAGTTATGGTGAGTGTATTTCAATCGGTAACATTACGTACAGCTGGTTTTTCAACAGTGAATTTTGCGTTTTTACATCCAGCGACGAAGTTCTTTATGTTGTTTTTTATGTTAATAGGTGGGGCTCCTGGTGGTACGGCTGGTGGTATTAAGGTTACCACGTTCTTAATCCTATTTATGTATGCAATACAGTCACATGTAAATGATGATGGGATTGTTCTTGCACATCGTACGATTGGTAGGGATGTCATTCGTAAGGCTTATTTCTTATTATCGTTGTATATGACTTTAATTATTATTGCTTTATTTATTTTCTTGGTTGTAGAACCATTTGATGCTTTGGATTCTTTATTTGAGATTGTGAGTGCAATTGGTACGGTTGGTTTAAGTGTTGGTATTACTTCTCAATTATCGAGTGTTTCTAAAATGGTTATTATTGTGTTGATGTATGTAGGACGTACGGGTCCATTATCTATTTATTTATCATTATTACGTAAAGAAAAGCCAATTCATCAACAAATTCATTATCCGAAGGCGGATATTATGATTGGCTAGAAAGGAATGTTTATGGAAAAGAAACAATATGCAGTATTAGGTTTAGGAAGATTTGGTGCTTCTGTTGCGAAAACATTAGCGCAATATGATTGTGATGTTATTGCGTTGGACATTGATATGGAAAATGTTGAGAATGTATCTCGTACCATTGAACAAACCGCTTGTGTTGACTTTACCAATTTTGGTCAATTGAAAGAGTTGGGTGTTGGTGAGTGTGATGTGGCAATTATAGCAAGTTCTAATCATTTAGAAGATACGATTATTGCTTTAATGAATGTGAAAGATTTAGGGGTTCCTTATGTGATTGTAAAAGCTAAGAGTCGCAGACATAAAGAAATCTTGTTGAAGATGGGTGCTGATGAAGTAGTTTTGCCTGAAAGGGAAATGGGACAAAGAATTGCGAAAAATCTTATTAGTGGGGATTTGGTTGATTTAATTAGTGTGGATAATGATTATAGTGTTGTAGAGATGAATGTTCCAAAGCCTTGGATTGGTAAGAATATCTTAGAGTTGGATTTGCGTAAGCGTTATGGTATTAATGTTATTGGATTGCGTGAGGAACGTTTTAGTTCTTTAATTATTAATATGGATATTTCAAAACCTCTTCATGATAAGCAACGTATTGTTATGGTGGTTGAAAATCATATATTAGATGAACATGATTTCTTTTCTAAAGGATAAGTTTGTATAAGCTAGATTTTGTGGTATAATACCCAAGCATTCTAGCTTTTTTTGTGGGGTGAAAGTATGAAGTTTAGTTTACATAAAGCAGCACTATTAGTATCTACAATTATTTGGGGTAGTTCTTTTGTGATGATGAAAAACGTAACGGATGTGATTAGTGTGTCATATTTATTGGCATTACGTTTTACAATTGGTACTATTTTTATGGTGTTGTTTTGTTATAAAGATTTGATGAAAATGAGTAAGCATGATTTAGTAGTTGGTATTGGCATTGGCATCATCTTATTTTTAGGTTTCTTTGTACAAACGGTGGGTATTACAGATACTACGCCTGGTAAAAATGCGTTTTTAACAGCTACGTATTGTGTTTTAGTTCCGTTTGTTTATTGGATTGTGGATAAACATCGTCCAGATGTATATTCTTTTGTGGCGGCATTTATGTGTATTTTTGGTATTGGAATGGTATCATTAACGCAAACGTTGACTATTGGTTTTGGTGATTTTTGGACATTGGTTTCTAGTGTGTTTTATGCTTTACAAATTGTAGCGATTGCGAAATTTGCTAGAGGGAAAAATCCAATGGTGATGACAACCTTACAGTTAGCTACATGTATGGTGTTGTCTTGGATGGTTGTATTTATGACTAGTGGTATTTCAAGTATGCAATTTAATAGTTGGGTGAGTGTATTTTTACTTGGTGTGTTTGCGAGTGCTGTGGGTACATTATTACAAAACTATGGACAACAGGGTACAGATGCGTCTACAGCTTCTTTATTGTTATCTTTAGAAGCGGTATTTGGAGTTTTATTCTCTGTATTGTTGTATCATGAAATTGTAACTGTTAAAATGTTTATAGGATTTGCTTGTATTTTTGGTGCTGTAGTTGTATCAGAAACGAAGTTGTCATTTTTGAAGAAAAGAGGATAGTATATGAAGGTTGGATTTATTTCATTGGGTTGTAGTAAAAATTTAGTTGATAGTGAACGTGTTATGGGTTTATTAAAACATAATGGTTTTGAGTTTACGAATCATCCTCAAGATGCAGATTATTTGTTTGTAAATACTTGTGGATTTATTAATAGTGCGAAAGAAGAGTCTATTAATACGATTTTAGAAATGGCAGAATATAAGCAAGATAAGTGTAAGAAGTTGTTTGTTTTGGGTTGTTTGTCTCAGCGTTATCGTGATGATTTGATTGAACAATTACCTGAAGTGGATCGTTTCATTACGATTGATGAATATCCTCAATTGGAAGCAATTTTACAAGAGGAAATGGATGTTCCTTTTGTGGGTTGTAAGATGCCTCGCATGTTAACGAGTCAACCTTGGATGGCGTATTTAAAGATTGCGGAGGGTTGTTCGAATCGTTGTAGTTATTGTGCAATTCCTTTGATTCGTCATGATTATGTAAGTTATGATTTTGAAGCGATTATTGAAGAAGCGAAGATGTTGGCGGCTAAAGGTGTTAAGGAATTAAATATCATTGCTCAAGATACGACTCGTTATGGTATTGAAAAATATGGTAAACGTCGTTTATTGGAATTATTACAAGAATTGGATAAGATTGAAGGTTTCCATTGGATTCGTGTGTTATATATGTATCCAGATGAAATTGATGATGAATTGGTTGTGGGTATGAAACAATTGAAGAAGGTATTGCCTTACTTTGATATTCCGGTTCAATATGGTAATGATCGTATGTTACAACTTATGAATCGTAGAGGAACAA
This sequence comes from Erysipelotrichaceae bacterium, assembly GCA_017473265.1. Lineage (GTDB taxonomy): Bacteria > Bacillota_I > Bacilli_A > Erysipelotrichales > Erysipelotrichaceae > RGIG4607. Next base: position 655 of record JAFULQ010000015.1, on the reverse strand, counting down.
TTGAAGAAATTAAGCATACAATCAATTTAATTCGTAGTACATTTGAACATAGTGTATTGCGTACAACTATGATTGTTGGTTTTCCTAAGGAAACACAAGCGGACTTTAATGACTTGATGGAGTTTATTAAAGAGGTGAAATGGGACCGTTTAGGAGCATTTACATATTCTTTGGAAGAAGATACTGCTTCTTATGATATGAAGCCTAGAGTGTCTGAAAAGACGATGCAACGTCGTTTACGTATTTTAATGGAAGAACAAGAAAAGATTGCACAAGAAAATGCGGAAAAACTTGTTGGACAAACTTTAGAAGTATTAGTAGAATCTGTAGATGGATTAACACATATGTATAGAGGACGTAGTATGTATAGTGCACCTGATGGTATTGATGGATTGGTATTATTTAAAAGTGAAACACCATTACAATTGGGTGAGTTTGTGAATGTTAAGATAATGAAAGCAAAAGTTCATGATTTAATTGGTGTTGTTGAAAAATAAGATTGAAGCTCTTTAGTTTGATCAGCTCCCTGTCAAGTAGACAGTGGAAATAAATAAAGATATTGGATGCCTTACGCAATGTAAGGCATCTTTTCTTAGGCCATCGCATAAGATTGCTGTTTGTTATCTAAACTTAAATAGTATTTTTGGATGCGCTT